>CAZAJO010000023.1:0-4125 GCA_964485575.1 uncultured Gammaproteobacteria bacterium | reverse complement strand
AGAACGCCGGTTTGTGGAACCGGAGGTCGCGGGGGCGGCACCCGTCTTCCACCCATTAGATGTGCCCCAAGTTTGTCGAGGGGCTTATTCCTGGCTTTCAGCCACCTGAGTCAAGTGTATTAAGTAACCCTCTGATATAATTTCTCTATTATGAATAAAGCATTCATATTTGACCTTGACGGAGTTTTGATTGACAACGAACCCATTTGGGATACTGCAAAACGGCAAATCTACCATGATCTTTTTGGAGAAGAAGTTATTACTAAAATGGGTTCAACAGTAGGAATAAATATGGATGGAATTTACAACTTAGCATTAAAAAATGGTAGTAAAGTTCCGAAAAAAGTGTTTCTCAATGCTTTTTTTGAAAAAGCTCACAATATTTATTCCACCGCACCTCTGACAAGCGGGATAGAAGCACTAATTGACACATTACATAAAAATAATTTCAAAATAGGTATCGTTTCAGCATCTCCTAGGGAGTGGATTGATTTGGTTACAAAACGCATTAAAAACAGCGACAAAATTTCTCTTATAGTGTCTTTGTATGATAGAAAAGATCTGCCTCACAAACCTGCGCCAGATGGCTATTTGGAAGCAATGAGATTGCTTGATGCTGAACCTAAAAGTACATTAGTACTTGAAGATTCAAACACTGGAATTAAATCAGCAAAAAGTGCTGGTGCTTACACAATTGGCCTTAAGGAGAATTTAGTTAAGGGCTATGATCAAAAAGGAGCAGATTGGTATGCAAATAACTTAGCTGAAGTTGAAGAAAAAGTCAAAAAAAATGACTTTGACTAATCTGGTAAAATAGGACAAAATGATCTCTTTTAAAACTGAACTCATAGATATTAACGGTTTGACAATTCTTCATCTGCCTACCGATGTTTCAGCACAATTCCCAACCAGAAGTATGTTGATGGTTGCAGGTACCCTCAATGATGTCCCTTTCAAGGCACTTCTTGAGCCTGATGGGAAGTATGGACCAAATCTCAAGCCAAGTCATTGGTTCTCTCCGAGTAAAAAGCTTTTGGCGGAAGCAAAGGTAAAAGCCGGAGACACTGTTGACGTTTCATTGGAGCCTACCAAGGAGTGGGTAGAGCCAGAAGTACCCGAAGACGTTGCAAAAGCTCTGTCTACATCCAAGAAAGCGAAGGACATTTGGGATGATATAACGCCAAGTGCTCGGTGGGACTGGATCCGCTGGGTGAGGGCAGTAAAGACAGAGGAGACTCGAAAGCATCACTTGGATGTAATGCTGGACAAGCTAAATAAAGGGATGCGACGACCTTGTTGCTTTAACCGGAATATGTGTAGTGTTCCCGAAGTATCAAAAAACTGGGCTCTTCTTGTCTAATTTCTCAAAACTTATATTGACTTTTCCTTCATGTGGGTAGAAAATCTAGCTTATGGCAGAAGGATACAGTTTTCCTCTAAAACTTTGGGAAGAAACAGCGGATTTCAAACAAAAAAAGAAAGAGGCGGAACAACGTTTTAAGGCGCTGGATGAAAAGACCCGTGAGAAAAGAATTAGTGGTATTTCTACAGACGTAAGATTCACAAAAAATTGTGTCCCCGTTGTCTGGCGTAACTCCTCACCTCCATATTGGATAAGGCCACAAACTGCAGATCATGCCCTTGAACTTGCACAACTGCATGGTTCAACAAACTACGTCACTGCTGAGGAGGTAGAAGACTATTTGAAAGGGGAAGGGTTTTTAATAGAGTCTGCAATGGACAAGATGGGCTTCAGAAGACACAAACGGGACGAGACAAAATGGGCAAGAAAAACAAAGCAAGACGGAGATGGTCCAACTCCACTTACAAAAGATCATTGGGAAAGGTTGTATGGTACCCCAACCTACACACCAGGAAAACTGGAAAGAGAAAGACTCATGGATCTGAGAGTAGGTACAAACGTTGGTACCAAGCATGGTGAGACTTACTCGGTTGAAGTTGGTAATACCGGTATGGTGTATTTGAGCATGGATGCAAATCCTTTTTGGTACAACAATTCGACAATGCACAAATATGCCATACAGGATGCTCAAAAAGCTCACATTAATCCCAGTCAAGAAGGGTTCAAATTAGAAGCGCGTAATGTTAGACTAAATAGAGGCACTAGTAGTGACAGGCCAGATGGCGTTCATATTCTTGCAGTAAATAGAGGCGGAGTATTAGAGAGTGTTTGGCCAGTATCTACTCCAGGTGGTGCATTGGCTGAAATGGCCACAGATCTGAGAGAAAGGGCGCTAGCGCAAAATGAACCAAGACATCAGCAAATATCATAAATCATTGTCATCCTCTGAACGCGAAATATGCGAATTTCTTTATAAAGAAATTTGTGAAGTTCTAAAAGAAGCTGAAAATAAAGTCTGGCACGCACATCCTGTCTGGTTTTTAGATGGAAATCCAATAGTTGGGTATAGCAAGCAAAAGGCTGGGATAAGACTTATGTTTTGGAGTGGGAGGAGTTTTGATGAAGAAAAATTACAACCAGGGAATGGTCGGTTTCAGGATGCATCAGTGTTTTATACATCAGCGAAAGACATAAACTCAGAGGATCTTTACCGCTGGCTTAAAAAATCCAGGGAAATCCAGTGGGATTACAAACATATTGTAAAAAAAAGGGGAGTACTGGAAAGACTAAAATAACTTATTTGTTGGCTTGAGGGGAATTTTTGTAAGCCTCAGCAACTCTTTTTGCAATCCGTGGTGCGACGGTTTTATCAAGCGGGGAAGGCAATATGTTATCAACTGAAGGATTTTCTACGCATTCTGCCAAAGCAAAAGCGGCTTCAATCTTCATTTCGTTAGTAATAGTATGTGCTCTTGCTTGGATAGCGCCTAAAAATACCCCAGGGAATGCCAAGACATTGTTAACTTGATTTGGTAGGTCTGATCTACCCGTTCCGACTATATAGGCTCCTGCATCTTTGGCCTCATCAGGCATGATTTCAGGCGTAGGGTTGGCCATCGCAAAAATAATAGGGCGCTCGTTCATTTTCTTAATAGAGTTTGGGGTAAGAAGTGCTCCCTTGCTGACTCCAATAAATACATCAGCGCCTGTCATCGCATCATCCAGACTTCCTTCAACCTGATTTCTATTTGTAATGGTAGCAAGCCTCATTTTCCAAGGGTTATCCATAATATCAGGTCTTTTTGTGCTGACAATTCCTTTTGAGTCAACAACAATTATCTCTTTTACCGGCTCACAAACGTCAGGATTGTGACCGACGCAAAGAAGAAGTTGTGCGATGGCTGTCCCAGCAGCTCCGGCTCCATTGATGACAACCCGAAGGCTTCGCATATCTTTGCCAGCTAGTTTTGCTGAATTTATGAGAGCTGCTAGAAGGACAATAGCAGTTCCATGTTGGTCATCATGAAAAACAGGAATACCAATATCTTGGAGGGCTTCCTCTATCTCAAAACATCGTGGAGCTGCGATATCTTCTAGATTTATCCCTGCAAAAACAGGAGCAATATTTTTCACCAAGTTAATCACCTCAAAAGAATTCTGAGTTTCAACTGTAATAGGAAATGCATTAATACCTGCATATTCTTTAAATAGAACTGCTTTCCCCTCCATGACAGGAATGGCTGCGTATGGGCCAATATTGCCAAGTCCAAGGACTGCTGATCCATCCGACACAATTGCCACTGTATTGCCTTTAATGGTCAATTCATAGGCCTTGTCGTGGTCTTGGTCAATGATCCTGCAGACTTCAGCAACACCCGGTGTATAAATGAGTGAGAGATCTTTTTTGTCTTTGATCTCTGTTTTGGAGACTACCTCAAGCTTACCGTTGAGTTTTTTGTGGAGTTGGACTGATTCTTCGTATATATCCATGTATACGTTATTTACTTAGACTTTATCATATTTATTATAGAGTGTCATGAGGAGATATGCTTGTGTTTGTCAGTTCAAACATTTAAAATAGGATGATTGTATTTTGCATTCTACGGAAGTAAGCAAAGCTTGCTCCCCGAATGCAGAATATATGGCATTCGGGGAGTAGCTCAGTTGGCTAGAGCGCGCGGTTTGGGACCGTGAGGCCGGAGGTTCAAGTCCTCTTTCCCCGACAAAGTTTTGAATTTAGCTCATTTATTTAATATAATTAG
>CAZAJO010000022.1:0-5656 GCA_964485575.1 uncultured Gammaproteobacteria bacterium | reverse complement strand
TACTCCCAGCTATAGCAGGAATAAAGAAGGATCTAATAGTGAAAGTCCAACACGATGGAGACAACAAGCCTAACTTTTGATCACTACTTCTTTTTATCGGCCTTGTCGAGTTTTAACAATTTTACACCGAAATAGACAACCAGTGCGATTACTACAAAATCGATAAGAACATTGATAAAATCTCCCCACATTATTTTTGCTGCACCAACTTGAATATATGCATCCTTAAGGTTCTCAACATTACTCATTCCCAAAGCTAAAATAGGACTGATAATATCTCCAACAAGGGCGGTAACAAGTTTTGATACTGCGCCTCCTAAAATAAAACCAACAGCAAGTCCTACCACTCCCTGTTCGCGTACAAAATCCAAAAACCCTTTCATTAATTTGTTCCCCCTTTAGGCAAACTTTCGCAGGCTTCTCCATCCTTATTGCCATCGAGCCTGTTAACATCATTTCCGACACCCCCGACTTTTTTGAAAAATGCTTGAGCTTCAGGCTGTGTTGAAAAATCATCACAGTTGTATTCATCGGCCTTTTTTCCAGTAGCCTTGTCCTTTGTTACATTACCCATTTTGTCAAAAAGAATATTGCCTGCTTCATCTAGCTTAATATTGCCCTTTGTATCACGACCAACTTTTGATTGTTCAAAGGATTTTGTTTGTATAAGTTTATTTAGGTCCCAGTCGCTTTTTGCTGCTTCTAGCCCAAATGCGGCAAGTAGTGCGACGAATGCAATTATTAAAACAAGACGGAGTTTCTCAAAAAAGATAAAAAGGATAACAACGAGTGCTAACAGTCCGGCAATAAACCATAATCGGAATTTTCTGTTTGCCCGAAGTTTTTGAAATTTCGATGCGGTTTTTGGAGCTTCTTTTTCTTCTTCAGCAGCCATAAGGTGAGTTTACTCCCGCAAGATTGAAATATCAAATGTATTTATTACATTACATTTATATTGTTCTGTTAAAATAGCTCAGATGGCATATTGGGATAAAATTCTAAGTCGAGGAAATGTAGAAGACAGACGTTCTCTAAAGCCAGTTGCGGTTGGAGGTATAAGCGTTGCTGGAGTAGCGCTTTTTCTATTGATGAATTACTTGAATGGAGGAAGTATAGAGGGAGGGCTTAAGGAAGTTGGAAAATCAGTCCTTCAAGAGCAGATGAATAACTCACAACAAGTAGATACGAGTAAATTTGAAGGAAATGACCCCTACGAAAATTTTGCGTCTACTGTTCTTGGATCAAACAATGATAGTTGGAGAAAGAAATTAACTGATTATGGTATTAAATATGTGGAGCCGAAGTTAGTTTTGTTCAGAGCCGCTACTAATTCAGGATGTGGTACGGCAACCTCTCAAGTAGGTCCCCACTACTGTCCGGTTGATAGCACAATTTATCTGGATGAAACATTTTTTGATGAAATGAAGACACGCTTTGGTGCGAAAGGTGGAGATGTGGCGCAGGCCTATGTTATCTCTCATGAGGTAGGCCATCACGTTCAAACACTCCTCGGTAATTTGGAAAATCCTTCTCAAGACAATAAAACTTCTATCAAAATTGAACTACAGGCTGACTGCTATGCTGGCACCTGGGCAAATTCAATAAAGGATCAAGGAATATTAGAGCCTGGAGAAATAAGCGAAGCGATGGATGCTGCTTCCTCAGTGGGAGATGACAGAATTCAAGAAAAAGTTCAGGGATATACAAATCCAGAAACCTTTACGCATGGTACATCTAAAGAAAGATTGAGTTGGTTTATGGAGGGCTATAATAGTGGAGATCTTAACGATTGCAATACTTTAGAGGAATAAAAAATACTTCTCCGTAATACAAGCCTTATTCGCCGGCTTTTCGGATAGCTTCAAGGTCAAGTTTTTTCATTGGCATAAATACTGCTGTTACTGCCTCTGCTTTTTGAGGGTCGCGCATATATTCATCCAAAATCCTTGGGACTACCTGCCATGTGACCCCGAATTTATCTGTACACCATCCGCACTGCTCTGCTTCGGCAACTGCAGACAACTTTTCCCAGAAGTAATCAATTTCTTCCTGTGTCTCACATTCAATAATGTAGGATGTTGCACCGTTAAGTTTGAACTGATCAACGGGACCACCATTGAGAAACATGAAGCTTGTTCCATCAATCTCACACTCGGCTGTCATTACAGATCCTTCAGGTCTACCCGAAACTTCTTCAGCTGCTTTAGGTGTTTTTGTGATATCTCCAATTTTTCCCTCGTGATTACCTGGCGCTGAATTGAAAGTATCTATGTAATAATTTGCTGCCTCTTCCCCGTCATTTTTGGAGAACCAGATGCATGTAATAAGTCGACTCATGTTATTTATTCGAAGAAAAGCTTTGCTTATTAGAAAATTCGATTATCCATTCAATGCCATATTTATCTCGAAACATACCCATATACGTCCCATAAGGGCCATTACCCATGGGTCCTTCTACTTCTCCGCCAACTGACAAGCCAGTAAATAATCTGTCCGCCTCTTCTTTGCTTTCGGTATTTACTAAAATCTTGCTTCTGTTCTCCTGCTCATTTACCCGTCCCATAACTTCTGGAACGTCATTTGCTATTAGCATATTGTTATTGCCGATGGGCAACGCAATATGCATTATTTTATTTTCTTCCTTTTCAGATACGGGGAATTCATCACTGGCAAGATCTTTAAAACGCATCACTTTTGTAAATTCACCGCCAAAGACCGATTTGTAGAATGTAAATGCTTCCTCAGCATTCCCATTGAAGTTGATCCAGGGATTTATTGTCGCCACAGTTATATGATATCAAATTGGAGGAGTATGATAAAGAACTTCTATTTCGCTCTACTCGGTTGAAAATACTAGAACCTATTTTACTAGCTCTGCATGGAATGGTCAGGAAAGTGGGTTTGTATTGCTTGTGAAACTACTTCTAAAATTTCTTGATTTGAACTTGAAAATTTAGGCTCATTCACAGCTCTGTCAAAGTCTGGAATAATACCCACAGTATCTTCTGTAACTTGCCCCAAGCTGTTAACAATAATTGTTTTTCTACTGTAGCGATGATCCTGTAGGAAAAGTCCGAATGATACAGAATTATCTTCCGGTTCAAGGATTATAGCTTCCAAATCATTCTCATCTACCTTAACAGGAATGGCATTTTTTGTACCGGTTAACCCTTCTGGAAATCTCGCAGAAAGCCAGTGATAAAAAGCCACATTTTCAGCGTTAGGGGTCCCTTTTTCTTTCATGAGGAGAATTATAATGAAATTATGAGGGCAAGTCAAACTATAAGTCTAGTGCTCCCCATCCCTGACAACATTATACTTACCTTTCAAAATCCTAGTTATGTTGGAGAAATGAAACAAAGATGGGAAGAGATAAAGAAGTTAAAGCAAATTTAGTGCTAAATCGGATTTATATATCGTAGCTCTTGAAGGTAGTCAGTGCCCGTTTCTTTCATGCATCTATTCAGAACATTGCCGATATCAGCAATGTTTACTTCGTGATTTTTTCCATCGTGAAAAAGAAGAGATAAGCGCATCATAAACGGGTCGGGTTCTTCAAATGAAGGCATAGACTTTATGGCTGCAAAATAGATTGGACACTCAACGGGACACTCTCCGTTTCCAGCAGGACAGCTTGGAGTTATTTCAGTCATGTGGGAATGTTAACAGACGACAGGATGGAGGTCAATTTACAGCGTTTCGTCTAATAGAAAACGTCAGAGCCTATTACTTGACTTATCCCTGATTTAGGAATAGAGTGAGGAAAGAAAATAATATGAAAGGATTATTAATTAATATCGAAGAGAAAACCCTAAATAACGACTTTTTTAGAGAAGTTTTATATACAGGACAGCACAATCAGTTGGTTGTGATGAGCCTCTTACCAAATGAAGATATCGGATTTGAGATCCATGAAATTGTAGATCAGTTTATCCGCGTTGAAGAAGGTGAAGGAAAAGCTATTCTTGATGGCGAGGAACATCCCCTCAGCAATGGATCGGCAATCATAATTCCTGCTGGTACAAAACATAATATTTTGAATACCTCTTCTGAAAAGGAGATGAAGCTCTATACTCTTTATAGTCCCGCTCATCATAAAGTGAATGCTATTCACAAGACTAAAGAAGAGGCATTAAGAGATAAAGAAGACCACATTTAGTAGGCGCACTTCATATAATTTTCAAATACACTATCCAATAAACAGGATAGAGCCTGCAATTTTATGTATGACGAAAATGAGGCTAAAAAAATGTATCTCCGCGACTAGTCCTCCAGATGGTGTGAGAAGCCACAAAAAAACCACCACTTGGGTGGTCTTTTTCGTGCTCGAGCGATGGAACGATTTCTACGGCTCCAACTGGTTAGAGATTATAGATTATCCTGATGTGGTGATGCAACAAACACAACAGCTTCTTTCTACATACTGATATGTTCGAGTAAGACCCACACTCCCGCTGTGTAATTTACCCTTAAAGGGGGAAGCTTTTGCAGTAGTATAAAATCACCCTCCCCCAGGTACTTACCGTACCCGTAAGAGACGGATGTGGATTGGAAAATTTTGGATACTTAAGCCACATCCTTAAATAATTCGGACAAGGATATTTTTAATGCTTGAGATAGTTTTATGATTTTATCAAGCGTCGGGTTTCTCTCTCCTCTTTCGACAAATCCCATATAACTTCTGTCAACCTCAATAAGGTCTGCAAGGTCTTCCTGTGTTAATTTCTTCTCCTTCCTTAAAATTTGAATCCTTTTCCCAAAGCGCTTGTGCGTCTCTGTGAGTGCCATAGTAAGTATGGCATGAGCTTACGAGAAAAGGGACTGAGAGACCAGCTTCTCCTTGTAGCTTTTTATTTATTGTTGTGCTATACTTCCCTCTACAAAACTATAGAAGGGCTTAATCAAGCATAACATATAGTATGAATAAAACATTTCTAACAGTAAAAGAAGTCGCTCGATTGTTACAGCTCAACACTTTGACAATTTACGACTATATCAAAGTTGGCAAGCTCAAAGCTATTCGACTGGGAAGAACATATCGTATACAAGAAAAAGACTTTAACCGCTTTATCAGTAAGCACGAAGTCTCAGGTAACGCATCATAACGTTACTGAATTATCAGACTGCCCAACCGCTCACGGAGGGTTTTATGCTTCTCCTGATTCGGTTGGGATTTTTTTATCGAATTTATACTTATGCAAGATAATAAACGGGCAGTTATCATACTGCCAACTTATAACGAAATAGAAAATATCGGAAGATTGCTGGATTCAATTCAGGAACAGCGACAACGTATTGATGGCGTTGATTTATCTATTGTTGTGGTTGACGATTCGTCACCAGATGGAACAGGAGAATTTGTTAAAGGTTATTCCAGGAAATATAGCAATGTTTCATTATTGAATGGAACAGGCAAGTTGGGATTAGGGTCTGCCTACATTAGAGGCTTCAAGCACGCAATTGAAAAACTCAATGCAGATGTTGTGTTTGAAATGGATGCCGATTTTTCACACAATCCTCATGATATTCCTCGTTTATTGCATGAAGCACTTAATGGAAGCGATTTTGTTATCGGGTCGCGTTATGTTGAGGGTGGCTCAATTCCACATAATTGGTCAAAGATTCGCAAACTCAATAGTAAATGGGGAAATATTTT
>CAZAJO010000021.1:0-6339 GCA_964485575.1 uncultured Gammaproteobacteria bacterium | reverse complement strand
CGACTGGTTCACTTGATTTTGGATACACGCTTGATGACTTTAGAAAAGGATGGAATAGATCTTATCAAATTCCCGTTGATCCACGCGCCCAACAAATTGTTTTAAATGTAGTGAAAAAACTTTCTTAGAGTGCTTGAAGAAGAGAGACCCTATTATCTTCGGAGTCTTGAATAGACGTATATTGTCCAACCCCAGGAATATCATGTGGACCGCTCAAGATTTTCCCACCAGCTGCTTTTACTTGCTCCATAGCCTCTTTCATATCGTCTACTCTGATTGTGACTAGTGGATATTTATTGTTTTCCTCAGATGACTCAAAAAATCCACCATTAATTTCTCCAGGTTTTGTAGATGCCATATTTTCAGTATCCGTTGTTCCGGCAAGAATATAATTTGCCATACCCTCTCCCATAGAAGTCATATCCCATCCAAAAACTTTTGTATAAAATTCAATTACGCGTCCTGAATCCTTAAAAGGCATTTCAAAATGTACAACTGGAGATTTCTTCATAAAGTGATTATACCATGTGGTGTAAAATATATTAATGAAATTTGTGGCACTACTTCGGGGCATAAATGTAGGAGGAAATACTCTAATAAAAATGGCTGACCTTAAAGAGTCTTTTGAAAAAGAGGGATTTACAAATGTCGTCACATATATAAATAGTGGGAATGTCATCTTTGAAACTAACGAGAAAAATACCGGAAGTATTTGTTCTCGATTAGAAAAGGCAGTTGAGGATAGATTCGGATATGCTATAAAAATTGTTGTTGTTTCTCATGTTCAACTCAAAGAAATAGTAGAAAAAATTCCGCCTTCCTGGAAAAAAGGGGAAGATCTGAGATGTTATGTCAGTTTTATCATAAGTCCAACTACGGTTGATGAGGCATACAACCAGATTGATATTAAAGAAGGAGTCGACTTTTTAGATAAGGGACCAGGAGTGCTTTATATGGGCACTACTCTTTCAGGACTTACTAAAAGCTCATTCACAAAATTGATAGGAAAGAAAATCTACAAAGAAATGACGATGAGAAATCTGAATACCGTGCAAAAAGTGCTAAGCCTTACAAAAACTTCCTAAGGATTTTATTTGGCTTGCTTAACGTTTATATCGACACTTTTTGGAATATTAACTTGCGTTCCGCTATTAGTTGTAAGACCTTTTAAGGCTGGTAGACCATATATAAAGAATAGTACTGCTACCACAATTATAGCGATCACACCAATCAAAAGTGCTATACCACTACTCGACGAATCATTATTAGATGCTGGATTTATTATTGTTGTTGCCATATTATGTCACCTCTTTTCTATAGAAAAATAGATACGATTACTCCGACTATTATTACTAGAATGATGATATTTGAAAGTCCTGCAATACCTAAAATGCCAAGGACAGAAAGAACCCATAGAACCAATAGAACAGAGCCTGCTGCCTGAAATGGACGAGGAAGAATACTTATTGCCCACCCAACTACTGCGAGTATCAAAAGCTCCCACAGAGTTACTGAATGATTGTTTATAGTAAATAAATCAATATTTGGAATAGATATTCCTGAAATTGGGGCGTATCCCAAAAACCAAAGGATTATAAGAATTATGGCAATTGTTATTAACATGGTCTAATTGTCTTCTTTTGATGTCTCAATTAGATAGATATGTGGTAAGAGACTTGTAAGAATAAATTGAGAAGAAAAAGACTACCCTTATTTTATTGATGATAATTCGGAGTTTAATTTTCTTATATTTTCAAACAACATGAGGCGCCCGACGTATTTGATGAGTCCCTTCTTTTCTAATTTTACCAATTCGTTACTAGCTGTCTCTCTCGCAATACCAACCAGAGTTGCAATGTCTTGGTGTGTAAATCTATGGTGGATAAGAATTCCTTTTTCGCTTTTCTCTCCAAAGTGCTTTGCAATATATAGAAGAATTGAAATGACTCTTCTGTATGCGTCACTAAAAACAAGGTGCTCAATGCGAGTAAGTGATTCTGCATAATCCTCTATGAGCTCACTCAGTAACTCAAAGATGATTGTCGGTTTGTCTTTAATGAAATCAACAACTTGTTTTCTAGGAGCTCGACCTACTTCAACTGGGGTGAGTGCTTCAAAATAATAAACATTAGGAGTACCATTAACTGCCCAAACCATTGGGAAATAAGAAATGGGTCTTAGAATATGTAGTGTCAATTCAAACCCGGTTTTGGAAATTGTATACTGCCTAATATACCCTTTTCTTAAACAAAAAATACCTTGCGGATTATCATCTGCTCGAATAAGCATCTCACCCTTCTTGTATTTACGAATTGTAAACTGCTTATAAAAAGTTTCAAACGCCTTAGTCTTTTCTATAGTCATGAGCCATTTTAAGGGTCAGGTTACCTATAGTATACTCCAAATTAAAAAGCGGGTATTTTTGAGGTCAATTTCCATAATACGCGTTTGCATTTGCCAAGGCCAAGGTAAAAAGTAACATATAAAACCAAAGTCCAATAAGTAAAAAATTGATTGCTCTTCGCGTGGTCATTCTTTCGATTAGGGATTCGATTAAGTCATTCATGATATGGGGGTCAAGTTGGGGCAGATTGTAAAAGTTATTTATAACCTGCCTTAACTGACTAATCAGAGTATATTCAATACAAACGGAAATCGCAGTAATCTGAATATCTTTTTTATTGTAATTTGGATTACAAAAATGAGTGGAGGATCTATCTAGCCGGTGACTTTGTCTCTCTTGCGTCCTTTAAAGCCACGCTTTTTGTAAAGCGCTGCAAGCATAGCTTCTTTTATAGCCAATCTCTTTTTTGTTTTTGGTGAGTGGACACGTCCTCTTTTTCCAACTCCCGTTGCTCTTTTTGCCATGAAGGTTATTATATACCCTCACGGCCAAAAATAGAAGAGGCACATGAGATCAAGCAGCCTATTGCGTAGTAGGAGTATAATATTACAAACTTGAAAGTAAAAGATATTTTCAAAAAGAAATTCGTTAGCACTACCCCCAACGCCACATTATATGACGCAGCTAAGCTAATCTTCGGAAAACATCACAAAGGACTTCCGGTTGTTGAAGGGAAATACAAGAAATTAGTTGGATTTATTTCCGAGCAAGATATCACTTCAGAAATGTTCCCTAGTATCACAGATCTGATGGAAGACTATGTCCACGAGCGCGATTTTGAGGCCATGGAGAAAAAAGTAAAACCTGTTCTTCAGAAAAAAGTAAAGGATGTCATGAGTAAGCGCGTTATGTATATTCATTTAGAGGACCCTATTCTAAAGGCCGAATCCATAATGAAGATAAAAGAAGTAGGAAGGCTCCCTGTTGTTGATGATAAAAAACATGTCATTGGAATTATCAGTAAAGGAGATATTTTTAGAGCCCTCGTAAGCCCTAAAGTCAGAGGATTTAAGTAAGAATTACAGCTGAAAGTTTTCTTTTCTTAATATTTTCATCCACCCTACAATAATAGGAAGGAATAAAGTCGTGAAGTAATAAATATAAACATCCAATTTGTAGTATCCGTCTACAGGATTTAATAATTTTACAAGTAAAAAGTAATCGCAAACGACCGCAATTGTTGCCCAGGCAACGCCGAGTAAAAGATAATACTTTATAGAACTACTAGTAATTTTCTTCAACAAAACCCAAAGAGTAATTGTAATTCCAATTGGCATGATGACCCATCCTAGTATTGACGCTGGAACAAAAAAGAATAGGACAATGCCGAGAAGATAGCCAATAAGCCAAAGTACAATTCCCCAACCCAACGTGTCAACGATAATTCTCATATATTTATTATACTAACTAACTATAAATATTGATGTGACTATGATCAATCTGAACCACGTTGTTCAGGTAAATGGAGAAAGACTTAAGACTCTTGCTAAAAGCGTAGAAATTGTAGATTAGGGTTTATTTTTATTAAACCCCTTAGTGGTAAGCCATATTCCAAGCGAAAATTCAAACAGTGCAACAAGAACAGCTGACAAACCAGCCAGAGGGGCATGTTGTCCAACAATACCAAACAATACTGCAAGCCATCCAACCAAAAGCACAACTCCACCGACGAGTCCAATAGATGAAAGAAAGCGTGGTACAAGTCGTGACTGATACAGTAAAAGCCCTAAGAGTATGTCATTTATTGCTGGCATAAAACTCTGACTGATTAGGAAGATGCGGTCATAAAGAATAGCTAGTGTATGGCTGGTAATCAATGCCTCTGCTCCAGCTCCACTCTGCCTTAAAGCTACAATCGTCAGAATAAATGCCACGCCGACGAAAATAGAACTGGCTTCGAGAACTCTAGAAGCAACTAAGCCTAGAGCTAAACTCTCACTCTGCTTTTTGAGAATTGGGAACAATACAACAGCAGTACCGATGCCGGCAAGAGCAACGATAATTTCCAAGATACCACCGAAAATAGCTGGAGTATCTGGGCCAGCGCCTAGAATATAGTTAGTGCTCTTCACCTGGCTGTAAATAGCAAGTGTCGGTATAGAAACAAAAGTCAGAAGGTATAGCGCTCCGGCTGTTAATGAAATTTTTCTTTGAGAAGTCATATTCTTTAACATTTGTCTAAGTATGTTCTCTTATATTTAAAATAGCTATGATCAAAATTAATTATTAAATACTACTGGAGGACTTCCAATTGTAGATAACTTGTTATTATCCACCACAACAGCGCTATCATCACAAAGACCGTAAATTTTGCCTTCATGTTTTTTAGCTAACTCAGTAAGCATTTCTTTGCGCTCAGGGTGTTTTGATGAATCTAGGTGAGGAATTATTGATAGATTTACCAATTCAAGATACTTACTGACCCCATAATCACCCCGCTCTCCATATATAATTTTATAAGCCTTGGATGATAGTCTTTCCCCCATAACCATAGAACCCGCACTACTTCCCACATACACCTTTGAGTTAAGAAGTTTTGGTAATAATTTTGAAAACCCTGTTTTATTGAAAACACTCATTAGATAATCTGTGTGTCCTCCAACAACAAAAATTACATCATGAAGTTCAATTCGTTTTTTAACGTTTTCAAGGCTTAGTGCAAGAAGATTAACAAGCTCCAATTTACCTCCAAAATTTTTTTCAACAAGAGAGAGATTATTCACAACCCAGCGGAGATTGTTGTCATGCTCCACCGCATACGCTTCATTAATAACTGCAATATTTATATCTTCTCGGGGTTTTCCAACTAACTCTTCACACTTTTTAACCAATTCTTCTGTGTTAAATCCCTCAGAACACAATAGAAGTTTCATAGGATGATTATAGAATTTTTAGTGGAGGATGCCAAGTAAAAACAAGGTAAAAAGAACGACAGGGACAACCCCAAAATACAGAAGCGTTCTCGTAAAAAGATAGGTTGCTTCTTTTTTCTTCCCATCCAGGTAAAGCTGGACTGGCTGATACAGGAAAAAGTACCCCATTAGAGCTGCTGAAAAAGTAAAAAGAGATAGAAATGCAATTGGTGCAAACATAGTGTCAGGCTTGCCCCTATTGATGGTTGACATGTAGTTAAGAGCTGTACTTATTAGAATGATATATCCGAGTGCACTTGCGGAATTAATTAAAGGATTTTTTGTCATAGATTTTCAGCCACCTGCTGCCTCCCAGGCATTTGCTTTATCTTTTATTTTTTTAACTTGGGCTTGTAAAAAAGGCTGAAGATCTGTTCTATCATCAAACACAACACCTCGTGACTCAAAATAATTTTTAAGCTGCTCTCTAATTTGAGCTTCACTCATCGCTACTGCTTGAGGAATAACTTCTGCCCCACCATCTAAAGCTTTTGCAAACTCACGCATTGCATTTGGGTCGTCCATTATTTGGCCACCCGGCTCGCGCTTATATCCTTCAACTCCTTTTCCTACAATAACAAAAGCAGAGGCTGGTAAAAGTTCATTTGAACTAACAGCATTCTTAAGAGCTAATGTGTCTCCTCCCCACCCTACAACATTGGATCCATCAGCATCTCTTTGGGTAAGTATTGTTGCGAGTCTATCAAATTGGTTTTTTCCAATTACTTCTGGTCCTTGTGGAATTTCTGCTCCTTCTACTCCTTCATCTGGCATATACTCTTAGATTATAGCAAAGAAAATCAACTGTGCTACAATTTGAGCAATGAACCTCAAAAACGATAGCTATACAATATTTCTCGGCACAAAAAATTTCACTGAAAAGTACTACAAAGACAAAGATGGATGGCTGAAGGTTTCGGCAAAAGGAAATAAATTCAGAATGACAGCCGAGCAAGTATTAAACCATCTACTCCCAGCTATAGCAGGAATAAAGAAGGATCTAATAGTGAAAGTCCAACACGA
>CAZAJO010000020.1:0-9011 GCA_964485575.1 uncultured Gammaproteobacteria bacterium | reverse complement strand
ATAGTTAGTTTTTCAGATGCACATTCACTCGAGAAAATGGGCCGTGAGGCCACCGTTCTAAAACTGAAAACTGAAAACCAAAAACTGAAAACTGATGATATCACGTATTCCAATATAATGAACGGGTTGGTGAAAGGTAAGGAAAAGACATTTGAGATAGGATACACAATAGAATTTTACCCTGAAGAAGGGAAATATCACTTTACGGGGCACAGAAATTGCAATGTTATTCAAACCCCGGAAGAAACAAAGAAGAATGGGGACATATGCCCGGTTTGCAAAAGAGAATTGACCGTCGGGGTAATGCATAGGGTAGATGAGCTAGCTGATAATGAGGCGAGCAATTTCATAAAAGAAGCGGACGCTTATGGGACAGTATGGCTAAAGGATAAAAAGGGGATTCGTCCACCCTATGTTACCCTCGTTCCGCTTCTGGAGATATTATCAGAAGCCCTAAATTCCGGAGTATCTTCCCAAGCTGTTCAAAATGCGTACGATAATCTGATCTCACAATTCGGATCAGAGCACGAGATATTGCTTAGGTCCCCGCTTGAAAAGATAACAACGCTTGCTGGAGTTACTATTGCTGAAGGAATCCAAAAAGTACGGGAGCGAAATATCCATATAAATCCTGGGTATGACAATACGTATGGAGTAGTTGAAATCTGGGGTGGTTCGTCCCGTTCGGCAGGCTCAGGGCAAGCAGGCAAGCAAATGGAAGAGCAGAAGGGACTATTTTAGTATTCGTAGCTTAAGAATTTGTCCAGTCCCCTTTTCATCTGAATTATTCGAGCCAATGCTATCTCATTCACTTTTTTAATGATGCGCCGCGATGCTTTATGCTTTGAAAGGACTTTTTCATAAAGGGAGATAAGATCCATTGTTATATCAGTACCACTGAAATTCTTCTGCGCAATATCATAAGAGGCTTTTCCCATTTTTTCCCTCAAAGTAACATCTTCTAGTAGTTTTAGCATCGCGTCTGAAAAGGCCAGAACAGAAAGGGGCAAAAAATATCCATTGACTTCATTTTCGATAACTCCATCAAATGCCAGATCATTTGCGACAACTAAAGGAAGACCAGAGCTTGCTGCTTCAAGAACGCATACACCTTGGGTTTCAGATTCTGATGAGAATGCAAAAAGAACAGCATCTTTATAAACTTGTGGCATGAGAATGGGATCAATACTATCAATAAAATGTATACGTTCAGAAAGCCTCAATTTTGAAGCTAGATCTCTTAGATTTTCTTTTTCAGGTCCTTTTCCGACGATTACTAAGTCTACTGAAGAATTTTTCTTTGCCACAGTACTAAAAGCACGGATGAGAAAGGAGAAATTTTTCTCTATCCCCAGCCTTCCGACGGTTAAAACGAGAGGGGTAGTCGGCGGAAGAGAGAGTAAATTGTGTAAAAAACCGGTATTTTGAGTCTGAAATTTCTCAATAGGAACGAAATTTGGAATTACAGTAATTTCTTTTTTAACTCCATATGACTGTAGCTCTTGTTGCATCTTTATTGAAGGGACGATGACGGCATCGCAAATATTTGCAAATACCCTCATTCCAGTTGCTATCATTTTGGGCTTTACAACTTTTCCTTTCAAAAAGTAATGGGTATATTTGGTGTGGAGGTTGTGGAAGGTTAGGACATAAGGAACCCCTTTTATACGTGCAACTTGATACCCTAAAAATGAAAAAGCACCATTCCCGTGAGCGTGGACGAGGTCAAAATCTTCTTTTGCAATTTCTTTAATGACTGAGGCAGAGGTTGGAATGGGTAGGCGAACCTCAGGTTCTGAAGAGAGAACTTTTAGTGATGAGATTCTGATGACATTTTTTGATTTATCTTTATACCCCTTAACTTTTGGGGCATAGATCATAACCTCGTGCCCTTTTTCTTCAAGTTCTTTCGTAAAATGGTCTAAAGAGACAGTGACACCGTTAAGACTAGGGTGGTATGTATCTGTAAAGAATGCAATTCTCATAGCTATACTAGTACATATTCTATCACGTTGCGTTTGTAACGTACTATATAATAGGGACATGACGGAAGGAATTATAAATGATGCAATGGCGAACATTGCACAGAAAAGGCAAGAAATCCATGGAACTAAAGAAAATGTTTTGACTCGTCCTGAGGCAACGCGTGATGACCCGGATGCCAAAAGAAGCCCTACAAACAGGCTCATAAGGGGTTCGTTGGCTCATGCTCTTACATATCTTCGTGAAGACCCCAGGGTTACCGGTGAGAATAGACAAGTTCTATATGATTTTGCCCAAGAGGAACGAGAACTAGCTTTAAATTTGGATAAACTCGACTCTCAATACCGTTCAAACACAGCTGAATACGATGATGGTAAAGGGGGAAAAATCCACACGGTAACGCTAGACCTCAAAGAGTTAGCTGAAGGGGAAGAAGACACAAGAACTCCATGGATTATGGTTGGAGGTGCATCATCAACTGATGAGGGCAACGCTGGGCTACCGGTCGCAATGGCTCTCCAAGGAGAGAAAGTTACAATTCTTACCTATCCTGAGCAAATGAAGTTACAAAAAGGTGGAGACGGGAGAAGTCTTTTAGAATCATTTAGTAATAAAGGACAAGAAGATCTTGAGATATTTAAAAATGTTGCACCACAAACAGGTTACAAAAATACAAATTTATTGGGGCATTCTTTGGGAGGAGCTATGGTTTTGTCAATGGCTTCAGACCCAGTATTTGCTTCAAAAATGGGTATAGAAAACGTAGTGGTTATGGCACCAACGGGATTTGAGAAAAGACGATTTGCCGGTATCAGTAAGGCATTTTTAGACGAAGGGGCAAAGCTCAATAGTGATCCTGAGGCTAAGATATTTTTAAATCAAGGAGTTATGGACGCAAATAGACCTTCCGGAGTTGGAGCTGAAGGACTTTTGGGTGCAATAAAATTAGGCAAAGATTTGGTTAGTGGTGGAAAAGCAGCAGCTACGAAAATGATAGATGGTGAAGTTCTTGCCCGCGCAGCTTCAAATATACATGGTGACCTTGAAATCTGGACCTCGAGTGAAGATAAAATAATTAACGCAGAGGTTGTTGGTGAGGTAGTTAAGGACGCTCCATTCTCAACAAATAACGTTTCTTTATATAGCATGGAGGGTGGAAATCACAACTCATATTTTATAGAAGCTTTTGGTTTTAATAGGGTACGACAGGAAGAACAGAAAGCAAGGCATGAAAGTCAAACTCCTTCCATTGGAAAAAGAGTTAGCATTGGATCCATGGAGCGTTCAGGAGCTGAATATTTGCTCAAGCAGATGCAGCAACCAGCGCAAGAGGCTGCATGATATGATAATCAGATGAAAGTTAGTGTCATTATCCCCGCATACAATGAAGAGGCAAATATAGGTAAATGTCTTGATTCTATCAACAACCAAACAAAAAAGGCATATGAGGTCATTGTTGTAGACAACAATTCAAGTGACGCAACCGCAAAAGTTGCCAAAGAGCATGGTGCTAAGGTTATTCATGAAGATAGGCGCGGTATTATTCCTGCCAGGAATAAAGGGTTTGATGAGGCTACAGGAGATGTTATTGTTAGAACCGACGCAGACACGATAGTTCCAAAAAATTGGATAGCAAAAATTTCACAACATTTTGAAGACGTAAGCGTTACTAGGCTTGCCGGAGGAAGCGTATTTTATCGGAAATGGATGTGGCCAATATTCAACTTTTTTGTTTTCTGGATAAATGACATGTTTGGATTCAAAGCATTGTTTGGCCCAAATTTTGCTATCAGAAGGACAGTATGGAATGAGGTTACAAAAGAACTTTGCCATGATTCGGCTAGTATTCATGAGGATCTTGACCTGGCTATTCACGTAGGACGATTTGGAGCGTATCAGCGTGATCTTTCAATCAAAGTTGAAACCTCAACAAGAAGAGTAGGACACGTTTCATCGTTTTTTATAGACTATCCTTTGAAATGGGCGCAAACAGTATTTTTAAAGAAACACAGAAAGTTAAGCTCAAATCTTTTATTCAAACACCTCTAGATATTATTTTTTACGTCTGCGGTAGAAGAAGAAATATACCCCGGCAATAATAAGAACCGAAATTATTTGGTTTTGTAACCCTTTTTCAATTCCAGGAATAAATTCCGATACACTTTCTATATAAAAAACACTGACATATGAAAAATCCCAATGTTTTAAGGCTAAAATGATGGTCAGAAGAATATGAACAATCGCAAAAAAGACAAACATGTCGCAAAGCGCATCTATATATCTCTTCTTCGTTTTTATGAATTTTTTGAGTGTGTTCATGAGATTAATTATATACACAAAAGTAGTGTGTTGCAGATCTTAGTTGTGATACACTAATTATTGAGAGGAGGTGAAAATATGGCACAATCAAATAGTAATGAAAAAGTTATGGGCGCGGTAGCCTATTTATTAGGATTTATTACCGGAGTCATTCTTCTTTTAACAGAAAAGCAGAATAGATTCGTTAGATTCCATGCAATGCAATCCACAGTACTTTTTGGAGGTATTTTTATACTAAATATTGCTTTAGGATTCGTTCCTGGAGTAGGTTGGGCGGTAGGTTCACTCCTGTCTCTCGTAACCTTTGTACTCTGGATCGTATGTATGTGGAAAGCATTCCAAGGAGAAATGTTTAAATTGCCTGTCGTTGGAGACTTCGCAGAATCGCAATTAAAGAAGATTTAATATTTGGAATCCGTTAAAAAAAGACAAAAGGTATTCTGCCTTTTGTCTTTTTGTTGCTAAATAGTGTTCTCACGATTTAAATACACTACATCTCTTGACAAACACTCTTTTTGCGTACTATACTGATATCCGTTCTTCATATGACTACAAAACTTACAGACGAAACATTCCAGAAAGAAGTATTAGAAGCATCGACTCCAGTTCTTGTTGATTTTTGGGCAGAGTGGTGCCAACCATGCCAAATGGTAGGACCAGTTGTTGATGAATTGTCTGATGAATATGCAGGAAAAGTCGCCTTTGGAAAGCTCAATGTCGACGAAAATATAAATGTCCCTGGAAATTATGGAGTCATGTCTATCCCGTCATTGATTGTTTTTAAAGACGGAAAGCCATTCAAGACAATGGTTGGAGTTCAGGGAAAAGATACGCTTAAGAAAGCTATTGATGAAGCACTTAACTAAAAACTTCGTTTTATTAAGCGTTTAGCCTAAAGCAAAACGCTTTTTTTGTACCTAAATATGGAAAATATCTACGACACAATCATAATCGGAAGCGGGCCATCTGGTCTTACTGCTGGAATTTATGCTTCAAGAGGAAGCAGAAAAACACTTATTCTCGCAGGACGAAAGTGGGGAGGACAACTAATGCTAACAACCGAAGTTGAGAATTTCCCTGGATTTCCAGAACCGATTATGGGACCGGAACTCATGAAAAAAATGCGGGATCAAGCAGTAAAGTATGGTGCCGAGATTCTTGATGTCAATTTTGTAAAGGGAGATTACAGCAAAAAGCCATTTAAAGTGACAACTGATGATGAAAAAGATTATTACTCAAAAAGCATAATTATTGCTACAGGAGCAGACACTAAATGGTTGCAGATTCCAGGAGAAGAAGAAAAAATTGGAAGAGGTGTCTCATCATGTGCTCCTTGTGATGCGGCTTTCTATCGCAACAAAAAAGTTGTTGTTATTGGTGGAGGAGACAGTGCTATGGAAGAAGCACTGGTGCTTACAAAGTTCGCGTCTGAAGTTTGGATTATTCATAGACGAGATAGTTTTAGAGCGTCCGACGTTATGCAGAAGAAAGTTTTTGAGAACGAAAAAATCAAAGTCATATGGAACGCTTCACCCGTTGAAGTATTTGGGGAAATGAAGGTTGAGGGTATAAAGCTTAAAACCGAAGGTGAGCTGAAGTTGAAAGAAAAAGGAAATGAAAAAGTTGTTACTCCAGAAGATTTAGGGGGAGTAAGTGAAAAAGATGGAGCATGGACATTTCCAACTGATGGACTATTTGTAGCAATCGGTCATATTCCAAATTCTGCAATTTTTGAAGGAATCGAGAAGGATGAAAAAGGGTTTATCAAGCAATATCCAGAGTCAAAAACTAACATTGACGGGGTTTTTGTATCTGGAGACGTTCATGATTCGCACTACATGCAAGGCGTTACAGCAGCAGCCTTTGGTTGCATGGCCGCTTTGGATGTAGAGCACTACCTTGAAATGCAAAGCTAAGCTGTAGGTTTTAAATTTGGCCAATGAGGCCCAGGGAAATCGTAGGTTTCATCATTAAATCTGAGCTCAGTTGCTTCCTTGTCAAACACAGCATCCATGTATAAGATAAAAAATTCATTTGGATTGTGTCCTTCTCTGTTTCTTAAGACTTGCCAGCCTCGATCAGCTTGATCTGATTCAAATTTGAGAACCCACAAAGCAGGCCTCATGAGGGAGATTGGCCCATCATATACAATAATAGATATATTGGTTTCGTCATGCGCTTCATATCTAGAATCTCTTTTATCAACATGAAATCGCTTGTCATCATTTTTAAGTTCAACAATCCATTTTTTGCCTGAATACGTTCTTTCATCATCAAATTCTGTCTCGGACTCTACAATAAAACCACTCTTTACATCCTCGAGTACTTTTTCAAAGACCTGAAATGCTGGCGCACCTTCATTTAGCGGACAGTTTACGGGAATAGTTTTAACTTGTGCCTCATGCTTACCTCTCCCTAGCAGTTTTTTCACGCGTTGCCATTTTGGGCGTTCCATATGTGGTGATTATAACAATTGGATTTATGCAAAAAAAGTGTAGGTTAGCTACTTCTTAATCGTTTTTTTGAGGACTTCAAGATCGTCTTTGAGAGCCAAAATACCTGTTGATAGAGTCAGGATCTCCTTCTCGATGTTCTTCAGTGACTTATTTGACTGCTGATGTACCAGTTCTTCTTCGGTTGGATTGTCCCCTAATTTCTCAATATCATCTGAGATATCCTCAACGCCAGCTCCAAGCTCGGTAACATTCTCTCGAAGTTTCTTAATGTTTCCTTCGAGACCCTCAACATCCTCTTGGATTTCGTCAAACTCACCTTCGAGACCCTCAACATCCTCCTGAATCTCTTCAATATCTTCCTCAACTTCTTCAAGGCTTGCTGTATTTTTGTTAACCGAAAGTTGGATGAAAAGAGAAAGGTAAATAGCCTCCAGAGAAACGATTGTTGTCAGAACTAAAAGAATTGTGTTGAAATCTACCCCAAAAAAATAAAAGACAAACGCTATAACAAAAAGAGCAGTGTGTACTATGATGGAAATTGGCGTACCGATTGCCTCGGTGAAGCGGATTGCAAGACCTTCAAGTTGTTTGTTTTTAGATTTTTTCTTCATGTGAATTACTAGTGTAGAGTGTTTTTTTGTCTAGAACAAGAGTTGCGAGTATACCCTTATTGTTTTGTTGTAGCAAGAGGGGTGGAGGGCATACCTTTGGGTGTGTATGAAGTAAAAAGCTGTGAGCACATAGATCCTTGGCATGCTCCACATGAGTAGGTGTAGTCTCCTTCGATGGCATGTCTATGAATAGGAGAATGGAGCCACCACTGTACAGTTCCAGCCTCGTTTGACCCCCATTTTGCATTTTCTGTTATCCAATATGGGAGGTTTCTATTGTAAAGACCTGAATGAAGATATCCTTTACCTTCAAAAAGTTCACCGTATAGCTCTGTCGAACGTGTTGTTGCAAGACTACAGAGCGCGTCATCTTTCACAAACGCTGGTTTTCCTATCGACTCTCTGTGAGCATTTATCAGCTGGAAAATGAGGTTGGAATCAAGATTTGGACCAGTTGCAGGTACCATATCTTGGGGTGTTTGAACTTCTACTTCAGGGGTTGGAGTTAGTGTTTCTGTTGGAGTAGTAGTGGGCTCGACAAAATATGTCGGCTCAGTTGCATATGAAAATTCTAAATTTGTTTCTGCACTTTGTGCAGCTACTGCTTTTGCCACGCGATCGACCTGCGATAATTTGAGCTCATCGCATGTGTCATTTTGCATGACAAAGTAGGCATTAAGAAGTGTATTACATGTAATACCCGGGCGGATATTCATGGTTGGAAGAGTCAAACTCTCCGTTTGGGCATTGGCCGAATTGGCCACTCCTGACGCTGTAAAAAAGAGGAACGCCAAAAGTATTGTCGCGTATTTGCGTGACATACTTTCCTATGGGAGTAGGAGTAAAAATTCTAACAGAATCAAAACATATGTCAAGTTTCCAATAATGAAAGCAGATCGTTTTTAAGCCTTGACATAGCCTCAATAAAGTAATAGAATAATTTCACCTTTTGAGGTTTTCCATCCCTGAATTAACTAAGTTAAATTCACATGGTCACAAACGACAAACGCATGATAAAGAATCAACAAGTTAAAGTTTAAAAGCCAATTCGGCCATTATACTGACTTTCTAACTTCTTCGGACGTCGTTTTTCTCAATCGGTTTAACAATTTGATTCAGGTTTTTAACGTGAACCTCGCTTGAAAGGCGTAGGTTACGGGTTTGATTTGCAATAAGGGCCCTTAGCTTAGCTGGTAGAGCGCATCATTTGCAATGATGAGGTCAGGAGTTCGAATCTCCTAGGGTCCACCGAGTCAAACTCGGCTTCGCAGAAGCAGAGGATGACGAAGGTGCCAAGTAAGACTTGGTTACCTTTTGCACATTTAACAGCTCAAAAAGTCTGACTTTTTGATATCAACACTCTACTGTACTGGAGAAAGGCGCGGCGCATTAGCCGGCCTTCCTCGAATACAGTAGATATATGTTCTTTAACAATTGGGATACAACAAGTTCTAACACAACATCAGTGGTGTTAGAGCAGTAAATAACTAGGCCGCAATATCTTGCTCCAAGCAAGATACTTGCAAATATTTTAATTTTAGTTAAAAGAACAGCACATGATTTTCAAGAATCTGTGCTATTTCATATTAACGCCAATAGTGGATGCCTAGGAAGTATAGACCGAAGAAGGACGCATCAAGGT
>CAZAJO010000019.1:0-13097 GCA_964485575.1 uncultured Gammaproteobacteria bacterium | reverse complement strand
AGACGATTGTGGCATCATTGTTGTTATCAAAAACAGTATTGGCTATGGCGTGCATCAGATGAGTTTTACCTACCCCAACGCTCCCATATAGAAAAAGAGGATTGTATTTACCTCCAGGCTCGGTGGCCACTGCATACGATGCGGTATAGGCAAGCTGATTACTGTCACTGACCGCAAGGGTGTCAAAGGTATAGTCGGTTTTTATCCGTGGGGGCCTCCCCTTTGTGGCCGCAACCGGCCGCTCGCTAAAAAGAGGCCCTGCGTCTTTTGTCTTTTCCTCTAAAGGTCTATTGATGGTAAAAATAAGGCTGATTTTTTCACCAGTTTTTTTCTCTAAGACATTTTTGATGAGTGCATAGTAGTTCTTTTCCAAAAGATCTGCGGTCATGGTGTTAGGGGTTCCAATGGTTGCTACCCCATTTTCAAGGGATATTAGCTGTGTGAATTTGAAGAAAGCTACAAATCTAGGTTGTGATACTTCAATTTGCAACTCGGCAAGTATTTTTTTCCAAAGCTCGTGCATAATGATAAAAAAGAATTGGCAGGAGCAGAAAAATCAGGACAAGGGATGTACAGTATGTAATGTGGATAACTTTTTGTCAAGGCCTTTTTAGGAGGTTTTTTCATCCAAGAACTCGTCGAGGTTTTTGTATATCAAAAATAAGAGAGAGATGAAGGGAACTGAAAGAAGAGCTCCGGGAATCCCTAAGAGTCTATCCCCCACAATCACTCCAATAATTACAATCACCGGATTGAGACCCACCGCTCTTTGCATGATGCGAGGAACAAGAAGATGATTTTCTATCATCTGTATAAATATATAGGAGACAATCACAATAATTGCCATGTTGGGAGATATTGTGAGAGCAACAACGATGGCAGGGACAGCTGAGAGAATGGGTCCAACGGTTGGTACTATTTCAAAAAGACCCGCAAGAACAGCAAGGGGTAGCGCAAATGGCATCTGAAGTAGGGTTAGCGTTGTCCAGGTGAGGAGTCCGATGGAAAGCGATAATAGAAATTGTCCCTGCAGCCAGGCTCCGAGCTTTGTGTTGATCTGATCAATGACCCTCACTGCTCTTTCTCTGTGGTTTTTAGAAAAAAGTCCAGCAACAGCACCTTTCGCTTTATTGTAAGAAAGCAGAAGGTAGAAGCTTATGGCAATTGCGGTTACCAGCGCAAAAAATCCACCAAAAACGCCACCCGCCAGAGCAAAAGCATTTTGACCTAACTGTTGTGGGGTTACTATCTGCCCTACTTCGCGGATATCAAGCTGAACTCCTATTGCCTCTGCTGCGCGATGGAGATAGAGGGGAAAGCTTTTGGTAAGTTGGGTGATTTGAGAGATAAGAAATGGCACGAGAGGTGCTATGAGGAGAATAAAAAATATCAGAGTCGTAAAAAAAGTAATTAGAACTGCAATCGTTCTTGGGACTCTTTTCCTTTGTAAAAAATCAACAACAGGACTTAAGGCAGCAACAATAATATATGCGATAAAAATTACAATAAGAATCTCCTTTAATTGGTAAGCCAGAAAAAGGGTTAAGAGAAAGATGATTCCTGCTATGAATTGATTTTTTCCGAGGTAGGAAAATATTTCCTTGAGCATAATATTATTATAGCAAAGATTTGAGCTGAGCGTGTTAGAATAGATTATGGAGAAAGCAACACTTGCTGGGGGATGCTTCTGGTGCACAGAGGCAATTTTCAAAAGACTTAAAGGGGTTGAGGATGTTGTCTCTGGATATGCAGGTGGAGCGAGAGAAAATCCTACATATGAGCAGGTCACAACCGGGGCAACCGGACACGCTGAGGCGATACAGATGGAATTTGATCCTTCGGTCATCTCGTATGAAAAGTTGATTGAGATATTTTTTAACCTTCACGACCCTACTACTCTTAACAGGCAAGGAGCTGATGAGGGGACACAGTACAGGTCTGCAATTTTTTACCACGACAATGCACAAAAAGAGACTGCTCTTAAAGTACGTGATGAAATTGCTGATTCAGGGCTCTACCACGACCCCATCATCACAGAGATTGTTCCATTCGAGAATTTTTACACTGCTGAAGAATACCACCAGAATTTTTATGACAACAATCAGACTCAGGGATATTGCGATTATGTAATTTCTCCAAAGATAAAGAAGCTGTTACAAGAATACAAAAAGGAAGTGAAAGAAGAATACCTCTCCGGAGAACATTAGGGTTTGGGAATTTTTATGTTACATAGTCAAAAACTCCCAAAAAAAACTAACTAGTTACGAATGTGCGACCTACGCACCCATCGGACTGTCGGCTAGATCGCTGACGACCTCCTTGAAGTTGCGCGCAACGTCAAAGTAAGCCCTGAAGATACTGTCCCGTCGATATGGGATGCCCTTCTCGTGGCAGAATTCCTCGACGATTTTTTGGATCTGTCCGAGGTACTGCTGTGATGCGAGAGGGAACAGGTGGTGTGCCGTTTGGTGGTTGAGTCCTCCCTGCAGGAAGGTGAGGAGCCAGTTGGGGAACCACCAATAACCCTTAACGTCCCGAGACGTCAGGATTTGGAACTCAAGGAATGTTGGCATCTGTGACTTGAGATATGCCTTCATCCCCTTGTGGTTTGTGGCGAAGATCACGCTGTTGTAGTAGCCGTGCGCTCCCTGATGGAAAATTCCAAAAGCGAACGCATGGGTCCACCCAACAAGAAAACCGATGGTTGCCAGGAGGAGGACGTAGAGCACTATGTGCGCTTTGATTGCCCTCATCTGGACGCTATAGTCTTCCCGTCGTGGGGTTTGGTTCTTCAGCGTTTTGATGCTGGAGATCCTGGCGTTGAATGCTTGCCCGAAAAGATAGAACCAGAAGAGCCACCACTGGTTTCTGATCTGCCACTGAGTGAACCGTCCCTGACCTTTTTCAGCCAGCTGCTCTTTGGTGAAAGCAAGCCAGTTGAACTCAATGTCAGGGTCTTCCCCCATTTGATTGGGGGTTGTGTGGTGTTGGAAGTGTTTGTCGACCCACCATGACCAGGCAAAGCCAAGGCAGAAGTTGCCAAGGTATAGCCTGAGAAGGTCGGACTTCTTCCCGCTTTTGCGAAGGTACTGGTAGTGACCGAGGTCATGTCCCAGAATACCAATCTGAACCGAGCAAAACCCGGCAAGTATGCCAATGCCACACCATTGAAGAACGGTAGTGGCCTGGAGGCCAAGGTAGACGGTCAAGATGATGATGGCGTGAACGATGACGCTTCGTGCGAAGAACCAGCTGTCGTGTGCTCTCAGGAGATTCTTTCCATTCGCGTGTTCTACGCGATGTCGAAGCTCTCTATAGAGACTGTTGTGTCTGGCCTTCTTCTCGTCTTCGGACTCTCCGGGAATAAAGAATCCCGGAGAGCGTTCTGCTTGGGAAATTGTCAACTCTTGCTCCTTTCATGAGCATCTGTGGCCGTTCTGGCCGTTGTTTGTCGATAATCTGTGGGCGGAGAAGATTCCACCCGTGGTCGTACTGCCAAGGGCTCTTCTCCTCTCTTTCTGAATTAGTGCCCCTAGTCAAATACCGTGAATGCCGGTACCTAAATAGGAACACTAAGTCTTTTACAGATTAATAAATCGTAACTAGATTTTTAATGTGCTAAAAAACTTTTTACACGTCAAGAGCATGCTTTTCGCTCTCGGGTGTAGGGGAATTATATCACGCAGTGATACAAGGAAAACCTGGACTTATATCACGCAGTGATACAAGGAAAACCTGGACTTATATCACGGAGTGATTCAAACTCCGCTTATATCACGGAGTGATTCAAGCTTTGCCAATATCACACTTCTCATTTATTTTCTATGACTTGGATCATAAAACTGTTTCTGAGGAATGATACAATTAATAAGTAATCAGTACCTATGCTCACAAAATATAAAATACCCCTCATCTTACTAGCCGTGCTAATATCAGGATTTCTCGTGTTTCATTTCTTTCAGAACTCAAGCCTTGTACTTCTAAATCCAAAAGGTCCAATTGCAAGAGCAGAGAGGGACCTGGCTTTTACAGCGGTCTTTTTGATGTTGATTGTTGCTGTTCCAATGACTGCATCGACATTTATTATTGCTTATAGATATAGAGCTGGAAATAAAAATACAAAGCATGAGCCTGACAAACAAGCAGGAAAAATGAGGGTAATATCTTGGTGGGCAATACCATCAGTGATAGTTCTTATTCTCGGATTTATTATATGGAAGGATACCCACAAGCTTGATCAGTATAGACCCATTGAGTCAAGCGTTCAGCCAATAACTATTCAAGTTGTTGCCCTGCGGTGGAAGTGGCTTTTTATATATCCTAAGCACGGTATCGCAACGGTTAATTTTATACAGTTTCCCGAAAAAACACCGATTAATTTTGAGCTGACAGCAGACGAGGCGCCAATGAATTCTTTATGGATTCCAGCATTGGGAGGACAAACATATGCTATGACGGGAATGTCTACAAAACTACACCTAATGGCAGACAATTTGGGAGACTTTAACGGTTCTGCCGCAGAGTTGAGCGGTTCGGGATTTTCAGGTATGAAATTTATCGCCCGCTCAAGCACCCAAAATGATTTTGAATCGTGGGTTCAGGGGGTAAAGCAATCCTCCAAGGTTCTCGACTCAGCAGAATATGAACGGTTAATCTTGCCATCCGAAAATAATTCCACTTCGTACTACTCTTCAACCGAAGGGGATCTATATAATAAAATTATCACAAAATATATGGCAGGCATGAATCACTAAAATGGAATTTATTTTTGGAAGACTAACCCTGAACTCTCTTCCCCACGAATGGTTTACGATTGGTGGGACTGGGGCTATAACAATGATGATGATTGGGATTGCCCTTTTTATAACCCGAATAAAAAGATGGAAGTGGTTGTGGAATGAGTGGATAACCTCAGTTGACCCTAAAAAAATAGGGATCATGTATATGATAGTGGCTTCCCTAATGCTTGTTAGGGGGGCAATGGATGCAGGAATGATCTGGCTTCAACAGGCAATGTCTGTTGGTACATCAAGCGGATACCTGAATGCCCAACATTTTCAGGAAGTTTTTACTGCCCACGGAGTAATAATGGTCTTTTTTGTTACCATGGGATTTCTCTTTGGCCTCTTAAATTATATGATTCCTCTTCAGATTGGAGCTCGGGATTTAGCCTCCCCCTTTCTTAACACCACTGGATTTTGGCTATATGTTGCTGGAGCAATTCTAGTCAATTTATTTTTTGTCTTTGGAGGTCAGTTTGCGGCTACTGGCTGGCTGGCTATTGCGCCACTTTCCGGAACGGAATTTAGTCCTGGGGTGGGTACTGATTATTGGACATGGAGCTTGCAGATATCAGGACTCGGAACTCTTATGGGAGGAATCAATTTCATAATGACAATTCTTAAAATGAGGGCTCCTGGCATGACTTTGATGCGTATGCCTCTTTTTACATGGACCTCGCTGGTAGCGATGTGCATAGTAGTTACAATTTTTCCAATACTGACTGCAACAATTGCGCTTTTGTCTCTTGATCGATTGCTTGGTATGCACTTTTTTACGACCGACCTTGGTGGAAACGCGATGATGTATACAAATCTAATCTGGATGTGGGGACACCCTGAGGTATATGTTCTGATACTTCCTTCTTTTGGTATCTATTCTGAGGTTGTCTCAACCTTTGCACAGAAGAAATTGGCTGGATATAAGTCGATGGTTTTGGCTGCCTTTGGAATTGGATCTATTGCTCTTGTTGTTTGGCTACACCACTTCTTCACGATGGGAGCTGGGGCAAATGTGAATGCTTTCTTTGGTATTATGACAACATTTATTGCGATACCCGCTGGGGTGCAGATATTTAACTGGAGTTCAACAATGTATAAAGGAAAAATCAGATTTTTAGGACCAATGCTTTGGTTTTTGGGTTTTTCAGGAACATTTATTTTTGGAGGATTAACAGGCGTGCTACTTGCTGTTCCTCCAGCAGATTTCCAACTCCACAACAGCCTATTTTTAGTTGCTCATTTTCACACCACAATTATCGGGGGAGCACTATTTGGTATTTTTGCAGGAATTACGTATTGGTTCCCTAAAATATCCGGATTTAAATTAAATGAAAAACTTGGTAAATATGCTTTTTGGCTATGGATAATCGGGTTTTTTGTTTCCTTTACCCCACTATATATACTGGGGCTTATGGGTGCGACAAGAAGGCTTGATCACTATGATGCTTCAACTGGATGGCAAGGACTATTTATAATTTCAGTTATTGGATTTTTAATTATATCAAGTGGGGCAATTATGCAGGTTATACAAATAGTTGTAAGCATAAGACAAAGGAATAAAAACCTAGATATAACGGGAGACCCATGGAATGGTCGTACTCTTGAGTGGGCAACCTCCTCCCCTCCCCCCTTCTATAATTTTGCAAAAATTCCAGAAGTTACTTCCCGAGATGCCTTTTGGGAAATGAAGAAAAACGGAACACACAACAAGACGCATGTGTATGAGGACATTGAAATGCCTAAAAATACCGCATTAGGACTTTACATTTCTGGATTCGCTTTGGTTTTTGGGTTTGCCATGGTTTGGCATATTTTTTGGCTCGCTATATTATGCGTAGTTGGGGGGGTTGTCTGCATGATAATAAGAACATTTGATAAAGAGACGGAATACGTTGTTCCGGCAGCAGAGATAGAGAGAATAGAATTAAGGAATATAAAACAACGAAGATCAATATGAGCATAAAAGAAAAACAAGAAAGGGTAACTTTGGGGTTTTGGATTTATCTGATGACAGATTTGTTGATGTTTGCAGTGCTCTTTGCAGTCTATGCTGTTCTTCGGGGAAGTACATATGGAGGAGTTACAATCCACGAAATATTCAATCCCCCATTCGTGCTTGTTGAGACATTAATTCTTTTAACGAGCAGTTTTACGTGTGGACTTGCGATGTTAGCCGCTCACAAAGAGAACAAAAAGATGATGGTCCCCTATTTTTTAGCCACTCTGTTTTTGGGAATTGTTTTTTTGGCGATGGAGCTTTATGAATTTGCACACCTTATTTCTGAAGGACATGATTGGACAAAGAGCGCATTTTTGTCGGCATTTTTTACATTAACAGGAACTCATGGGCTGCATATTTTAATAGGAGTAATTTGGATTACTATACTTTTAATTCATATAAAGCTTCGTGGGTTAACCCCTACAACGTTGGGAAAGTTAACTCTTGCGGGTCTTTTTTGGCACTTTCTTGATGTTGTTTGGATATTTATATTTACTATAGTCTATCTTATGGGAGGAGTATCATGACAAACCACAAAGAAGAAGGAACAACAAACTCATTGATAATTGGATTCGTGTTGTCGGTCCTTTTGACAGTGTCTTCATACCTTGTAGTTACCCAGCGCCTTCTTCCAAGCGACATGATAATTGCAGTTGTGATTTTCCTTGCACTTCTACAATTTGTGGTACAAGCAATATTTTTCCTTCACCTAGATAAAGAATCGGGCCCACGGTGGAATCTTGTTATTTTTCTCTCTACTCTGTCAATTGTTGCTATGGTAATTATTGGGTCCTTATGGATAATGACTCATCTTAATTACAACATGATGCCAAACAGTATTATCCAAGACTACATACAATACGACGAAGGGATTTCAAAATAGTGTTGAGAAATTATTACCTCCTCACAAAGCCCGGAATAATTAGGGGAAACATTATAGCCGCACTTGCCGGTTTTTTATTTGCTGCTCGCGGAAATGTAAATATACTTACAATGTTTGAGATGGCCATTGGTTTGTCTTTGGTGATTGCCTCAGGGTGTGTTTTTAATAATTATATAGATCGCACAATCGACAGAAAAATGGATCGTACAAAAAAAAGAGCATTGGCTAAAAGAACTATTCCCGTCAAAAATGCCTTGATGTTTGGGACAGTCTTGGGGGTATTGGGAGTTCTTACTCTTTTAAATATTAATACGATAACTACGCTTACTGCTTGTCTGGGTTTTTTCTTTTACGTTGTCGTATATAGTATCTGGAAAAGGAAATCTGAATACGGGACACTTGTTGGAACTATCTCAGGGGCAGTCCCTCCGGTCGTTGGATATGTGGCAATTACAAATAGTTTTGATGTACCTGCTCTTCTACTATTTGCTGTTTTGGTTGCATGGCAAATGCCCCATTTTTACTCGATTGCAATATACAGGATGAACGATTATAAAGACGCAGGTATCCCAGTACTTCCAATTGTGAGAGGAATTAAGAATGCAAAAATACAGATTCTTTTTTATATCTGCGCATTTATTGTAGTAACTTCGCTTTTTACCTTTCTTGGATATGCAGGTTATTCGTATCTAATAATTGTTTCTCTCATAAGTCTAGTGTGGCTGTCTATTGGTGTTAAGGGGTTTAATTCGAAAGAAGACATTATCTGGGCGAAAAAAATGTTTGGATTTTCTCTTTTGAATTTATTAGCGTTTTGTATTATGCTATCTGTAGACTCTTTTATACGGATATAATATGGCAATAATCTTACACGTTCTCATCGCAATTATAAGCATTATTTATACGGGAGGTACTCTTATTCATCCCAACAAAGCAAAGCTTAATATCTCATACGGACTAGTAGGTTTGACATTGATAACTGGTACTGGACTTGTGATTGCCAACCCAACACACATGGTATCTGCATGCTTTTCGGGAATTGTATATCTTGCTTTTATGACACTAGGACTCGTTACTGCCCACAAAAAATTAGCTAAAAGTGAGAATTTGGAAGGTTAGACCGTTTCCCCTAGAAGAATTTTGTGTAGTTTTCGTACGTCTCCTCTTTCCATCACATGATTTATGGTCCTTGCATTCTCATCCATTCTCTTTGGGCTTGATGATTCAACTATCGGAATAGTACCAAGAGATCTTGTGGCAAACAGAGCAATTTGTGCAGGAGTCATATCATATTTTTTTGAAAGTGTGTCAACAAGCGCTGCTGTCTCCGGTCTCTCCTCTTCAAATTTATCAGTAAAATATTTTCCATTGTCAAAAGCAGCAGATGCCATTTGAGGGATTTTGTGTTCGCGGCTTATTGCAAGAGTTTGTGGAGCATCTCCTCTTGGGTGATATAGATTTAGCTTCGCTTGATAAAAAGCTATTGGACCCTTCGATAGTTTGATAACTTCTAAATATTCATGGGGTTGTAAATTACAAACTGCCATGGCTTTTGCAAAACCGCGCTCAACCCCTCTATTAAATTGAGCAATTGAGTCATACATTTTTCCTTCCTCCCCTTCCCACCTATTATGTAATGCCGTTGCGTCAGGAATTGTGCCAAGTCTTTCTGCACTTCTCTCCATGGACTCAACAATGTTGTCATCAGGTATAATTCCAACTTTTGTAATAACAACCACTTCATCTCGCTCCATTTCTTGTAACGCTTGTCCTAAAAGAACTTCGGAATCCCCATATACTGCTGCAGTATCAAAAACGTTATAGCCAAGATGGTAGCCTGTTAGTATTTGGGACAAGTGTGAAGCGTCATTATCGTGATGTGGAGCAAAAGCTTTCGTTGTTTTATCCTGATTTTCCTCAGCGGCGATTCTTGTCATTCCAAATCCAATCGGGAAAATCTCTTTTCCAAGAAAAGATATGGTCGGTTCTAGATGTACAAATTCTCTATCAGGCGAAGTCATGAAGGAAAGTATACCTTATTTTTGAAAAATTGGAAGATTTAGTTAGGGAGGGTTACTTTTTCTTCTATCTCATCTCCCCATGGAGACATGAGTTGAAAATAATTTCCATCAGGATCTGCAAATGTAGCTATTTCCATCCCACCCATGTCATACGGTTCTTTTATGACTTTTATTCCTTCAATTTTTGAGATTCTTTTGAATTCGTCTCTAACCTCGGTAGTTTCGAGATTGAACATCACGCGTCCTCCCTCTTTTGACTCGCCTTTCATCTCAGAATGCTGCCCAACTGAAAAAAAGCTGCTACCAACTTGCCATCCAGCCCACTCCCCTTCGGTCATATCAGGTTTTCTTCCAAAAACTTCCTCATAAAATTTTGCCATGACTTTTGGTTGCATGGTTCCTAACATTATTGAATTTAGATTTAACATATCTTGTTTATTATAGCGGATTGATGTCTTTCGGTACATAGGTTAGAAGGACATTGCCTGACTTAAAAACTTTAGAGTCTACTAATTTTAAGGTAGTTTTTACGACATTTCTAAACATAGGTTTTCCTGAGCCTAAAATGATCGGGTTTATCATCAGTCTGTATTCATCAATAAGTCCTAAGCCTGCTAGTTGCTGGACTATAGTACCGCTTCCAAAAATTACCATTGGTCCTCCCTCAGCCTTTTTCCAATCCTTGATCTCTTCTTTATTTATTTCATGGTAAAGATTTGTGTTGTTCCATGTAACTTTTTCTAAAGATTTTGAGAAAACTATTTTTTCCATGTCTTCAATTGCTTGTGCAATTTGTCTATCTTCTGGGGAGGTAGAAGGATCTTTTAAGGCTGTAGGCCAATAGTCCTCAAACATTTTATATGTTGTTTTTCCAAAAATGATTGCACTAAAAGTTTTTGTTTGAGAGACCGCAAAGTCATTGAATTCATCATCAACATTATGCCAATCGATATTGCCATCAACTCCTGCAAAATATCCATCGATGCTTATCAAATTGAAAACAATGATTTTTCGCATGGTCTATTTTTTTATTTGTTCTGCTCTAAATTTTATGATATCTGACATGAGACCAAACGGTAGAGGTTTGTCTAATGGAAATTGAGCTGTCCCTTTACCGGTCTTATATGGCTGAAGTTCTTTGTCAAATTGCTCCATGCCATTTGGAGTTGGATAAAAGCCAATGTGATCTTTCCATCCTGCAAAATACACAAGGGGTTTGTTATTTAATTTGTATCCAGGCATTCCATAGCTCATACTCTCAACAGCGTCTGGTACTAGTTCTTTGATTTTTGCCCTTAGTTTTGTAAGCTCCCCTTTTGTTCTATCTGGAAGTGAATTGATGTACTCGTCGACGGTGTCGTATTTTTGCATAGAGTTAATTGTTCTCTACATATTTCTTGAAATTATCAAGAATTGTTTGCCATCCTTGCCTCTGCATTTCGATTGGATTCTCGGTCTCTGGATCAAAAATCTGTGTAACCTTAACTCCAGTTGGTGTCTCTTCAAAATCTATTTTTACATGACGGCTATTTACATCGTTAAGTTCTTTTGACATATCATACTCAATGGTTTTGTATTCTATGACATTTGTATAGACTCCTCCGAAATCAAATCCGTTGTCAGTCCCCTTCTCCTGCATCCGGGTCATGAATTTTCCGCCAACCCGAAGATCATTTTCTGCACGTGGAGCCTCCCACGTCTCTGATGCAAATGCCCACCCTTTTATGTGGTTGGGTTGATTCCAATACTCCCACACTTTTGCTATTGGAGCATTAACGGTTGCTTGTATTGTGATTTTGTTGTTTTCCATCTTTTCCTAGTCTACCAGACTTTTTATTCTAAATCTTATAAATTTTAACAACTCTTTCTTCAGTTTCATGTAAATTTTTTGTAGTAATTGTGTAAATAGCTTAGGAGTATAATTCACATCATATGACTGAGCTTGGTGATAGGAGTTTTTCTCGAAGAAAATTGGGAGCACTCGTTGTGGCTTCTGGGATAGCTGCTGCTGTTGGGGAAGGACGAGAACCAGTTCAAAAAAAATTAGTTGGTGCCCTAATTCCACAAGAACCCATAGAAGAAGTTATTGACCCTCCTGTTTTTGGAGTAGACCCACCAGCACAAGAAGCATTGGTATATGAAGAGCCACTCTTCCCCGATACTCCATTTATCATCACGCCAAAGCATACGACAATTGCTGAAGAAAACCAAAAAGAAGGAAACGCAGGATGGAGAGTCGAAAGACCAGATGTTGTTGGTGGAGCATTATTTACTGGGCCAAATTCAGTACTACCTGGTGAAAAAATTGATTTTTTTGGTGCGAATAATTCGGGGTCATACAATCTAAATCTTTACAGACTCGGATGGTATGGGGGAAAAGGCGGAAGACTCGTCTATTCTCAAGATGCAATTAAAGCGTCTGGTATTTCAACAAAAGTAGATCAGAGAACAAGAACAACAATGGCAGCATGGGGACCATCCCACTCACTCACAGTTCCTGATGATTGGAGGTCAGGGATGTATATGGCTGTTGCCACAGGAAGAAATGGAACCCAGACCATTTCCCCTTTCTGGGTACGATCACAAGAAAAAGCTGCTCCTGTCATAACAAGCGCTGGACTCCTAACATATAGTGCGTACAGTAATGTTGTAGGACTGAGTCTATACGGAGGAGCAAGCTCAGTAAGTCTAGATAGACCTCTGACTACCCGTGGAGGAGTTGAAGAAACACTTCAGTTGGATGTTGCATTTCTAAGATTTATGGAAAGAAATGGGACAGACACTGACTACATGATAGATGTAGACAGTGAGGAACACGAAGACATATATGAAGGGCGAAAATTAATCGTGATGTCAGGACACCATGAATATTATACAAATCGCATGCGTCAACGCTTGCATGAAGCAACTAACAACAAGACTAATATCGCACTCATCGGATCAAACGCATTATATTGGAGAATTAGACTTGAAGACAGCGAACATGGAAAAAACCGAATAGTTGTTTGCTATAAAAATGGCGGAGACCCCAACAAAGAAAATCCAACAGGACTTTTTAGAAATCATGGTAGTCATGAAGCCCAATTTTTTGGAGTCGCATACGACCATGTCATAGACGCAAAAGCTGTTGATGATTGGGTTGTAAGTGACCCAAACCACTGGGCATTTGAAGGGACTGGAATGCAGAAAGGAGACACCATCAAAAAAGCAATTGGCCCTGAATACGACATAATTTTTGACTCCGTTAAAGCAGGAAAATCAAGAGAAATACTTGCTGAATCCATCGTTAGTAAGGGTCCAAAACAGGGGCACAGTTATAGTTGTGTAATAACTCATGAATCTGGAGCAAAAGTCTTTTCGACTGGTTCACTTGATTTTGGATACACGCTTGATGACTTTAGAAAAGGATGGAA
>CAZAJO010000018.1:0-19380 GCA_964485575.1 uncultured Gammaproteobacteria bacterium | reverse complement strand
CAAGCTCAAAACGATTGCGTTTTGAACCTTACTATTATATACCCCACGATCAGATTCTCAAAGTCGGGTATAACATGTTCTTAGCCCATTTTCAAAGTTATTGAAAATGAGGCTAGAAAAGTATATACTTTAGACCGCTTGCCCGCAATAAAATGATAAAAAGTAAAGCTCCTAGCGTACGCCTTTCAAAAAATATAACACCAATTCATTACGAAATTTTTCTAGCTCCTGACTTGGATAATTTTATTTTTCAGGGAGAGGAGACCATTTCTGTCAATGTTTTAAAGCCTACAAAAGAGATTACGCTTCATAGTGCTGAGATAGAGGTTTTAGATGTTTTCATAGGGAAAGATGTGGCAAACAAAATTACATACGATATAAAAAAAGAGACAGTTACTTTTATTTTTGGGGATCCAATTCCAAAAGGCAAAGCAAAATTGGTTATCAAATTTACAGGAATTTTAAATGACAAGATGCGTGGATTTTACAGAAGCCGGTATGAACACGATGGTCGTACGTATCATATGGGTGTTACCCAATTTGAATCAACTGATGCGCGTCGTGCATTTCCAAATTTTGATGAGCCAGCTCACAAAGCTACATTTGAAGTTTCTCTTAAAGTTCCGTCTGATAGGACAGTGATCTCAAACACAATTGAAACTGAAATTTTAGAGCACAATGGGGGATTTAAAACAGTAAAATTTGCGCCAACTCCGAAAATGTCTTCATACCTTTTAGCTTTCATCATTGGTCACTTTGAATACATAGAGAAAAAAACAAAAGAGGGAGTATTGGTTCGCGTGTTTGTGACACCTGGAAAAAAAGAACAGGCAAAATTTGCTTTGGATGTTGCGGCAAAGCTCATGACTTTTTATCATGAATACTTTGGTATTGCATACCCAATCTCTTCAATGGATCTTGTTGCAATTCCTGATTTTGCTAATGGTGCAATGGAAAATTGGGGCGCAGTAACGTACAGAGAAACTGCGTTGCTTGTTGATCCTGAGAATTCATCTCTTATTACTAAGCAATGGGTGGCGCTAATCATTGCGCATGAATTGGCTCATCAGTGGTTTGGGAATTTAGTCACGATGGAGTGGTGGACTCACTTGTGGCTTAACGAAGGATTTGCTTCTTTCATGGAGTATTTGGCTGTAGACAAACTATTTCCAAAATGGAATATATGGACCCAATTCGTCTATACAGAACAGGCCAAAGCACTCTCATTAGACGGGCTCGAAAACACCCATCCGATTGAAGTGCCAGTTCACCATCCTGGAGAGATCAGCGAGATATTTGATGCTGTGTCTTACTCTAAAGGAGCATCGGTCATTCGTATGATCGAAAGCTACGTGGGTGAGCGCAATTTCCAAAAGGGATTGAGTCAGTATCTCAAAACTCATAAATACAGTAACGCTTCAACGATAGATTTATGGAATGCACTACAAAAAACATCAGGAAAACCAGTCGGGAAAATCATGAAGAACTGGACATCCCTACCTGGATATCCAGTTGTTACTGTTGAGAATAAGAATGGAAATTTGACTCTTTCTCAAGAAAGATTTTATTCAAGCCCACTTGTAAAAAAGAAGGAGGACACTTCGTGGATTATCCCACTTACCATATTAACCGACGACAAAAAAAATCCGGTAACTACTCTTATCGATAAAAAAACTGTAATACTTCCCGGATTCTCAAAGACAAAATGGTTGAAAGCAAATGCCGATGACACAAGTTTTGTAAGAATTAGATATGCAGACGAACTTTTAAATGCTATAGAGTTACCTATCCAAAAAAGAGACACGCGACTCAATGAAGAGTCACGGTTTGCATTAGTCAGAGACGCATTTGCTCTGTCTGAGGCGGGATATATTCCAACGAGAGAAGCACTAGATCTTTTGACCGGATACAAAAATGAAAAAGGATATATCGTTTGGTCTGAGATCATAACCCATCTTTTGGAATTGAAATTTTTATTGAACGGATCGGACTGTTATGGGACTTTTGCAGAATTTGGAAGACAACTTCTTGCTCCAATAGTTTCCCGTGTAGGGTGGAGTAAGAAAAAGGGAGAGACTCATCAGCAAACATTACTTCGGAGTGCAGTAACATTTGCATATGGAACATTCGGGGACAAAAAAACAATTGAACACGCACAACTTATTTTTGCAAAAATGAATAAAGGGGAAAAGGTTGATTCGGATATCAAATCATTGGTGTTTTCACTTGTCGCAGAAAATGGAGGCAAGAAAGAGTTTGATAAATTTGTGAAAATCTATAAGACAGCTCCATCTGAAGAGGAAAAGGATAGGGCACTGAGAGCTTTATGCTCTTTTAAAAATGCGGAATTCTTGCAAAAAACGCTTATTTTGGCTTTCTCAAAAGATGTGAGAGCCCAAGACGCTTTCAAAGCAGTAAATCTTATGTCTCTTAACCCCCATGCAATCGGCATAGCATGGGAATTTGTGACTTCTCACTGGAAGGATCTGGAAGAAAGGTTTGCCGGCGGGCATCTGTTCTCTAGATTTATCTTGCCGTTCTCAAAATTTGCAACAGACAAAAAAGCAGACACCGTTGAAAAGTTCTTCGCAAAAAACAAATCAGAAGGGATTGCACGGACAGTTGCCCAAACTGTCGAGAAAATCCACACAAATGCCCAGCTTTTGAGAAGAGATAGTAAGGGCATTGAAAAATTCCTAAAAGAAGTTCTTTAGTGGAAGATTTAGCTTAAAACTGGTACAATAAGACCCTTACAATTTTTTAATTGAACTATGATTTCAGTAACAGATCTAAAACAAGGTATCGCCTATGAAGAGGATGGACAAATTCTTCAGGTCATGTCCTATGAACATATAAAGATGGGGCGGGGGAGTGCGAATATTAAGGTCAAGGTCAGAAATCTACTCAATGGGGCTACTCTTGAAAAAAGCTACATAAATGGCGCCATGATAAAAGATATTTATCTTGAGAGCCGCCAGTTGCAGTTTCTATATAAAGATGGAGCAGAGGCACATTTTATGGACCCTAGGACATACGAGCAAGTTGACGTTCCTTTAAAGAGTCTTATCGGACATGAATTCTTAGTAGAGGGGAATGAAGCGATAGTCCAAATGAACGATGGAAACGCCTTGTCTCTGCAGCTTCCTCCAAAAGTGACCCTGAAAGTTATTGATACTGCCCCCGGCGTAAAGGGAAATAGTGCATCCAATGTATATAAAGATGCTGAACTTGAGAATGGCATCAAAGCTAGGGTTCCACTTTTCATTAATTCCGGAGACAGCATTGTTGTAGACACTAGAGATGGAAGTTATACTAAGAGAGCATAGGTAGTTCTTGGTATGTCCAAAAAGTTTTCGCAAGCCAACAATCTTCTCAGCCCACTTTTCCGTCCTCAATTTGTAGTCTTTTCGTTGTCAGTTATCTTTTCCCAGATAGCTGCAAACATGTTAACGATAGTTTTAATCGTTCTTACATACAATTTAACCCACTCAAATTTTGCAGTTTCGATACTGGTTATGACATTTCTTATACCGCAAGTGCTTTTCAGTTTTTTGGGTGGGATTATTGCTGATGCGAAAAACAAAAGAAAGATTTTGATTTTCGGCAATATTTCCAGAGCACTGGTTCTTGTTTTGTTCTTTTTTGTAAAAGACACCTTAGTATTTATCTATAGTTTTCAATTGGCGATTGCTTTGGTTACACAATTTTATATACCGGCAGAAGCACCCATTATTCCCCATCTGGTAAAGCGCGATCAATTGTTGTCTGCAAATGCGATCTTTGGTGTTTGCCTTTTCGGATCGATACTTATCGGTTATGTTCTTGCAGGCCCTGCTATGAGAATTTTTCCAGGAGGGGGAATATTTTTGTTTATTGCTGCACTTTTTGCCGTAGCATATATCTGCGTTCAGTTGATGCCTGATGTATCACCATCTGTCAGAAAGTTAAGGACGGAAAAAACGATGGCAGCAAACGTCCTTCATCTATACAGACTAGTCGGAAAAGAGTTTCGAGATGTTATTAAGATATTGAGAAGTAAAAACAATGTCACCAGTTCTCTTCTTTTCCTTGCGCTTTCACAAATCATCATATTAGTGCTCGCGACTTTGGTTCCAGATTATGCACAAAAAACACTACACATTAGTGCTGAAGACATCTCTCTTGTGATTTTTGCACCGGCCGCTCTTGGAACACTATTGTCAGCACTTGTTATAGGTAGCAAGTTTGCACATGCCAATAAAGAGAAAGTCATTAGTTTTGGAATTTTCCTGTCAAGTATCATCCTTTTCCTTTTTGGAGTGATTGATCAACAGAAATATTTTAATCTTGTTTATCTATCCCTTGGGATTACATTTCTTGCAGGGGTCGCCAATTCTTGCATATTCGTTCCAGCACAGACAATAGTGCAGACGCATATTAGTCGGAAATCTTTATCGAAAGTGTACGGATTATTGTTTGTAGTAGTAGGAATATTTGCATTTGTTCCTATCATTCTTGCCGGAGTTTTTGCAGACGTCTTAGGAGTACGAGCGGTACTTATTGGAATGGGGATACTGCTGTTGTTCTTAGGTTTGGCGAAAGTATTTCTTTTCAAGAAAAAAGAAACATTGCTGTCAAAATTCAGTTAAAAATATGTATTTAATCTTTTATATTTTGGGTGTGTTTTTGTCACTATTCATATTGTATGCAGTGTCTAGGCATGATTTCGTTTTGCTTCGTCAAAGCATTTCTCTCCGTCAGGTCTATGATAATGTTTTCATCAGTCTTTTTATCTTTTTTGTCTTAGGGCGTATCGGCTACTCATTCTATGTTGGGTCATTTCAGATTCTAAATCCATTGAGGTTCTTTTATCTGACAAAGTATTGGGGCATAGTGCCTTACATCGGATTTGCCGGTATGATAATGGCTCTTTTACTTTTGTTCAGAAAGAAAAAAAACAAGCTCAGGATAATCGATATCTATCTCATGTCTTTTTCGCCAATAATTCTTCTTGATATATTGTTACAAAGTAACAATGGGATATTTCTTATCATAAAAATAATTGCAACAGTGGTTCTCCTCGGATTTTATGGGTGGTTCATAAAAATCCACAACAAATATACAACGAAAGATGGGTTTATAACCTTTCTGACTATCATCACCTATTCGCTAGTAAATCTAGCTTTGTCATTCGCATCGTATGGGATAATGTCTCAGAAATATCTTTGGTACAATGCCATACTTACCATATCCACTTTGGTATCATTCATATTTCTTTTCTTGATTCAAAGAGATACATTTAACAAACAGTAAAATGGATCATAAAATCCCCCAAGTAATTTTCCAGGACGAGAATTTTGTGGTCATCAATAAGCCTTCGGGTATGATTGTAAACAATGCAGATACGGCACGTGACGAATACACGGTGCAGGACTGGATTTTAGAAAACTACAAACTGCAAACTTCAAACGAAAATATTGAGAAAGATTCAGAATTTGAAAAACGGGGAGGGATAGTACATAGGCTTGATAAAGAGACGAGTGGAGCACTTATTGTGGCTCTTAATAGCGATAGTTTTGATCTTATTCAAAAGCAATTTAAAGATAGGATCGTTAAAAAGGAATATATCGCTCTTGTACATGGGAAATTAGTAACAGAAGGAGAGATAAATGTACCTATCGGAAGACTACCATGGAATCGGATGCGTTTTGGCGTTATACCACAAGGAAGAGAGTCGTACACAAAATTCAAAACGCTATCACACAAGAAATTAATAGATGGGAGAAATACTGAAGAACTGAGTCTCGTTGAAGTTTATCCTCAGACTGGAAGAACTCATCAAATCCGCGTTCATATGCAATACGCTGGCCATCCGATTTATGCAGATAGTTTATATGCTGGAAGAAAGACATTTGCACGCGACAGGAAACACCTGAATAGGCATTTCCTTCATGCATCAAAGATATCATTCATCAGTCCTACCACTGAAAAAAAAGTAACTTTTTTAGTTCCATTAACCTCTGAATTAGTTGATTTTTTAGGTCATCTCGCCTAAACTGGTTTCTATGCATGCTTCATTCATCAATGAGATCATTATCCTTGTCATAGCAGCATTTATAGGAGGATTTGCGGCAAGAACAGTAAAGCTTCCCCCTGTTGTTGGATATATTGTCAGCGGAGTCATTTTTGGAGTAGTTGGGAAGGGGTTTATACCATCATATGAGAGTCTTTTTTCGTTATCACAAGTAGGAGTTTCATTGCTCTTGTTTACGCTAGGTTTTGAGATTTCATTCTCAACTTTGATGAAGGTAAACAAAAAAATTATCTTAGCGTCAATTTTTCAGATCCTAATAACAAGTGCCCTGGTCTTTCCGATTTTACTTCTCTTTCACTTTAGTCTACAGATAGCAATTCTTTTTGCTGTATTATTCTCATTCTCATCAACTGCTGTGATTTTAAAGATTCTGGAAGAGAAGGGTATGGTCTCAAATTTTCCAGGAAATAATGTATTCATAATCTTACTTATCCAGGATCTTTTTATAGTGCCCGTTATCTTTCTTATTCCCTTGCTCTTCAATGCTGATTTTAGATTCCCAGAAACTGTCTTTACATTTCTTATCACATCCATAAAACCTCTCATAGCGTTTGTTGCAATGTACATCATAAGTAGAGTATTTTTATCAAAGTTATTCCATATACTTTTCCGTTATCCGCAGCAAGAGTTGACTATTCTAGCAACGATATTTACTGCAGTTGTTTCTGTTGGAATACTTACATACGCTGGGCTACCTCAGACAATAGCTGCTTTTTTTGCAGGAATACTGATATCTGAAGAGGGGAAAAATCTAGCACCTTTGGCATCTATAAAACCACTTCGTGACATTCTACTTGTCCTGTTCTTTGTTATGATTGGGATGCTTGTCAACGGAGAGACACTGCTATGGTCCTTACCAGTCATAGTAGTCACCACTGTATTGATTTTAACAGTCAAATTCTTTGTCACTTTTTTCATATTGCGGTTCTTTAAGTTCTTACCAAGCGCAAATGTCTTTATTTCTTCAAATCTAAGTAACGTAGGAGAGTTTGCAGTTGTCGTCGCTCAAATTGCTTTCGTTTCACATTTTATTACTCCCAAGGATTATGAGAGTTTGCTTTCGATATTCATTGTTTCACTTATTCTAATACCTGTTGTTAATTGGACAACTAAGTCTATTTTTGAGAGGTATAAAAACACGAAGTTTGTACGTAAATTTATGGGAGACTCTCATTACTATATGAGATCCACATATGAAAAAATTGAGAACCACGTAATCATATTAGGGCACGGAAGAGTAGGGCGGGAGGTCCGCAATCTTCTCGATATGGGAGAAATTGATTATGTGGTTGTTGATTTTGATAAAAGGATTATTGATGAACTTTCAAAAAATATGAAAAATGGATTGTATGGCGATCCTACGGATAGTGATGTTCTAAAGAGTGCGGGGATCAAAACAGCGAAGATTTTAGTAGTTGCTCTGCCTGATAGTTATTCGCAAAAAGTTATCATCAAAACTTCTTTAGATCTGAATCCAAAATTAACTGTTCTATGTAGATCTCACATTGACGAGGACAAATATGAATTGGTGAATTTAGGTGTTAATACGATTGTTATACCGGAATTTGAGGCGGGTCTTCGAATAGGAAAGAAAGTTCTTGAATTACTTGGTTTTTCTGAAAAAAATACAATTGAGCTTCTGAGAAGGCTTCGTAAATTTCATTTCGTACACTGATTATGTTCCAAGATAAAATAGTGAGTTTTTTTTACTTAAAAATTTTTATAGCAGTAGTTATTCTACTGGTGGTCGGATCGATAATTGTCAAAATCAGCAACGAGATAGTAGGGTCCTCATTTCGTAACAATTCATTCTCTCTTCTAATAGTTGCAAAAGATTCTAAAATTATATTCGTCGATAAAGCGAGTAAATCATCTCTATTTTTGGCAATAGGAGATATGCGTAGTTTTGTCCGCGGGAAAGGGCCTATTGAATCTTCAATTGCACTTGGAATTCCTATAAACGCGATGATATTTGATAGTAAGCCACCGGCAAATCTTAAAGAATTTGCCTCCTCATCAAATGTATCAAGACTTGTATTTGGAGGAGATAATTTGGTATTTAAAAATATCGACAAATACGACGTCTATAAATTAGCAAACGCTATCAATGGTTCGCTGTCAGACAATACTCATGAGATAAGAGTAAATATCTTTAATCAGGATCAGATGAAGGAGAAAGTAGGGGATCTTTTCAAGGATTCGGTGATCAATAACATGGAGTATACGATAGAAGTTGATAATGGAACTTCAGTAGACGGACTCGGAACTGAGGTTGCTGGAATTCTTTCCCGTCTTGGTTATAATGTCATAGCTGTCAGAACCAGTGAAATAAGTTCTAACTCATTTATAGCATATCCTGGCAAGCAGGACATATACATAAATTCTCTGTCTGGAATAACCGGGTTTGAGGTGCGTCGCGAGAAAGTATCTCAATCAGCAGACATCACAGTCTTTTTAGGTGATGATTTGGACTCGATGCTGAGTTTTTGATATATTCTAACTATGTTTATAACTGCTGTACTTATAATGCTCATTGTGTCATTCTTTTTTGCTTTACTGTCTCTGAGAAAAGAATTGAAAAAACCCCAAAAAGAGATTCATGCTGTCCACAAAGAACTACAACATGAGAAAGTGCTTTATGTGAGAGATTTGGCTACGAGAAAGAAGACTGGTTGATATATTTCTTAGATCTTTTTGTTTCCTTAATAAAGACAGTTACATTCTTGTCATCTACACCTTTAATACACGCCTGATATTCGTTTCCACCTTTCATAAATCCGATAAGACGTATTCCTACGTTGTCAGGTAGCATTCCGATAAATGTCTTGTCAGATGTCAATGCAAAAATCTTGGATCTTTTGATGATCAATTGAATATCGTCCCCATGTTGAAGGCTCATGAGTGTTTTTTTGTCAGCGACATTGGTTAGATCAACCGTTTTTGTTTTTCCTGCTTCTTGAATAAAGACATTATCCATATGGTTAATGTGAGATGAGGTTGTGACACCATTCTTCTGTTGAGAAAGTGCCATAAGTTTTTTAAGATTTTTTGTTGCTATCGGATTTGTACTGTCTAAATCGATGATGGCATTGTATGTCTCTTTAGCATCAGTAAAATTACCTGACTGCATGTATGCATAAGCAAGCCTTTTGAGAGAGTCGATATCTTTGGGTGATTCTGTCAAAATCTCCTTATTCACAAGGATTGCTTCATCCCAGTTATTGTCGAGAGCTAATTTTATTGCGTTATCTTTGAGGGTAGGCATCAGAATTTTTGATTGTCCCATTGTAGAGAAATTAAAAAAAATTGTCAAGAAAGGATTGGTAATATTCTTGTTTTTGAACAGATAAACACCTATAATCTCTTGTAGGCAATTTCGGGCCAACCAAACTATGTCAGGTCATTCAAAGTGGGATACAATCAAGCGCCAAAAAGGTGCAAACGATGCTAAGCGTGGTCAACTTTTTACTAAGTTGGCAAATGCTATAACTATTGCTGTAAAGCAAGGTGGTGGCAACACCGATCCAGGGTTTAATGCGACCCTTCGCTTTGCGATAGACAAGGCAAAGGGTGCTAACATGCCTAAAGATAGTATTGAGAGGGCAGTTGTCAAAGGAAGTGGTGGAGCAGGTGGTGTCGAGTTATTTGAAGTCCTTTATGAGGGATTTGCGCAGGGTGGAGTAGGGTTACTTGTTGAGGCAGTGACGGATAAAAAACAAAGGACTGTAGCTGAGGTTAAAAACATAATGGAAAAAAATGGAGGAACGATGGCAGGGCAGGGTGCTGTGAGCTATCTATTCCAGAAATCTGGTGAAATTATAGTTTCAAAAAATGGGAAGTCATCAGATGAGATATTATCAATTGCCTTAGATAATAACATTTCAGATTTCGAAGAAGAAGATGAGGTCGCAATACTTTACTGCGAGCCACAAACCCTTACTACTGCTCGCACAGCAATCGAAGCGAGTGGCCTTACTGTCGAAGAGGCGTCGTTGATATATAAACCGGCATCAAAGATGAGTGTTTCACCTGAAATTGAAGAAAAAGTAGTACAATTGATTGAGAAAATTGAAGAATTGGATGATGTACAAAAAGTCTACACGAATTTGGAGTATAGTTCTTAGTTTATGATTATCTTCGGAATTGATCCTGGTACTAACCGGACAGGGTGGGGTGTTATCACAAAAAAACCCCGCAAAAATGATGAACTCCATATAAAATATGTAGGCCACGGCTGTATAGTCACAGAAAAGATCAACACAATGCCCGAGAGATTGCTTCTCTTGCACACAAACCTCAACACTTTAGTTCAAAAACATAAGCCGAATTGCTTGATTGTCGAGAATATATTCTTTGGTCGAAATGTTAAGACTGCGATATCTGTAAGCCAGGCCCGTGGAGTCATCATGTTGACTGCCGCATTGTTTGATCTACCTGTTTTTGAGTATACGCCAAGCACTGTCAAGTTAAGCCTTACAGGTAGTGGTAAAACTGAAAAGAAAGGCGTACAAGAGACAGTGAGAACTCTTCTTAACCTTGACGAAACAAAACTTGCCTTCAATGGGAAGAAGGACAAGGACTTCGATGATAGTGCGGATGCATTGGCGATTGCACTTCATCATGCAATGAAAATCGTATAGGGCGTATGAATACACTCCTTAAGTTGGTACAACTCAACAAGCGTCAAAAATTTGTCATAGCAGTTCTCCTGTTGTCATCAGGCGTCTTTTTAAGTGAGTATTTTAGCGGCGTAAAATTACTGTTGGCTTCAACCGGAATTGCAGTAGCTACAGTACTTTTGCTTCTTTTTATACTCAGGAAGGATATAAAGGGGACATTTGTTGCGCCAACTCTCGTCTTGCCATTTTTCTACACGATTGCTTTCCCTTTTTTCTATACATTGGTTCCAACGCGGTTACTAAGTAGGCTCATTATAACAATCATATACGCATTTGGCCTTTATTCTTTATTTTTGACTCAGAACATTTTTGCAGTTTCCGGTATCAGGACGATAAATTTACTGAGGAGTGCAAGGATAGTAGCATTTGTCATAACGCTTCTTGTATTCTATTTTTTGGTAAATTTTATATTCTCACTAAGACTGCCGGTACTTATTACACCGCTCGTGATTTTACCGTTATCATTTCTTATGAATATACAATCATTGTGGACTTACAGTCTTGATACAACCCAAGTGAAAGCTATAGCACTTTTTTCTGCTGCGATTGCCATCTCAATCCTCCAGTTATCATACGTGCTTGTTTTGTGGCCGGTTAACGCCTCAGTTTACTCGTTATTTTTGACGGGCATATTCTACACATATTCGGGGCTTTGTCATGCATGGCTTGAGAGGCGACTATTCAAAGGGATCCTGTGGGAATATGTGTGGGTAGGATTTATCTCTGTATTATTCCTCGTTATATTCTCTAAATGGGGAGTTTAGATTGTAAATTTTGAGGCTATTTGAAGCTAAAATCAACTCCATAGTATCCCATAAGCCTTTCTTCTTTATTATATGAAATTTTGAAACAAAACTTCCTGAATCGAAGTAGAAAGTCTTGGCTCCGCTCCCATACGGTCGCTTTGCTAGTGATTTAAATAGGGGAGAATGAAGCAAAATAACTAAATTAGATATCCTATAGTAATATAATCATTTACAATCATTTTCACATACTTAAATCCCTTAACATACAAAATCAATAAAACTAATAACTACTAACTAATATCTGATAACTATAAAACAAAGTAGTGTGGTGGAAAGTGGAATAGTGGGTTCAAATGATATAGTTAGATATAGTAGTGTAGTATCCTATAATTATTATTTAGTGTCTTATAGTATGATATATCAGTATAGGGTGTCCTATGAAGCTGCATAAGATCAGACAGCTTCACAGCAAAACACTGCCCAGTTTTTTGCTGATAATTATTTTACTGTAGGAATAGGTTGAGTCCCATCTCTTATCTTCTCCTTCAACAAGTTAATTATATATAATAAAACATGCATAAGTAGCCTCAAAAAGTGCAGTTTGGATTGATTTTTCAACATAAATTGCGACATATGTTTGAGGCTAGAGCATTCTGTTTCACGGAAAATGTGGACAACTTTTCACGGTTTTGAGGCTAGATAATTTAAGTTAGCCTCAACGATGGAGGAGGAGATACGAAAAAAAATCGAAAAAGAGCCTCATTTTGAGGCTAAATCCCCCCAGAAATGACCTTATTTATGCTTGTGAATGGCGATATTGAGTAAGAGGACTGTAGTATACCCCGAAAGTAGCGATATTTGAAGCTAGATGAAAGCAAACAATTTATTGCAATTATTGACGTACTCTTGCGAATGAGGCTACGTATTCTCCTCTGTCGCAACTGTCGGAGTATGGCTGTACTTTATGTCGCACAATAATACTTTTACGACATAGATACGGCATTTGAGGCTAAGCCATATTTTAGCTCTGGCACATATCTGTAAGCTAATTTGTTGTTGTGTTTTGTATACCGGAAAAATTCACCCTTACAGCGTTTCATACGCTCTTTTGCACGGGTTGATCTATGCTTACACACTACTCTACTATGGGATGTTGCTAGAGTATTCGAAAATCATAAAAATTGAGTGCATTTACTAATAACTAATAACTATCAAATAGTAACTATTAAATTGAGAGGACCATATAGTGCTCTCATATATTTCAGGTGCCTTAAATCGCATCCTGGAAGGGCTTGCATGAGGCTAATTATCGACTGAGGAAATAACTTATTGCATGGGCAGTAACCTTAATTTCCAAGGCATTAGGTGTATCAATAATAGCTTCTTGTAATTCATTATTAGCGTTACTAGGGTTAGTAGTATTATTTGGATTATCGATATCATTATGGGTTACATCAGAAGAGGGTGGTTCGACAGGAAATGGACCACCAAGACGCACGCTTTCTCCAGCTGTAAGGGCTGTAATTAATTGCCTGTTAGTTGTTGGTTTGAATCTTTCAATAAACTTTTCAAACATTGTGTTTGAATTATATGGTTTAGGTCAAGGATTAGCAAATGCAGCTCTATTGCTTTTATGTCGCATAATATGTACTCTATTTATACATATGGAAATTGAAAAACAAATAAATATTTTTTTGGAATATCTTGAAATTGAAAAAAATGCAAGTAAGCTTACTATTCGTAACTACAAGTTCTATCTTAAACGTTTTTCCGAATGGTTAGCCTCAAATCAGCCTCAAATTACCCTCAAAAAAATTAACATAGACGTCATTCGCAAGTACAGGTTATGGTTGTCTGATTATGTAGATGAGCGTGGCATGACGCTCATGCGTGTTACTCAAAGTTATCACATCATAGCACTCCGCTCTTTCTTACGATTTTGTGTAAGAAACGACATAGATACTCTGTCTCCCGAAAAAATTGACTTACCGAAAGGTGAAAGTAAAAGCCTCAAATTTTTAGGAAGAGACCACCTCAGAGAGCTCATGAATGCTGTTGATATTTCAAGTGAAAAGGGACTTCGTGACAGGGCGATACTTGAGTTACTCTTCTCTACCGGTCTTCGTGTCAGCGAATTATGTAGACTCAACAGGGATCAAATGAATTTTAAAACTCAAGAATTTGGTGTTATAGGGAAGGGTGGCCGAGCTCGAGTCGTATTTTTATCTGATGCTGCCATATTTTGGTTAACTAAATATTTTGATGCTCGAGAAGACAATTTCCAACCGATTTTTATACGGTATGCAAAAGGTGTTGATCCTCTCAATCAAGGAGACAGAATGAGGCTCACTCCCCGCTCTATTGAGAGAATTGTAGAAAAATATGTAAGGAAGGCAAAACTTCCAGTTAAAATTAGTCCGCACGGATTGAGGCACTCTTTTGCAACAGACCTTTTATACAATGGTGCTGACCTGCGGTCAGTTCAGGAGATGCTTGGTCATAAGAACATTTCAACAACCCAAATTTATACACACGTAACTAATCCTCAACTGAAGGAGGTTCACCGGAAATTTCATCAAGGTAACAAACGATAGATTACAATAAATATATGGAAACGCCTCAAGAGTCAATAAATACTGAGCCAAATAAAGGAATCACGAAGGCATTTATCCCCTTGCTTACCTCAGCTGCCCTTTTGATGGGAGGAGTCAGTGAGGCACACTCTGCAGGTCCTGCTAGCGATCAGTCTGATCAAGCACCCGATCATGTTCAGACCATGTCACAGCAAGAACTTTCTGAAATTCAAAAGACAAAACTTCCCTACCATGTCACTATCCCACAGATTACAAATGGGGAGAATAACATCAACTCAGGGTTTAATACCCAACATTTGGGATATGACAGTGAAAATATTGGTTATGCAAAACTACCTGAATTTAAAAAGCAGATAGATTTTATTAGCGAGAATGGCCAAACTGAGGTTAGATTTGGGATACCCCGCTGGGAAGTTGCAAGTCTTACACAAGACAGAAAAAATATTGTTTGGAACGAGGAGCAACTCAAATATTTTAAAGAAGCATCCATCTACGCTCAATCAAAAGGGCTTACTATCTTTTTTGTCACTACCCCACCAGAAGTACCTGACGAATTTAGCTTAGACTCATACCTAGAAATTACAAAGAATTATTACGAGAGAATCGCAAATGAATTTACGGGAGTTACGTTTCAGTTGGGAAACGAATACGATGTTCACAATTTTCGCAACTATGGGCGGTATAACGGTGAAATAACTGAGGAGCAACTGAAAGACTATGAAAAATGGTTAGACACTGCCACATCCTCAATCCGAAAGGTTAATCCTTCAGCTCAAATAACCCAAAGCCTTACTGGGTACCCCATGAATCAAGAAACGATTGAGAAGTGGAAACGAGTTCACAAATATATTGGTAAGCATGTAGATCTCTATTCCTTGGATACATATCCAACAAGTGTAAAAAATGCAAAAGAACTCCCCTCTCTTGTTAATCAATTTGGGGAATGGATTAAGGAGCGAAACCAAGACAATGATAGCAACATTGAGTTAATCGTGTCTGAAGTTGGTATTCCAACCCTTGACGGTGCATATACCGAAGCACAACAAGCAGAGATTCTGCCTGCTGCAATTACTGCTTACAAAGAGGCTGGAATAAAAGTACTCCCCTATCAGTTGAAGGACGAACCAAATCAGAAAAAAGATAAAACCTTCTTTGAAAGGATTGAAGAAAAATTTGGAATCTTTAGAAGTGACGGTAGTAAAAAGCCGGCTGCAGAACCGGTAATGGAAGCTCTTAAAAAAGAAAATCCTTAGGTTCAGTGATATAATAGCCTCAATGAGAACAGAACAGGAAAACTTGTCAAAAAGAAAAGTTGCAGGACACTTATTAGGATTTGGAGCTGTGTTGGGAGTTGCAATTGGTGCTTCTCAATGTTTGGATGATGACGTCAAAAAAGACATCACCAATTCTTCCGCGCCAATTTTGCCAGCACCTTTTGTGCCATTGGATTTAACTGAACAGGATTGTGAATTTGATGAGCCAAAATGGGTTTATGTGGGTATTCCATCACCAAAAATAAACCCAGAAACGGGAGCTTCAAGTCCTATTTGTATAGAATACCCTCTTGGGAGTTTGCAGCCGGTCTTGCCTAAAGATCACATAGTTTATTATGGGAGTGGTTACATGGGTCCATATGGTGACCAAGCACCGGAATAGTTAGTATAATATTTGTATGAACAACGATGTAAGAGGACTACTTATCCAAGCAGAGCAAGCACGCGAGCGTGGTGATTTTAAAAGATCATTAGAGCTCTTGTCAGACGCCGTTACTGCGACTTATGACGAACGTAAATATGAAAAGCTTGTTGATATCACAGCCTCCGAAGCACTCGTCTACAGACATCTGTACGCATCTACCGGAGTTAAGGATTATTTGGTGCTAGCAATGCATTCAGGTATGGCTTCAGTTGAGATTGCAAGAAAACTTGGGGAAAACTCTTCACTCTGCGTTTCTCTCTACAATGCAGGCAAAATTCAGGAAGACCTCGATGAGTCAGATCTGGCACTTAGTAGCTATAAGGAAGCCATTGGATTAAATATAGATCGTCCTGCGATGTTGGCTGAGATGAAAACCCGTCTTGCAGTTTTGGAGTTTAAAAATGGAGATATGTCTGCAATGGATCGGTTTGATTCCGCACTTTCTGATCTGAAATCGTCTGAAGATCGTGATAATTATGCAAAAGCTGTGTGGGAGTCAGGTGCGTATATGCATATGGCAGAGGCTTTATTTTCAACAGACAAAGAAAAAGCAAAACAGCTTCTTTCAGAAGCCGGAAAAGTTATTGCGTCTGACATGAGACTCAAGCTTCGCCGCGAACAACTCGAGAAGTTAAAGGAAAAACTAACCCTAATTCTTAATTCTTAGCCCCTTACCCTATTTCTTGTTTTTCCCGAAATTAATGTTTACAGCGCGTCCATTTACCCCAATTCCAATATGTGTCCATGAAGCATCAAGCTGATTGCCATCGTGGGACGCATCTGCACCAAATATGCTTTTGACTATCCGCTCAGCGTTCATCGGTCCTGAAAGAAAGGCAGAATTTTCGCCAAGCGAGTTAAATCCCGATATATCAAATCCACCATTGTTCATGAAATTTTGAAAGCCAGCATGAGAGTCTAAAGACCCGTTGCTGGAGAAAAGATCAGCCCTACCCTTTGCATAGTCACCAAGTTTTTGATCCCAAGAAAGGTTGGCGATGCCATGACTTCCCCGATATGAATTGATAGCATTGAGAAGTTCTTGGGGAGTTGCCATCCTGTCGTCTTTACTCAAATTACTAACCTTCCACGTAACGTCATTTATTTTTTGAGCTGTATATTGAGAGGTATTTCCACCTTGAGGAATTGCTGATTTTGTAGGGGTTGGAGTGTTAAATATTTTTTTCTTTGTAAGTGTTGGAGTTGGAGTAGGTGTTGGGGTCGGTACTGGAGTGTTTGTTGGAGTTATTATGATTTCAACGACGGGGCTGATGAGCGTTGTTGTCTTTTCTGCTTTAGATATCTGAGCACTCAAAACATTTTTTCCTTGTATATCTTTTGCGAATAGATATGAACTCATTCCCACTGTTATTAGAATGCATGAGAAGAGAATACTTGCGATGAGGAAAACGGGGAAGCGTTTTTTTCGAAGTCGTATGGCAAGAAGTTTATAAAGTTTTTTAACTTTTTGAGCGATCACTAATACTGACCACTATACAAAAAAATACTGGACGGGTCAATGGGATTGGAGCGTCTATTTAAGATATTTTGCAAAAAAAGCAACCGAGCGGCTCATGGCAAGTCCAAAGCCTTGGGAGATGTTATGGTCCGAGCCTTCGTAATTGTATAGTTCTATTGTCTTTCCTTTCGAAACGAGGCGGTCATACAATCTTTGTGAAAGTGTCGAAGGGACAGTTTCATCAGAAAGCCCGTGATGTAGTTGAATAGGAGCTGTGATGTCATCAGCGTAGGTAGTGGCTGATATTGCATTCCAGAATTCATTGTCTGATGGATTACCATACTGCTTTATGAAATTTTGACGGGATGGTCTGTTTGATTGTAATTCTCTTTGGGATGGTGTGAATGAAGGGACAGTCCTTTTTGCCCACCAATCCTCAGACATTTCTTTATAAGACCCCACTACTCCACCCCATATGACTGCAGCCTTTATATCTTTTGTGATCACTAGAGCTCTCAACGTTAAAAATCCACCTAAGGAGTGTCCCCACATACCAATTTTTTCTTTATTTACTTCCTTCATTTTTTCAACACTAGAAAGTGCATTAAGAACGTCTATCAAATATGAGGGTGAAAAATATGCCCCCTCAGGTTTTCCCTCTGAGTCACCATGCCCTCGGTAGTCGGGTTTGAAGACAATGTACCCTTCTCTTGCAAACCCATCAAAATACGCGACATACCGCTCAGTTGTCTGGTATTCTTCCGGAGGAATATATCCATGGTTAAATATTATTGCCGGATATCCTCCCTCCGGTATTGGGGTCGTTGGGATAGATAAAAGACCATAAATTTTGAGTCCGTCTGACTCATAAGAAGCGACGTATTGGTGATAATTATTTCCGTCAGAAAGAGTCCTTTCTATTTTAAAATCACTTCCGGGATAACTTTGGTTCCTCTGGTACTCTATGGATAATGGGAAAGTTGCGTACTTGCTTTGCAAGGACCCTGATAAGCTTTCCTCTGACGTTTTTGTATTGGAAGTAGTTCTTGTAAAATAAATTGCGAGAAGAAAAATAACTGCAAAAAGGATCACCAAACTAAAAATAATCTTGGTCGTTTTTTTCATGAAGATATCTATTATACCAATTAACTTTGGGGTTCTGTAACTTCAAATTGATCGACGGGTACTAACGTGGCGATGCCATCTGGAATAAGATCAAAGACTCCATACCATGGTTGGCCGCCTGTCCTTTCAAAACATTTAAATCTTGCCAATCTTGTATCGATTTGATCAAGTTCTCCATTAAGGGGAATTATCGAAAGATTAACATTAGTTCCTTCTTGTACTCTAGTATTAGCCTCTCTTGCATATCCTTCTACAAGACCTGCACAGGGATCGTTTTTGTTGTCGTGTTTTACTATGAAATCTTGGGCATCTTTGATTATTTCTATGAGCGGATTAAGAGGAGTAAATTCAGACATTCTAACTACTTTATAGATAAATCAAAATAGTGTCAAGAGGATTTTTCTGCGGACTTTACAAGATTTTCAAACAAATAATATAAATTCATGGGGCCTACACCACCAGGACTTGGCGTATAATATAAGCCGTGACTTTTAGCCTCAAATTCATCAAAATCACCGACTAATTTACCCTCCTGTCTGTGCAACCCGATTCCTATAAGGATACAATTTTTTTTGAGTAAATCGTAGGGTATGTCTATGTGCTTTCCGGTTGCGAAAATTACGATGTCAGCTTTTTCAAATAGACTGTTGCGGTCGGACGTTTTGCTATCCATAACCATACTTTTTATATTCATTTTTGAAAGACCCGAAATCACCGGATTTCCTGCTGTTTCACCCTTGCCAATAACCAGAATAGATTGATTTGACAGCCAAATCGATGGTTCGGAAACATTTAGCAGTCTACCCGCCTGATTGATAAGGTGTTTGACTGCTAGCCAGACAGGAACTTCGTATAACGAGTCATTGCGAAAGCCATCGATATCTTTCTCTTTTGATATACTTTGAATTATTCTTTCTGTATCAATATATGTCGGAAACGGTCGTTGGACTATGAGTCCATGAATTGATGGGTCAGAATTCAGTTCTGAAATATCCGCTAGTACGTC
>CAZAJO010000017.1:0-23667 GCA_964485575.1 uncultured Gammaproteobacteria bacterium | reverse complement strand
GCTTCAATAGCAACCCGTTTGAAGTCATCCATTAGACAATGATAACACATTGCTTGCTAGCTGAGGCGGTGGAGTTTGAAGTTCTATATCTGGATTTTGTTCTATTGTGATTGCATAACCGGGGATAAGTCTTCTAAGCCCCTCAACGGCTGCAATTTCTACTGCTACGTGGATAGCAGATGAAGATGTATCCATATATTCACCGTTTCTAAAATGATTAATTCCAACGGAACCGTCATACGCGGTTGAAAGCATTCCCGCGGCAATTAGTGCTTTAAATTTCCGACTTCTCAAAGCATTCTGAATCCCATCATAGATCCACTCGTTTGAAATGACCTCTTGACCTAATGATAGCAAGTCGTCTCCCATTTCTCTAAACATATACTATAAGTTTAGTCTTTATACCGGAAATGTCAACTATCACCTTTTTCTGTGAAGTTTTTGAGAGATAAATATCAAGTTCAAATGGACATATAGCTATAAACTAGCATCATGAAACTGACAAATGCAGAGATCCTAAAAACGAATAGCGCTGAGGGAGTAAGTTTAAAAGACAGAATTCATGAAGCGGAAAATACAGTGTCATCAGAGGAGTTAAAACTCCATGAGGCAGAGGAAGATGCAAGAACGCTAGATCTTCTTTTGCAACAAATAGAAGCGACACATGAGAAAAAAGAAGAAGCAGAGCGCAAAGGAAAAGAAACATCAGAAAAAATAGCAGAGCTTGCTGGTTGAATATGACATACAAAACTTTACAAACAAATTTTGAAAAAGAACTTTTGTTCCATCTGATATTCAGTTTGAAAAGAAAAAAGATCACAAAAGAGCAGGGACAAAGGATCGCCAAAGAATTTTTGGAAGTTTTGCGAAATGCAGAAAATCCCGAGAGTTTCTTGCAAGAAATTTCAAAAATAGCTCCTTACTACCTAGAAATAAGGGAGAGTTTTCTCAAAGTAGTACCGGAATATGAAAAAGAAAGCGTTGAAGAAAAACTAGCGAGTGTAAGACAAATATTGAAAGGAGGAATCATATAGCTATGGAAACAATGGAAATGCCAATGACACAGGGAGTTTCTCAAGATGTAGTAGAACATGGCGTAACTATGGATCATGAGATAACAACTGTGGGAGATGAGACTGCAGCCGAAGAAACTTTCCCATCTATTGATTCACTTCTTGAGGAAGCTGCGTCTGAAGGGGATGGATTTGAGGAGATTTTGACAAAAATTGCAGACGGGGAATTTGAAGACGAGGGAGCTCAAGACGAAGTTGAGGTGCAAGAAGACGAAATCGAATTACAAGATGACGAAGAGCTTGGGGATGAGATGATCACCCATGAAGAATTTGCGATTTTAGAAGAAAAAGTCGACACGCTCATTGAAACGACTAAAGAGGTTTCAGAAAAACTCGATCGTTTGCCACAAGAGATGCGGATGGGTGCAAAAGAGTTTTACGACATGATTCTGGCAATGTATAAAGTGGCAAAAGAGGAAAAAAGCAAAAAGAAAAGAGGAAGCATGTTTTTGTTCCTCATAAAATTAGTTGGAACCTTTATGCAGTCAATAGCTGATCCTGAAGCATTGAATAAATTAGAACCGAAAGAGCAGGAAGAAGAGGAAGAACAAGAAGAAGGCAGTGTAACGAATATGATGGATTACCTCCAGAAAAATGGAATGCTAAGAGCTGCCTAATTCAAGTTTCTTTGATATACTATCCACATGTCCTTCGACTTCGCTCAGGATAAACTATGAAATATTCTCAACTTTTTGTTTCAACTCTTAGAGAGGCTCCAAAAGAAGCCGAAACTACAAATCACAAACTTCTAGTTCAGGCTGGTTATGTAGATCAGCTCATGGCTGGTGTTTTTTCGTATTTACCTTTGGGCCTACGAGTTCTTCGAAACATAGAGCAGATTGTCAGGGAAGAAATGGATAAAGTCGGTGGAACGGAGATCCTCATGCCGATACTTCATCCCAGTGATGTTTGGAAAACAACGGGTGGGTGGGACAGTATTGATGTTCTTTTCAAAATAAAATCCAGGACAGAAAAGGATTATGCGCTAGGACAAAGTGAAGAAGAAGTAGTAACTCCACTGGTAATGTCTCGGGTTAATACCTACAAAGATTTGCCGGTTGCTGTCTACCAAATTCACTGGAAATATAGAGATGAGTTGAGGGCAAAATCAGGAATTTTACGGGGTCGTGAGTTTTTCATGAAAGACATGTATTCATTCCATGAGAATCAGGAGGATTTCGACAGGTTTTACCAAGAAGTTAAAGAAGCATATCTTAAAATCTATAGTCGATTGGGACTTACAGCAAAAGTGACTGAGGCATCTGGTGGATCTTTTTCAAAAAAGATTTCATATGAATTCATGGTCCTGACAGACGCAGGGGAGGATGACATTTTGTATTGTGATAAGTGCGATTACTGTGTGAATATCGAAGTAGCTGAAGGGAAAAATGAAGGAGATACATGCCCACGATGTAATGAGTCAAATCTGCTTAAAGCACGTGCTTCTGAAGTGGGCAACGTTTTTGATTTGGGGCAAAAGTATGGTAAAGACTTTGATCTAGGATTTTTGGACAGAGATGGGCAGAAGCAATTTCCTGTCATGGGGTGTTATGGAATTGGTATATCAAGAGCAATGGGAGTGATTGTTGAGAAATATAATGATGAGCGGGGGATAATTTGGCCTGAAGAAGTATCTCCATTTCAATTTTACTTAATCTCAATCGGAAAAGATGAAGAAGCAAACGCTTTATATGAAGAACTAAAGCAGAAAAAAGTTGCTGTTTTTTATGACGATCGTGATAAAAATCCTGGAGAAAAATTTGGAGATTGTGACCTTTTGGGAATCCCAACACGTGTAGTTTTATCGGGAAAATTAGAAGAAGGAATGGTCGAGGTCAAAAAAAGAACCGAAAACGAAGTGTCAATAATTTCAAAGGAAGAACTTCTGCAAAAACTAAACGCTATCTCTTAATAAGCAAAGCTTGTAAAGCTAGCGCTTTATAAAGCCGAAGATAATTGCCCAGAAGAGCCCCCAGACGATTATAAATACAAGTCCAAGAACAATAAGAACTGGTAATGAAATTTTTGATTTCGTTTTTGTTGTCGCTGCAGCTGGTGTTGCCCCTGGAACTGCTGGTGCTGCAGGGGGTTGATGAGCAGTACCGCTAAATGAAAAAGTATTACCCTCGCTCACTGGTCTTGCTGGAGTACTACTAAGCGCTTGTTCTGCTGTGCTATCCATCGTTGGCATGCCATTCATCGGAGGAAGCGTTGATGGTTGTGCTGGCGCACCCACAGGTGAAGGAGGCCCGCCTAGACTCGGCGAGGCTGGTATGCCTAATGGAGGCGGCATTGTTGGTTCAGGTTGTGTTCCAAGACTAGGAGAGGATGGCATTGAAGGGGCAGGTGGCATTACGGGTGCTGCCGGTTGAGGAGCACTGACAGGAGTTTGCTCGGCTGGTGCGGATGTTGGTAATGGTGGGGTAGTGCCGGGGTTAGCTGCCGCCTTTGTCCCAGATGTATTCATGACTCTATCGTAGATTTCTTTTAGCTCAGGTGTAAGATTTGTTTTTTTGGCATCCATGGCAGTAATTAAGTTTAGCCTTGAGGCAGTTTGCTTGTCAAGAGAGGCAGTATGCGATATACTACTCAACTTTATAAAAGAAGCGTTTAGATGTTAGCGTTTAGCGTTTAGTTTATAATAATAAAAACATGCGAAGAATTATTACTCACAAATCATCTGATCTTGATGCTATAACAAGCGTCTGGCTACTCAAGCGGTTCATGCCTGGTTGGGAAGAGGCAGAGATTGCTTTTGTTAACGCTGGAGAGAAATTGCCTGGGCAATATGAAAATGAGGGACAGGCCATCGAATCAGTTGACGGGATCCCTGCGATACACGTTGATACCGGGCTTGGCGCGCTTGATCATCATCAGACGGGGGATGACAATATTTGTGGTGCCAGCCTGACCTTGGATTTTGTCTTGTCAAATCAAGAGTCAACTCTTCAAAAGCACGACAACAAAAGAGATGCAGTCAGAAGGATTGTTGAGCTTGTTATTGATGACGATCATTTTCAAGAAGTATATTATCCCGATAGCAATGCAGATGTTTATGAAGCGGGTATTGTTGGGATAATCCAGGGATACAAGATCTTGCATAAAGGGGACGACATGGCCCTTGTTGAGTTTTGTTTTGAAATTTTAGATGACATTTTGCACAATTTAGAAGCCAAAATTTGGGCAGAAAGTGAGATAAAGGAAAAAGGAATCGAATTTGAGTCGAAGTGGGGAAAAGCGATTGGTGTTGAGACAATTAATGACGAAGTATTGAAGCGTGCGCAGATGATGGGATATAGAATATCTGTTAGAAAAGATCCAAGTGTTGGTTTTGTCCGCATCAAAGCTCTTCCTGACAAAAGGGGAGGGGAAAGTCTGAATATTGATCTGACTGAGACGTACCAGAAAATAAGAGAGATGGATCCTGATTCTTCATGGTTCCTTCACGCCTCAAAGAGGATGCTTCTTAATGGCTCTTCCAAAAATCCAGAGATGAAGGGTAGTAAGCTTACTTTAGAACAGGTGATTGGGGTCTTAAAAGTATAGGGATAAGCTTTTGTAGTACGCGTGTATCATTTTCTACAACATTTTCATCAATATCATAATCAACTTCCTCAATTTTTCCTATAGTTCTTTCATAAAGTCCATGATGATCCTCTCTTGCTTCAAAATCAGCAAGAAGTAGTTGTCTATCACTGCCAAGTCTAAAGTCTTCCATGACATCTACAGGATGCATATTAGTCATAACCCGTAAAACTGGACGTGATGCTATCCCTCTTTCCAAGTCATTTTTAACTGCACGTTGAGCGAAAGTACGTGCCCACAGGATGGTATACGTGAAGAATAATGGGTGAACAACGTGTTGTCTCATGCGAGCAGGATCAATAAGTGCATAGTAAGTAAATCTAGAATCATCGCTTTCAGGTGTTTGTTGAGGGTCATAGCGCTTAGCAATATCTATTAACCCGTCACGGTATGTAGATGTACCATGTAGCCCTACGTTAGGGTCAGCGAGCGTTAAAACTTCTTGTTCAACTCTTAACCTTTCTTGTGACAACTGATATGAGCGGGGATCAAGTTCCATTCGAGGATTTTACCACACATTACAACTTTTTAAGTGCTTTGCAGATGGCTTTTATTACGTTATCAGATTCTTTGTCGCTCAGATCATACCTTTTTCTATCAATCGAAAGTGGAGCAATACGTAATTTAGATTCTTTTGGAACGTCACCTAGACTTACCATAACAGGTAAACGTCTGGCAAGATCCATCGTTTCCTGATCGAATGTCACTGACGGCGGTTTTTGCATAACGAGTATTACAGCCTGTTCCTTACCTTCTGCAATGTCCCCTCTAACTGCCTCTGATGCGTAGTGATAGATTCCTTCAGCATTAAATCTGAGAGTCCAAGAGACATGTTCTCCTTTCATGAATTCTTCTGAAGGATTGAAGTAGAAAAAATGATTGGCGAATTTATCAATGGTAAAACCTCTTGCTTGAAGAGGGTCAAACCAATTTGCTTTAATTCCCATTGCACGGTTAAGACTAGTCCCCTGAAGTAATACACCACCTTCGGGGACGACGCTAAAATCCTGGGCACTCCAGTCAACAGGGGTATATTTACCTTGTTCCATATCGTTATTCCTTTTCCTGGAGAGTTTCTGAAGAATTTGTATTTTCGGAATTCTGTAGATCTTTCAACATTTCATCAATCTCCCCATCCATAAAAGTAGGGAGGTTGTGATACGACTTTCCAATTCTGTGGTCAGTAACCCTATCTTGTGGGAAATTGTAGGTACGGATTTTTTCATTTCTCATGCCACTTCCTACCTGGGTAGACTTAAGTTCTGCAACTTCCAAATGTTGCTTTTCAACTTCTGCTTCCCATAATTTAGAACGAAGAACTTCCATAGCGTTTTCTCGATTCTGATTTTGTGACCTTTCTCTTGATGCGGTGACAATAATACCTGATGGGATATGCTTGACTCTTACTGCCGTTGACACTTTATTAACATTTTGTCCACCATGACCTCCTGCCCGAAATGCCTCAAACTCTATGTCTTCCGGTCTGATGTGAAGGTCAATATCTTGAAGTTCCGGCAAGATGCTGACAACAGCCGTTGATGTATGAACCCGTCCGCGCTTTTCTGTGAGAGGAACACGTTGAACACGATGGACTCCTGACTCGAATTTAAAAGTACCAAATGCGCGTTTGTTGATAATTTTTACACTAAATTCGTCTAGCATTTCTTTCTGGATGTTATTTCTTTCGCAATACCTGATATACATACGAAGTAGTTCTTTGGCAAATATATTTGCCTCATCTCCCCCAGCAGCACCTTTTACCTCAATAATAGCGTTTCTGGTGTCTAAAGAACTTCCTGCTTCCGGCTTGTCATCATATGATTGAACTTCAAATTGGGACGTATCAACCTGTTTTTCGAGTTCTTCTTTCTGTTTTTTAAGAGTTGCGATCTCCTCATATGCCATAGAACTCATTTCAGGATCTGTTGTTAATTTTTCAGCTTCTGAGATTTTAAAATCCAATTCGTAAATTTGTGCAAGGATTGCGTCCTTTTCCATAAAGGGGGTAGTAGGATTCAGCTAACCTTTTTTCAAGGCTTCAAGCATCTCTCTGAGGGTTTTTGGAGAGTTATCTTTATCATCTTCCTTTTGAGCTTTTTTAACGAGTGGTCGTGCGGCTTCCATTTTCTTCTGGAATTTCTCAATTCTAGAGGCTGTATCAACGAATTTTTGCTGTCCAGTATAGAAAGGATGACAATTGTAACAAAGCTCGACGGTGATTTTTTCAACTGTTGAGCCCACTTTAAAGGAGTTCCCGCAAGAGCAGGTAACAGTTGCATCAAAATATTTTGGGTGAATCGCTGTTTTCATTAAGGCTAATTATAGTTTATTTGTGCTGAAAATGCAATCTGATTCTTTTTTATTTCTTTAAAAACAAATGGAATGGGTGCCAGTGAAATCTACCTTCGGCCATAAGTATCCCAAGCAGAACAAATACTGTCCCAAAAACAAAAGTTGAGTCGGGGAATTCACCTAGAAGAGGGGCTGCAATAAGCAGAGTAACTACCGGGTCTATGTAGGTAAACACGCTAACATCTGCGGCAGTGAGGTATTTTAGTGCCCATGTCTGCAGAAAATAGGCAGCTAGCGTTGAAAAAAAGATGCCAAAAATAAGTCCGATTACCCCTTGTGGATTGAGGTTTTGTAAAAACCCAAATGTCTGCACTTCATTGATAAAAAATGGTATGAACCCGATAGACCCCGTTACAAAGGACCAAAAAGTGACTGCTATTGGATCATTTCTTTTCATGACCCTTCTTACTAAAAGAACAGCAGTGACTCCAGAAAGCATGGAGACTAAATAGTAGAAATTTCCGATTGCAGCCAAATTTCCATTTTTAAAGAGCGGTGTGATAAGCACAAAAAGCACACCCAAAAGTCCTATGTGGGCACCTAGAATGAGTTTTCTTTTTGGTTTTTCCCGTAGAAACAAGAGAGAGTAAAAGATGATAAATATCGGTCCAGAGCTTCCAATAAGCGCTGCATTTATGCTTGGCGCCTGCATAAGACCATGGAAAAAGAAAATAATGTTGACAGTGATTCCAAAAAATCCGATAAGGAAAATATTTAAATAATCTTTTTTGTTGATTTTTAATTTTCCCCTGACAAATGGGTACATGATAAGGGCTGGGACAACAAAGCGAAGTAGGGCAAGTGTATAGGGATGGATATCATGGAGTGCCCACTTGAAGATAGGTGGGGCTGCACCCCAAATCATGTTGGCTATAATAAGAGCAAGAACAGCAAGCTGGGATTTAGTTAATTGCATTTGGCAGGTCCTCTAAAGACATTGTTTGTTTGACGATTTCCCCTGCCGAAGATTTCGTCCGAAGTTCTACTTCATTTTCACTGATAGGCACAACAACATATGGAATTTCTTTCTTCTCTGCATACTTAAATTGTTTTTCCATCGGGACTGCATTCAAGTAGGTTTCGACATTGATATTTTTTGAACGGAGTAAGACGCCTATATTCCATACAATGTCTTCAATCTCAGATGATGGCACTGTGACAAGGACTTTCGTTGTTGAGAGTTGTGGGAATAAGTTCTTTTCCTCCATAGCCTCCATGAGTCTGTCAAATCCGAAAGCAAACCCTACAGCTGGAAGAGAATTGTTTTCAAACATACCAATCAAATCGTCATATCTACCGCCACCACCAACTGATCCAGCATCAAACCCCTCAATTTCAACCTCTATAATAACCCCCGTGTAATAGTCTAAACCTCGAGCAAGTGTTGGTTCATATACTAAATTACCACTTACGAGCTCTTTATTATTAAGGAGTGTTTGGATCCATTCAGTTGGTTGTTTTGATTGAATTTGGTCCAAAAGATTTTCATCAAGGCCTTTTTGTCTTAGTTCTTCTTTGACCCCATCAGGTCCTATTTTTTTAAGCTTGTCAATTGTTGAAATTGCGGATGGATCCATTCCTTCAAAATTTGCTCGGTCATTTACGATTATCTTAAAATTATTAAATCCGAGTTTTTTTAAGCATGAATCGACAATAATTAATATTTCTGCATCGCACCCAACTGATTTCTCGCCAATGGTGTCGATATCACACTGTAAAAACTCCCGAAATCTTCCTTTTTGAGTGTTTTCTGCCCGCCAAACATTTTGGATCTGGTACCTTTTGAGGGGAAGAGGAAGGTTATTTTGGTATTGAGCTACAACGCGAGCAAGAGGGACTGTCTGGTCATATCGCAAAGCAACTCGGCGTTGACCGTTATCCTCAAACCTATACATTAATTTATCTCCCTCATCCCCGTATTTTCCGAGAAGAATATCCTCATATTCTAAAGCTGGAGTCTCTAAAGGTTCAAAGCCATAGGACTCAAACACTTTCTTTAAAGTGTCTATGACATATTGTCTTTTTCGTGCTTCTTTTGGCAAAAAATCACGAAACCCCTTTAGCGTTCTTGGTTCAACGTTCATACATGTATTGTAGCGGTTCTGAGGTTCTTTGACAAGAAATTCATCATATCCTATAATACGTTCTATGGAAGATCAAAGAGGAAGACAAGAAGCTGCAATTATGGCAGCGGAGCAAGTTAGGACTGGGTTGTCGATAACAGCAAGGACCCTAGCGTCTTTTGGCATCGACAGTGCTTCAGTTAGTCAAAAAGGGGTTAGGTTTGCTACAGAAGAAGCATTGGCTGAGGCTGAAGAAGCCCAGTTTGCTAGAGAAAATGGGATTATAGAAATGTTTGGTGAGGAATCTCAGGCAATGAAAGACTACGTATTTGAACCTGGACTGAATAATGCTGTAACTGGAAACTCGATTCTTATTAGAGACGGTCAAGTTATTCCACTTGTTACGAAAAGAGGAGCCAACCTTCAAGACAGACAACTCGTTTCAGATAGAGAAGTAGCGCTCTTTGAGATAGCTACTGTTTCTGTTTTGGAAATGAATGCAAAAAGTGTTGATCTGAAGGGTGATGAAGCAGCTTTAGAGGATGGCATTGTTGGGTTCATACTTTTTTTAAACGAATTTACTCAAAAGCATCCCAAGCTGGATCAAACACCCACATTACACGAACGATTCCTAGATATACTGGATGCAAAAAAGGGGGATGGAATATTTGTAAGGGTGAAGGGATTATGTGTATCTGTTTTTGCTGGTGATACCTCGCTTTTTACTTCAAATTTCATGCCAGACGAAGGATTAAGATTTGTTATTGCACACAGGATGTTTGGTAAGCTTGATTCATATATGTCCCAGAAATATTCATGGTTTTCACCATCTCAAACTATGAAAGATGGAATTTCCCTTGATGGTGTTATGAAAGAAGAGATAGATAAATTATTGGCAGACATTGATCCTAAAGACACAAAAAAACTTGTCGAAATGTATCTGAGCGGCGAATTAGGTCTTAAGTATTTAGATATGAAGCTAAAAGACAAGCGTGAGGAAGTGGCCAAAAGAAATAGAGAGCAAAAAGAAGATTTGGCTGAAAAACTCAAGCAGAAATTGCTTGGAGTTGATGATTCAATTCCTGACTATTCAAATTACGAAGTTGTGGAAGAAACCCATGAAGTAGAAGAACCACTAGAAATGGAAGAGGAAGAGCCAGTCATTGTTCCATCCCAAAGAAAGAAAAACACTCTTCGCAAAATGCGAAATTGAAACGATTCAATAGGTTCCTCTTCAGTTAAATTGACAAGTACCACTCTTTGGATATATTGTAAGAATATGGATGAAGGAAATGCGGACGGTCAGGTTTCGTCTCAAGCTCTCGCAGATACTACCGAAGAAAAAGGTAGGGGATTTTTCGGATTCTTAAAAAGAAAAAACAATAGTCCTGTTGTCCCACTGAATGAATCTCCAACTAAAGAGTCAACCCCAGAACCAGAAGCTGAGGTATTTCAAGATCAGCAGAATAATCTTGAAGTTGTTAAAGACCCGGAAACTCTTAAAAAAGATTTACGGGAATCATTAGTAAGATTAGTAGATTTGCAGAATGAAGTTTATTTTAAAACGAGAGATCTTCCCAAAGATACAACGAGTGAGGCATTTCTAGAAGCAAAAGCAAGCTTAGAAAAATCTAAAATTGACGCACAAGAATTAAATGCGCATCTACTAGACGGACTAGCCGCTGCTCGTGACACTTTGGGGCATTTTAGTAAAGTTATACAAGATCAAGAAGGCAACAAAGCGATAATTTTAAGAACCCCGCTGACCCGCGAGATTACTCAAACTACATATGCCAAGGATCCTGCTAAAACCTCAAGGTATGATCAAAATGAAATTTATTATAGAACTCACTCAGAGGTAAGAGATGTATTTGTAGTGAACAAAGCAGGAGTATATAGGCACTCTGTAGAAAATCCGCAGGCACATACTTTGGAGGGTGTCAAGGAATATGCAAAGGATGAACCTTCTAGAGATAGAATAGGAGATACTAACAGGGAGAGACAACAGGAAGATGAGATAGCAGGTTTGGAGCATAGAAATAGGGAATGGAATGATAGTCTGAGAGTTGTTTTTAGGGAGGAACCAAACAAAGATAACGATTATGTATTTAATGACTTCACTGCCGGGAATTGGGCAAGAAATTCAACTGAGGGAGAACATGAGTTTGAACATAGTTTGTCTGAGCCAATTGGTCGTCGGTATGGTATGACGGGACCCGAGGCACCAATCGTTAGAGTATCTACGAGTCTAGATGTAGCCGCTGCTTTTGATGCAAGCGTCGAAGATGCTAAAGGTTCGGTTGGAAGTCCTGAGCCAGATTGGTTACTGCTTTACGATCCAAAACCTAATCCAGTAAGTGCTGAGCCTATGTCAAAAACGGAGTGGAATCCAGAGCCTGTCACCCCTTAAAATTTCTGCCTTGCTCGGCGCGGCCGACTGCTTGACGTGACGCTTCATCCAATACCTTTGGTTTTCCATCAGCATCTTCCATTTGGACAGCAGACTGCTGTTTTGGAGCCATTTGAGGCCCTTTTTTTCTTTCTTCCTGTCGCCTAATCTCTGCCATTTCGGCCTCAATTTGCTTTATCCTATTAAATGTTGCAATCTTGTCAGCTTTTTCTTTTGCTTCTTCTTCAGGAGTTTTGGCACCTGCAATTTGTGATGTTGCGGTTTTAACAGTGGAAGTAGCTGAAGTAACAATTTCACTGACCAGACTTTCCCCAAAATCTTTTGCGGTGTCGGCAACTGCTCCAGCAATACTATCTCCATCACTCATATTAGTAGATATTAGCTAGTAGCTAGTAGCTAACAGTTAATAGTATATATGAAATAATAAAACTGAATCAAAGACTAGTAACTAACAACTAATAGTTACCAGCTACTGATTTGGGGCTTCTTTAAGGGTTACTTGGAAATCTTTTGCTTCAGAGTCTCTATAGATGGTAAGAGTAATTTTATCTCCTACTTTTTTCTTTGAGATAAGAATTGCAAGAGTACTATCTGTCTCATTGACTTGTTTTCCGTTCACCTTAGTTATAATGTCCCCGACTTTTATTCCTGCCTCATCTGAGGACGACCCAGCCGCGACTCCTTGTACCAATGCTCCTCGTGGCATCTCGTTGAGAAGGGCAGCCTTTTCCGAGATGATATTGTATGAAATGCCCAAGAATGGACGTGAGAATTGCCCAGTACTATTAAAGTTATTCAGAGATTCTTTTACCAGATCAATAGGAATTGCAAAACCGATATTTTGACCCTGTTCACTGACTGCTGTATCAATTCCTATAACCTGTCCCTTTGCATTCAAAAGTGGACCACCTGAGTTTCCAGGGTTGATGGCTGCATCTGTTTGGATAACATTATCCAACCGTTCAGCAAAACCCGCAAATGAACTTCCTGCCGTGATACCTCGTCCCAAGCCACTAACAACACCTGTTGTGACCGTATTTCTAAATTCACCTAACGCAGTTCCAATTGCGATAACACTTTGTCCAACTTGAAGATTTGAAGAAGTACCAAGAGTAATTTCTTTGAGACCTCCTGAAGGAGGATTCTTTATAGAAATAATGGCAATATCATTTGCCGGATCTCTGTAAATCTTGTCTACGTCATATTTATCACCACGCTCATCAGTCACAAAATAGTCGGAGGCGGTTGAGACAACGTGCTTATTGGTGACTATGATCCCTTCTTTTTTGACAACAAAACCTGTTCCTATATATTGTTCATTGTTCTCTGGATCATCGGGTGTCTGGTCTTGGCCATTGAAGAAGAAGGAAAACGCTCTATTTTGAGGTGCAGGATTTTTGATGCCGATCGTAACAACGCTTGGGCTCACTTTTTTTACAACCGATATTACATTTGATTCTTCCCTTACAACGGTTACGGTTTCCTCTTTATCCTCTGTAAATGGGTTTGGGATTCCTTTCGAATGAGTTAGAGCGTCGTAAGTAAATGCAAAAATAAGGAGAATGATGAGTAGGACAAGAAGTTTTTTCATAACTGTAGTAAATCAGAAGGTGCTTAAAAAATCCTTAAAGCGGATACAGTTTAGTACTGTATGATAGTCTAGTCAATATTTAATTTGTACTTTCTACTTGTAATATTGGTCCTGGTAGGGTATCATATGAAGCTATGCTAAGAAAATACCGACTAGTTCTGATCTTAAAAAGCGATCTTAAAAAAGAAGCGAAGGAAAAACTCCTTTCAAGCATAAAATCTTGGGGCGGGAAGCTTTCCGGAGATAAGATCACTGAGCTTGGAGAAAAGAAATTTGCGTATCCGATAAAAGGAAATCTTAAAGGGGACTATGTACTTATGGAATTTGAAAGTGTCTCTGTGTCACCAGAACTTGAAGCAAAAACAAGAATCAACGATGATGTTTTACGACATCTCTTGGTAAGAGATAACTAAGATATATGGCTCGGTCTTTAAATAGAGTACAACTAATTGGGAATTTGACACGAGATCCTGAATTACGGTATACACCGCAGGGAACCGGAGTTTGCACATTTGGTTTGGCGACAAACAGAAGCTGGACAACAGACAATGGGGATAAAAAGGAAGAAGCGGAATACCACAAAATTGTTGCATGGAATAAGTTGGGAGAACTTTGCTCACAACTTTTGACAAAAGGACGAAAAGTTTACGTTGAGGGAAGACTATCGACAAGAAGCTGGACAGGACAGGATGGAGTACAAAAATCAACCACTGAAATAGTGATTGATGATATGATCATCCTTGACTCACGGAAAGAAGGAGCAGCTACAGTAGAAGTCGACATGTCATACGGAGAAGATGAAGAAAAGACTGAGGAAAAAGTAGAAAAGAAATCAACGGCAAGTAAAAAGAAAGAAGAAAAGGTAGAAGAGGATGTAAATCCAGACGACATACCATTCTAAATAAAATATATGGCAAAGAAAAAAATAATTAAAAAGAAGAGAAACATGCGCGAAGAAGTAAAAGAATGTTTCTTCTGTAAGGAAAAAAAGAATCCTGATTTTATGGATTTTGAAACCCTTAAGAAATTTATCTCAGAGCGCGGAAAAATAAATAGCAGACAAAGAAGCGGAGTGTGTAGCAAGCATCAGAGAAAACTCACCGTTGCTGTCAAAAGAGCAAGACTAATCGCCCTTCTTCCATTTGTTGTAAGAGCAGAATAATTCAATTTCCACTTGTCACGATAGCCACCTTCATAGTAATATATAACTTGTTCGATTCTCGTTTCCCTTACTTAATTCAGTTATTTTTAAGCTATTAACTATTAACTGTTATCTATTAGCTACTAAAAAATGCGTACACAACTAAAAATCCGAGTATTTCAGCTTTTTCTTATCATCATTATTGCTCTTGGGCTTGGATATATTCTGGGCAATTATAAGATTACAGCCGAATGGAAAAATTACAAGCCAATTCTTGGATTTTCCAATCAAAACCCACCCACTGCTAAAAACCTCGACATGCGTCTTTTCTACGATGTCATAGGAAAGCTCAACACCATGTACTATGACAAGTCCAAGATTGATGCTAAGAAAATGGAGACGGGAGCGATTTCCGGCATGGTTGCTAGTCTTGGTGATCCATATACCTCTTATTTTCCACCTGTTGCAAATACGGCATTTAAGACACAAATGGCAGGAGAATTTTCAGGAATTGGAGCAGAACTTTCTCTTAATGACCAGAATCAGATCATAGTCATGGCACCTCTTGATGGCTCACCAGCAGAAAAGGGTGGAGTTAAGAGTGGGGACATAATCGCCAAAGTAGATGGAGCTAATACTTCCGGATGGACTCTTGCACAGGCCATTGAAAAGATACGGGGGCATAAAGGCACAAAAGTTACAATCTCTGTACTCCACTTAAAAGAGAAAGAATTAAAAGATATAACTATTGTGAGAGACACCATTCAAGTAAAAAGTGTTACGAGTTGGATCAAGCAATTCGATTGTAGGGAAGGAAAGTGTTCTGTTGCTTACATTAAGATTTCCCAATTTGGTGATAAGACAAATACTGAATGGCTTGAGGCAGTCAATAAATTGATGCCACAAATGTCGTCTGCACCTAACTTTAAAGGAATGATTTTGGATGTTCGTAACAATCCTGGTGGATATCTCAACGATGCAGTATACATTGCCTCAGAATTTGTTAAAAGTGGTGCGATAGTAAAACAACAAGACGGAAACGGGCTTATCGAATCTATGGATGTAAATAGAACAGGTGTGCTTTTAGACATTCCACTTGTTGTTCTCATGAATAAAGGATCTGCGTCAGCTTCAGAAATAGTGAGTGGTGCATTACAGGATTATGGAAGGGCAAAATTGATTGGCGAGCAATCATTTGGAAAAGGAACCATTCAGCAGGCTGTTGAGGTTGATGGCGGTGGTAGCGTTCACATATCAGTTGGTAAATGGTTGACTCCAAAAGAGCGATGGGTACATGGAAAAGGACTTACTCCAGATATTTCAGTTGCATATGACGCATCTGTCAGTAGCAAGCTCAAAGATGTTCCTGACAACCAGATAATCCGCGCTGTAACAGAACTCACGAAATAATCCTACCAAAACACCACATATGGGCTTATAATATTGCCTATTATGGTAGAGCAACAACCGCAACCATTCGACACATATCAGGCGTTTGCGACAAGGGTTTTTGAACAAGGTGTTCATGAGGCAAAACCTGCAAAAACACCTCAATTGATATGGGATGATCATGTGGAGGCATTTGCTGTTCTCGCATTTAACACAGAAGCAACTTTAAAGGAGGTTAGTGAAATGTTCAATGTGAGTGATGCAGGAAGCAAATCAAGAAGATTGAAGATTGAGGACATTGCATTGAGTTCGCATAATAGTGAGTTTGACTGTTTTACTAAAGATAAATTGCAGGTAGCATATGTCCAAAGGCCACATACATACGAGAGAAGAAGGTATATTGCAAGAGAAAGAGAAGATCCGATTGTTCCTTTACTCGATTTTTTGGAAAGAGGTGGGGAGATAAGTAGAGATTCAATAGTTCAGACACTGGGTTCTGATGTTGGGTTTGGAGAGGTTCGTAGGAAATTGACCTTTTATGGATATAAAATACCTGATGATCTCAACAAACCAGAAATAAGTAAAATAGAAGCTAGAAGAAAGCAGATAGAAAATCCAGATATTTCTCCGGAAAAATTGAAGGAGTACTTCAACGAAATGACCAAGTCTTATTTTGAACGTCTAGCATTGCGTAAAACTCCAACTTTGGTTTCATTTCTCCATACTTTACAAGGATTTGGAGTACCTTTAAACAGAAGAAGTTCTGACGCATTAAGATTTTTAGGGAATAAATTATTTGAAAGAGACATTGTTATTGGCATACTTCCTCTCATGGTAAGACAAGAGGATGGCACTTACCGTCACCGAGGAACATATTACTATCATAGAAACCAAGACACAGAGAGAATAGAAGATGAGGAGGAATTTATACGTACCCAATTAGCAAAATTAAAAGAAGGAGCATATGAGTAGACAATTAGAAGCTGTTTTTTTTGATTTTGGAAGAACGCTTTATGACCCTGTCGAAAAGGGTTTATTTCCAAATACTGTTGATGTTCTTGAAAATATACGATCGAGAGGTTTGGCTATAGGTCTTGTATCTATTGCACTGACAGACAATACCGAAGAAAGAGTAGCAGATCTTGAAAGGCTAGGCATTAAACACTTCTTTGACGAAGTTCAAGTAATTCCACGGAGCAATCCAGTAAAAGATTTTAGGTTAATTGCAAGAAAATTGAATGTGGAGACTGCAGACTCAATGGTTGTTGGTGATAATCTAAAAAGAGATATAGCCCCAGGAAATGAAGTAGGAGCGTTCACCGTTTGGACAAAAGAAAGGTTGTTGGGTAACTTTATGCCAGAAACGACATTGCAGATTCCGAACAAGACCATAAATCATTTGAGAGAAATGCTTCCACTCCTTGAGCAACTAATATAGTTATACTACTGTCCCTTACTTTTTCACCCTCATTCTGTTAAAATTGAACTCACATGCAACTATACAACACATTTACTAGTCAACTTGAAGAATTTAGTCCGCTTTATCCTCCAAAAGTGACAATTTACACCTGTGGCCCGACGGTATATAGAGATATCCATATCGGTAATCTCAGAACCTATCTGACGACAGATATTTTGCGCAGAGTCCTCAAAGCAAATGAATTTGAGGTGACATCAGTTATGAATATTACAGACGTTGGGCATTTCAGATTTAGTGCAGATAAAAATAAAACAATAGATCCAGTAGTTGAAGAGGCTAACATAATGGGGATAACAGCTCTGGAACTCTCAAAAATATACACAGAGAAATTCTTAAAAGACACTAAGAAGCTTAACATGATAGATCACGATGTCATGCCAAAAGCATCTGATCATATAGAAGAGATGATTGAAGTGATTAAGGTTCTGATAGATAAAAGCTTTGCTTATGAAATAGATGGAAATGTGTATTTTAAAGTTGAAAAATTTGCAGACTACGGTAAATTGTCAGGAAACACTTTAGACAAGATGGATCAACTACTTGAAGCAGTTAGAGTATCTGTTGAGACTGACAAGAAAGACAGTGCAGATTTTGCACTTTGGAAAAAGGCAGAGGACAGAGTTATGTCATGGGAGTCTCCATGGGGGATGGGAGTGCCGGGTTGGCATATAGAATGTAGTGTCATGTCTATGAAGTATCTCGGTATATCGCTTGATATTCATGCGGGTGGAGAGGATCTTATCTTTCCTCATCATGAAGACGAGATAGCCCAAGCGGAAGCTTTCTCTGGAGAAAAATTTGTCGGGACATGGGTACATACATCTTTCCTTTCGGTCGATAAAGAGAAAATGTCCCGGTCAAAAGGAAACGTTTTTACCCTTTCTGATGTTTCTCAAAAAGGATTTAGTCCAGCTGCATTTAGATATCTAACTTACCAAACGCACTACAGAGCGAAAATGAATTTTACATGGGATGCGTTAGATGGAGCATCAACTGCATTAAAAAAATTATATGAGATTGCAGGAAAATTACCACAACCAGAGGGATACGCCAATAAATACGAAGTCGAATTTTTGCATGTATTAGGACAAGATCTCAATATGCCTAGAGCGTTAGCTGTTATGTGGGAAATGTTAAGGTCAGACGAGGATGAAGCTGCAAAAGCTGCTGCATTAAGACGAATGGATGAAATTTTGGGGCTTCAGATATTTGAAACTTCAGAGAAAATGACTGCGATTCCTCAAGATGTTTTGGAACTTTCAAATGAGAGGGAAAAATTAAGAAAAGAAGGACGGTACATGTTGGCTGATCAAATAAGACACAAGATAGAAAATATGGGATATGAGATTGATGACCAGAAGAAAGGTCCCCCTAAAATATTACGTAAAATCTAATTACTATTTATTAGCTAATAGCTATTAACTTCTAAATATTATTTAGCTGAAGCACTTGCTACATTGATATGTGATTGCATTTCCTTTGATGGAGGAACGCTTTTGAAATGAATTACCCTGAGAGATGAAAGGAGATCTTTATCTTTCTTGTCCCAAAATCCAATAGCCAAAACTCTTTCATTGACCGCCAATTTTGAAAAACCAGACTTTGTAAGATCTCCATCGGTTGAAGCCAGACTCGTTTTTGTAGAATTTTGAATATCAACTTTCTTTTTTTCTCCGCGTTCATTTACGACTGTAAGCTGATAATTATCACTATCAACGTCAGAAATAGCCCCCTCAAAATATACAGGAATTGTGTCAACGCTATCAATATCTCTTACCAAAAGCTTTTGAGTTTCTTTATTGTATAGCCCGATGAAGGAATACATGTCTCCCTTTTTAAGGTCGGAGATATCAGCCGATGTTTTGGTGCTAAAACTAAATTTTGTTAATTCATCAACCTCAAAACGTCTGGTGTTTGACTTGATGTCAACGACGGTTAGTTGCATACCAGAAACTTCTTTTAGCGTTCCTATAATTCCTCTTTTCTCAACAAGTTTTAACTCAGCTACTTTACTGGCTACAATATCTTTTATTTTTTGAATTTTCTCAAGTTCGGCACTGTCACTTGAAATCTGGTTTTGTGAGGGACGGGGAGTAGGCGTCGCAGCGGAAACAGGCGAAGCCTGCGAATATACAAATAATCCGATTATCAAATAACCCAATAACGAAATTGAAAATTTGTATATTTGAATATTTGTATATTGGTTCATTTTCATATCTAGAATTCTTCAGTTGAGTATGTGATTGTTTTGATGTCTAAAGCTTCGTTGCCGTCTGGCGCAATGGCCCGAGTAACTATTTCGTTTGCTCCTGCATCAATGTCAATTGATGTCGAAAAACTTCCTTCTTGATTGGGTTTTATCTGTATATCTTCTAGATTACTAGAAACAACGACTATATTCTCAGGGTTTGTGGAGCCTTTTACGGAAATAGTCCTTTTTGCGGTAAGGGATTCATCGTTTGGTTCAGTAACCCTAACAAAAATTGTCCCATTTGAAAGTGGAGTCGTTGTTGTTTTGGGCCCATTTTTTGTTATTGGTGTATCTGACCCCTTTTTTGTTGATTGATAGATGAAAAAACCAGCTGAAGTAATGAAAAGTCCTGCGATGATTGCGACAATAATTATTATTAAGCGTTCTTTCATATGCTAAATATATATAGGGGCAGCTTTCGCCCTGATGAATTGGATAAATACGAGGCGACGTAGCTTTGTGATATTAGTAAATTGTATCCATCTTGTCAAGGAAGAGGGTATAGTGGTAAGATGTATCACACAAAATTTATGGAATTGACTTCCCCAACAAGTAACACTTTAAAGATTAGCTCAAAGAGAGGATATATCCTTGTTGATCCAGAAACATCAGAGGATGCGAAAGTGGTAATCCTCAGTGACGGATCTGAAAAAGAGATAAATCAAACCCCTGACAACCTCGTTATCTTTGGTCCAGGAGATTTTGAAGGTAGTGGAATTTTGATAAAAGGAACTAGACCTGAAAATGAGACTATGTATTCCATAGACACAGGGGATGGGAGGGCACTTTTGGTATCCTCAAGTTCAATTTCAAAGCTAACAGATGTTGAAGAATACGACGCTGTAATTGTGAAAGCAACATCACCTGTTGAAGAAGCGGCGCTTGCTGCACTTTCTTCAAAGAGAGTAGTTGTATATGGAGATCAGAGTTATATTCCAGAAACACTTATTGCAACCAAAACAAACAAGATTAATCTAAAAAAACAAGAAGAGCTGAGTAGCAACGTGGTTTATCTCGAAAAAAAGTAGAGAGAAATGGCAGTAGTACGAATTCCCCCACATGATGAGGAAGCTGAACAAGCTGTTTTGGGCGCCATCTTGATAGATAAGGACGCCATAATTTCCGTGTCGCAGCTTATAGATGCTGATCATTTTTATGATGATAGACATAAAGAGATTTACGATGCTATGAACACTCTTTATGAAGAAAGAAAGCCGATTGATCTTCTCACTCTGACAGATTTCCTAAAAAAGAAGAAAAAATATGACAAGATTGGGGGGAGCGCGTATTTGTCTTCTCTTACAAATGTCGTTCCAACGGCCGCTAACAGTGAGTACTACGCAGGAATAATCCGCGAGAAATATGTAAGAAGAAGTCTGATACAGATAAGTTCGGTCATAACAGAGGACGCCTTCACTGAAGACAAGGAAGCTAATGAGATATTATCAGTAAGTGAACAACAAATATTTAAAATTTCCCAAGAGCATGTAAAGCAAGGGTTCATCCATATTAAAGAGACCTTAGCTGAAAGTTTTGACAGACTTGAGGAACTGCAAAAAACAGGGGCGGGGCTTCGTGGGGTAGAGACTGGATTTACTGATCTTGATAATCTACTTTCCGGACTTCAGGCATCAAATCTTATTATACTTGCTGCGCGTCCAGGGCAGGGAAAAACAGCATTTGTTATCAATATAGCGCAGCACGTTGCGATCGCCAATAAGCAACCTGTCGGTGTTTTTTCGCTTGAGATGAGTAAAGAAGAGTTGGTGGATCGTATGTTGGTATCTCAAAGCGATATTGATGCATGGAAGCTAAAGACGGGAAGACTAGGGGAAGAGGATTTCGATAAATTATCAGTTGCTATGGGACAACTTGCTGAGGCTCCAATATTTATTGATGACACGCCTGGACTCTCAATTCCCGAAATGAGGACAAAAGCCCGCAGATTGCAGTCAGAACACAACCTAAAGCTTCTTGTAGTCGACTATCTACAACTAGCAAATCCGGGAAAGAAATTTGAGAATCGTGTCAATGAGGTTAGTTATATCTCCCAGTCGTTGAAGAATATGGCAAGAGAGCTAAAAATCCCTGTAATTGGTGTTTCTCAACTTTCTCGTGCTGTTGAGCAACGTGGTGGTGGAAAACCGCAGCTTGCTGATCTTCGTGAGTCAGGAGCTATAGAGCAAGACGCAGACGTTGTAATGTTTTTGTATTCAGGAGACGAGGAATTTACTTCACAAAGAATTGTAAATGTACTTATCGCAAAACATAGAAACGGTCCGGTAGGGGAGAAGGAATTATTGTTCCGTGGAGACAGGATCCGTTTTTACAACGTAGAACACACTACAAAAGTTTAACCTTTCTTTGCAGCAGGGACTCTAAATATATTACTCCTAAATAATCTTGAGTGTGCGTGGCCAGCAACGGTTGCAGCTCCTGCAACTATCCCTGATGCAGGAAGAAGAGCAAGACTAGTCAATCCGTCAAATACACCAGCATCAACCCCCAACGAAAGTCCCATGGCAGGCTCTAAAATTTTACTGGCATCATGTACCTCTTTTGCGTCTAACTGCTTTAGACCTTCTTGGCTTGATTTCCAAGCTATTTTTGCATGGATAAAAGGAAGTCCTGAGAAAAACGCTTTCATAGTTGGATGGTGAGCCTTGTCAAAATGTAGAGCATATCCGACTCCGCGAGCTGCCATACCTTTACTTGGATGAAATACTTGCGCGGTTTCAGTCCATGGGTTGTAATAGTCAGCTCGGGTCAATTTCCCCATAAGGGATCCCGCAATAGTTGTAGGAATTCCAACTCCCATACGGAAGAAGAAGTTGGTCCGTCTTGGTCCTTTGAAAAGACGTTTCATCTGTCGTAAGAAAGGGGAGTGACCCATGTATACTTCAATATTTCCATGGGTTTGTAAAGACTTTAATTTATCTCCAAATTTTTCACTCCATTCTTTGTCAGGTCCTTGGAATACGGCTTGTGGGGTGGCAAGCAAGACATTTTTGGGGATAGAACCCACCCGACCAATGGTCGTTTCAACAATTCCGCTTTTCTTGTGGATAACATTAATACCAGGATATTCACTCATGAGAATGTTTTTTTTCGCCTGAAAGGTTTTGCTCTATCATCCCGAAGATAAATCCTTGGTGGATAGCCCAACTGTACAATAATTCTAAAAGGCGGATGTTATTATACGGTATATTTGATATTTCTTCATGTTCTTTGTGAAGTCGGATGAGCTGACTGTCTTTCTCGTTCTGCATAATGATTGAAATAATAGGGTCAATTTTTTCGATGATGCTTCTGTTCTGATCTTTCTCATAGTTTTCCATCCAAACATTTCCCAACTCATTTGTTTTTTCATTTGCAATAAGGTTTGACTCGAACGGGTCAATCTCCTGAGTGACAAGAAAGAATAGGTACCCCTTAAATACGAGAGAAGTAAGTCCCAACTCAATATCATCTTTAAGTGTTTTAAGATCCTTGACCTGTGAGCTGACTTCCTCGTATGCGATTCTAACAACGATATCAAAGCCCTTGCGTACTTCCGGATGAAGACTTTCTAGAAGTTTTTTTCGCTCAGAGAGGTCAGAATTACAAAGCGCTACCCATCTTATCCACGCCGATTTATAATCAAAACTGTCTTCCATCTATCAATCATATCAAATATAATTTGTGGGAAAGTGGTTGTTTTGGGCCTGTGGTTGAACGGTACAATAGTGCATTCGCATTGCATTGGTCGGGGTTCAATTCCCCGCAGGTCCACACTTGTACCGCATCATTTCCCAAAATCTTCCACTAAATTTCTTTTTTCTAATTATTTGTTATAATCCTCGCATGATAAGAGAATCTATTTCTGTAAGCTTTGGAACATTTATCGAAACAAATGGCGGTCATCCAACCTGCATTGTATTTGAAACTCACGAAGATGGTTATGCAGAAGCTCAGTTCGTGACAATTCAGGAAGGGCAGGAACTAATTCACTTAATGGGAGGAACAATAGGAGCAAGTGATGTTAAGCGTGTTGCTGATAGGTGGAGTGAAGAGAGAATTATAGGAGCACTAAGGAGAGGAATTGAATTTGATCTACCTAATTCTACAGCTGTGTCTAAACAGGAAATCCTAGAACGTAATATTGATGAGATGTGTGAATATTATCCCAAGCCACCTGTAGAACTGAAATAAATGTGGGCGAGGAGGGAGTCGAACCCTCATGACCGTAATGACCATTAGTTTTTGAGACTAACCTGTATACCATTCCAGCACTCGCCCAAGCTCAAAACGATTGCGTTTTGAACCTTACTATTATATACCCCACGATCAGAT
>CAZAJO010000016.1:0-25841 GCA_964485575.1 uncultured Gammaproteobacteria bacterium | reverse complement strand
GTAGAATAGGGGTCTCCAAAACCCTTGAAGATGGTTCGATTCCATCCGGCCCTGCAAGGTACCATTCGATACCTTGCTTCGCCTTTTTTAGAAGCAAGTGAGAATGGGACCGCAGTCAGGTATAGAATTGTACCTGACAACGAACCACTCCTTTTTTCTTTCATGTAAACTTATTTAGTGAAATTCTTCTACGTTTATGTCCTTCAAAATAACGAAAAAGATTTTATCTACATTGGTTATTCCGAAGACTTAAAATCCCGTTTGAAAACTCACAATTCAGGTCAAGTCATTTCTACGAAACATTACATTCCCCTCGAGCTTATCCATTACGAAGCTTATAAAAACATGAAAGATGCCAAAAGAAGAGAAGAATATCTAAAATCAAATAAAGGCAAAACTACCCTAACAACAATGCTCAAAGAATACTTTTCAGAATCTTAGCATCAAGATGTCAAGAATTTTGACATCAGCCTCAAAATTTATATAACCCCGAAGCGACTCGGACTCTTTTGCTATACTTTCTATTATGAAGAAAGGAACGGTTTGTTTTCTAACGAAAGACAATGAAGTTTTGCTCGTTCTCATTGAGTACTCTTCAAACGATAAAAAATGGACAGGAATTGGCGGTTATGTAAATGATGGAGAGTCATTGGAAGATGTCATCATTCGGGAGGCACAAGAAGAGTCTTTCATTAAAATAGAAAGAGATAGCCTCAGAAAAGTTGCTAAATTAGCGGAAAAAGATTTGGAATTAAATGTTTTCTTAGCAAATAAATGGTCGGGAGAATTAAAAGCAAAAGAGCCTTCTTTGAAAGAATTTAGGTGGTTCAGAAATGACCAATTACCGTTTTCAGAGATGCACAAAGATAATGATAAATGGTTACCTCAAGTTTTGGAAGGAAAACTTCTTAGAAATGTTGAAGGTCAATATATAGAAGTAAAGGAACTCGATTGAATGTAATAAGTCCTAACATCACTCACCCTGCGGGTGTAAGCAAAGCTTGCCCGTTCGCTGCGCTCAGGGTATTCGCTCAAGCCCTGCAGAATTTATAACATATCCTCCTAAGCAGGTTCTTCGTCAAGATCCGGTTGCCGTTCAATTCCGGGATCCAACCAGAATGGTTGAAAACGCTTATTTCTCCTGCTACGTCTATTATTTTCTTGCTTTGCAACAAGTCCTGTCTCTTGCGCAAACCACCATTTCATACCTGTAAGAACGTTCACAATGCTGTGGCACGGTTTACACAAGATTTTTAGGTAGTCTGGATCGCTTCCCTTATTATAATCTGTGTGATGAATATCGAATTTTTGCCCAGTAAGATCTGAAGAGCATGCCTCACATGAATGATCCCTTTCCTCATATATCTTCCATCTTAGGCCAGGAGTTATCTGCTCAGTGAATTCATTACCTGCGCCAACAGGCACTAAAGACAAATATGTGACCAATTTGTCCATAATAGCTTCGTGATCAATTGAAGTTTCGCCTTCAGCAAGCGAAGAATAGGGCATGAAATTCATCTCATGAGGTTTAAAATGCTCCCCCGAAGAGCTTCCGCTAGTAGATTCTAGGCTCATAGTATGCAATTATACCATTTTTCTGACTTCCTTACCCAACTATTACACGTTCCTCTTAATAAGTAAGTACTTGTAGAGGTATTATTTATATAGAAATTATTACTATATGGATAAAGAAATTACAGAAGAACAGATCACAACAACTGAAGTTACTGCCCCGCAGCAGGTTGTGCGAACTACAAAGCAGGCCATATCTCCCCCTGTTAAGACTGAACACCCTCAAAAAGTATTTGAAAAAAAGAAAAAGATATTTCGCTTTAACCAAGTCGTTTGGTACATCCTTGTTTTTATCGAGGTTCTCCTTATTTTTAGAGCCGGATTTAAGGCAATTGGTGCCAATCCATCAAGCGGGTTTGTGAGCCTGATATATAGTGTAACCGATGTGATGGTTGTGCCTTTTCAGGGAATCATAGGAAGTGCTGTTCGTGGCAATTCTGTCATAGAATGGGAATCAGTTATCGCTGGAGTAGTCTTTGCACTTATTGCATGGGGACTTGTATATTTACTTCAATTTATAAAGCCAGTCACCCCAAACGAAGTAGAGAGAGAAGTAGGTTAAGATTTTCCCTCAGAGGGACGTGGTATTAGTTAGTTCCAAATAATTTTTCTTTAAATTCTGTAAATTTTTGAGGATCGTGTCTGATCCTAAAAATGTCATCTGAAATCATTTTTCCCCAAAAATCAGGACTGTCTACTTTTTCCAAAAATTGGTCAAAAGTTAATTCAACAACCTCAATCTTTTCCCCACCATCAAGGGACGCCTCTTGTACTTTTTTGGCGTTTCTTGCAATAAAAAGATAGATATCCCATTCTATTTTTCCATCAAAATGATATGTTTTAAAAAGTTCCCAATTGTCAGATTCCATGCCGGCTTCTTCCAAAAGCTCACGCTTCGCAACAGACAAAGGTTCTTCATCTTTTTCTTGTCTTCCTCCCAAGAAGGTATAGCAAAGAGATTTTGAGGGTTGTTCTTCATGAGACAGATATAATTTGTTTCCACTTACTGGAATAATCTGAATTGTTGCTGGGCGTTTGAGGGCTTCAAATGTTTTAGTTCTCCCATCATACATTTCCTGTTCCCACTGATATACATCAAAAATAGTACCGGTAAAAACTTTTTTAGCATGCGGTGGAACTCTCACATACAGATAATATCACAAAATCTTCTTGTCTTACTTTGAAGTGATATAATTTTTATATGGCTGAAAGGTATAGGCCAGGATTGCATTACACACTCCTTGGTGAGCCTGGAAAGACAAAAAACGTTTGGGACTCGATGCGCATAGGACACGGCCGCACTGTTGCCCTTGAAAGCAAAGATACGATTACCGCGGGGGATGGAGCACGGCGGGATGTTATGCCAGGGAAGGCAGCGCTTGCAACTGCAACAACTCAAAATTTTTTCTACTACTTAAAAAGGCACGGTATAGATAATCATTTTAAAGCCCCAGTCAATGAAACTCATTTCGCTGCTAAATATCTGAAAATGATCCCTGTTGAGGTTGTTGTGAGAAGAGTCGCAGACGGGTCATATCTTAAAAGAAATCCTACTGTAGAGCGGGGAAAGGTATTTAGAGATCCCGTTGTTGAGTTCTTCTACAAAGATAATACACTTCATGATCCTTTTATGGTGGGAGACGGGCGGCAGGGGTCAAGTTGGGAGCTTTACGATCCCTCAAGGCCAGTTGATGGTAGACCCTTAGGATCCCTTCGAAAGAAATATCAGACGATAGTCAATTCGAATGCAAGAAAGATGCGTGAGCAAGCTGAGGAAACTTTCTGTGTCTTGGAAGAGGGGATGGGACAATTTGGAGTAGGTCTACGAGATATGAAAGTGGAATTTGGGATCTATGAAGGTGAAGAATTGATGCTTGGGGATGTTATTGATAATGATTCTATACGTCTTTCAGTTCCGGGTATGGATGATCCCTCAAAACAAAGATATAGGGATAGGATAAAAGAATACCCTTTGGGTTGTCCTATTTCAGAAGAGGATAGGGAATATGTTATGGACGGATATAGATTCACGCATATACTGTCAGAGAATATGTTGACTATGTTGCCAAACCCTCCATACGTGTCACCCTATGCACCAGGAGAATTGATTACTGACTATCCACCTGATAAAGTTTAAGATATGGCAAAGAAAAATGCTTTTAACACAGTAACTGCCTTTTCCAAAATTACCGCGCTTGTTCTTTTTGTAATGTTTCCAGTTACATCATTTTACTTAGGCGTTATGTACCAAGAACGATTAGACAAACCATTCATGCAACAATATGTAGAAGTAAAAAATCCAGTCCAAAAGGCCTGTACATTGGAGGCAAAAATATGTCCTGACGGAAGTTCTGTCGGAAGGAGTGGTCCCAACTGCGAATTTAAAGAGTGTCCAGTCAACTAAAATTCATCCAGACTCTGTAGTAATTCTTCTATAGCAAGCCTATGTGACCGTTCGAATTCAGCAGTTGGAATTCCCCTTAGTATTTCAGCACGTAGTTTCCATGCTTCGACTACCGATAGCGCTTCTTTTGAGCTAAAAAATCCTGCTTCTGCAAGAATCTTGCGAACTCTGTAAGGCAAATGAAATGGTTCTTGAAAGAAAAGAGCATCAGTCGGGTCTTTTTGATGTGTCGTTCTCATTTCTACCATTTTTAAAGGGCTGATTAATTCTACTGATGGTTCTGGAATTTCTAGAGGCACAATTCCAGCATCTCGAGTCAGCGAATTGATCTTTCCTATTACAGCAGCGTTGTCAAATACTTCATCATCTAAACAATTTTGTATTTCCTGATATAGACATGCCCATGTTATTGCTCCCATCTCAGGTTTTGCTTTCACGCTCAGTTGGTCTGCAAATTCTTGTTGATCAAGTATTCCACCATCCGTCAACACTTTTGCAGTAACATGAAGTCCCATGGAACCCGCCAAGGCCAATTCGTGCGCAAAATACAAAAGGGGAGTTGGAGTAACCCCATCTTGAACGTGCCCCTCGATAATTTTAGTGCGAAGAGACATATCAGCTGGATTACTATTTAAGAAAGCTTCGATATAACTCATAGGAAACGATTATACAACACGAATGCTATACTGGTTTTATGACGCTTCCTGATCTTAAATTTGAGGAGGAATTGTGGAAAGAAAATTATACGGTTGTAGGCATTGATGAAGTAGGGCGTGGGGCTTTTGCAGGACCGGTAGGAATAGGGGGAGTAGTATTTCCGTCAAATCTATCAGAGATTGAAAAACATAAACTTCTTTCTTTGGGTATAAACGACAGTAAGAAATTGACTGCAAAAAAACGTAAATATCTTTCTGAAATTATCAAAGAAAAATGTTTGGCTTACGATGTTTGTTTTATTGACGTTGCAACAATAAATAAGATTGGTATAGGTAAAGCCACATTTCTGGGCATGCAGCAAATAGTCCAATCTGTAAACGACAAACTTAAAACTTCAAACCTATTTCTTCTCGTTGATGCATTTGAAATTCCAAATTTGAAAACTCCACAAAAAGGTATCATCCGTGGGGACTCTCTAAGTATTACAATTGCTGCAGCCTCAATTATCGCTAAAGTCGAGCGAGACATGCTGATGGATAAGTTGGGTGATTCATTCCCAGACTACGGATTTCAAGCACATAAAGGATATGGGACATTAAAGCACAGACAAGCAATCTATCGATTTGGTGTAAGTCCAAACCACAGAATCGATTTTTGTAAAAATACAGTGAGTAGTTTGTGATTGACCTGATCATTTAGTACAATGTAAACTTAAAATATGTTCGGTAATAAAACTGACAAAACCGTGTGGGAAAAATTTCCCGAGCTCAAAGGAATACCCGAGAATAAATTTCCTACTCATCTACTCCTTATCCCTGATGGGAATGGTAGGTGGGCAAAACTCGCCCACAAGACAATAACAGATGGTCACAAGGCTGGTGCTGAGGTCATCAAAAATATATATAACGACTTGTGGCAACTACCAATAAAATTTATTAGTATCTGGGGGTTTTCTGCAGATAACTGGTCACGGACTCCAGAGGAGGCTGACGGGATCATGCATGTCATTGATGAAACTCTCAAAGTTTTGCTTCCACAAGCTATTGAAAGAAATGAAAGAATAATTCATATCGGTCGCAAAGACAGAATTCCTCCCTTTTTGCGGGAAGCTTTTGATCATGCTGAAGAAGTGACGAAAAATAATACTGGAACGGTTTTGTCATTACTTGTGGATTATGCAGGACAAGATCAAGAACTTCGGATGATAAAAAAAATGATGAAAGACAAAATTTCAGATATCACCTCAGAAACATTACTTAAGTACAGAGATGGTGGAGGGGTAGTCCCTCCGGCAGATCTGGTGGTCAGAACCAGTGGTGAGAAAAGAACATCAGACCTTGGATGGCTAACTATCAATTCCGAGCTTGCATTTATCTCAAAATTACTCCCAAATACAGGTTCAAAAGATATTGTCGAAGCAATAATAGATTACACCAAAAGAGAAAGACGCTTTGGTGGCCGACCGACAACCCCAGCGTAACATCCTGTAGACTCAGCGTAGCCAAGATTTTTCTCCCAAACGCAATAGAAAAAGCTTATAGTGTGTTTCTTAGTTCAAATTCTGTTATAATTACCATATGAAGAAGGAAATAAAACCTACTTATAAATCAGGGGTTGTTGCCATTTTGGGCAGGCCAAATGCTGGCAAATCGACGCTTCTCAACGCTCTTTTGGGTACAAAAGTCAGTATCACTTCGCCAAAACCCCAAACAACACAATTCTCAGTCCAGGCTGTTTATGAGGATCCTGCCTCCAAAGATAGTCCTGGTCGTGGTCAAATTATCTTTACAGACACCCCAGGAATTTTTGCAAAAACAGACAATCCTAAGGCTCATGATATCAATTTGACCGCAGAACACTCATTAAAAGAAGGTGTTGATGTCGTTGTCTATGTTATTGATAAGACAAGAGAACGTGGTGTCGAGGAAAATAAAGTGCTTGGAATAATTAGAAAAGTCGATGTACCAAAAATACTCGTTATAAATAAAGTAGACAAAAGAGAGCCTGATTTTATTGAACAATATAAATTCATGCAGGAAGAATTTGATGCGACAATAGAGCTTTCAGCGCGGACTCATAAAAACCTTAATGTTCTCATAGACACAATTTTTCTTTTCTTAAAAGACGGGGAGCCTCTTGTGGAGTCACAAGGCTTGGCAACACCGGTTCTTAATATGAATTCAAAATTGTATCTAGAAGAGATGAAAAGAGAAAAAGCATTTTTACGATTGAGACGAGAGGTTCCCTACAACATCCGGGTGGTTGTGGATGAGATCATTGAAAAACCACAAAAGAATATGACGGTGATTGAGGCACGGATACTATGCCTTCCCCGCTATAAAAAAATGATAATTGGCGCTGGAGGTACAAAGATCAAAGAAATCGGATCAATGGCACGGCGTGAATTAGAACTTGCGACTAACAGAAAAATCTATCTGGATCTTCGAGTGGAGGAAGAATAACTCAATTTTCCATTTACTGTATTGACATTCTTTTTCATATAATATAATCTTGTCCCATGGCAACAACAAAAACCGCAAAAAAGACAACTTCAGTTTCTAAAAAAACTACAGCAAAAGTATCAAAACCAGCAAAAGCAGGACGTTCTTCACTTTCTGTTTCTGATCTTCAAAAAAAAGTTCTTGATCCTAAAAACCGCCGTTCATTGATTCTTGCTATCATTGTCATTGTTCTTATACTGGCTATATATCTTGGCAAAAGTTTGTTTGTAGCCGCTCTTGTGAACGGACAACCTGTGTCAAGACTCGCAATCATTAATGATCTTGAGAAGCAGAGTGGAAAAGCAGCGCTTGATTCTGTTATAACACGGATGCTAGTTTTCCAGGAAGCACAAAAGAAGAATATTACAGCTAGTGAAAAAGATATTGATGCAGAAATTGCAAGAATCAGAGCTCAATTCCAAGCACAGGGTCAAAATCTGGATCAACTTCTCGCTACTCAAGGTCTCACAAAAGAGAAATTCAGAGACGAAGTAAAAGTTCAAATCTTGGTCACTAAAATTTTAGGGAATCAAGTAAAAGTAACAGACAAAGAATTCAATGATTTCCTTTCTAAAAATCAAGATTTACTTGCTAGTGAGAAAGACCAAAATGCAGCAAAAACATCTCTTCGCCAACAGATGGAGCAGCAGAAATTAGCTCAAAAATATCAAGAATGGATAGTAACAGTCAAGAAAAACGCAAAGGTCACCACCTTCGTGAATTATTAAATTAAAACGGAGGCAAGCTCTTTACTTACTTTTTCATCTTCCCAGCAGTCCAAACCGCAGCAGCAGCCAGTGCATTATTCACTCCCAATTTATCATACGTTGAACTCATAACTTCTTGGAATTCTTTAGGAAGTATTCCTATTTCTCTTGCAACAATATCTGCCGGTTCAGAAGTTATCATGTCCAACACCGCAGTTTCCGTATCCTCAAGTATAACATTTTCGATATCAGGTACAGGTAAATATCCTTGTTCTACACTATATACAACCGCTTTTAAAATACCTTTAGGGTTGTTTTCAGTGATCCCCATGGCCTTTAAACCTCTTGCTCTTTCTTTCACATATCCACTTACTGTAGCTCCCATACGCTCACTTATCTGGGAACTGTCCATGCCTACCAGCATATGGCTCAAAATCCTTTTTAGTGAACTATTTGGAGGGCGCATTTCAGAGCTAGGATGAATTGTAGGATTTGCCAATCTCGAATGAGTATAGTTTTGGGTTCTATTTTCAGATTTACCGAAATCTTTTGTTATACCACAGTGCTTGCAGGTACCTGAGGAGACTCCATCTATAGGACTCCCAAGAAGCCACCGATGAATATGTTCACTTTCGGGCATGGTCATATGTGGATGGATTATAACTCTTTGAGGCTAGTGTTACAAATTTATTTAAAGAGTCCGTTGATGAAGATCTTGACTGCCTTTGACAATACTGAGACAACACCCTCAGAAGATGTAGTGTCTGTACTTTTGCTAGTCGTGGTATTCGTGGTCGTTTGTGGGGGCATAACTGTCTGGACCATAGATCCAGCCAAGATATTGACGTTGTTGTAAGACATGACAAGAGAATCGGTCACTGAATATCCAAGATGAGAAAGAGATGATGATGAGTTGAGCACCTTTAGAGTAAAGGATGTGAAATTATTCCTTCCCTTGAGCGCTTTTATATTCCCCCGTGCGACTTTGATGATGCCAGGACTGCTTTTTTCTTCAGCCTTTATGCTAAATGCTGACCTCTTCGAATCGATCGAAACAAGCTGAAACTCATTTTGAGGATATGTAATCATAATCTGAGCTGCGTTAATGGTGGTATTTGAGTTGATGAACACATCAACAGTAACATTCTTACCAACTACGGCCTGATTTCTAGGTGAAAAAATTATGGTAGCAAGGTCTTGAGCGTTGCTGGTCCGTGCTATTACCAGGAAGAGGATGAATACGAAGATCAATGCTATTTTTTTCATTTTCGTTTCTATTATATTACTTACCCCAGTTAGACAGAAGGGCTGATAAGTCTACAATATCTACTTTTCCATCATGGTTAAAGTCAGCAGTTGGTGCATCACTCTTATTCCAATGTGTGAGAAGGTACGAAAGATCTTGTACGTCTACTTTATTGTCACCATTAGCATCTCCCTGTTTTTGTACGGGTGTGGTTGGTGTAGGCGTAGCTTGCACCGTCGGGGACGGCGTAGGTGAAGGGGTAGGTGTTGGTGTTTTGGTAGGGGTTGGTGATGGAGAAGGAGTTATGGTGGGAGTTATCGAAGATGGAGTAGGTGTATTTGTGGGTGGGATTGAGGTTGGAGTCAGTATTGTTGGTACTGTCGTAACAGTGTTATCTGATGAGGTCAATGTCCATATTGCAAAGTCCTTTGCAATACAATCCTGCTCAAACCAATCATCGCGTCCAAAAGCAAAAGTGAAGTTTTGTTTGCCGGTAGCAATAGGCATCATGTAACTTGACATATGCTCCGGGTGATTGTCATTCGTCATTTTCTGGGCAAGAATTCCATCAACGCTAATTGCACAGTAGCCTGAAAATCTCAAATAAGAATTGGTAGGTGCTTGGGAACTGAACGAAATGCTTGGGTTACTCCTATCTGCAAACCTTCTATTTGCTTTTATCATGGTAAAAGGTATGGCTGGGTTGATTGTGACTGCGTCCCAGTGCCATGTAGCAGGTACACCTGCATTGTCTTTCTCTGGATTATACGAATGGTGTCCAAACTGAACAACTCCTTGTGACCAAGACAGGGTAGGAACGTCAGTATCCACAAAAACAAGGGCTGTACCGGTCGGAGAAGCAAGACGCTCAAACTTGATATGAGTTCTTGAGATAGTTAACTTGAAGGGTTGCCTTGTTGCCATCTGGTTAGTTCCGGGAGTAATACCTTCACTTGCTGCACGGTTAAATGAACCTGAGGTTCCATCATAATCAATGCGATTTCCGTTTGTGACTACTTTTAGATTTGGACCACCCTCACCATTATCTGTTGCTATCACGACGGAATTATTATTTGGTTTTTGAAGATCTACACCCGAAGACAAATCACTTAACAAGGGAAGCGGTTGAGTATCTAGAAATGGTGAGATTGAAAGATCCCACCAGTCTCTTGAACTCATTTTTTCAGTACTAATTTCGAAAGCAATTGTTGCTTCTCCATTTGAGAAATCTACCATACTGTTTGGGGTAAGATATATTACTCCATACGACCCTGAGTTGAGTGCGGTCATCAGGTGGTTCCGGCAAGAAAAGACAGAATCCTCATACGCACCTGTCAGATGATGAGCTGCTGGTGGAGCTGAGCAATCGCTTCCATGCATCGCGTCCATTTCCTGTAGATTGTAAAGTTCTCCCCGTGTATGGATCTGAACATCCCAATTATTTTGCCCTATCTGAGTGAATGGTTGAGGTGTACTAGGGGATCCATCAAATGTTTCTGTGAAGGTACGGGTTGAAGCGTCATATGACGCATTTTGAACTACAGTTTGGCGTTTTTGAGCAAGAATAAAAGTGGCTGTTATTGCAATCAAAAGAACGAGCATGAGAGCGTAAGCGCCTAAAGTTTTTATACCAATCTCTCGTGCGGAATTGCGAATAATTTCAAAAATCCCCTTTTCGTGGATTTCGTGAACCATATGTATATTAAACTATTATTTCCCCCAATTTGAAAGTAGTAAGGAAAGATCAGATATTTCAACAGTGCCGTTCATATTAAAATCTGCCCTTGGGACGTCGTTTTTATTCCAATTAGAGAGGACAAAAGAAAGGTCTTGGATATTTATTATATTGTCATCATTTGTGTCCCCAGGCTTTGGATTTCCAACTGGTGTATAGGTAGGTGAAATTGTTGTTTGAATGGTGGGGGTTGGCGTAAGCGTAGCTTGCACCGATGGGGATGGCGTAAGCGTAGCTTGCACCGTGGGTGTAGGCGATGGTGAGAGAGTTGGCGTTAGTCTTTGTCGTCTTAGTTTTGAGAGATATGATTCGGCCTTCTCTCCTTTATGATTTGAAGCATCTTGTCTTATATCTTGGTTAGTTTGAGATAAATAGAATGTTATAGAGATTGCAATGAGGAGAGCTCCCATTATTGCATAAGCACCAATAGTCCTTGGTCCAAGCTCGTTCACAAAACGTTTAGTTTTTTGAAGAACGTTTTCTTGAGGGATTTCATGAATCATAACTATCCTAAGTACAGCACTTGAAGTAGTAGCATGTCAATATTTGGAAAAGGCCCCGAGCGTGCTCGGGGCCTTTGGAATTGAGATCACTGGGACGAGTCGTCCCCCTAGTCGTCCAGCGTGACGAACACCGTTTGTTTGACCCACTCCCGTTCGTGGTGGGCGTACTGCTGGGATACCATCATTGCGATCAGATCGCGATTGTCACGTCGCTTGAAGTGCACACGTGCTGTTTCTGAAAAGCAAGCAGTGACGCTTGCAACGATCTGTTCTTGCGTGACCCCTGTGGGTAAGGGGTCGACGATCCGATAATGGAGCGTCAGTACACCCAAGGCAGTCTTGACGGATGCAGTGAGTTCCTCGCTCACAGGCGCTACCGTCATGCGGTCACCTTCGTGTCAGTCGATTCAGGTACGAATTCGAGTCCGATACCGGCGTCCCCGTTGGGGTCGTAGTTCTCACGGAGCACGCGAGCGTATTCCTCGACGCTTGTTGCGTTGATGTGACGAGCTCGAGACGCGAGCCATTTACGCAAACGGTCCTCATTGAGAAGACCTGGTGTGAAGGAGAGGACAACGTGTCCTCCCACGGATGGTTTGCTGACACGCATCGGTGCTTCCATGATTAACGCGTGCCTGTGTGAGGTTGCCCAGAAGCCGGCATCAGGAAGTTGAGGATGAGCCTCGCAAGTGCCCTGAGACCATCCTCGGTGTTGGCAACAATCTTGTTGGGATGGAGCTCAAGTGCCGCTTTCGAAGCGGCGGACATCCTGTTCCGATAATCGTAGATACGGGTTCCCAAAAGGGTCCAGCCGTCCGCAGAGCGGATTAGAGTGAGACCCGTGGAAACGGTGGTGAAGGCGAGTGCCTTCCAATTGTGGTCGAAGATCTCGTCCGTGATGAAGTCTGTGAGCCTCATCTGGCGGAGTTCTTCAGTGGCTAGACGAGCCTCGTCGTCGTTGTTTAGGTCTAATTTCCTAAGCAAGTGTTTCTCCCATGGTGGTTCTAGGTGTCTATTTCGTTTCTTTCGGGGATACGAAACAGCTTCTCAAGGACTATAAATCCACAAAAAGCTGTTTCTTATCTTAAGAAACGGTGAGATCTCAATTGTTAATGTACATCATATAATCCACGAAAGGCGCGCATGTGCCTAAATGGATTCATGAGGAGAACTATTATAACTGCTAAAACCCAATCTTTGCAATTACCAAGGAATGTGCTACTTGACTGTGAGTTTTGAGATACCGTACACTTGATAAGCCCTAGAACTGCCCATATGATATTTCAAACCGTAGGTGAACTTGATGAAAATTTGCGTGATGTATTCTCATTCGACGATGAGAACATTACGGTGAAAGATGAAAACAAACTGCGAGAATTTGGTATCGACTACCTTATATATACCGCGGTTCTATCGGATGACCCCCAAGCGAGACATCTTTGCCGCGTATACATCCGGAAATTGGCAAAGACATTAGGAATATTCCCAGCATCTATATTTCCTCTTTATGAGGCATTCGGAAAAGGCGAGGTTAGTGGTTTTACCGTACCAGCTATGAATATGAGGGCAATAACCTATGATGTTGCCCGGGAGGTATTCAAAAAATCTATAGAACACACAGCTGGGGCATTTATTTTCGAACTTTCTCGGAGTGAGGCAATCTACACAAAACAAAATCAGGATGAGGTGGCGATTTGTGTACTTGCAGCGGCAATAAAGGAGGGATACGTCGGTCCAGTATTTCTGCAAGGAGATCATTACCAATTTGACTCTAAAAAATTCAAAGAATATCCTCAGGGACAAATTGATGAAATAGAACTTGCTGTAAAAGACGCATTAACAGCTGGTTTTTACAACATAGATATTGATGCATCGACTCTTGTTGATCTTTCTTTGCCCGAAAAATCCGATCAACAGAAAAATAATTTCGAGATGACAGCAGTTCTTACAAAATTCATTCGTGGGATGCAACCTGCTGGTGTAACAGTTGCAATTGGAGGAGAAATCGGACACATTGGAGACGTTAATTCTGATGTAAAAGATTTTGATGCATTTATGTCTGGATATATTGATGAATTGGGAAATAGTGATCTGCAAAAAATATCCAAAGTGAGCGTCCAGACGGGCACTTCTCATGGAGGTACTCCAAATCCTGACGGGACGCTAGAAGAGGTAAATGTAGATTTTGGAGTTTTGGAAAGTGTCGGAAAAGTCGCCCGTGAGAAATATCAAATGGCAGGTCCAGTTCAGCATGGAGCATCAACACTTCCAAAAGACATGTTTGGAAAATTTCCTGAAGTAGGTACGGTTGAGATCCATCTAGCGACAGGATTTTTGACAATTGTTTATGAAAATATGAGTGATGCAACAAGAAGCAGGCTTTATGATTATGTCAGGTCAAATTTCTCAGAAGAAAAGGAAGAAGGTTGGACAGATGAACAATTCATTTACAAGTTGAGAAAGAAAGCAATAGGTCCCAATAAAAAGGACTTATGGTTGATGCCCGAAGGAGAAAAAGAAGGTATAAGAGCAAAATTGGCCGAAGAGCTTGAAACCCTTTTTCAAAAACTAAATATTGTGGGCACTTCTCATACCGTCAATAAGTATGTTGAGGAGCCTACCATACTCCCATGATCATCTACATAGATAAAGCACACATTAAGCACAAAAAAGTGCTTCTCAGGGTAGATTTTAATGTCTCAATGAAGGGTAACCGGATCACAGACGATGCACGTATCAGGGCGGCACTTCCAACGATAAAAAAACTCTTAAAAGACGGTAATAGGCTAATCATTATTTCTCATCTTGGTAGACCAAAGGGTTGGGATGATACCCTCAGACTAAAACCAATTGCAGAGCGTCTTCATAAATATCTGCCTCATGCAAAGTTAATGATGATAGACGACTTTACGTCAGAGGGGGCACAAAAACATTTTGAAGATCTAAAACCCGGTGAAATACTATTTCTAGAAAACATCCGTTTCTTTAAAGAAGAGGAAGAGGCAGACCACGAATTTGCAAAAAAATTGGCCTCCCTTGCTGATGTATATGTCAACGACGCCTTTGGAGTAAGTCACAGGGACTGCGCTTCAATTACTGAAGTGCCAAAGATATTGCCACATTTCGGTGGATTTTTGATGGAGCGAGAAGTCGAGACAATCGGTCATGCACTCAAGCATCCAGCCCATCCTTTTGCAGCAATTATTGGGGGAGCAAAAGTATCCACAAAATTGAAATTACTCTATAAATTAACTGAAATAGCCGATTTTCTAATTCTTGGGGGAGGGCTTGCCAATACTCTGTTGTTTGCGCTTGGTTATCCTATCGGAAAAAGTCTTTGCGAAAAAGACATGATTGATGATGTTAAAAAAATTGTTAGGCACGCTAAGGAAAAGCATACAAAGATTCTTTTGCCTCGAGAGGTTGTTGTTGGAGATAAAGACGACGAAGATGCTGCGGGAATAGTTAAAAAAATTACTGATATAAAAGCACAAGACGTTATATTAGATATAGGACCTGAGGCTCAGGCGGATTATGCAAAGGCGATTTTAAGCTCAAAAACCCTCATTTGGAATGGACCAGTTGGATATATAGAAAATCCGCAATATGCCCGGGGAACTGACTTTTTGTATTACACGATATCCCAAAATCCTAAAATGTTATCAATTGTCGGTGGTGGAGATACTTTGGCTGCAATAGACAAAATGGAATATCTTGATTCCATTTCCCATATATCAACGGGGGGTGGTGCAATGCTTGAATATATAGAAAATGGTACACTACCAGGGATCGAAGCGTTAAAACAATAGATGATGGAATTTTGTCCGAATGAAGTCCTTTTTCCGTCAAGCCTGCATTCAATTGGTCACTACAATTAATAAATATGCCACAAAATAACCCTTGGTTAAGAGCTCAAAAGCAACTCCGAAAAATAGCGCAGAATATAGACTTAGATGAATCACTTCTTTCAAGACTGACTGAGCCAGACAGGATCGTAACCGTTGCTCTTCCAGTAACTCTTGATGACGGACAGATAAAGGTTTTTACGGGGTATAGAGTACAGCACAACAACATAATGGGTCCATATAAAGGTGGACTTCGGTATCACCCTAATGTTGATATGGCGGAAGTGAAAGCCCTTGCTTTTTGGATGACCATGAAATGTGCTGTCGTTGACGTTCCTTTCGGTGGAGGCAAGGGAGGTATTACTGTTGATCCACGGATGCTCTCTCAAAATGAATTGGAATCCCTTTCTCGTGAATTTGCGCGTAAACTTGCGCCTATTATTGGTCCAGAGATGGATGTACCAGCGCCAGATGTTAACACTACACCTCAGATCATGGAGTGGATAATGGATGAGTATTCTAAGGTCACAGGTAATGATTCTAAAGCTGTAATCACCGGAAAACCAATTGAGAATGGAGGATCTCAGGGGCGTACTGAGGCAACCGGTCTTGGAGGAGTCTATGTCCTTATGCGAATACTTAAAAACCTAATTATAGATCCGACAGGCCTTACTGTAGCAGTTCAAGGAATAGGAAATGTCGGCTATCACGCAGCTTATTATTTAGAGAAAGAAGGTTTTAAAGTCATTGCCATCTCTGATTCAAAAGAAGCTATCCATGTACCAAGTGGTCTAAATCCGGAAAAAACTTTGAAATGTAAAAAAGACCGTGGGATGCTTTCGAATTGTTATTGCGTTGGGGAAATTTGTGACATAAAGGGAGGAACTATCATCAGTAACGAAGAGCTTTTGGAATTACCGGTCGATATTTTGGTTCCTGCAGCACTTGAGAACGTAATAGTTAGTGAAAATGCAGGCAAAATCAGGGCAAAAGTAATACTGGAGCTTGCAAATGGACCAGTGACTGAAGAGGCTGATGACATGCTGAAGAAAAATGGTATTACAGTGATCCCGGATATATTGGCAAATGCGGGTGGAGTAGCAACATCATATTACGAGTGGTACCAAAATATGCACGGTGAAGTCTGGCAAAAAGATGATGTATTTGATAAATTAAAACAACAGATGGAGCGTGTAACTGACGAAGTGTTTCAAGCGTCCCAAGAAAGCAATGTGACGCTTCGTGATGGAGCGTATATTTTAGCCTTAAAAAGGCTTCAAGATAAAAAATGATGTACCAGTCCTTAAAAGAATTACAAGAAGAAGTTATAAAGGTTTATTCTGATGGATCAATATCTGATGAGATGCAGTTGCAAGAAAAAGTAATTGACAATCTTGTCTACACTGCAGTTCTATCAGAGGATGATGCACTTAAAAAAGAGGCAAGAGCAACTGTTAGGACTATTGCAAAAGCATTCGGCGCTATCTCTTCATCTATCCACAATGTTTATCTTGCAGTAGGTGAGGAAAAAATCTCAAGAGATTTTTCTGTTCCTGCAATTAACGTCCGATTTATGACGTATGATACAGCACAAATCATATTTGGACTTATGCAAAAGCACAAAATTGGTGCAGTGATTTTTGAGATAGCTAGGTCTGAAATTGAATACACGGCCCAAAGACCTGATGAATATGCAGTGAGTGTTTTGGGAGCCGCCGTAAAATCGGGATACAAAGGGCCAGTATTTATTCAGGGTGATCACTTTCAATTCAGTTTGAATAGATATCGGGAAAGTGCAGAAACAGAGACTAACAAAATTAAGGATCTCATCAAAGAATCTTTGGATGCTGATTTTAACAACATTGATATTGATGCATCAACACTCGTTGATCTTACAAAGACCACACAAGACGAGCAGCAGGCAACTAATTATTCTGTGACAGCAGACTTGACTAAATATATCCGTTCTATCCAAGGGGAACACCATATATCAATTGGTGCAGAGATAGGGCATATTGGAGGCAAAAATAGCACACCTGAGGAGTTATCTGCATTTGTTGAAGGTTATAGAAAACAAATCCCGGAAGTAAATGATGGTATCAGTAAGATCAGTGTCCAGACGGGAAGTAGTCACGGTGGAGTTGTTCTGCCTGACGGGACAATAGCCTCAGTCGAAATCGATTTCGGGGTAATTTCAAATTGTGGCAATAAAGCGCATGATACATACAAGCTTGGTGGGGTTGTTCAACACGGAGCATCTACCTTGCCTGACGAGTTATTTCACAAATTTCCTGAGAACAAAACACTTGAAGTACATCTGGCTACAGGGTTTCAGAATATCGTTTTTGATACGATGCCATCTTCTTTGAATGAGGAAATGTCTGATTGGACTTTAAAAAACTGCGCTGAAGATAAAGAGCGAGATCCGAAATGGAATGACAAGCAATTTGTTTATAAGCTGAGGAAAAAGTCTATTGGACCATTCAAAAAACAATGCTGGATGTTAACAGAAGATGAAAAAAGACCAATCGTTGAAGGGTTAGAAAAACAACTATCATTTATTTTTGAACAACTTAATGTATTTGATACAGCGGAAAAAATATTACCCCATGTTCAGTAAAATCCCAACTCTCACAGACTTCATTTTAGAAGAAGCCAGAAAAACCCACGATGCAACGGGAAGCTTTACGCTTTTGATCAATCAAATCGAAAATGTCACAAAAATTATTGCGTCCCACGTTAAAGCAAGTGGACTTGTCGACATTATGGGAAAGACCGGAAACACTAATACTTTTGGTGAGGAGGTTCAAAAACTTGATGATTTCAGTAATCAATTGTTAACAGACACCCTTATAGCAGGAGGTCAGGTCCATGCGGTTGTATCTGAGGAGATGGAGAATGAAGTATATGCCCCAGAGGGTCATTCCGGTAACTACATCGTGTATTTTGATCCGCTTGATGGGTCATCTAATATCGACACAAATTGTCCTATTGGTACTATTTTCTCAATCTATAGAAAAGACGGAGGACTTCTCCAAAATGGGAGACAGCAAGTTGCGGCAGGTTATGTACTTTACGGGTCAAGCGTTATGTTTGTGTACAGTGCAGGAACTGGGGTTAATGGATTTACTTTGGATCCTGCAATCGGAAGTTTTTTGTTGTCACATCCTATGATGAAAATACCTGGGCATGGAGAGATATATTCCATAAACGAAGCATACGAGAATTTGTATGATGAAGGGACAAAAGCATACCTATCCAATCTAAAACAGGAGGGTTCATCAAGAGCACGATACGTTGGGTCACTTGTTGCTGATGCTCATAGAACCCTTATTAAGGGTGGGATATATCTGTATCCTGCTGATAGTAAGCAGACAGAAGGAAAATTGCGGCTTATGCTTGAGGTAAATCCGTTTGCATTCCTTATCGAGCAAGCAGGAGGCAAAGCGGTCGCAATAGACCTTCAAAATCCACTTGACATTGTCCCTTCCCACATTCATCAACGTTCTCCAATAGTCATGGGAAGCGCTCAAAACGTAGATAATTACGTGTCATTTCAAAAGTAACTATGAAGTCATTTCTCTGGAAAATTCCAGCATTCAGGCCAAAATTATTCATTGATGAGGTAGATATATCAAATAAAAGAGTTTTGTTGCGTGCTGATTTTGATGTTTCTTTAAGTGATAATTACACTATTGCAGATGATGTTAGGATCCACAAAAACCTTCCGACAATAAACTATCTTTTGGACAGACACAATAAAATCATATGCGTTGCAAAGATGGGAAGGCCTGAAGGCCGGGACAAAAGTCTTTCTTTAAAAGTTGTTGTTGATAGACTGCAAGAATACGTAAAAGAAAGAGGAATAACGGTGAGGCTTATTGACGATTTCCTTACTGAGGATAAAGCTACATTTGAAAATCAGAAAGAAAACGAGATCTTAGTTCTTGAAAATATCCGATTCTATCCTGAAGAGCAAAAAGAAGATATGGACTTTGCCCAAAAATTGGCAGATCTTTCCGATGTGTATGTAAATGATGGATTTGCTGTAAGTCACAGACGGGAGGCTTCAATTACTGGTGTTCCACAATTATTGCCTTCGTACGGTGGCTTACTTCTTAAAGAAGAGGTTGAAATGATTTCAAAAGCGATAAACAATCCCAAAAGACCGCTTGTTGCAATAGTTGGAGGTGCAAAAATTGCTGATAAGATAAATCTCATAACAAAGCTTATCGAGCTTGCAGATTGTGTTCTGATAGGTGGAGGACTTGCTAACACTTTTCTAGCTGCAAAGGGATATGATATGCAAAATTCTTTGTATGAAAAGGATAAGTTGGCTAAAGCTCGAGAGTTGTTGGATCTTGCGAAGGATCAAGTCACAGATATAATCCTGCCCTCAGATGGGGTTGTTGATAACGAGGTATATACGATAGACAAATTACCAAAAGACAGTAAGATGCTTGATATTGGACCACAAACTAAAGCTCATTTCGGATCAATAATTGCGCGTGCCAACACTATTGTTTGGAACGGACCAATGGGTTATTTTGAAAACCCCGCATACAAGCAGGGGACAGACTTCATTTATTATTCCCTAGCCCATAATCCGGAAGCAACAACTATTGTTGGAGGAGGAGACACACTGGCTGCAATTTCAAAGAAAGAATACTTAGATACGATTACCCACATCTCAACAGGTGGGGGAGCAATGCTTGAATTTATCGAAAAAGGTACGCTTCCTGGGATAGAAGCCCTCAAAGGTAACTATATGGAATAATTGCAGTTTTCCCTGCGGCCCCGAAGGGCCACAGGGAGGAATACTGATCACGAGACTACCTCGTATACTACTTGAGTTGGACGTCGACACCGCTGTTCGGGATTTTATACTCTCCAATCTTGACTGGTGTCGGCGCTGGTTTTGGTCCTGCATTTGACTTGTCGCTTGTCGTTGCGACCAATAGAAAAATTCCAGCACTTATTGCAATCAAGGTTGCCAAGACTACCCGAATTGTCCTCGATGAAAGAGAGTTGGTGCTGTTTTTCCGACCAACCTTCTTATAGAAGGTTCTGTCTCTCTTGTCTTGTCTCCTTCGCTCTAGCCGTCGAGACTGACTCTTGCTCATGGTTAATCTACCTCCTGAGCCCATAGTGTTTTTTGGGACGCTCTGCATCGGCGGAGACAACTGCGAAGTTGTAGATCTCATTGCTTCCGTCCCTTCCGAAACGGCTCAAGATCTCCTCTTTCAGTTTGGTGTTTGCCAGACGTATTCCGTCGTTTGAGCTGTACCTCCATGTATGGAAGGGTTCAGCGTACTCGACGATACAGGCAAACAGTCTTTCGGCGAGATCGTTGATGCATTCTTTTGAGGGCGACCCGTTGGGCCAAAGAAGCACAGTTGATGTCGTGTTCCCCAGTGCTCTTCGGACATTCCTGGGAAGTATGATTTGTTTGTATGAACTTGAATTGTTCAAATTACACCTCGGTTGCGCTTGTGGGGTTTTGATTTTCGTTTGCGACGTTTGGTACCGGCCTTGACGGCCGGAGTTGGGTTGTGGCTAATGATGATGCTCAAGCGTCTGAATATCCGGTAGGGACTAGAGGAAGTGCTTGGTGCAAACATCATCTGGAGATAGTTCTCCAGCTCGAAGGCGTCGTGGCTTCTCTGCCACTCGTTCTTGACTGCGTATCGTAAGGTCCTCTGGATGTTCCCGATCTCCTCAGAAGTCGAGGGTGATACGAGTTCACCATTGAACCTGATTAAGTAACTTCCTGCTACTGCAGAAAGACTAACCGTTGAGACCTTGATGTCTCTAGTGTTCATCTAAGTTCCTTTCGTGACCAGTTTTCAATGAACAAAAAAAGGCGGACGCCTTTTCGTGCTTGTTGAAAACCGGCCACCTTTTAGTTTGACCTACATTCTATACCCAGAGGGATAATTTCTCAATTAGCCTTTAAAAATCAGGAAATATTCTTCTTTGGGAAGATCTTTGGTGTGAGCTATTATTCTATTTGCATCATGCGCCTGTGACTTATGCATCAGCATGGCTTTTTTCTTAGTCTCCCACACGTCTATTGTAGAGATGACTTTTTCTGCGATGGTAGCTTGTGGCGGGGTAGGATAGTGAATAAAATAATCCGAAGTAAGCGAGCTATGTGTGTCAGGCACAAAATAGTACCAGAGTTCTGGTTTTTTGGTCAAATTTTTGACAACATATGTAGTTATGAAGTGGACTGCTATGTGGTCTATATGACCACTGACTCCGCCTTGTTCGAAAGTTATAACGGTTGATGGGTTTAATTTTTTTAACTTTTTCTCAATTTCTTTTCCAACCGCATGATATATATTATTTGAGAGTGTTCCGTCTTCAAATCCTAAGAAAAATACTTTTTTAACCCCAAGGGTTTTGGCCGCGGCAAGTAATTCCTTCTTTCTGATATCTTTAAGTTGAGAATTTTTAGAGGCTAGACTATTTTTTCCAGCCTCACCACCGGTAACGGTTATTATGTAGACATCATGGGTTTTTGAATAAACAGCGAGGGTTCCTCCGGGACCGAAAGCTTCATCGTCGGGGTGGGCAAAAACGGCAACAACGACCGGTTTCATACGTTAAGTATACTACGAATCTGATTTAAGACTGTTTAGATTTATACGTGTGTATAAATTCCTGAATTTTCTTCCGATAAACCCGACCATAAGTTGTGCCATTTCTACTTCACTAAACCTCCAAAAAGTCACATCAGTATGTTTGTTAGTCGTTCCTATTTGAAGTGCAGATCTAGTTTTCCGGGCACGGTCTGCATTAGTCAAACCAACAAGCTCACCTATTTCTGGAAGGGTATATTCACCACTTTCGATATCTTCTTGGAAAAAATCTCTTAGCGGTTTACCGAATTCTTCAGAATTATACATTGCTATAAAATCATCTTCGGCAAGAGACCAATTGTTTTGCAGGTCTTGTAGAATCAGGTCATCTCTTTTGTTTGGATCCACGTCAGGAAATGGAATGGGTGCTGTCAAGAAAAAAGGATTTGTAATGTCCTTTGGAGATTCGTATTCAATACAATGAACTGGATAGGATATTTCTGATTTCATAAAAAAATAGAAGAAAGTTAGACGATATTGAGCCTGATTGCAGGGCTCATAGTAGACTTAAGGGTAACTGATGAAATGTTATTCACTCCAACGCTTGTGATAAAGGTATTCACATTGTCTTTTAATTTATTGTCCTCAAATGAAATTTTTCCGACACGTGCATGGATGATAGGAGCTTCTGCCTCTGTTTTGTAATTTATTTGTCCTCCAGAAAGTTTTTTTACAGCTTCCTCTGGGTTTTCTGCAATTGTTCCATTTTTAGGATTTGGCATAAGTCCTCGTGGTCCTAGAACTCTTGCAACTTTAGCAAGTTGCGGCATCATGCTAGGAGTCGCAACCAAAAGATCAAAATTTATTTTTCCTTTTGCAACTTCTGCGATGATATTCTCATCTGCAATTTTTATGACTAATGTTTTTCCTGTTCCGTGGGGAAGAGTGACTTGACCGCTAACACCTTTTTCTTTTGTATTGATATGAAGCTCAACGGTTTCGTCAAATTTTGTTGATTTAAATTTCTTAAGAGCTGCCAATGCTTGATCAAGATCGTATTTTTGAGAAGAGGAAACAACTGACATATTTTCTTTATGTCTTTTTGAGTCGACTTTTGCCTTTGCTTTTGCGAATTTCTCTTTCTTTGCTTTCTTTCCTTGCCCTTCCGTAGCTTTAGCGGAGGAGGGTTTTACTGTTTCAACAGTGATTTCTTCAGGAGCCTCGGTAACCGTTTCAACAACAATTTCTTCTGCCTCTTCTCTCATTGACCCATCGGTTTGAGGGTTAGTTTTTTTACCAGCCGCTGCTTTTGCAGCATTTTTAGCAGCCATCTTTTCTGCTTTTTTAGCTTCTTTTTTGGCTCTTAATTTTGCTTCGTCCTCAACTGAGGTTTCATCAAATGCTTTTATACGTATCTTACCCATAATTTGTTGAATTCCTTATAAATATTAATAGTTCAAGAAATTATACCGAGAGGCTCTTCTGTCGAAGACAGTAAGAGTTGTCGGTATAAACACCTATTCACTCACCTTTATTCCCATTGATCGGGCAGTTCCCATAACAACCCGGGATGCCATCTCAACGTCTTTTGTATTAAGGTCGTCCATTTTCTTCATTGCAACTGATTCGATTTGAGCTCTATTTAACGTAGCAGCAACTTCCCGTCCAGGTTTCATAGATCCCTTTTGGATTTTAAGTTCCATTTTAATAAGTTCTGACATCGGTGGTTTTTTAACGATAAAAGAAAATGTTCTATCTTCGTATACTGAGATTACAACTGGAAGTAGAACTCCCTTTTGATCTGAGGTCTTTGCATTAAATGCCTGAACGAATTCCATAATAGGAAGTCCGTGGGGGCCGAGTGCAGTTCCTACTGGTGGTGCAGGAGTTGCTTCGCCGCCCTTGATAGCCAATTTTATATATGTCTTTATTTTTTTTGCCATAGATGTTACGGATTATATTTTAGCAACTTGTAGGAAGTCAAGTTCAACTGGTGTTTCCCGTCCAAAAATTGAGACCAAAACTTTGATTTTTCCTTTAGCTTCATCAATTGATTCAACGGTTCCCAAAAAGTCGGAGAAAGGACCGTCTGTGATCTTAACAGCTTCACCATTTGAAAATTGAGCTTTGTAGACTGGATCTTTTTGTCCAACGAAAGCGACAATTGCTTGGACCTCATCATCTCTGATTGGAGTTGGTTTGTTTTGAGCTCCGACAAATGATGTAACACCGGGTGTTGTTCTGACAAGTACCCAAGCTTCATCTGAAAGATCCATATTAACTAAAATGTATCCTGGGAAAATCTTTTCTTTGATAGTTTCTTTCTTTCCTCCGCGGACGCGGATTGTGTCTCTTGTTGGAACGAGTGCATCAAAGATTCTTTCTTCAAATCCCATTGCCTGAACTCTTTGCATAAGCGTCTTTGCAACTTTATTCTCGTGTCCTGAATAAGTATGAACGATATACCATTTACCTCTGTATACCTTTGGAGCGGGCATAGATGGTTGGATTTTTTCCTCAACAGCAGGTTTTGCTTCCTCGGCTGAATCAGCTGCAGCTTCCTCAATCATGTCTGTTGCTTCTTCGGTTGAAGTTTCTTCATTAGGTGCTGGATCTTCAACTTCAGTCTCTTCAACTGGTGAATCTGTAGAGTCTTGAATAGCATCAGCTACTTCTTCTGAAGGAGCCTCAACAACTGTTACCTCAACAGGAACTTGTTCTTCTTCAGGCACAGATACTGCCAGCCCATCTTGCGATGGCGTGTCGTCAGCCGGAATGGCTGCCGCCATCATGTCATCAAGACTTGATGTCTCATTTGAGTCTGTAGTAGTTTCTTCAACTACATCTTCGTTTTTTAAATCATCAGTAATATCCATATTTTAGCTAACTAAAAGTTTTAACATTTGCGTAAAGATCATGTCGAGTCCTCCTAGATAGAGTCCGACTCCGACAGATATTCCAAGTACAATTATCGTGAGTCTGATAGTGTCGGCTCTAGTAGGCCACGTTACCTTTGAAATTTCTGTCCTAACCTCATTTACAAACTTGAATATATTCATTGGTATTATACTCACTACCCAAAAGAACCTAAAGCAAATGTCAATTCTTAGATTCTCGGGATATAGCATATTATTATACAGAGTTGAGGCGGAATTGTAAAGAGACTGTTGACTATAGTCTCTTTGCCCATTCTCAACCCAGTGCAGAATTGATTCTAGACATTTACTAAATTATCTATTAATCTTGTACATATGGGTCGCATAAAGAAAGCAGTTATCCCCGCAGCAGGTTTTGGAACCCGATTTCTCCCTCAAACAAAGGCAATGCCGAAAGAGATGCTTCCGATAGTGGATAAGCCAATCGTTCAATATATCGTAGAGGAGTTAGTGGATGCAGGGATTGAAGATATCATAATAGTTACCGGATCTCACAAAAGAACCATTGAGGATCATTTTGATAGGCCATCCATGGAATTAGTTGAGAACCTACGGATGGGTGGAGAGAAAAAGATGAAGTTTTTGGAGGAGGCAGAAAGAATTGCATCGATGGCAAATTTCATTTATGTCAGGCAAAAAGGACCTTATGGTAACGGGACACCGCTTCTCAATGTTAAGTCAATTGTTGGAGATGAGCCCTTCATATATACATGGAGTGACGATTTCATAAAGGCAGAACCAAAATCAAGGTTTCAACAATTGATAGATATCTATGAAAAGTACGAATGTTCAGTGCTTGCTTCAGTCAGGGCAAAATCAGACGAAGACTATGACCGGTATGGGTTTGCCGGCGGAGAAGAGATAGAGGATGGGATCATTGACACAAAGACAATCATTGAAAAGCCAGGGAAACTCAATGCGCCATCAGACATGGCAAATGTAAGCGGATACCTTCTTACCCCAGACATTTTCGGATATCTGGAAGAGGCTATGGAAAATCTACGTGAAGGTGATGAGTTGTACTATAATGATGCGTTAAAACTAATGCTAGGGGATGGTAAAAGAGTTTTGGCGGCCGAAATTAAGGGAGGAAAATATTATGATACCGGTAACAAGATAGAATATATGAAGACGATTGTTGAATTTGCTCT
>CAZAJO010000015.1:0-28342 GCA_964485575.1 uncultured Gammaproteobacteria bacterium | reverse complement strand
GCAGGGCCGGATGGAATCGAACCATCTTCAAGGGTTTTGGAGACCCCTATTCTACCGGTAAACTACGGCCCTTCACTATGTTCAGGGCGTATTTTGGTCCTCACTTTGTGATGACTAAACTACGGCCCTACGTAGTAGGGACGCAAGCTATGCTTACGGCCCTTCAATCAATGTTCGAACTCAATTATATTCTAAAACTTGCCTCAAGTAAACCAAATCTGCTACGATAAAAGTCATGCAAAAGGCTGTCCAGCATCTCAAGAAAAACCTAACCTCCTCATTCCCAAATAGCCATAGAAAAGCATTTATTATTCTTGGCATTATTTTTCTTGGTATGTTTATAGCCTTTACTTTTATTGTTCGAAGTGATGTTTTGAGGCCATTTGACTTTAATACTACTGTAAGACTTCAGGATGATATTCCACTAAGATTTGATCCATTCTTCTCTTTTCTTAGCGTAACTGGCCGATTCGAATTCTCCATGGTGATCCTTATCCTTATACTTCTCTTCAGGAGAAAAATCATAGGTGTTATGACAATCGGGCTTTTTGGAGCTGCACATATTATAGAAATCATAGGCAAAGGCATCCTATCCCAACCAGGACCACCACACATGTTCCTGCGTACAACTGATCTATCCATACAGTTCCCTGGCCTCTATGTACATACTGATGCATCGTACCCTTCGGGTCATTCTTTGCGTGTAATTTTCTTGTCCATAATTATTATTATGCTTCTTATTAAGAATAAAAAAGTGTCTACATATATACGATTCCCTATCATTGGAATTGTTTCTTTATATGCGATTCTGATGTTAGTATCCCGAGTTAGTCTTGGAGAACATTGGACAACGGATGTTATTGGTGGATCTCTTTTAGGGGCTGCTTTTGGACTTTTCTCTCTTCTCCTTCTTTAAAATTATTTAAGTTTTTCTCGTTCCTTGTGGGGTTGAATCTTCTTGCAAAAGTTACAGAATTTCTTCAACACCAATTTTTCTGGCGTATTGAGCTTATTTCTTTGTGTTATGTAGTTGACGTTCTTACAAACGGTGCATTGAAGGCCGAATTGTAGTCGTGTTCCTTTGGATTTTTTAGCCATAATATGCAAACCTTTTTAACTTAAGTACAAATTATATTAGTTATTGCCTGGAAATGCAAGTAAAAAGCCTGTTTTACGATAGACTGAGTGGGTACAGTGGCTCATTTTTTATCATGAATTGCCCTATGTACATTCCTTTCTGAGACAAAGGCGAATCCATGCTCATGAAGTCCTCTCCATCTACTTCTTTAATTGGAACCAGAACATCTATTATCTTGTTGGGATCGTAAGGCACTCCAAACGAATTGTAACGTGCAATAATTTCCTGATCTGGCTCAAGCCGCGCTGGACCCCTACCCCCATGTATTGTCAGTCCACCTCTTAAGTTTTTTTTATCAGGAAACCGAAAAATGGCGTCTGAAATAAGTTCTGACACCTCTATATTATACTCCTACTAAGCATATTGTGACCAAAAAAAAGGAGAGAATATTGCGAGCAAAAATTTGAGCCTCGGCCGGGAATCGGACCCGGGACCTCATTCTTACCAAGAATGCGCTCTACCACTGAGCCACCAAGGCATAAATTTTTGCATCTCAAGAACGTGCCCTACAATTTGCAAAGCAAATTGAGTGATCACTGAGCCATCAGGGCTAATGACATTTCAGACTTTTGAAATTTTAACAGAAAAACTACTCTTTTGGAAGCTAAAACTTCCTATTTTACAAATAAACTACCAAGAATTGGATCTTCAGATTCGATCACCCCAACCCATTTCTCAATTCCCACTTCAGCAATAAAATTACGCAGTTTTGAGGCAACATCTCTACGAGAAACCCACACGCTTTTCTGCCAACTCCTAAAACCCCACTCTTTAAGTCTTCTTCTTAAAAGATTCCTAACAACCCGTCTTGTCTCGGGAATATCCCACATTATTACAGTATATTTACCTTCACTTTCATAAACTTTCTTTTCATCCAAAAAGTCTTTTCCTATATTGGTAAGCTGAAGATAAATTTTTCCATCTTGATTTTTTTGCGCATTCACTATGTTTTTAAGACGCAATCTTCTAACTGCCATTAATAAAGCTTGATCTCTATGCTTTAATGGAACCCCAGCAAGTGTCTTTATTTGCCCGGAATAACTAAACTCCTCAAGATATAGGACTCCATCAACTGCTTTTTCCAAAGCCAGCAAAAGTAAGTAACTAACACTTCCATTTTTTACTTTCATTATCATTAGAGTATCACAAAATAACATACAATTGGACGATCGTCCAAATGAGTGTTATGGATAGTTTCTTGCTGAAAAGGAAAATAATGTCAGTAATAAATAAAAAAATAAATGGGAAATAATTTTAATAGGCATGCATGGTGCAGGGGATTGTCGGCTCCCCCACGTAATGGCCGTTGGTTGTGGATTCAGCTGAATCAGCCGAAGAGAAAAAGTGCGAGTACGCCAAGGATTCCAATTGCCGTTAAAACATATCCGAAATCGGCAAGCCCTGGGCCTGATCCTTCGGTATTTTTTCGCTTCAACCTATGAAACATTTCTTTCCTCCCTTTCTCTGGTAGAATCGGAATCGTCATCAGCCTTAGATGAAGTGTAACCAGCCGTCATGCGGCCGGTATTTCTTGCACCTACGGCGCTTGTGTCGGGAAATAACTCCCATCCCGACGAGGTCGACGCTGTAGAGCAAATCAAGGGCATGGCCCCATACTTCCCCACAACTGTTGACAACCGCAACCAGCGCGGACTTTCGTGAACTATTCACTCATCTCCTCCCCAGGAATGCTTAGGCGATGTCGATGCCGAAGACGTACCTCAGTACGAGGCCGACGACGAGACATATTAGTGCAATTACAGACGAAATGGATGTGATTGCAAACCTAATCTCTAGATTCTCAAGAATTTGAGCTTGCGTGGGTGTTGCATTGCTCAAAAAATTGGAATCTGACTTGCCTTCAGTATGTCGGTTGATTTTTCTATAGGTTAGAATACATTCACCGACCAAAAAGAACGTGAGAATAGCTGCCCACACCCAAAGCGGGAACATTTAGTTTTCTCCTTAGACTTATTTGAACTTTCCATTCCAGATTCATTATTCTAAATCCAGAACAGAAAGCTCAAATCTTCACAACCAATTATCAAAGATCCAAAAACTCGATGTAACCTCATGCAAAAACAAAGTCATTAAAGTTTTATACTGGATTATACATCAACCTTTCAATTTGGGCTTATTTCTTGTAAAATATAGTTCGTGCTGAGGTGACGGAGTGGTCAATCGTAACAGACTGTAAATCTGTCGCCCGTTTGGGCTACATAGGTTCAAATCCTATCCTCAGCACAATATTAAATTACTTCAGGTCTATATCAAATCTTAACTGCTTTGTACTATAGGCTTGTTATCTTCTAATTTACTTGGTTTTCCCAATCACTATTCACTAATTACTGATTGAGGTGTAACCACTCTTCCCAACCAACAGCAAGGGCTTTTACTTTCTTCTTATCGGTTGAGAGAATTGCTGCTATATCTGAAGGGATTGTAGAATAGGCATTTTGAGCGTAAATAATAAGGAACTTGTCTGTTGCCTCATACTTCTTGAATGCTTCCTTTATACTTGCTTCATCCACATCTCCACTTTTACTGACCATCTCAGTCGAATAGACAGGCAGACTCACTGCTCCCAAAATATGGCCACGGCTATAGTCAGAAGCACTCCGTATATCAACAAGTTCAAAGTCTGTCTCATTTTTCCGTAATTTTGAAGCTAGAAGTAATGGATCATATTTTGAGATATTCATAGGAGCCTTAACGGTTTGAGAACTCTCAACCTTTGGGACTGGTTTTGGTACGAATTGGGCTATCAGATTGCCTGAAAATATTATCAATGCCGCACCAGTGGTTAGGGCCGACCCTATAAATGAAGTGATAAATAAGAAGAAATACTGGGCGGGTCGTCTTTTGATCTCGTCTCTTAATGATGAAGCTCCAAAATCGTACCATTTTAGGACTTTTTTAGCTCCTTTTTTCTCAAGTTCCTGCAAGTCCTCTTTTGTCTCCTGAACCGGCTTTACTATCTCCTCTTCAATTGTTTTTTCGAAAAAAGACTTCTCTTTTGTCTTATATGTCATACATTAATTATACCCATATATCATATAAAATTTGTAGGGTACAACTTCCTCTAAGCTAAAATAGCCTTCCGGCAATTTATAGCAAGAAGAGTACATGCAGAATATCTGTTTGAGAATCAAATACTTGATACGCTCTTTGTAATGCGTGATACTTAATATATGCGCAATATTGCCCGTATTCTTTTAGTGGTAGTACTGATCCCTATTATTGCCCCACTGTTGCCTCAGAATGCCTATGCTGGCGACCTGGACACTTTAATACGTCTCGACCGGCTAGCGGTATCAAGAACGACGGGTGGCATGATATGCGCAACCCCTTCAACTACTGGGGTTGAAAATTCAATACAAGTAATATTTCCGTCAGGTTTTACGGTAAATTCTACAGCTTCAAACTGGATAGTAACGACAACCAATCTGCCCTCAGGAGCTACCCCATTGCCTGGGATAGGTACTGCAACAGCAGTCTCTGGCCAAACAGTCAGTTTTCCCTCGAATGACCTTTCAACAGGCACACAGTATTGCTTCAACTTCGCATCCTCAAACACGCTAACCACCCCCTCATCAACAGGCACATACGTAGGAATTCTCAGGACCATGAATAACTCGAGCCAGGTCGTTGACTATCATGCCTATGCAGTCTCTATAGTCACAAGTGACAGTATCGCAGTCACCGCCACTGTAGCTGCTAATCCTACGGATTTTAGTGCTGACCTAGCTCTTTCTGACCCCACAAATGGCACTTTCCAGCAGGAAACTACACTAACTTACACTCTGACATATGCCAATTTGCTCAGTTATCCTGCAGCAATAACTGTGGAGGCCAGTTGGGACCTTGGCACGATTCAGGGAAGCGGCACACCGACAGAAGATCTACTTGATTACGTAATAGGAAGCAGCTCAAATGCCTACAACAATACTGCAGCTGTGGTTGATACCGTCAATAGGAAAATTGATTGGACTATTGCTACCATCCCAGGCAATACTACCGACCAAACCGTCACTTTTCAGCTCAAAACGAATTCATCTTACGAAGGGTCGCTTCCTGTGAGTTTTACTGTCAATGGAAGAGTTTTAGGCCCTGGAACCCAAACTGCAGATTCAACGGTAACTTCAAGCTATCAATATATTGCTCCACCAACCCCCACGTCCTCATCTTCAGGTTCATCTGGAGGATCTAGTTCATCAAGCTCTAGTTCAAATGCAACACCTACTCCAACGGTCACCAATCCTAATACCTCAAGCCTGATAACCGGAATCGACATAAGGACGATAAGTTCATCTCAAGCCGCTATATTTATTACAACGTCTACACCAACGAGACTCAAACTGTCCTATGGCAACTCAACTACTACACTCACTGGCTCTGTGATTGTTATTGGATTTGCAAAACAACATTTGGTCATAATTCCAAACCTCAAACCCCATTCCAGATACTATTTCAAAGTGACTGCCACTGATCAAAGTGGAACTTCGGCTACCTCAGATCTTTATCTATTAGATACTGCCCAAGCCTCAAGTCCACCCGAGGTTGATGTAAAATCATTGATAGTCACAAGCCAGGACGTCATATTGGTTGATGCTATGCGTTCTCAAGATCAAATCAGTAATTTCATCATCCCAAATACTGCAAATTACTCATTTAAGATAGAGATAAAAGACTCCTCGAATATAAAATTGGTGAAGGCAATTCTCAGAAGCAAGAAGGTTTTGGGGATAAACAGTTTTCAACAAGAGACTACGAGCTCTGACTCAATTGTTGTATCTGAAATAAGTCCAGGACACTTTGTCGGAAGACTAAATGCTTCTGTCCAACCTGGGGAATATGAGCTTATTTTGCAGATCCAAGACTTCAATGGCAATATATCTGAGCAAAAAGTTGCAAATGTTACCGTATCCCAACCTTTGCGTATTATAAATCGTGTTACAAAAGAAGAAGTTGAGCATGCAAAAATAACATTTTATTACTACAATCAACGCCTCAAACTCTACGAACTACTTACCTCTTCCATATCACCGGTTAAAAACCCTACATACTCCGAACCAAATGGTAATGTCTTGACCGTATTGCCTGATGGAAAATACAGAGCGGTTGTACACGTCCTTGGCTACAAAGAACAAACGGTTGAATTTACTCTCGACTCCTCACGTGTATCTTCCTATCCTACAATTGAACTTACTGCTCTACCATTTAACATCCTAACTTTTGGCCAATATTACCTATCAACTGCGCTTGATTTCTTACAGTCTTCTGAACAAGCCCTACAAACCCTACGCTCCTCTTATCGATTTTTTGAGCTCATTTCATTTTTACTAATCACGTTTCTTGCGTTTCTTCTCACCATCTCTCTCTCAAAAAAGATGTCAGTACCCGTAACTCTGTTCCCGACATTTCTCATATATCACATATTTCTTCCTTTCAGGAAAAATAACCATACGTTCCTTGTTCATGGAAATATATCAACATCAGGATCGGATGAGCCGATTGCTGGGGCCTTACTCTATTTATTCTCAAGCTCCGGAAAAGTTCTGGGTCACACCAAAAGCAATGAACAAGGTGAGTTCTTAGTAAAAATAAATGAGGCAGTTGACGTCAGAATAACTACCAATAAAAAGGGCTTTTCTGGTAAGTCAATAAAGGTTAAAAAGAACGATCTTAACGACAGGATTGTTCTACAGATAGAACAAACAGGAAAACCACCGCGTGTCAGTCTGAATAATATTAAGTGGTATGTAGAATATCTTCTTTCGACATTTTTTGAAGCTATATTACTGGTAGTACTGGCGATTGAGATAGTTTTTGTAAGTCAATTCGGAGTACTCAAAGTTTTTCCTTTTATAGTTGTCTCTATCGTAAATATTCTACTGTGGGCTTCAAACATGAGAGCAGCTAGAAGATAAACTTTTACTGAGCGTCTGCAAAGTCTTTTCCTAAGATAATAACTACATCTGCTCCATTTGGTACTGTTTCATCAGTAGGGAGCGGTAGGACTTTAGCTTTCATTTTTGTAGGTGAAATTATTAACTGCAAATCACTATCTGTAAGCTTACTTGAGTTTGAAACTTTAGAGATTGAACTAGTAGTGTAATCCCCAGTTGTATTCCCCAAAGTTACTACCGCAATAGTATCACTTTTTATAAGATTTTCTGCTTTTTTAGCAAGTCCAGCTACTTTTGTTCCGTTAAGAATCGCTACTTTTGTTGGTGTAGATGAAGGAGTTGGACTAACGCTCGGAGTTACACCTGAAGGCAATGGTGATGGATTTGCATTGTCAGTTGCTATTGGAGAATTTTGCGCATTAATCGGTGCTACCGTTACAATTTTGTGAATAGATTGGCGGTATAGGATAGCCATGTTTGTACTTCCGAAAATCATTACCTTGTCACCATTTTGAGCATTTCTAAAGAAAGGTTGTTCTTCAAGTTTTGTAACATCAGTAACAGTTGCGATGGTTGGAGTCTCCCCTTTTGGAATAATCATTTTGTCTCCTACTTCATCAACTAGTGCAGATATCTGGGATGAGCTCAGTTTTCCACCCTCAACAAAATCTTTTTTTTGAGTAAACCCATATCCTGCTACCAAAGCACCAACCACAATTACGATCAAAACAAGTAATCCTATCTGATATCTTCTTTGTGATAAAAATTTCATTTTGGATTTAGCTACTTTTTTCTCTTCAATTACTATTTCTTCAACAATCTCCTGTTGTTTTTCAAAAAAAGATTCTTTCTTGTTGCGGGCAGCTTTTTTCATCTGTTGTTATCATACGGAATATGAAAGTTTGCTGTCAAGGAATTTGACTATTCCTTCCCGAGTATAATACGTACTGAAGCAGTAGAATCACTTAGATCACCAGTCACGGTTAACTCTCCAAAGTCGGATTTGAGATCATCTATCAAAAGTTGAGATTCTTCCTTGCTCCTGTCTTTTGAGATATAAAGCTCAGTAATGGTAACTGTGTCATCAGCATTTCCTGTCTTTACAACCTTATATCCAAGATTTTCTAGTTTTTCAGAAGCTTTTGCGGCTGCACCCGCCACTCCACTGCCATTGAGAACCTCAAAAGTCCACGATTCTCTGACTATAGCTATTGGGGTTGGACTAGGAGTTGGTTCTTGTTGAGTTATCGATCTATTTTCTTCTTTTTTTCTATCTGAGCTACTTAGTTGCATAAATAACAATCCAAATATAAGGGTGGAAATTATCGTTGCTATAAATACTCCAAATCCTAAGAAAAATAGCTTTCTGTTCTGGCGTTCAATTTTGGGTTCACTTACCTCGACAATATTACTTTCAGAAGGAATCTCAGGTTCTTGATTATAAAAAAATGAGTCTTTTCGTGTCGTTGACTTGATTTCTTCAACTTTTTCAACAATGGGAATTTCTTCAGGAATATTTTCTGTAGATTTTTTACTCGGGGCAAGTTTTTTTTTCACGGTTTTATGCGCTCTCTGGGACTTCATCCCTGGTGTACCCGGCAAGTATCTCTTTTATCATGTCTGCGACCTGTTTTGGCTCATATTCACTTTTTATGTTGTACTTTACAGCACCTTTTGCCATCGCTGTCTCTGCATCTCGTTGTCCTGCAAGATAATAAACTCTTTCTTTGAAACCAGAACTGAAAACAACAATCAAAATAAAAGTACTAAATACATATAAAATACGTCGGGCAATAACTGTACTCATGTATTTAGTATTGACCTTAACATGAGATATGGCAAGGTCTATTTGTTTACCCTACTCTCAATTCCATGAAATGTTACCGAAGAAATCTTTGCGATTATTCTTTCAAGCGTGGGAATATCGCCACCTCGTGTCATAATGCACAAAAGATACGGGCTCTGGGGGTGATAGACAATTCCACAATCATGAAGCTGCTTTACCTGATCACTCAACTCTCGTTCCCCGAATTTATGGCTAACTTTAATTGATTTAGGAACTCCACTGACAATTCCTTTTGTAAATTCTGTTCTTGACAATATCTCAAGAGCTTTTTCTGAAAGATTTTTTTCAAGATACGAAGCATTGTAGAGAATTCTAAAAAGGCCCGAGTATCCCTTAACGCTCATAAAATCCTCAGGGGTAGCCTCCGTTGCTGTCTCCACCCCTAAATCGAGCGTTATTCTGTCAATTAGAGCAGGCTCTATATTGTCTTCTAGTAGAGTTAGCGCTCCATTATCAGAATATATCATCATACGCTCAATAAGGTCATCAATAGTGTAATCCTTTCCTTTTTCGATTGAATTTGTCGGAGTTATATTTTGATGAAGTAACGGATCTTTGGCTTCATACCTCACCTTCTTTTGCAACAGCTCAGGACTTTTTTCTGATTTCTTGTAATATGCGAGCATGACCGGCAATTTCAAAAGACTTGCTGGAGAAAAAGATTCGTGCTCATTAACACCAAACCAAGGACCGTTATTTAAATCTCTAAAGTAAACCGCCGCAGTCGTTAGCGTGCCACTCTTCTTTTCATCTTCAATAAGTGAGCTTATCTCCTTTTGTAATGGGTTCAAACCGGTCAGCCTCAATGAGTCAGTTCCTGGTTCGCATTCAAGAAGAGGGCTGATGAATTGGTATCCCCCTGCCCTTACTTCATCGAAGCTATCACCTTCCACAGGCTTTTCCTGCCCACCAGTCTTTGGCAGAAAAGCATATTTACCAATTAAAATCCCAATTGCCAAAGCCAAGGTTGTACTTATTAATAGATACCTTACCATACTGTGATAAGGCAAATATAATTCACCATCGACCCTCTGTCAATAAATAATTATGTGAATAAACATTCCGGAAAATCAAAATATTTTTGGCAATCTCTGAGCTTGAAGTCAGTTGCTAACTATAGCACTTTTTGCTGCTACAACGTAATCATAAATCATGCGTGACACTTCCCTCATTCTTTGTTGAGCTTGCTGTTCTGATCCATGGGAGATCATACACAATAAATATGGTCTATTTGGAATGTACACTATTCCGCAATCTCTATAGGAATCTTCGTCCATCACTCCTATTTTATGAGCAACGGGAACATCACGAGGAACACCGGCAACTAATTTATCATCAAAATCTGATTCAGTAAGATATGTCAATATCTTTTGAGAATCATCTTTCGTAAGGACAGCTGAGAAATATAATGCCTTCATGATGGAAGCATAATTTTTTGCGTTCAGAATGGCGCCTTGACTTGAAACTTGAATATCTATGTCTAACCCCTGGTAGACGTCATCAAAGTCCTTATCTGTAATTACCGGCGCTAAAGCTTCCACGGCCGTGTTATCAGACTTCACCAATGCAAGTCTTGCCGCTTCATCCATGCTTATCTCAAATCCCACTCCCTTTTTCCACAAGTCACCAAACCTATTATCAATCATCTCCTCAGTTAATTTAACTGTTAGATCTTCAGTGGAATTTACTCTTTCCTTGTGTCTGAAATACGCCATAACTACTGGCAATTTGAAGAGAGATGCGGCATAAAAATCTCTGTTGGAATTAATACCTATCGAAGTACCCGTAGGAAGATACTCGAAGTACATCGCAAAGTTATCCCCTAAGGGGTCTATTTTTGTATGGAGTTGAGTTCTCAAATCCAGAAAATTGAATATAAAATCGTTTTTACGCTCTCTTAAAATACGAGGTGAAAGAAATGGATATTTTGAGATATTCTCTCTGAACTCTCGCGTATTCTGATCGGCTTTTCCCCATAGGTAAACATTGGAGATTAAGCTCACAACCAGTAGAAATGAAATAATAACCCAAGCTTTCTTCATCCTATTATCTGCTGCTGCTCTTCACTGTTATAAATCATTTTATACCTCAGCGCAACAAGATTTAGGGACTGTACCTATATACAATCACGCAATCAGACCATAAATCTTATAACAGATTTATTAAAACGGCATTAAAGCCAACAGAATAGAGATACCAATCTAGTATCGGATCGAATTCTCTTTTACAAATAGCAGGCTGGGGCTAACCGTATATTTTACCTACTCTTTCTTTTCCTCAAGAGAATTAATTTACGAAGCCTTGCGGCTTTGCATTTCTATATACAGGCGTGAATACTCTCACAACCTGTTCTGAAGTGGTATGTTCTCTTTCAAAAACACCTATCACTTCGTCTCCGATGACAGAGAGCAACAACTCTTCGATTTCAGGGCAGTCTTTCATATTTGATTAGTTATTAGTCGTTAGTTACTAGACAATTGGCTTTTAGTAACAAGAATGTGCGTGGCTTTTGAAGCTGAGAAGTAATACGAAGTACAAAAATTATATTTTTTTTGTTTTCTTACTACTAGCTACTAACTTCTAGCTCCTAACTCCTAATTTCTAGTTGGCGTATGATGCTGACAAGAAATACACAAAGAGCTTTACTTGTTTTCTTAATTTTTTAACTGCTTTTTGCGCCATATTTTTCCACCTCCTCTCAGCCACACGGGCGTGGCATATTACTTTCTCTCTCAGTTGACTATTAAGTAATTGAACTTAATATCGTCGGTTGCTTTTGCATCTACGCCCACGGTAAATGAGCCCTCTTCTTCATCTTTTGCCTCTTTTTGGTCAAGTAAGAATAGGTTCTGGTTTGTTTTGGTCTTCGGGGTTATGAAGATAAATGAATTCTCCTTTACGAGAGGGTTATTTATCTTCATGTGATCAGTTCCACGCTTCAACGTTACAAGCCCTGCAGCGGCCGTAGAATCGACTTCAGTATCTGTGAGTACTGTTGTAGTGCCCTGTGCTAATTGCAAGTCTGTCGTGGCAACTGTGTGGGCGGAAAGCACTCCCGTAACTGCTACGTTCTTCTGGAAGGAAACATCCTCAGCAAAAGCAACTTTTCCATCGGTATCAAAGCGAATCAAGCCCCCCAAGAAGCTAACCGCACCTTGCCTTAGTGACTGGATCTCAAGATCCGCACCAACCGTATTTATCGCATTCATGCTTAACGTCATATTGTTCCCAACTTGCAGATTGTCTAAGACCGACGCTTGAGCAAATGTTGCAGTATTAAATACTGCAAGATTTGCGACTGTTGTTAATTGACCTTCTCCCGAAGAGATGTTGGTCATGGTCAGGAGGTTGAGGTTGTCCATCTTTTCAAGTCTTGCGGCAATCGAAGCCATCTGCTCCTGGAATTGATCCTGGTTGTGGGCAAGAAGAGTAATTCTGTCAGAAAAATTGGTCACTGCGCTTCCAGTCGAAATCCGATTTGATAGGGTCTCGATGGAGTTGGTAATGATCTCAAGCCCCTCTATAGACTCGGCTTTTATTTTCTTCGCGATCAGAAGATCAGTTACAATTTGAGGGCTTATAATCTCTTGGGTTGCAGAAACTCTATCCGTATAAATTCCTTGCCCATTATCTTTCTGTGTCTTTAAGAAACCAAGTATTTCCTGTTGCTTACGCGCGTCAGTCCCTTCTGAAAAGTCAATTCCCGCAACGGCCGGTAGTTCTGATTCATTAAGAGTGAATCCGGCATTTGACATAGCTACATTTACAGACTCTCCGTTAAAGTCGACGAGGTTTACAAAAAGCATGAGGGTGCCACATTTAGTAGATTCGAAATTACCCATTCCAAGAGCCGGACATGACTCAGCTGTCGACTCATCAAAACTATGAAGAGCACGACCCAATACTCTTCCCCCAACTGTTGCTTTCATGGCGTAGCCAGGAATTGATGCTGAGGTCAATGCGTCACCCTCTCTGATGGGTCCATTTTCAGTACTTACCTTGACTGGTACTCTTCCTACGAGCGCCACTGGATAAGCATCCTCAGTACCATCTCCAGCTACAAATCCAGGATTAGTAGATACAACACCGAGCATATCTGACTGATACTGACCCGAGGATTTCTTTATATTGTGGTCACCTGATACCCCATCGATACTTACTACCTCACCCTTAGCAAGCGCCTCCTTTGAGGAATAATTTTCAGCAAGATCAGCCCCACCTGTGTAAAATCCACCCTGTATTCCTGAATAAACAGCTCCATATTTATTTACACGGAATACATTAAGACCATCATTTTTGAGGGTAAGAAAGTCATAAGCGTTATTTATTCGGTACTCAAATATTGTTGGTTGTGAGACTACCAATGCTGGGTATGCTCCTGTAGATGGCCATGAATCTTTGTAGATGCCATCGTATCCCAAAAATCTTCTGGAGAAATTGATCTGAATCTGTGCCCATTTGTCTCCACTGTCAGCAGCAATTGTATCTCCCGATCTTGAGACACTATCATATGAGGCAGTCAGCATTGCTTCGCGTGTTGGAGATGTTCTTACTTCAAAGCTTACAAAATCATCCGAGGACTTTTTCCACGACATTGTTGAGCTAGTTGTAAGTGTAGGAGCATAGATCTGACCTGATTGATATTGACCATCTGGGTACCAACCTGCATCATACAAGTTAACGATAGCAGATCCAGTAACTTGTCCACCGGCTATAATTACCCATTTTCCATCAGGTCTTTGGAATGTTACAGAACCAGTACCCTGAACAGCAGTTCCTGGTGTTGCTGCATAGTCAATAAGATTTGGCCCCGCAACTGAGGTTCCAGTCGGCCCTCCAACTATAAAAGTTCCACCCCATGGAATGTATATATTTGATCCGTTCCCGTTTCCAGTCTGTGCTTGACCACGTGTTATAAGAAATGTTCCGTCAGCTCTTGGTATAACAACACTTCCACGTCCTACAGCTGCAGTCAAAGTCGCTCCTGCTCCATTAGTGTTTGACCATGGATTAATGATTTGAGTTGCAGTTGACTGTGCCCCCGTTGTTCCACCTGCAGCCGCAACTGATACCCAATACCCATCCTGTCTTTGAAAAGCATATGATCCGCATCCATGAGCTCCAGTTTGGGTTGGGCCCGCAGTAAATACTTTAGCAACAGAGTCATATGTCATTGACGTAGTAAGTCCAGCAACAAAAGGAGCAACACCAGGCGCAACTCTATACGTATCTTGCAGTTGTCCAGATAGTGGTATTGCCCAAGAACCACAATTGATGGCAATTGTTGTTACAGGACCAACTGGAAGCGTCACAGTAGATGGTTTAATCGGATCGGTATATGGATTGAACAGTGTAGATGTCGTGAGTCCTCCCCCGTGAAGAATAGTATATGTACCATCCTTATTTAGAATTGGTTGGGCCCCAAATCCAGCAACACCTGACAGAGTCGGTCCTGCTACGAATTGTGAGCCTGATGCTGCATTCGGATCATATATATTAGTTGTTGAAGTTCCATTTCCAAGTACAATAAAGAATTTTCCATTTGGAAGCTTTAGGGCAAATGCTCCTCTACCTGTTGATGCAGTAGGAATGTTTCCAGCGCCAGATTGGGCTGTAAATTGTGATGAGGCAGGATCATACAGGTTCATATTCGCAGATCCTGATGCGATAATTGATATAAGACCCCCTGGACGTTGAATAACTAAAGTCCCATCAGCGGTTGGTGCAAGAAGTGGCGGATGAACTCCGATAGAACCAAGATACATTCCTCCGTTAGTACTAATCTGAGTCGGTCCTGGTACCTTCCCCCAAGGGAGAGTTATCCTATCAGCCATTGGCTGTACACGTGTGAATGCTGATGATGAAGCTTCAGTCGGATCCTGTATTCCCTGAGAGTCAACAAAATCAAAATTATTGCGGAAGAAAACGGTAGAGTTATCAATCATATAGTCATAAAGGGTTGGATCTTGGTAATCCCTGATAATATTTGTCATTCCGTTGCCAACCCATGTCCTTCGCTCATCATAAATTTGCTGTGGAATTGGTCTTGTGAAATTCGCCGTTATACGTATCCATTTATCATTTGCTTCGGCCCGGATAGGGTCACCATTTCGGTATATTCTTCTTTCCGTTGCACTGCTAAGTCCTCCCTGTGTTGAGGCAGTCTGCACGCTGATTTCAAGGCCAGATTGTGGAAGGTCGGTGGTTGCCGTTGCGCTTGAGGTACCGACAAAAAGTGCTTCTGCTCCAGCAGTAAACCACAACGAAGAGCTAGGATTAAGACTATTCGTGTTGATATCTTCAGACACATAGCTTCCGGACATAACAAGCTGAGAGTCATATTTGTTGGTAGTTGTTGATCCCCCCACAAATGTCATCCACGTTCCGTCATGCTTTTGAAGTGAATGTAGCCCTGCCCCTTGGGTTGATGTTGCTGTAGCATGTGTTGAATATGTATTTGTTGCAGGATTGTATATATAAGCATCGGTTGTTCCAGACCCTCTATAGATCAGAAATCTCCTATCCTGAAGCCTTATAGCGTGAGCTCCATCAGCAAGAGCGCCAGCTGGTCCCACATTTTGGCATGTACCCATGGTGTTAGTAACGGGGTCATACTCAACAGATACACCTGCTTTTGAAAGAATAATATACCTACCGTTTGCAAGCTGGAGTGCAACCGATCCTGCGTTATTTATTTCGCAGTTAGTTGGAAGAACGGGTCCTGCGGTAAAGCTTCCAATACCTGCTGCTCCGTCGAGATTGTACAGTTGCGTATTTGCAGATGCTCCACCTGCAACAATGAGAGCTGTCCCATTCTGACGTGGCAACACTAATGAACCTGCCCCCCATGTCGTACCACCAGCTGTCGGGCCAGCTGCAAAGGTATTCGCAACTGGATTATATACACGGGTAGTTCCTGCGGCTGCACCATGGAGCAGCAAATATTGTCCATTCTGCCTTCTATATATATTGGTGCCTGCACCATTATTTCCAGTAGCCGTCGGGCCAGCAACTCCAGGAACGTTATCATTTGGATCTATGACCGATGTGGTTGCAACTCCACCTCCGTGCACAACAAGGTACTTTCCATCAGGTCGAGGGATCGTAACAGACCCTGCACCTACATTTGCACTCGTCACAGATGTAGCAGTTTGGAATGAATTTGACAACGAGTTGTACAGATATAAGGTGGTAGTTCCTCCTCCACGGATAACCATGTATCTTCCTGTCGAATTGGTGATCGAGCTTGCTCCTGCTCCAAGCGCACCTGGGGTGACTGGCTGACTTGAAGTTGTTATTATTCCATCGCTTGATACTGTTCCCTTACTTAAGGAAAGTTCTCCTCCCGTATTATCTAGATTGGTAATAGTTGCGGATGTTGCATTTGCGGTTCTTTGGAAATCAGTATCTGTTGTGTTGTTTCCCGATGTTGTCTTAACGATGTCATTTGAACCTGTTTTGTTGATCGTCAAACCATCTGAAGCATAAATTCCACCAGATTTTGTTATGGTAAATTTAGTTACTCCACTCGCAGAAGCTGTTAAGAAGTCGCCAGTCCCCTTCTGGTCGATAACAAGGCCTGCAAAAGAGGAGTTTGCAGAAATTGAAGCAACAGGTGTTGTTCCTGAATTAATACTGCCAAACAAGTGGAATGTTGCTGATGAAGTAGAAATTCCTCCCCATAACATATCTAAGGTAGTGTTAACAGGAACTAATGTTCCCTGTGTTGATATGAGATTCCACCACCCATTGCCTCCCGCAGCACAACCTCCCCATGTTGCTCCAGACCCAGCACCATTAGACATAAGACATTGGCCCAAGGAACCTTCAGACGCGCCAAGCTTAATACCTCCTGAGTTTGTAATACTAAATCTAGAAGTTCCGGATGCACTTGCTGTAAAAATATCTTGATTTCCTGTTTGGTTAAGCGCAAGCAGTGCTTGTCCTGTTGGAGCACCTTGTATCAAATTTCCAGACCCGGAGGCAGTCAAAAATGAGAATGATCCACTTGAGAACAATCCTCCCCCACCAATACTGAGACTATTCCCAATTGCAAGACTATTGGTTATCTCTGCGCTGTCATTTACCGTTAAGACATTAGTTCCAATATTTCCTGCATATACAACTGGTACATCTAATCCATTAATGTCCAAAACTTTTAACCCAGCTGAATCTTCTGCAGCATAAAGATATTTACCGAGAACCTTAGCTCCTCTTGATGTACTTGTAGTAGAATAATTGCCAATTACTACGGGAGATCCAGGAACTGTCACGTCCACTATCACAATCCCTTTTGAATCATCAACTACGTAAACGTATTTTCCATTCACATAAAGGTCTGTTGCAGACCCCGTCGTATTGTAGTTACCTACGAGAGTTGGTGCTGCAGGATTACTGATATCAACTATTTGCAATCCAGAAGCATCATCAGCTACATATGCAAATTTGCCATTTACACTAACATCAAATGCTCCACCGCTAGAATTATATGTGCCTACCCATGAAGGTTTTGAGGGGTTACTGACATCAAAGATCATAAGCCCAGAACCATAATCGGCAACGTAAGCGAATTTACCTACCACATAAATACCTTGTGCAAAATCTGGCGTATCATAAGAACCTACAAGGACAGGACTATTTGGATTACTAATATCTATTATCAATAGTCCTGCAGTGTAGTCTGTTACATACGCATACCTTCCGGACACGAATACATCTGTTGCAAGGAAAGTATCAATGTTACCAACAATTCTCGGGGCTGTAGGAACACTTATATCTATGATCTCAAGCCCGGAAGAATCATCTGCTACATATGCATACTGCCCATTCACGTCGACTGACTGTGCTACACCGGGTGTATCTATTGTTGACACTAGGGTAGGTACGGTAGGATTGTTGATATTAAATATCTGCAATCCCGAAGTGGTCACAGCAACATAAGCATATTGCCCACTTAAATCTATACCAACTGCAGAAGCCGCAGTGCCAACAGCACCTTTCACAGTTGGGTCTCCATTTGCTTTTACCTGAATACTACCTCCATTTAAAGTTAACTTTTCAGTTGCTGCAGAGCTTGTACCAATCAGGATGTTACCATCATTTTGGATAGTGAATCTCTTTAATCCGGATGAGGATGCAGTCAGTAGATCACCTAGTGTATTGTCGATTGTAAGTGCAGCAGCAGATGTTCTACCTGATACAGTAGCAGTTGGTGTTGTTCCAAGAGCAGATCTCACATCAAGTGTTCCTTGAGGTGCAGTATTGTCGTTACCAATTCCTATCAGACCACCCGAACTAACGAATAGACGTGTGGTTCCTACAGTCGTCGCAGCTGTTGCACCAGTCTTAAGATGTATCTCTGTGACTGCGTATTCTGAACCAGATCCTCCACCTATATTAAGCCCGTTATAGCCTGATTGATTATTGGCTACCATCATCGTCACCGGTAACGACGTACCATTACTAAAGGCGTATGATTTAATTCTTGCGGTCTTGTTAAGACCATCTGTTTCAGAATCGCCAAGTATAAGACCTCCACCACCACTGTTTCCATGAATAAGCCTGACCAATCCGGTGCTATTTCCAGGCCTTAAGTAAATATCCCCTGTTGTATCTCCTCCAAGCGTAAGAAATTGCTTATTTGTAGTTTGAATGACTCCCGAAGCATCTAGTGTTATATTTCCAGATATTGATGCTGTCTGGGTTCCACGATCACCAGCAACTCCAAGAATGGCAAATTTTGCTGATGCGGTAGCAACTCCACCGATCAGAAAGTCCTCTTTAGTATTGACTTGGTAATTTATTCCAAATATTGTTGATTCTTGGAATGGTGAGTAGCTTGAAGTGCCTCCACCATCAGCTGCGCAGGTAAGAACACCACCTGAAGTTGTAGTCAACTTTCCACCATTGCCAGAACCTGAACAGTCAAACCCACCAAGAGTTACTACCTGTCCTGATCGCCCGATCACTAGATTTCCTGTTGATCCTCCACCAAGGGTTAATGTTTGATTCCTTGTGCTTTGAACAGAACCTACCCCATCAACAGTAAACCCTGCTGAGGATGAAGCTGTTCCGTCCGTTTTTATAACGAATCGTGATACGCCAGAGGCAGATGCAGCAAATATATCCCCAAGGCCTGTTTTGTCTATTATTAAAGCTGACTGTCCACCTGATTGAGATTGAAACAACACATTTCCAACCCCATTTGGAGAAATTGTTAGACTCTCATTTGTTCCTGTTGTTATGTCTGTAGTGACACCAGAAAATGTAAGTGTTGAAGTAAATGATTTGTTTGAAAGATTCTCGGTTCCTGCAAGTGTTGCGAGGGTCCCAGTTGTCGGGAGTGTTACATTAGTTGCCCCTCCCAAAGTTAAAGTCAAATCTTGTGCGCTTGTCGTAAATGCTCCTCCGAATTGGACTGTCTTTGAATTTGGGATAGTTAGCGTACCGGTGGTATCTGTGACGGTTAACCCAGCAACCTTTTCAGCATTGATAGCATATGGCACGGCCGCAAATCGGACTCTTGGAGTCATCTCACCATCTGAGTTGAAATTTATAGCAAGATACAAGTTGTCTGTATTAAAGTCGACTCCGGCACTGGCAAATGATGTAGTCGATCCCAATGAAACTCTAAAGATTCCAGCTGTTACTTGGACATTATTCTGGGTCTCTGTCCATGGGTTAGCACCACCAGAAGCAGCATCATAAAGCTTAAAGACAAAAGTGTATTGCCCGTCCGCGACATTTGTCCCATCTTTGTTAACTACTTTTCCTTGAAAGTTAATAGTCCTGTTGATTCCTGTTGCTGCAAAGACCTTTGTATCGATAGTTTCGAAGGCAAATATTGTGAAAATAAATAGTGCTATCAAGAAGAACAAAATTCTTTTTGGACTCAAAAAATATGTACCTAGAGGCTGTTGGTATTTTTTAAGTTTTTTGATTTCTTTGGTCATAAAAGCCTTATATATATAAGTTCTATCTATTTTTTCAGTTCAAATGAGGCTAGTCAAAAAAATGTACTGTATGCATAAAATTGCATAATATTGCATACTATTGCATATTGATTTTTGTGAAAAGTTATGCATAGAATGATGGGAAGGAAAAAAGCAAATGGAGAATCTTTTTAATGTCAATCAAGCGGCTTTCATTTTGAAAGTCCACCCCTTAACAGTCCGTCGCTATATCAAAGAAGGAGTTTTAAAAGCAATCAAGATTGGCGGAAATGTAAGAATCCGGGAATCACAATTACAGGCCTTTTCTCGGGACTTTACACCGAGACAAGATGTCAGTCTCTCAAGTCCTTTCAAAAGAACACCAAGTACCACTATCAAGAAATTCACGAATGCAGATCCATTGCTTAAGATGCAGGGAAGAGCTGCGACGGTTGAGTTTTGAGGTTAAAACATGGCAATCATAAGTAAAAAAGTATACCTGGCACCCAGTAGTCTCTACGCTTTTATTGACCGTGCGCATGAAAAACACGCTCAAGCCTCAGCGTATTTCCGTTATTTTTCCCAAGAGGAATACATGTTATATATAGATGCCATAAATCTAAATCAAACCTACGACATTATTTTTAAGAAAATGAGTCCTTCCCTTGCAAAAGATTTCTTACGAATAACTGCCCTTTCAGATATCAATATAGTGAGCCCTGAAGAAAACGAGATAAAAGCTACCTTTAAAACTATAACAAATTATAACTCACTAGATCTTACATTCTCAGAAGCAGTGATGGCAGTTGTTGCCTCTAAAAGAAATATCATGACAATATGTACTTTTGATTATCTGCATCCGTTATTTGGTCTGAATACCTTTTTCCTACCTATATAGTATGCAAGTAAACCTGTATCAAATTATAAAGAATGATATCAATCTATAAATAATATGAACAATAAATTTAAATTTTTCCTACTCTTACTACTATCAACTTTTGTCTATTGTCTATTAACTTTTGTACCTTCGGCACTTGCCCAAGCAGTCCCACCTGCCAGTGGGAACTATAAATTAATGGACTTTGGTTTTGGTGCCGGCGGAACAGCTACATCAAGTTCTTCAAATTACTCTCTTTTTGGGACTGTCGGACAAGTAGATCAAGGAAGTCCATCAAGTAGCAACTACTTTATAGGAGCTGGTCTTGAATATACTCTTCAAGCCTCTGTATCATCAGCTCCAACATTTACAAATCCTAGTAACTGGTACAACAAATTGAAAATAGTCATCAATCGTGGTGGCGCAGATCCTACAGACACACAATATGCCATACGAATAGCTTCAGGAAGCGGACAATTTCAATATGTTCAAAGTGATAACACCGTTGGTGCAGTATTGGGACTCGAGGATTGGCAAACATATAGTGCCTGGGGAGCTGCAACAGGTACAAATATAATTGGTCTGTATCCTGGCACAACCTATACCGTCCAGATTGCAGCAAAACAGGGACAATTTTTTACGCAATTTATGTGGAGTCCCGCTGCAACTGCTAGTACATCAAATCCGTCACTTAGCTTTGATATAGATATTGCACCAGTCGATCAATCAACTAGTCCACCTTATACTCTTAATATTGGGGCTCTGAGTCCGGGATCTGTAACAACTGCAAATGACAAAGTATGGGTTTCAATTGCTACAAATGCTACAAATGGAGGATTGATATATATCCTTGGTACAAATACTGGTCTGTTATCAAACACGGTAAGTTACACCATCTCAGCTGTCAGCAATGATCTTTCAAGTGTCGGGGAAGGATATGGTGCCCAAAATAATTCAACCACCCAATCATCCGGCGGACCTATGCAAGCCGTATCCCCATATGATGGGTCATCTAATAATGTAGGTATCCTCGATACTGCGAAAAGAACGATATATGACTCATCAGGAGCTCCAGTTGTTGGGGGCCGTGTTTCATTTACAATTAAAGCAAAGGCGTCAAATACTACCCCTTCTGCCAATGATTATGCCGATACCCTAACGGTTCTTGCAACAGGTTCATTTTGATAACGATTAGACTATTGACAAGACTATTTAAAATATGATTTGCTAAGTAATGTAATTCAAAATTATGAAGATTTTATTAACTCCTAAGAAAATCGTCTCAGAAGTGAAAACTTTTAAACTTCGAGACAGAAAATCTGTTATCAGTTTACTTCTTTATGTAGTAACACTCATCACTATCCTATCTCCCTTTTTTACTCCAACTAAAGCAAACGCCTCCGTTACAGAAGCTTTTGTACGATTCAACAGACTTGCAACGGGTGCTGCTATTTCAGGTACCGCTTGCCATAAGACTTCCACATCTGGTACAGAAACAAATGTTGTTATAGTATTTCCTGCAAGCTGGACAATTTCTCAAACTGCAGGTAACTGGACGGTGAGCACCACAAATCTTCCAACAGATCCAGTCGGTGGAGGTGCCGCAACAGCATGGCCAGGTATTAATACCGCAACTACTGTTACTGGTGGTTCAGTAGTTTTTCCAGGAACTGATCTCTCAACGGGCACATTCTATTGCTTCAATTTCACTGGTGCATCTTCAACAATTGGTGCTGCTGGAAATGACCAGACAGGACAATTAAAAACCCAAGGAGGAGCACCATATGTAGATACGACTGATTGGGCTGTTTCTATTGTCGCATCTGGAGGAGACCAAATCTCTGTCACTGCTTCTGTCAGCGCTACAATGACGTTCTCTCTTAACGCAAACAGTATCTCACTTGGGACTCTTTCAACAAGCTCAGTTACTTCTGGCAACGTAGTCCAGACGGTGAGTACCAATGCTAGAAATGGTTATGTATCTTGGATTCAAGGAACTTCATCAACGGGAGGCACAGGTGGAGGACTCCACTCAACTGTTGCAAATGCAGACATCCCATCACCTTCTTCATTCCCAACAGTGACAGATCTCGCATCGGCCACCGGAGTTGTACTGGATGCAGATAGCGGCACGAATTCACCAACAATCAATGCGGGTTACGATGGAACAAATGCTACCTCTGGAGGACACTTCGACGGAGGAATCTTTCATGAAGTTTCTTCAAAGACTGGCGCACAATCCGGCACAACAGTAACTCTGAATGTCCGTGCAAAAATTGCCGCAACCCAAGCTGCCGCTTCTGATTATGCAGACACTCTCGTTGTTTCTGCTGCCGGAAGTTTCTAGAGTCACCTGCCCAAAATAATGTTAACTGTACGAAATGTCAAAACTAAAGTCTTTTCTTTTTGCTAGTCTATTAATAGTTCTTTTACTTCCCTTTGTTGTTCTTCCCGTACGCGCTCAGCAGTCCAACTTTGATGTAACGGTAAGTCCTGTATTTTTTGATCTTTCTGCAAAGCCAGGCTCATCTGTAAGCGGCAGAGTCAGACTCAGAAATAATACAGCGTCATCACTTCCTATCAAGATAGAGGTTAAAAAATTGGGTGGAGATGAAAATGGCGAGCTTACCATCCAAAATGCTCCCGATGACACCAACAGTTGGTTTGAAGTAAAAACCCCAACATTATCTGCCCCACCTGCTGAATGGACAAATGTTCCATTTACGATTACAGTGCCTGATACTGCTGCATATGGGTACTACTGGGCACTTTCTTTTACGCAAGATTCAGCATCTGGCAAAACAGTAACTGGAGCTAAGGTCAATGCTTCAATAGTAGTTCCAGTCCTTCTCAATGTCGCAAAAGACGGAGCCAAGACTGATGGAAAAATCGCTGAATTTTCTACAAATGCCGGGTGGTACGAATACCTTCCGGTCGATTTCAAAACAGTATTTGCAAATACTGGAAATGTCCATATTAGACCAAAAGGGAATATCTTTATTAAGGATTCATTGGGTAGAAGCGTTGCAACATTGGATGTTAATCCTAACCAGGGCGCAATCCTTCCTGATACTAAGAAGGAATTTATCACTCCATGGAACGACTCGTTTGCATGGTATGAAAATAAGACAAATAACGGTAAACCTGTACTTGATAAGAATGGTAAGCCGCAACGTGAACTTAAAATTAGGTTTGATAAGATATTAGACCTTCGTATTGGTAAGTATACTGCTACAAGCCTTGTTGTCATTAGTGACGGTGAGCGTGATATCGCATTGGAAAAATCAGTCAGCTTCTTTGTTTTCCCTTGGAAGATAGTGATTGGAGCTGGTGTATTTATTGTTTTTGCCCTCCTTGGACTTGTCAGCACTACTCGCTCGCTTGTAAGACGTATCCGTGGTTGGTTTGGGAGGAAATAGAATAATGAGAATTCAAACCGTAAACCTAAAAAAAATAACTTCAAATAAAAAGATTTCTCTTCTCTTTTTCATTGGTATTCTGTCTTTTGTCTATTGTCTTTTGTCTTCCAGGTTAGTGCAGGCCCAAACAACAGCTGGTCTTGATATAACGGTCAGCCCACCAGTGATTGAACTCAATGCAAAACCGGGAGACAAATTGACTGAGAAATTTAGGATAAGGAATAACCAGTCAAATGCTACTGATCTAAAAGTAGATGTCAAGAAATTGTCATCAGACAGCACTTCGGGGGAACCTATACCTGCAGAGCCTAAGTCCGATGATGAATTCATCTCTTGGGTAAAAGTAGAACGTCCCACTTTTAAAGCATTGTCTAAGGAATGGACTGATGTAAATTTTACGATCGACATACCAGAGAATGCTTCTTATGGATATTACTATGTTCTCCGTGTTTCGCCTGAAAATCAGGATAAAGTTAATGGAGTCGGCACGACAGTCAAAGGTGAAGTCTATGTTGTCGTTCTACTCAATGTCATAAAAGAAGGAGCTATTGCTAAAGGGGAGCTTGTTGAGTTCAAGCCAAATACATTTGTGAGTGAATACTTACCTGTTGAGTTCACAGCCAAGGTAGCCAATAAAGGAAATATTCATATCAAGCCTTCAGGAAATATATTCATCCGAAGTCTGAAAGACAAAGATGTGGCAATACTTGATATCAATCCTGGACGATCAAGTGTCCTACCTTCTGGGAACCGCTCTTTTTCAAGTTCATGGAATGACGGTTTTATCGTAAGGACTCCAGTTGTCGAAAATGGGGTTGCAAAACTTGATGCTCGGGGTAACCCGGAAACAAAAATCACAATCAACTGGGATAAACTCACCCATTTCAGGATCGGTCCGTACACCGCTACTCTTCTCATGGTCTACGATGACGGAAAAAGGGACGCAACCATTGAAGGCACTACCACATTCTGGCTGATACCATACACAGCCATTTTGGTCATTGTAGTAGGTCTGATCGCAATATTTATATTGATCCGATTCCTCCTGAAGTGGTATATCGGCAGGGAACTTCGTAAACAAAGAAGACAGTAGATTTCATGGTAAACTGGATTGTATGAAACGTTTTGTCATTTCCTTGTTTCTTTTGTCTATTGTCTTTTGTTTTCTGTCTATAAGCACGCAGGACGTGCAAGCTGCAAATCCTAAAAATACTATCACGGTCTTACCGCAACTTACTCAGCTGGACCTTTCGAAAGATGAACCTGAGGCACTTATTTATTACACCAATAACAGCACTACAACAATAGAATTGGGACTAACAATTGAGGACGTACGTGAACTTGAAGACAGAAGCCCTGTTGGAATACTTGACCCAAAAGAGGCGGCAAACTACAAGTATTCACTCTCTTCCTGGGCGTATCTAGACCATCAGAATATCATCCTCAAGCCAGGTGAGACAGGATCGGTTAAAGTTACAATAAACAGCGAAAAACTCTCCCCGGGTGGACATTATGGAACTGTTTTGGCTCAGATTCATCAATCTGATGAGAATAAGAAGGAAGTTAAAGTTAGAGGTGTTCTGGCAGCCCTCATTTTTGTAAGAGCCTCTACGGGAAATGAGATTGAAGACGCAAAAGTTGGCTCGCTTTCACCAACTTCACAGGGACTCCAATTTCCAGAAGCATTTACTTTCAGATTCCAAAACACCGGAAATGTAGATGCAACACCTTATGGAACTCTGACAATATATGATAGTTATGGACATTTCATAACCAAAGGGATAGTCAATGAAGATTCACTCATTACCCTTCCTGAAGCTATCAGAAAGTATGAGGTACCACTAAAAAATGCTGAAAAATTTGTACTCCCAGGAAAATACAAAGCAGTTCTAAGCATCCACTATGGAAAACAGAATAAAACGATCGAAATCAGTTCATCTTTTGCAACTCAAGGAAGCGTTGACCTAATGCTTATAGGAATTGGGTTATTAGCATTTGTTATCTTGGGGGTATTCTTATTTAAACTTAACGGTTTTGAGTATGTCATCCGCAAGACCCGTCACTTCTTCAAAAGAGCTTCCAGTCACTGATATCGTGTAAATTCGGTCGTTCACCAAGAAAAAAGCTGTTTTCTCAGGCTCATCATCTTTTGCATACACTTTTCCTTCTTGCCCATCAATTGTGACGATCTGTTCTTTATAGGAGGAGCTATTCTGCCTGAATTTTACCCCAGGATTGTCATCGACAGTCAATTGCCTTCCGGAATTACCCAAAACCGCCATATTGAGGATCAAACGGGGGGATTTTATGTCAAAGCTAAAATCTTCAAGCCGGGCACTACTCGAAGCAAATCCAGGATCTTTGAGCGCGTAAACTATGGCTTTTGCAGGGTATTCAAATGATATGTATTTCCCGTTATACCGAGTGTTTCCTTCTTTTACTGGCGCTGCATCCAACTGCGCTTTACGCCCTAACAATTTTGTTATGGCTTGTTGCTTAAAGTCCTTTGAGAGAGCTTCTTTCGGAGGAAGAGATAGGATGTAAAAGCCAATCCCAGCAAGAATCACCACAAGGAAAATAAAAGATGCAATTACCAACCATTTTTTCATAATTCCTATTATACCTCAATGATATTTACCATATCATTGCTTTTTTTGTATATAAAATCTAATAACTAATTACTTGTAACTAACAACTGGTATCATGTATCGGTTTAAACTATTTAGAATGCTTAAGTTACTATACGCATCAGTTGACAGAACCTCAAGATATGAAATACGCTTGATTTAGGCAAATTATATGGCAAAAAAGAAGGTCGCAAAAAAAACACAGGCAAAGAAAAAATCAGGACTCATGCGTGAGATTCCTGTACTTCACTCTCTTGTAGTTGTTCTCTATATATTACTTGGGATTCTTTTCCTTGCAATATACATCACCCGCTTCGCATAGTTTCTACTTTATTAATCCTGAAATTATTTGTATAATCTTTGAACGTGTAGGAAATGCCTCCATAAGCAAAGCTTGAGGAGTCTCACTACGTTCGCCTCCTTAGCTCAATGGTAAGCCAAGCTTGCCGCAGAGCCAAGGATAATATAAGCCTCCTTAGCTCAGTGGTAGAGCAACGGTTTTGTAAACCGTCGGTCCAGAGTTCGAATCTCTGAGGGGGCTCATCTCCCCACCTCCTTACATTTTTCAAAGATTAAACCGTCGGTCTAGAGAAGGACTGTTCCAAGCGCATCTCTAAGGGGGCTCACTTCTTTTCCGGCTTTCCGCCTCTCAACCACTTTGCCCCAGCGTAGACTAAAGGAGTACTTGCAACACCCCATACCATCTTAAATATTAGATATGGGATTATCATTTGTATAACAAACCAGAATGTAAATTTTGGAGTTAGCATGTAAAAGGCTAAGAACATAAAGGCAAAAGTGTCAATTATCATAGCCATAACTGAGGATACGTTTGACCTTAACCAGAGGTATTTTTTGTTAGTGATTTCCCTGATCTTCCAGAACGACCAAACATCGTTGAATTGTGAGAGTAAAAAAGCGGTTATTGATGCAAGAACAATCCTTGCAGAAGTCCCAAAGATCTCTGCATAAGCTTTGTTACCCTCGATATACCTGCCTGCTGGTGGTAAAGCAACAAAAAGGATAATAAAAGCGAGAAAGACAATCAATGAAATGACTCCGGCAACCAGTAACTCACGAGCCTTTTTCTTACCATAAACCTCAGTAACTATATCAGTAGCCAAAAAAGACCAAGGAACAATAAGAAAGGCAACGCTTACCGAAAAAGGTCCAAATGGAATTATTTTTGCCCCCAACACGTTCATTGCTATCAAGAAGCTTACGAAAAGTCCTGTCAATATTGTGAGGCGGAATTCTTTTGTAATAACCATATTGAAGGATTTTAACACAAATTAAGGTATTGACAAATTAGCGGATATACAAGTATATTAAGAGCATGCCAAGAAGATCAAAGGTAGAACTCTCCCCAGAAACGATTGCTGAACTAGAAGAGCAATTCTATAATTTCCTCCACTCACTTTCACCTGAAGAAACAAATAAATTTTTCAAAGAATTTTTAACAACTGAAGAAAAGATGATGATGTATAAGCGCCTCGCTCTATACTGGTCACTTTTTGAAGGTTATTCCCTTGCCTCTATTCAGAGAATGCTTGGAATCACCCACGACACAACAAGAATCTACAATAAAAGAAAAA
>CAZAJO010000014.1:8687-38566 GCA_964485575.1 uncultured Gammaproteobacteria bacterium | reverse complement strand
CGGATCTGTAGATCGCGTAGATGCCATGGGAAATCCAGTAATAAAAAATGAAGTTGACCCTAACTTTACCGGAATCCCGACAGGTCCTGAGTCAATACCTGTAGAGTACAGAAGTAAATACCCGGTTGTAACTGGAAATGAAATGCATAGTGATACACAATATCCTTTGGCAATTTGAACTCAATAATAGGCTGGAGGTGTTTTTACAAAAACCCTCCAGCAAAAGGAGGAAAAGTGTTGACAACAAAGTCTAAAATTAATAAAATGATTGTAATATGCAAATAACCAACCAAAGATACCACAAGTGGTTTATCACCTTCGTGTAGCGAGGGTTGGTTTTTTGATTTAAAACTAACAGAAAGAATAGCAACCTTCGCAGCTTTTTTCAAAAAAAGCAGACACGCGAAGGTTTTTTTGTGTTTTTTTAAGGAAAGAGAGGTGAAATTATATGTCAGAACTTGTACAACAATTTTTAGATAAAAGGAGCTGTCTAGCCGACGTAGGAAGGCCGAAACCTGAATCACAACCTGTCAAAACAGAGGTAACGAATGTTCTTATACCCGATGAGGCATATCTTTTACGTGATTATGCTAATTCACTTTCTACCATGGAAGTGGACTGTAAAGAATTAGATTTTGGAGGACAAAATGAGGGTGATTTATTCACTTTTGTTCCCAAATTTGATTTAGCGGAAAGGAGGTAAAAATTATGGAAAATGACAGGACGTTAGATGAAATGACAATCAGAACAGCCGTTCATGTTACGCAGCTATTTGAGGCCAAAAAAAGGGAAGGTTCAGATATGCATGTTGCAGCAATAGGAAATCTTGTAGATTTCTTGGCACAAACGCCAAATGGACTTGAGACATTCAAAAGACTTGAGATGGGAGATCCCTCAAATGTCAGGTAATGAAGCTTGTGGCTGAACTATAACTTTGGTAAAATTACATGCCTTGGAGCTAGAAGCGTAGCTTGTATCTCCATGGGTACATGGAGCTATAGCTCAGCTGGTTAGAGCGTTGCATTGACATTGCAAAGGTCAGAGATTCGAATTCTCTTAGCTCCACATGACAGAGGAGGGCAGAAAATATACACGGCGCGATCTTGTACCCCTAGGAATTGGGTTAGTTGGCGGCGGATTAGGCGGTTTTGCCGCTTTCAAAGCATCAGAAAGTGGCCCACAACCAAATTCAGGTCCAAATACCCATGTTATTTTCGAACCTGCTCCGGTAACGCCTGCTAGCGAAACTCCCACACCTTTAACAACACTTAATGTCACAATTAAAAACGTTACTGAGTACCCAATTCTTGAAATCACTGATAGAAAAGAATATCTCGCAGCTGCAAATCATTTAAGAGCTCTTATAAAAAATGTCCTCAATCCACAGTATTCGATTCATTTCCCAGAGCTTCTTGGAATGTTTGACGGATTGAATAATCTAACAGATAGAGAACTACAAAATAGAATTCTTATGATGAGCACCGACTACGATTCGCAAACCGGTTTTGAAAATGGGATGTTTAGAGCTACCAGATTTGTCATTCGAGATGACAGAAGTAAAGCTCTTATGGGCGGAGAGATTGATGAAGATGCCAATTTTAGCTCATTCAGGGCCCAGCTCGATGAACGGTACAACCTCCTCCACGGCGAAGTGGATGAGTCAACAGATCGGTTCGAAGTAGATGCTTTGGGTGGGTTATTGCGCTACTTTTACAAAGTCCCAACAGGGGCAGAAATTAACTACCAAGGGAAGTCTTCGCTTGTTCTTGAATCATCGGAAATGGCTGGAGACTCGAGAATGCTTGATAAATTATTCACGGCCAATACAAATGGTTTTGTTATGCTAAATCAAGGCATTAGAATATTAACCCCAACCCCAACCCCTGTCACATACTGATTGTAATCTCCCTTGATACTTAATTCATAATACTTAATACTATACGTATGACTCGTCCCGAGGCTCTACAAACACTACAGGTATACACAAAATCCCCCGCCCTGGTTCACCATCATTTGGCTGTAGAAATAGCAATGAGAGCCATTTGCCGCGTGTTTGGTGCAAAAACTCACGCCTATGTAAAAGAAGAGGATTGGGCTCTGACGGGGCTTTTACATGATGCCGACTATGAAATCACCAGAAATACTCCTGAAAGACATACCATTTATCTTGAGGAGAAAATAGGTTCAGTTCTTCCAAAAGAAGTCATGTATGCCATCAAGGCTCACAATTACTCTTACACAAGCGTTGTCCCCCAAACAGCTATGGATTGGGCTCTTTATACGTGCGATGAACTAACAGGATTTGTTGTCATTTGTGCTCTTTCGCAGAAGAAAAAGCTTTTGTCCACAGTGACAGTCGAAATGGTCCTTCGAAAAATGCAGGATCAAAATTTTGCAAAATCCGTAGATAGGGCTCAGATTGTAGCCTGCGAAGAAAAGCTGGGTTTTCCTCTGAAAGAGTACATCGGTATCGTACTTGGCGCGATGCAGACTATTGCAATAGATTTAGGTTTTGAATCATAATCGTACTATGGAAGGAAATGAAAAAGTATACAGAAGTAAGAAGAAAATAATATTTGATAATTTTCTCGGTGGACTCTCATGGTCATTTGGGGTTTGGATTGGTACTTCAATAATACTTCTAATAACTGTACTTGTGGCTTCAAAAGTCAATTTTATACCTATTATTGGAGATTTTGTTACAGAAATTGCAAAATATGTTGCCTCTCGCAACACACCTTTCCATTTTTAGGCTAAATCGGCTATAATACTTTCATGGACGAACTAGCAGCAAATGACCACAAAAGACTTGGAAAAGAGCTCGGTCTTTTTACTTTTTCTGACACGGTTGGAAAAGGGTTACCTCTTTTTACTCCAAAAGGTTCTCTTATCAGACGGGAACTAGAACGATTCATCGTTGATGAAGAGTTAAAACGTGGATATCTTCACGTCTATACACCAGATATCGCAAAACTTGAACTCTACAAGAAATCTGGCCATTATCCCTACTATAAAGATTCTATGTACGCACCTATCCAAATAGAAGACGAGGAATTTATGCTTCGTCCTATGACTTGCCCTCATCATTTTGAACTGTATCTTACTTCCCCCCATAGCTATAGAGAATTGCCAATGAGAATAGCAGAACTTGCGAAATTGTATCGATTTGAACAATCAGGTGAACTTATGGGTCTTCAACGGGTAAGGACATTTTGCCTTGCTGACGCCCACATCATAACTCAAGTAGAAAATGCAGAAGATGAGATTGAGAAAGTATTGGACCTTATTGAGTTTATCGCTGCGACCTTTAAATTAGAGCAAGGGAAAGAGTATCATTACAGACTTTCTCTTGGAGATAGAAATGACACAAAAAAATACTTCAAAGACGACGCTTCCTGGGACAAGGCAGAAGAAACACTAAGGACAGTCCTTAAAAAGAGAAATTCTCACTTTGTTGAAGCACCAAATGAAGCTGCATTTTACGGACCAAAAATTGATGTTCAGATGCAAAACACTAATGGAAAGGAAGACACTGCTTTTACCGTCCAATACGACTTTGTTATGCCAAAAAGGTTTGATTTAACCTACGTAAATGAAAAGGGAGAACAAGAGCAACCAATTGTAATTCACCGGTCTTCAATAGGGGCAATTGAGCGTGTAATGGCTTTTTTGATTGAACATTATGCTGGTGCTTTTCCAATGTGGCTTTCACCTCTTCAGGTCACAATCCTACCTGTTTCTGATAAGTTTGAAAAGTATTCAAATGAGGTTCTCAAAACATTTCAGGACGCCAATATTAGAGTTGAAATAGATAACTCAAATAATACGCTTGGGAACAAAATTCGTGAGGCTACTTTACAAAAAGTACCCTACATGTGTATAATAGGCGGTCAGGAAGAAGAAAAGAGTAAGGATGGTTCACTGATAGTAACGGTAAGAGGAAGAGGAGGTAAAGATCTCGGACAACTCGAGGTCAAAGAGTTTATTTCACAAATTCAAAAAGAAATTGAGACAAAACAATAAATTTACACAAAACGTTTTTTACCGGAAAAATTACCAAATCCGAGCTCACGAGGTAAGAGTCCTTAATGATCAGGGTGAAATGGTTGGGATCATGCCCATCAAAGAAGCCCTCGCTAAGGCTGAAGAATTAGGGATTGATCTAGTTGAGGTTGCACCGTTGGCCAAACCGCCGGTAGCAAAGCTTATAGATTATTCTAAATTCCTTTACCAACTGAAGAAAAAGAAACAGGAAGAAAAGAAGGGCTCGAAAGGATCTGAAACAAAACAGATCAGATTTGGACCATTCATAGGTGAGCACGACCTTGATATCAAGCTCAATAGAGCAAAGGAATTTTTGACAGAGGGGAATAAAGTAAAATTCTCAGTCAGATTTACCGGAAGACAGATGGGCCACCAGGATATCGGAAGACAGAAATTACAGTTGGTTATCGAAAAACTCGGTGAACTGGCAAAAATTGAACGGGAAATGAAAATGGAAGGAAGACAGATGACCATGATGGTTACACGCAATAAATAAAAAAATATATGTACAAACTTAAAACAAAAAGAAGTGTAAAAAGACGATTTAAAGTCACCAAAAGTGGCAAAGTTCTTCGTGGTGCTCAGATGAGAAGTCATTTAAGAACCCACAAATCGAAAAGAGCGAATAGAGCACAAAAAGAGCAAAAATTTGTACAGGCTGGATTTGCCAAAAAAATTAAACAGTTATTAGGAGAAGCATGATATGAGTAGAGTTAAGCGCGGGATGGTATCCCGAAGAAAACACAACAAAATATTTGATCTTGCAAAAGGTTATCGTGGAACACGTTCCCGTCTTATAAAAACTGCAACAGAGGCTGTTCTTCATGCTGATCAGTACGCTTATCACGGTCGAAAGAGAAAAAAGAGAGATTTTCGTCGTCTTTGGATTGCTAGAATCGGAGAAGCAGTCAAAGAAGAAGGATATTCATACAGTAGATTTATAAAGGCATTAAAAGACACAAATATTGAACTTGATCGAAAGATATTAGCGAACCTTATTACTGACAATCGTGAAGCGTTTACCAGTGTAGTGAAGGAAGCCTTTGGCGGAAAAAAGTAATTCCACCAAAAAAATCTTCACGCAGTAAGCCTCCAATTGGAGGCTTTTTTTATGACTATGAAAACAATTGATGTTGCTGTTGCAGTTATTATAAATAATGATGGTCAAGTTCTCCTTACACAACGCTATGATCCAAAAAATACGGCTGTTCATATGTGCTGGCAACTACCAGGAGGTGGGATAGAGAAAAATGAAACTATTGAACAAGCTTGTATTCGCGAAGCTTACGAAGAAACAGGACTCAGGATAAAACTTGACTCAAAAACTCATACAAAAATAGATAGTAAATATGGAAGGTGGATTTATACCTTAAATGGATTTAAGGCGCACGTTATTTCTGGTACAATTAATACTGAGCTTGACGCTGAAACCAATGATGCAAAATGGTTTGAAATTAGTGAAATTCACAAGCTTAGAACCTTAAAAGATACAGACACAATGGTCATAGCTTGTAATAAATAGTATGCAAGATACACTTATACAAATAAAAAACGAGGCAATGTCTCTATTGGTTGAGGCGGAGGCAGGAGATATCGAGCAAATTTACATAGATTTTCTTGGAAAGAAAGGCAAACTCACACTTGCCATGCGCGACATCCCTCGACTTGATATTGAGGAACGCGCAGAAATAGGTAAACTTGCCAATGAAATCAAAGACATTTTGGAGGATCAGATAAATGATAAAAGGAAAGAATTTAAAAATACACCATTGTCAAAAAGCAATCCGAAGGGCAGAAAAGCATTTGATAGTATTGATGTCACACTTCCTGGGGAAAAGCCACCCGTTGGATCGCTACACCTTGTAACACAAGCTATTGAAGAGATTACTTCTATTTTTGAGAAAATTGGATTTTCCCGTGTCCGCTACCCTGAAGTGGAATTTGATTGGTATGCATTTGGAGCTTTAAATTTTCCTGACAATCACCCGGCAAGAGATGACTGGGAAACATTTTTTATTGAACAGCAACCTGATCCTAAAATGGGACCAGTTCTACTTACTCCACATACATCATCTGGACAGGTGCGTGAAATGCTCAAGGGAAAACTACCGATAAAAATGCTTAATATTGCCAAGTGCTATAGAAGACAATCAGATGTCTCACACACTCAGATGTTTCACCAATTCGAAGGACTCGTCGTTGGAGAAGGAATTAACATCTCGCATCTAAAAGGTGTTTTGGAATTTTTTGTAAAATCTTACTTTGGAGAAAACAGAACTTTCAGAATCCGTCCGTATCACTTCCAGTTCACAGAACCTTCTTTTGAAATTGATATCACGTGCGGAGTTTGTAATGGAATAGGGTGCCGCCTTTGTAAAGAAGGGTGGTTGGAGATGGGTGGCAGTGGTATGGTACACCCAAATGTCTTAAAAGCGGGGAAAATTGATCCAACGAAATATACCGGTTTTGCTTTTGGATGGGGAGTAGAGCGGGTTCTTATGATGAAAGAAGGAATTTCAATCGACGATCTTAGACTTTTATATTCGAATGATTTGGATTTTCTAGAGCAATTTTAATATGAACATACTAATCCCAAATAGCTGGCTGAAAGATTATCTTGAAACAAACGCGACGCCAAAACAGTTTGCAACGGCAATGAGTCTTACATCCGTTTCTATTGAGAGGATGGAGAAAGTGGATGATGATGTCGTTTTTGACATTGAAGTAACTACTAACAGACCGGATCTTATGAGCGTTGAGGGAATTGCTCGGGAAGCATCTGCAGTTCTACCAGAGCAGGGATACACTGCAGTATTCAAACCAAACAAGAACTTTTCTTCTTTACAAACTATTGCAAAAAGTCCTTTGCTGAATATTCAAAATGATAAAACACTGGTTAATAGAATCCTTGCCGTAGTATTGGATGTAGAATTAGGACCTTCACCAGAAGTTGTTTCAAAACGACTTGAGAGAACTGGAATTAGAAGTATTAATAATGTCGTGGATGTCACAAATTATATTATGCGTGAGAAAGGACATCCATCGCACGTATTTGATTACGATAGACTAACCAATCATACACTTATCATCCGGAAATCCAAAAAAGGGGAGAAAATTGTAACGCTTGACGAAAAAGAGTATGAGTTGCCTGGGGACGATATCGTTGCTGATGACGGAACAGGAAGAATTATCGATTTACTTGGAATAATGGGAACTGCAAATAGCGTTGTAACTGATTCAACTCAGCGAGTTGTACTTTTTCTTGATAACAATAATCCAAATTTACTCAGAAAATCTTCCATGAATCTAGGTATCAGGACAGAGGCCGCAGTTCTCAATGAAAAAGGGGTAGATCCGGAACTTGCATTGCCGACGTTACTTCGTGGGATTGAATTATTGCAACAGAATGCAAATGCCAAGGTTATTTCACCAATTATTGATATCTATCCAAATAAACCTGTTAAAAAAACAGTGACAGTGAGTCGGGAAAAAATAAAAAGCGTAATTGGCATTGAAGTACCCGATGAAACTTGTACAAAAATCTTAAAACATCTTGGGTTTGATGTTAGAAAGGAAAAGAACGAATTTCATGTAGTTATTCCTACGTCTCGAGTCGCTGATGTCTCAATTCCAGAGGATATCATCGAAGAAATCGCTAGAGTTTATGGATATCACAAGATCCCAAATGCGCTTCCAGCACTTTCCGAGCAAAATTATTACCACCAGGACCAAAATGAATTCTATTGGATCGGTAAGATTAAAGAGGCATTCCGGTTTTGGGGATTTAACGAAGTGTATAGTTATTCCATGGTTTCTGAGGAGTTATTGGATGGACCTGTAGAAAACGCAGTCAAACTAAAAAACCCACTTACCAATGACCATGTGTACCTTCGAAGAACCCTCATACCAAGCCTTTTACAAGTTTCTAAAGAAAACAAGAGACGTGAGACTCAATTTCTTTTTGAAATTGCCAACATATATCTTAAGAAAAAATCCGATCTTCCTGACGAAAGGCTACATGTTGCAGGTCTTGTAAAAGGGCAGGATGCGACTTTTACGAAAGGCAAAGGGATTGTAGAACAGTTGTTTAAAGTTCTTGGAATCACAAAATTTGGATTTGAGAAAAAAGATGACGGGATAGACGGTGCTACAATCTCCGTCAAAGAGACAGCAGTTGGTAGCATCGAAGTAGGGGAAGAGATATCATTTGAGCTTGACTTAGTACCCTTACTATCTTTTGCTTCTGCAAAGAAAGTTTACAAGGAACCTTCAAAATTTCCACCCATTATTGAGGACGTGAGAGTGGAAATTCCTGCTCACTATGGATTTCAAAAAATAGTAAAAGCCATCAAAGAAGTTAATGACCTAGTACATGACGTGTCGCTACTTGATGTTTACGGTACTAAAAAGACGTTTCGCATCACATATCTTAACCGAATGGCAAACCTCACAAACGAAGACATTACCCCTCTCCGCGAGGAGATATGCTCCATCCTAACCACCAAATTCAAAGCTAAAATCGGTTGAAATTTAATGCTAAAAACCATCCAAAAAAGGGGTACTATTTAAAAAGATGGTACAGCGGAATACGCTGTTAACATCGTCTGTTTTTGCTACTTGACGACTATTTCGATTTATGATTATATGGTTAATAACCCTTATGAAAAATCAACTAGGAGCATTTATTGATAACGCCATTAGTTTTCTTCTCCTTGCAGTTATTGGATTAACACCTGTACTTTTCTTTAATCAAACAACAGAATTTTATGAGATGCCAAAACTGGCGTTTCTCGTCGTAAGCACTGTTGTACTTATTGGACTTTGGATTTTCTCATGGATCGTGAAAGGTAAAGTACAAATTACCCGTACCCCTCTTGATATTCCACTTCTTATATTACTAGGAACCGTTATTGTCTCCACTTATTTCAGTATTTCCCGATACCAAGCTATTTACGGAAACTTCCCGAGAGTTCACGGCTCAGCCATAGCGTGGTCAACATATATTTTGCTCTATTTTGTCATTGTCTCAAATATCAAAAGCCTAGCTCGGCTAAAAACTCTTCTTTATGTATTTTATGCAAGCGCAGGAGTGGTAGCTCTTGTTAGTGTTCTTTCTTTCTTCGGTCTTTTTCTTCCTATTGATTTTGCACGGGCAATCAATTTCACCCCAACAGGTTCATCATTTGCTACTGTTGCGTTATTGATCCTCTTGATGCCGCTTCCAGTTCTCTCACTTGTCAATCCAAATAAATATATGCCTATGCCATTGGCTCTGGGTCTATCAATATTATTTGGAATAACAATCGCACTTCTAGGCTCTATACCTTCTTATATTGCACTAGGATTGGTTTTTGTCGTGTGTTTTTTGGTCGCAAAACCTCACAAAGCCAACAAATACAAAAAAGCTTTGCCTATGTTTTTGACTCCGATAGTTGTAGTGGGTCTTACGTTGGCTCTTGCGTATCTTCCATTTCCTGGCAACAAACTTCAACAGATCGAAGCTACTTTTCCTAAGGAAATTCAGCTTCCATTTGCAGTTTCATGGAAGATATCGGCCTCAGCTTTCCGGGACGCACCTTTGGTTGGAACGGGTCCATCAACATACATATTTAATTTTTCAAGCTACAAGCCATTAGAGTTCAATCTTCTTGACTACTGGAACTTTACTTTTGACTCTGCTCACAATGAATTCCTTCAGATTTGGGGAACACTTGGACTGCTTGGGCTTCTCTCAATGGGACTTGTTGTACTGGTTGTCCTTAGTAGTAGTAGACGGTATTTCTCAATGCATTCTAACTCGCAATCAGACACATCACCAATCATATTACCTTCACTCGCAGTAAGTGGAGTAGCTGCCATTATTCTTCTTGGTATTCATTCGACAACACTGGTCACACTTGTTGGAACAATCGTAATTTTTGCCGCTCTCATGGTAGGGCAAAAGAGTATCCGCGAGAAAGTTATGAATATATCAATGGGACTTAAAGCATCAACGGCTGATGATAGACAGTTTGATCTCCTACCGGTTATATTATTCGTAGTATTTCTAGCTGCAGGAGGGTATGTGCTTTATAGTTCTTACAATATCATTTTGGCTGATTATTATCACCGTCAAGCTCTTTCACAAGCTACAAAAAGCGGAACTCAAACATACACAATGCTTCAAAAAGCGGAAACTCTAAATCCATACGTAGATCTTTACAGAGTTGATATGGCCCAAACCAATTTTGCACTCGCAAACGCATTGGCTATCAAAAAAGGACCTACAGCAACGGATCCAAAGGGCTCTCTAACAGATCAAGACAAAAAAACCATCCAAACACTTCTTTCACAAGCTATTAATGAAGGAAGAATTAGCGTCGCGCTGAGCCCTCTCTCGTCAAGAAATTGGGTCGTTCTTGCTGCTATATATAGAAACATTAGTGGAGTTGCACAGAATGCACTCACTTTCTCTCTTGATGCATACGGAAGAGCAATACAAAGAGATCCCCTGAATCCTGATCTGAGATTGAATGTTGGAGGAGTATACTACACAGCAAAGAACTATGACCTGGCTATCAGATTCTTCACTGACGCAGCAAACTTAAAGCCAAACAATGCTAATGCATATTTTAACTTGGCAATCGCGCTTCGAGACAAGGGGGACTTACAAAATGCAAAATTAGTTGCTGACCAAGCCGTAACACTACTTGCAAAAAATCCTAATACCAACGATTACAAAATAGCAACAGCACTTGTTAAAGAGTTAACTGACAAGATTGCTGACAAGGCAACTGAGGAGACAGCAACTGGACTTCAAGGAGCAGCTGGCGCCGGAGCAAACCTACCTGAAGTTGATGTTGATGGACTCAATAATCCACCAAATCCAGCAACTCCAGCAGCGGTTAAAAAGAATCCAAACGCAAATATTCCAGTTCTCACCCCAACCCCTGCTAAAAGATAACAATTCGAGAACGATATTACAAAACTAAAAAAAGAAACGTAATAAAGCCGCACCTGATCCAGCATTGTTATTAGCTGCTATAATATAAGTATTCACAATTTATTGTCCAACAATGAACTTTAGAAAGAATATTCTTATAATAGCCTCTATTTTCTTTTTAGTTGCAATGGTAGGGATTGCTATCTACTATGTAAGTCATGCTCCAAATGCAACCGTACGCATCCTCAATCCACAAAAAACCCAATTGTATGTAATAGGAGAGTCTGGAAGTGACAAACCGATCAGCGTAACAGCATCAATACTCCCCCAATTTGCGATTAAACTTGTTAATGATAAATTTAGAAATATGTGGACTGCTTACGCTGCAGAGCGCGAAACATTAGTAAAGGGAGAAATCTTTAACGCAAAAGGCGACACAAAGCTTAATATTGATACAAAATATAACGATAAAGCTAAGCAACTAATTGTTACTCCCCAAACAGAGAACAAATTGAAGCCGGGACTATATAGACTCAATGTGAAAGTGAAAACCTACACCGGAAAATACGAGACTATCACGCAGGATTTTACATGGGGAGTATTGGCTATTAACACAAATAAAGGAATTTATAGGGTAGGGGAGACTGTTGAGTTGGGAATGGCGGTTCTGGATGACTATGGAATAACAAAATGCATTGCAAAAGAGGAAACTATCGTTTATGGAACTGCAAAAATTAATCTTACGTTAACTAGCCCATCGGGCAAACAACAAAAATTTTCAACAAATGATAACACTATAACAGGAAGTAAGACATGCGCTGACAGGTCTTTTACCAATATTCCGGATTTTCTAGCCAAAACAAAGGCACAGGAATACGGAAAATACACAATCTACATGGAAGCAGAGACCCTAATGGGCACAAGAGGCATGGACTCATCTTTTTTGGTGTCTAATAATATTCCATACGACATAGAACGTGTTCAGTATCCAATGCGTATCTATCCCAGATATGATTATCCTGTTAAATTGAAAGTTACCGCAAATGAGGATTATAAAGGAACAGTATATGATATAGTCCCATCGACTTTTGAGATCTCACAAATTTCGGATAGGGGATACATAAAAGACAGTAAGCCATACAAGTCAATAGAATGGCAAGTGAATTGGACCCGAGGCCAAACATATACACTTGCATATACTATTCATTTCCCACGAATATCTCCTGAATTTTACCTAGTTGGTCCTTTTACTATTGGACAATTTAATGAATCCCGCGAGTGGCAAATAGCCTCAGATTCACTTTTTAGTCTTATCCAAGAAGCCCACAACACTGCAACCAGCGGAACAAGCCTTGCAGCAACCCTTAGCACAGGTGCTACTGCCAACCACTTGCTTGTTCTTATTTGTTCAAGAGATACCAATAATACTATAAATACACCAGCCGGCTGGACACGTTCATGGAGGTATACGGCAGCAGCACCGAGGATCTCACTTTTTTACCGTCTTGCAACAGCTGGCTACACCACAGGAACCTGCTCATTTACTACGAATAGCGGGTCGCTAGCGGCCCAAATATTAGAATTTTCCGGGAATAGTACATCCGGATATCACGATAAAGCAGCAACAGCTAATAGCTCAACGGCTTGCAACTCAAGCCCATTTACAGCAACAACAAACAACGTAACACCTTCAAATCCGGATGCGTTATTGGTAAGCGGATTTGTTTCATCAGCCGGAAGCAGAACTTTTAGTGGTCACGCTACAATAGCAGGAGCAGGATCCACTGGATTTACCCAAAATTATACTAACGGATTTAGTGATGCCAATATGAGCGCGGATAGTGCATGGGGAGAAGCAGTTAACAACCCCGCGGTAGCAAGCAATGATACAGACACCTTGTCGGCTGCCGGAACAAGATGTTCTATGGGAATTTCTGTCTTTAATCCGTCAATTTCTATATCACAAGGTAGTTATCGATTTTTTGATAACGCAAATAGTATTACGCCCGGAACAGCACTTGCAGCTGTAAATACTATTATGCAGCTAGGGTATCCAAATTACCCATTTAGAATCAGGTTTCTATTAGACATTGATTCTCCTAGTGGCACAACTATTGGATTACAGTCTGGTGATTTTATCTTACAGTACGCCACAATGTCAGCATCAATGGCAACTTGTCTTGATGTGACCCAATGGGATCCTGTGAGGACTGCAGCAGATGGTACCGACATAGCATTTTATACAAATCCTGACTCTGGGGGGAGTGGAACTATTATCTCCGCAACAGGAAGCGACCCTTCTGACGGAGGCTACACAACAAGACTTCAAAGCTACTATGAAGATAACATTAATGGGCCTAATGGGCCAAGTCCCGGTAATATAACAAATGATCAGCTTTCCATAGGCAACAATCAAGCAGGGCTATGGGATTTGTCGCTTGTTGACAACACTGATAATACCCAATCTCGGCATTACTGTCTTCGGATTGTAAACGGAGATGGCTCAGAACTTGATGCGTATAGGAACTATCCACAAGTCATAACCGTGCAAACAGACGTTACAATTCGTAGTGGTTCCGAAATAAGAGGAAGCACAACAATAAGGTAGGTTCTATTGTGTAATTGATTATAGCAAGACTTTATGCAATTATTAATTCGTAAATGAAAATTATCCAACGATTGTTAACTTTAATATTTGTTGCTTTCCTTCTTTTTTCGACATTACAAAAAGTATTTGCATATGATAAATCTATCTTTGTAGCTAAAAATAGTTTACTCATAGACACAAATATAAGATATGATATTGCAATTTCGGAAAAAGATATTGCTTCTGCTCAAAGCTTAAACCCTTCCTGCGTTATTACATCCTGGACACTTAACACGGGTTATGGAGGGGATGACAGCAAAGCTGCTAATTTTGAGTCTTTAGGTAGTACAAGTAACGCGATTAAGCCCATTGCAAAAGTTCAAAATGTTTTTAGTGAGCAAAACGGCTTCGACGTATTACATAGTAATGGATTTGACAGAGTTATGCTTTCTATAAGTTTTTTTGGCGAAAATGAGAGCTGTGAAATAAAATATCCTATCGTAACAAAACCCATTCTATTCTCTGAATTTCCATTCAATTATCCTTCAAGCACAATACAGAATCAGTAGTTTTAAATCTACTTGTAGCAGTAAAGATGTGTATGCTAATTTCCTATTTCATAGGTCCAACTATTTACCTATTTTAATTCTGAAGCTGAACCAGAAGCTCACTTTCAGTGAATGCTATTCCGACAGGGATTGCATTCAAAATATCAAGCGGTGCGTCTAATGTAATCCCTCCATTAGCTTTAAGGAAATATCTTTTTCCTGCTTTGAGCCCTTTAAAACCCTTTGCTTTGCCCCCAATTATCACCGTTACGGTCTTACCCCTTGCAGCGCTATTGGCAGCAAAACCAACTACATTTGAACGGTCGGCAAATGTCGCATCTGCCCGCTTTACGATCCCTGACGCAGATATATAAAGAGCGTCACGGACTGAAATATTTTCACCTGCTGTAGCAGTAATTGTAATGGCACCTTCGATATTTAGATCCCCCTCAACATCTACATTTCCGATTGTCTTGAAAGTTCCATCCTTTTCAATTATTACGGCTCCATTGAATATGTTAATTGAACCTGAAAGTGGAGTATTCTGTAGAAAGAGAGTGTCTTCCTTTACATTAATTGCGTTTGAAGAGATTGTAAGTGAATCCCCTCCAACCGTAATCTCTCCCAAAACACTTGCGTCATTCAAGAATGCCTGCCCGGAAACCGTAATGTCTCCTGAAATTGTCGTATTGCCCAAATATGAAAGACCGAATGATTTTAGTGAATCATTAATAGACAGTGTTCCGACAGAAGCATCACCCGTCAACTGAGCTGTTGAAGTTGAATAAATTGACGGTATAACAGCTGACTGTGATGAGATAAGGCTGTCCGGAGAGGTAAGTCCAAGATTTGCCACAACTGCATCGTAAGATGCTGAATTTGATCCCGTTGATGTAATACTTGATGATGTTGCTGTTCCGCTCTGAGAAGCAGTAGAAGAGGCGCTCGTTGAAGCATTTACACGTGCCAAAAGCTCTTCAATTTTTCTATTAAGTTCTGCTATTCCAGCGGATGTTGTCGCAACTTTATCATTCAAAGCACCGGTAATTGCAAACGCCGTTTCGAGTTGTGAGGAAATTGAAGACGTATGCTGCTCAAGACTTCCAAGCCTTGTGTCAAAAGTGGATGCTTTTGTTGAAAGACCCAATACATTCTCCTGCAAAGATGAAATGCTGTTACTATTTGAACTTATACTGTCACTTATTGCGAAAAGAGCAGTATCCAAAGAGCCATTTATCACATGTCCGTTAATTGCAAGATTTTGAGGTAGATCAATAGACTGAGCACTTACATGTGATGTTGCCAACAATGCTTCATTATTATTACCAAGACTTGAAAGAACATTGCCAGGATCTGCAAATGTTATATTTACAAATGTCATTATCTTACCGGTCGTGCCCTTGAAATCCTCAAGAGCTTTTCCTAATACTTGCCCTTGCTTTGTAGCCTTCATCGCCACTCCTTGGACTGAAGATGACGTCAGGTAATCTCCTCTTCTGATAGGTCCGTTCTCATTATTAACCTTAACCGGCACTCGACCTGAAAGAGCTACGGGTACTGCTTTGTCTCCATTTATATCTCCTATTTGTGAAAGCCTAAAGCCAGGTTTTTCAGAGTAGATACCCAACACGGTGTTATCATATGCCTTTGAAGATTTTTGGATATGAGAATCGTTATTTGTGTCGATTGAGACAACATCTCCTGATTCTAAAGTGGTATCTTTGGTCGGATAGTCCTCAGCCAAATCATAATTCCCTATGTTTGTAGTGAGTGTTCCTGAAATAGTCGCATTGCCGTTACTATCAAGTCCCATGATCTCAAGACCTGCTGCATTTTTCCATGCAAACTTCGTTGGGTTGTTGTTACCATTTATGTCAACTGCAAGTTGATTAACTAAATTGTTATTCTCAGAAAGTATTTTTCCGGCAGCAAAGCTCAAGCTTCCGGAAGTTGTTGCATTACCGATAGAATCAATTGTAAATTGGCTAGCAGAACCAATAGAAGCTGTTGTTGCCGTAATTTGTCCATTTACCTTCAAATCGCTATCTGTTGTTAGAGTATTTAATGGCCCAACAGAAAGATGTGAGAGAGCTTCGGTCGGATCGGCAAGACCGGAGCTGACATATGCCTGAATTTGTCCTACGGTTCCACCTGAATAGTCTTCAAGAGCATGTCCGACAATTATTCCGCCTTTAGTTGCCTTCATAGCTACTCCTGCAACGGAGGAAGTTGTCAGAGGATCACCGTTGGTGATTGATCCATTTTCAATTGAAACATTGAGTGGCAGTTGTCCCAAAAGCCCAACAATTACTTTGTCGGGTCCTTCCTCGCCTCCTTGGAACGCTGGCGCTCCAGAGATAATACCCAGCACATTTTTATTTGTCGCAAGCGCACAAGGAAGTATTCCATTCTGACCCTGACAAACCAAGGTTCCAGTAGCAAAGACTGTGTTTTTATCCTGCTCTGTATAATTTACCGGCAAGACACTTGGGTCAACCTTAAAGTACTCAGCATAATCAGCTCCGGAGGTGTTATAGGTAACACCGGTTGCACCATTGCCTGATATTGAACCTCTCCGTCTTCCGTTACCTTGCAGGAAATTAATGAAGAAGTCATTTGCAGTTGGATTGGTGCTGCTTCCAGCAGAACCCAACTTTACAATAAGTCCTGTATGACACGCTCCTCCGGCACCACAAGCTACATTATTGGCAGAGGTATTCCAAATTTCTGCCGCGGCAGTTGCAGCTTGAGAGTCCTGTACGTCAAGTTTAAAAATCGGAGCAGTTGTGCCTATTCCAACGCTACCTGCAAAGTAATTCTGTGCTGCTGCGTCAACATATAATCCGTAATTGACTGCAGAGGCAGAAACGCCCTGAATTCTCAGTCCAAAATTGTTTGTTGATCCTCCGGTTGCACCGCTTATATTTATTCCGTAATTTGTACTCGATCCGGATCCTGTTATCGTACCAATATTGAGTCCGTAGTTAACAGTTGTATTTCCTCCGCCGGTAAATCCGGTAATATCAATTGCACCCACTGATTCGCTCGCTCCTGCAGTATTACCTGATACATTAATTCCAAGTCCCGTAAGATTTCCGGTCAATGAGCTTGCGGTTTTGGTAATCGTCTGAATAGTACCGGTTGTTAGGGTTGCAGGAGAAGTCAATGTGAAGTACCCTGAATCGAAAAAGTCAGCAAATGTTGTACCGTTGGATTGAATAAGAAAATCCCCTGTTGCTCCGCTTGCTGCAAGAGATACAAATACGCTATTTGTGCTTTGTGGCACGATATTTATCGTTCCATTTCCACTTCCTATTATCGTAGTTCCAGAAGGGGCTTGTAGAGTGACGTTGCCACTTGAATCAGATGAAAGAGTAGGATTTGTACCTCCCCCAGATGAGCCAAATGAAATTATTCCATTTGTTGATGATGCACGACCGACTGTTAATGTAGGAGTTCCTGTTCCAATTGCATTTGCGAACGAGAATCTTGCAGATGAAGTACTGGAGCCTCCAATCAAAAGGTCATCAGTAATATTTGCAGGTGACAAAGCACCAAGAACTCTTTGGAAGTAACCAACCGTTCCACTCGTAGCACATGTTGATCCGCTTATACAAATTGTTCCGGTCGCATCAGGAAAAGTAATAGTTCTTGCAGTTGTAGCTGCGGATGTAAGAGTTGTCATTGAATTAGTACCTCCTGTAAAGAGAAGGTTACCGATATTTGATACTGAGAATTTGGTCACTCCTGATGCCGAAGCACTTATAATATCTCCGTTATTTATTTGATTTACAACTAAGGCACCGTTATTCCCTATGCCACCCGAAATAGAGAGGACTGCTGCTGTGGTTGCTGTTGGCCCCACTCTAAGAGCATTTGAGATATACCCCATGCCAGTCGAAAGGAACTTTGTTGCAAATGCAGAGTTAACAGAAGGAACTGATCCTCCCGTTCCACCCGTACCTGTATCAAGCAAAGTGTTTGCTGTTGTGGAGAAGTATGTGTTTTGACCATTTGATGAAGTGCCACGGTAAACCCGGTATGAAGATGCCCCAGGAACAGCGGTCCAGTTGATTCTAATCGAAGAGCTTCCTCCTACAGCCTGGCTGTTTTCTGGACTTGGACCAGTTTCATTTCCGAGGACATCAAGTGCTGTTACTTTGTAGTAATAGGTGTTGGCGGTCAAAGATCCTGCACCAGTTTGGAATGTGAGAGCTCCTGGAGCTGGTAAGTTCCCTCCAAAATTATGCCCTTCTCCGATTACTAATTTTTCTGTAGGTGCTAAAGTTCCGATACCAACATTTCCACCTGCTGTTGGAACCAAAAATGCGTAGTTATTTGTTGCACCAGATGCTGAGAAGTATCCGGCGATATTATTTGATGTTGTTCCAGTATTTGTCACTTGAGACCTTATGCCATAGGCTGTGTGTGATGAATTTGAATTAGTACCCGATCTTGAAAGATCAAGAAGGAATGAATTGCCGCTTGCGGCACCGCCCTGTGAAGTTGATGAAATCGACTCTACAGTGCCTGATGAGAAGGTGTTATTTGTTCCAGTATCAAGTGTTAATAAGCTCCCTGTTGTGATCGCTGCAGATGTAACATAGATTGAATTTCCGGAATTTAGATTTGGCGTATTGAAGTAGAAAGCTGAATTTACACCGGTTGTCGTCGTATTTGATGAGGTAAATGTTTGAGTTGCATTAGCACCCGATGTATAGCTTATAGATGCACCTGATGAATTATTACCGATTGCTGTATTTCCAGATGTTGTATTGAGATTTAGAGGACCTCCATTAAGAGCGAATGTACCAGCCGATGTTATTGTTGCGGTTGTCAGTCCAGTCGAGTTGATGCTTCCTGAAGTAGAAGTTAGGCTAAGTGCACCAGTTGTTTGGGTGAATCCATTTGAAGCAGTAAGCGTTTGAGTAGATGTAAGAGCACCGTTATTAGTTGTTGTCTTGCCAGTTCTACCAATACTTATTGACTGTGCGTTTGTTGTTCCAAGTGAAAGTGTTCCATTTCCGTTTGTATTTGTTCCTGTTCCTGCATCTATTGTTACTGATCCTCCAGTTGAAGTTGCACCAGATTCATTTCCAGCCTGAAGGACAAGAGCACCACCAGTTCCTGAAATTGTACTATTAACCAATGGCTGGATATTTAGATCAGCTCCACCTGTAAGAGTTGTCAGAGCATTTGAACTTCCTCCTGTGAGAGAAATTGCACCAAGCTCAGAAATGGTTAACGTTGGTGTAGTAGCGGACTGGATTTGGAAAGGAGTACCTGTTGTACCTGCTGCTGTGTCGTTATATACGATACCAGTAGCAGTTCCAGCGTTTGTGATTGTAAATGAAGTTGGTGTTCCAAGACTTCCTGCAAGTGTAAATGCGATATTTCTAGCGGTTGTTGTAGTTATGGTATTTCCAAGATCATATGAAGTCTGCAACCCTCCACATTTATACAAATTGTTCGAACCATCTATACAAATTTGATTACTCAATGTTCCGCTTGTACCAAGTCCTGTAAGAACGATGCTACCTGAAGAGGTTATTCCAGTAGCACCTGAAATCGTACCTGCATTTGTAATTCCACCTGTGTTGTTGTCAATTCCACCTGTGATATTTGCTCCACCTGCGCTAACCGTTAATCCACCAGTTGATACTGTCAAAAGACCACCGATTGTTTGAGCGGTTGTGAAGTTATTGTTTTGGCCTTTGTAGGCAACGTTTGTGAGCGTTCCTGTTGTGTTGATGTTCGTTCCACCAACCTGAAGCGCTGAAGTAGCGTTAACACTTCCGGTTGTCAGAGTCCCATCAGTTCCATTGTCAACAAGAGTTAACAAGGTATTTGGTGATCCTTCAGCATCATTTATAGTTAATGTCCCATTATTTCCAACCGTTGCAAGAGTTATTATTGGTGAGACATTAGACAATGTAAGTGGAGTTGCGCTTGAGAGTGTTGCGAGCCCAGATGCTCCGATAGTTGTCGCTCCAGAAATCGCACCTGCATTGGTTATTCCTCCTGTTTGGTTATTGATACCACCTGTTATGTTGGCTCCACCAGCACTGACAGTAAGGCCACCTGTTGAAACAGTCAATAATCCTCCTATTGTTTGGCCAACACTAAAGTTATTATTCTGACCTTTATATGCAACATTAGTAAGCGTTCCTGTTGTGTTAATGTCAGCTCCACCAACTTGAAGAGCAGTTGAAGCATTAATTGTTGCTACCGAAAGCGTACCATTCGTACCATTATCAGTAAGAGTGAGAAGAGTATTTGGTGAGCCCTCAGCATCTTTAATAGTGAGAACACCATTTGTACCTGCTGTTGCTAAGGTAATATTTTCAGTTGAAGCTGACAAGATAAGTGGGGAAGCATTTGAAAGTGTTACTGTTCCTGAAGCATTAATAGTTGTCGCTCCAGCAATGGATCCTGCGTTAGTAATATTTCCAGTATTGTTATTAAGTCCACCTGTAATTGAAGCTCCTCCTGAACTTACAGTCAATAGACCTGCAATAGATTGCGCAGCAGTGAAGTTATTATTCTGGCCTTTGTATGCGACATTTGAGAGAGTTCCAGTCGTATTTATGCTTGTTCCACCGATCTGAAGCGAGGTAGTTGCATTTACAGAACCTGTCACTGACAAATTACCTACGGTACCTGCGTCAGTAAGTGTCATAAGAGTATTTGCGTCCCCATCGGCAAATGTTAGTGCACTGTCAACTCCTGCTGTGCCAACAGTCAGGGTGGAAGCTGCATTTGTCAGAGTCAACGGAGAAGCCGAAGTTAAAGTGACTGTTCCTGATGCATCAATAGTTGAAGCACCGGCGATTGCGCCTGTATTTGTTATTCCACCTGAATTGTTATTAATTCCACCTGATATATTTGCTCCACCAGCTGAGACGGTTATACCACCAGAACTGACAGTCAAAAGTCCACCGATAGTCTGGGCTGTTGAGAAGTTATTGTTCTGACCTTTGTATGCGACGTTGCTGAGAGTTCCAGTCGTATTGATGTTTGTTCCATTCAACTGAATCGCTGTCGTTCCGTTAAGTGTTCCGCCTTGGATAGTTCCTGAAGCTGTTATGCTAGTAGCTCCGGCAATTGACCCAGCATTTGTTATTCCGCCGGCATTGTTGTTGATTCCACCTGTGATGTCAGCTCCACCTGCTTGAATAAGTAATCCTCCGGTTGAAATCGTCTGTTGGGCAGTAAATACATTTGCTGCATTAAGTAGTGCATAGTTTGAGAAATCGACATTTACACCGTTGATCTGAAGGTTTGTTAATGCATTTATCGTGTCAACAGTAAGCGTACCGACAGTACCATTATCTACTAACGAAAGGAGAGTATTTGGTGAGCCCTCAGCATCTTTAATTGTTAGCGTTCCATTAACTCCGGTTGAGGCAAGTGTAATGTTTGGAGTTCCATTAGATAGGGTTAATGGAGAAGCACCTGACAAAGTAACAACACCTGATGCATTGATGGTAGAAGCACCTGCAATAGCACCGGTGTTTGTTATACCACCCGAGTTGTTATTGATGCCACCTGTTATTGCTGCCCCACCGGTACTTACCGTGAGTAAGCCACCGATGGTTTGGGCTGTAGTGAAGTTATTGTTCTGACCTTTATATGCAACGTTTGTTAGGGTGTTAGTTGTGTTGATATTTGTCCCATTCAACAGTAATCCTGAAGTCGCATTTACCGTTCCTGTTACAGATAGATTACCGGATGTGCCATTATCTGTAAGAACTGCCAGATTGTTTGCATCGCCATCTTTAAATGTAAGTGTACTGTCAACTCCTGCTGTGCCAACAGTCAGGGTGGAAGCTGCATTTGTCAGAGTCAACGGAGAAGCCGAAGTTAAAGTGACTGTTCCTGATGCATCAATAGTTGAAGCACCGGCGATTGCGCCTGTATTTGTTATTCCACCTGTGTTGTTATTTATACCGCCTGTTATAGAAGCTCCACCGCCACTTACGGTAATTGCACCGGCTGATGTTATTGTACCGGTACCGGTTGTTGAAATGTTACCTGATGTTGATAGTGTACCCAATTCTGAGATACTTAGTCTCGTGCTTCCATTCTGCTGAACAAGGAGAGCACTTCCAGTAGATCCAGTGACGATATCATTTATCACAAATGCATTTCCGGTACCACCATTTGTGAGTGTGAATGAAGTTTGAGATGCCAAGCTTGAACCTAAAGTATAGTCAATATTTCTGCCAGTAGTTGTAGTGATGGTGTTACCGGTGTCATATGCCTGCTGTAGTGAAACGTTGAAAGCGCCGGCTCCGCAGGTAGACAGTTGATTTGAACCATTGCGGCAGACAATAGTCGTACCAGAAGATCCAAGTGTAGGAACTTGAACAAGATCATTAAGAATAATTTCGCCAGAGCCATTAGCAAGAAGAGTGAGGTCTTCATTTGAAGCCGTTGTAATATCAGTTGAAGCTCCTGAAATTGTTACAGACCCTCCAATTGTTTGACCAGTCGTAAAGTTATTGTCTTGACCCTTGTAAGCAACGTTTGAAAGAGTTCCTGTAGTATTTATATCAGTTCCATTAAGCTGGAGAGCAGTTGTTGCATTTACAACTGGAGCAGTAAGACTTGATGATGCAGTTGCATATGTTATTTGAGTGATAGCTCCTGCATTTGTTATTCCGCCATTATTGTTATTTATTCCACCGGTAACTGAAGCTCCGCCGGCACTTATTGTTAATCCTCCACTTGAGATTGTTTGAGCAGCGCTGAAATTGTTCGTTTGGTTCTTGTAAGCGACATTTGTAAGAGTTCCAGCTGTATTGATGTCTGCACCACCTACTTGAAGAGCAGTTGAACCGTTGATAATTGCAGCGGTCAAAGTGCCCGTTGTTCCATTATCAACTAAAGTCAAAAGTGTATTTGGAGAGCCGGCTGAGTCCTTAATAGTAAGTGTTCCATTAGCATTTGCTGCTCCAAGCGTTATGATTGGTGTTGTATTTGAGAACGTTAACGGTGAAGAGGCTGAAAGAGTAACTGTGCTTGAGGCCGCAATTGTTGTTGCACCAGAGATCGCTCCTGTATTTGTTATCCCACCAGTGTTGTTGTCAATTCCTCCTGTTATATTTGCTCCACCGGTACTTACCGTGAGTAACCCACCGATGGTTTGGCCTGTTGTGAAGTTATTGTTCTGACCCTTATATGCAACGTTTGAAAGGGTTCCCGTCGTATTGATATCAGCTCCGCCAACCTGCAGCGCAGCTGTTGCATTGATTGTTCCGACGCTAAGAGTGCCCTCGGTACCGTTGTCTGTAAGAGTTAACAAGGTATTTGGTGATCCTTCAGCATCTTTGATTGTGAGAACTCCATCAACACCTGCTGTTGCGAGGGAAATATTTGGCGAGGCATTAGTCAAAGACAATGGTGATGCACTTGAAAGGGTAACAGTGCCTGATGCTCCGATGGTAGTAGCACTTGCAATTGCTCCAGTGTTTGTTATTCCACCGTTATTGTTATTAAGTCCTCCATTAATAGAAGCGCCTCCCGAGCTGACCGTTAAGAGCCCCGCAATGGTTTGTGCAGAGGTAAAGTTATTGTTCTGTCCTTTATATGCGACGTTTGAAAGGGTTCCTGTTGTATTAATGCTTGTTCCATTTAGCTGAAGTGCGGTTGTTGCATTGATAATAGGAGCAGTCAAACTTACTGAGGCTGTAGCATACGTTATTTGAGTAAGTGAACCGGTATTTATAATTCCACCATTATTATTGTCAATTCCGCCGGTTATATTTGCCCCACCGGTACTAACGGTCAAAAGACCTGCAATTGATTGACCGGTTGTAAAGAGATTATCTTGTCCTTTGTATGCAACATTTGTGAGCGTTCCTGTTGCGTTGATATCAGTACCATTAATTTGAAGTTGTGAGAGAGCATTAATCGTGTCTGTTGATAGTGTACCTACTGATCCATTGTCAACAAGCGTCAACAACGTATTTGGAGTTCCGTTTGAATCCTTGATAGTAAGCGTGCCATTTGCATTTGCAGCACCCAGGGTAACGATTGGGTTCGTGTTGGATAGAGTTAGAGGAGATGCACCGGACAAAGCAACAGCTCCCGATGCAGCAATTGTTGAAGCTCCGGCGATTGCTCCTGTATTGGTTATTCCACCTGAGTTGTTATTGATCCCACCGGTAATGGATGCGCCACCACCGGATACAGTAAGGGCACCAGCTGATGTTATTGTTCCTGTGCCTGTTGTTGAGATGTTTCCACTTGTTGATAGAACACCATTCTCGTTGATAGTCAATTTTGATACTCCTCCTGATTGGATATCAATTGTGGTGTTAGTCGCTGCATTTGTATCATTGAGTACAAAAGCAGTTGCAGTTCCATCGTTTGTTAATGTCAAAGAGGTTGAGAGTCCGGTTCCTAATGTAAAGTCGATATTTCTACCAACGGTTGTTGTGATTGTATTTCCTGTGTCATAAACAGATTGCAGTGTTCCTGCTCCGGCAGAACAAGTAGCAATTTGGTTTGAAGCGTTGCGACACAAAGAGGTAGCACCAGCAGCTCCCAAAGTAGGAACTTGTACAAGGTCGTTAAGAACGATAACCCCAGTTCCATTGGCAAGAAGAGTCAGGTCTTCATTTGATGCAGTTGTCAGATCAGTTGATGCACCTGACGTTGTAATTGATCCTGAGATTGTTTGACCAGTGGTGAAGTTATTATCTTGTCCTCTGTATGCTACGTTCGTAAGGGTGCCTGTCGTATTGATATTTGTTCCATTGAACTGAATCTGACTTGTCCCATTAATAATTGGGGCAGTCATACTAACTGAAGCTGTCGCGTATGTTATTTGGGTGAGAGACCCGGTGTTTATGATTCCACCGTTGTTATTATCGATTCCGCCGGTTATGTTCGCTCCACCGGTACTTACCGTGAGTAAACCACCGATTGTTTGACCGACTGTAAAGAGATTGTCTTGACCTTTGTATGCGACGTTTGTGAGAGTTCCTGTAGCATTAATATCAGCACCACCGATTTGAAGAGCTGAAGTTCCATTGATAGTGTTGACGGTAAGAGTTCCGACTGTTCCATTATCAACAAGTGACAAGAGAGTGTTTGGAGATCCTGCTGAATCTTTAATAGCAAGCGTTCCATTTGCATTACCTGTTCCAAGTGTTACTATTGGATTTGTGTTTGAAAGTGTTAGTGGTGAAGCACTAGATAAAGTTACAAGACCTGATGCACCAATCGTTGTTGCACCTGCAATGGCACCAGTGTTTGTAATCCCACCAGTATTGTTGTCTATTCCGCCGGTTATATTTGCTCCACCGGTACTTACGGTGAGTAATCCTCCGATTGTTTGTCCGACGGTGAAATTGTTGTTTTGACCTTTGTATGCGACGTTTGTGAGTGTACCAGTCGTATTGATATTGGTCCCATTGAGTTGAATGGCACTTGTTCCGTTAAGTGTTGCTCCCTGGATTGTTCCAGAGGCTGTGATACTTGTTGCACCAGTTATTGCACCGGTATTTGTAATTCCTCCAGTGTTGTTGTCTATTCCCCCTGTTATATTTGCTCCACCTGATGAAACCGTCAATAGACCTCCGATTGTCTGACCGACCGTAAAGTTGTTGTTCTGATTTTTGTAGGCAACATTTGTAAGGGTTCCGTCGGTATTTATATCAACACCGCCGATTTGAAGTGCTGAAGTTGCATTTATTGTGTTTACTGTTAATGTTCCAACGTTACCATTATCTGTTAACGTCAAAAGTGTATTTGGTGAGCCTTCACTGTCAGTAATTGTTAGTGTCCCATTCGTTCCTGCAGTCGCAAGCCTAATAGCAGGGGATGCATTGGAAAGAACAAGAGGAGTTGCATTTGAAAGTGTCGCTGTACCGGTTGCATTTATTGTAGAAACGCCACTTAATGCGCCTGCATTTATAATGCCATTGCCATTATTATTGATTCCACCAAAGATCGTGGCTCCCCCCGTAGATACTGTCAGATTTCCGGCAACCGTTTGACCGACGGTGAAGTTGTTATTTTGACCTTTGTATGCGACGTTGCTTAGAGTTCCTGTTGCATTGATATCAGTACCATTGTATTGCAAAGCACCAGTCGCGTTGATATTTGCGACGGTTAATGTTCCATTTGTACCATTATCAACAAGGGTCAATAGCGTGTTTGGTGAACCCTCTGCATCTTTGATAGTCAAAGTCCCATTGTTGCCTATCGTTGAAAGAGTAACAATTGGGGTGTTGTTTGAGAAAGTTACCGGATTTGCATTTGAGAACACATTTGCAGCATTAAGATAAGCTACATTATTAAGAGTTCCGGCAGTATTTATATTTGCTCCGTTCAATTGGATAGCACTTACTGCATTTAAAGTACCTGCTGTAATGCTGCCAGATGCAGTTGCATATGAAATACCTGTGATAGATCCAGCATCCGTTATATTTCCTCCGTTGTTACCAATACCACCAACAATCGATGCGCCACCGGTTGTGACTGATAATGCTCCACCAATTGTCTGACCAACGGTGAAGTTATTGTTTTGACCCTTGTACGCGACGTTTGACAAAGTTCCTGTTGCATTAATATCAGTACCTCCATAGAGAAGTGCGCCTGTAGCGTTTATATTTGCCACCGTAAGCGTTGCATCGGTTCCATTGTCAACTAAAGTCAAAAGTGTATTTGGTGAGCCATTTGTATCTTTTATGGTCAATGTTGCGTTAGAGTTTCCTGTTCCCAAAGTCACATTTGGTGCTGAGTTAGTGAGTGCAAGCGGGGAAGCAGCCGATAATGTGACAGTTCCAGATGCACCAATGGTAGTTGCACCAGCGATTGCTCCTGTATTGGTTATCCCACCGGTATTATTGTCGATTCCACCGGTAATATTTGCTCCACCTGAACTTACTGTTAAGAGGCCAGCGATGCTTTGAGCTGTTGTGAAGTTATTATTCTGGCCTTTGTAAGCGACATTTGACAAAGTTCCAGTCGTATTGATATCAACACCACTTAATTGAAGCGCAGATGTCGCATTTAGGGTTGCGCCCTGAATGGTTCCTGAGGCTGTGATATTTGTTGCTTGAGTAATAGCACCTGTGTTTGAGATTCCCCCGTTGTTATTGTTGATTCCACCTGTTATTGACGCACCACCTGTTGTAACAGTTAATGCTCCACCAATAGTTTGACCAACAGTAAAGTTATTGTTTTGACCTTTATAAGCAACGTTTGTGAGAGTTCCTGTTGTGTTGATGTTAGTACCACCAACCTGAAGAGAAGCGCCATTGACATATCCCGTGACAGAAAGGTCACCTGCAGTACCGTTATCGGTAAGAGTTAATAATGTGTTAGAGTCACCATCATTAAGAGTCAAAGTTCCATCGACTCCGGCTGTTGCCAATGTCAAAACAGGTGCAGCGTTTGTTAGTCTCAGAGGAGTTGCTCCGGAGAGTGTAACGATACCACTCGCAGTTATGTTTGTAGCACCAGCGATAGCACCGGTATTTGTAATGCCACCGGTATTATTGTTGATTCCACCTGTTATTGAAGCGCCACCTGTTGTAACGGTTAAAGCTCCACCGATGGTTTGGCCAACAGTAAAGTTATTGTTTTGACCCTTGTATGCGACGTTACTTAGAGTGCCGGTTGCATTGATGTTTGTACCATTCAAAGTAAATCCAGTTACAGCATTTACCGTGTCGCCAGTTATAGTGCCGGAGGCAGTTATATCAACAGCTCCTGCAATAGTTCCGGCATTTGTTATGCCACCATTATTATTATTAATTCCACCAGATATATTCGCACCCGCATTGGCAGTAAAGAATCCGTTTGATGTTAATGTCCCTGCTGCTGAAATTGAAGCTGTCCCTGTTGTTACCAAACTTCCACTAGAAGTTAGATTTCCAAGTTCGTCAACCGAAAGTTTCGTAACTCCACCAGACTTAACAAGGATAGCGCTTCCCGTTGACCCGGCAACGATATCATTGATGATAAATGCCGGAGCAGTTCCTGCATTGGTTAGTGTAAATGATGTCTGTGTAGCAAGACTGTTACCTAAAGTAAAGTCAATATTTCGTCCGGTCGTGGTCGTTATTGTATTTCCTGTATCATATGCTGACTGTAAAGTTCCAGCTACAGCAGAACACGTTGAGATTTCATTTGAAGCATTGCGGCACAATGTGGTAGCACCAGCTGATCCCAATGTCGGAACCTTTGTGACAGTATTTAGGACGATAGCCCCCGTCCCATTTGGTGAGAGAGTAAGGTCTTCATTTGTTCCTGTTGTAATATCTGTACCAACTCCATTAAAGGTTAAAGTTCCTGTTGTCGTGATTGCACCCGATGCTATGGTTCCGATATTTACTAGATTTCCTGAAGCGTCAATTCTATCGGTTCCTGACGTTTGAATTGCAGTTGTTGCATCAACGTTAGCACCTTGGATAGTGCCACTAGCTGTAATATTTGTCGCTCCTGATATAGCTCCAGCATTTGTTATTCCACCTGAATTGTTATTTAATCCACCATTGATTGAAGCACCTCCTGCAGTAACAGTAAGACCTCCTGTACTGACAGTAAGTAAACCACCAATTGTTTGAGCAGTGGTAAAGTTATTGTTCTGCCCCTTATACGCAACGTTTGTGAGGGTTCCCGTTGTGTTGATACTTGTTCCATTGAGTTGGATAGCGCTTGTTCCGTTGATTGTTGCACCTTGGATTGTTCCAGAAGCAGTGATGCTTGTAGCACCAGCGATTGCTCCGGTATTTGTGATGCCACCTGTATTGTTGTCTATTCCACCAGTTATTGAAGCGCCACCGGTTGTGACTGTCAGAAGCCCACCAATAGTCTGACCGACAGTGAAGTTATTGTCTTGTCCTTTATAAGCTACATTTGAAAGAGTGCCGGTAGTGTTAATATCTGTTCCTGCTAATTGAAGAGCTGATGTTGCATTTACATTTGCTCCTTGAACAGTTCCTGAAGCAGTAATGCTTGTAGCACCAGCGATTGCTCCGGTGTTTGTGATACCACCGGAATTATTATTGATACCTCCGGTTATATTTGCACCACCGGCACTTATCGTTATTCCATTAGCAGAACTTAATATCCCAGTGCCGGTCGTTGAGATGTTGCCAGTTGTTGAAACCGCTCCAAGTTCTGTTATTGTAAGCTTTGTGCTTCCTCCTGATTGGACAAGAAGGGCGCTTCCTGTGGATCCTGAAACAGTATCGTTGATGATAAATGCTGGAGCAGTACCTGCGTTGGTAAGGGTGAATGATGTTTGCGTAGCAAGACCAGACCCCAAAGTAAAGTCAATATTTCTACCTGTTGTTGTCAGAATGGTATTACCATTGTCATATGCAGATTGCAAAGTACCAGAGGAAGCAGAACAGTCTGAGATTTGATTAGACGCATTTCGACATAATGGCGTTGTACCTGTAGTTCCAAGCGTTGGGATCCTAACAAGGGATGACAAGATGATCTCACCGGTTCCATTTGGTGAGAGAGTAAGGTCTTCATTTGTTCCTGTTGTAATGTCAGTACCGACTCCATTAAAGGTCAAAGTTCCGGTAGTCGTAATTGCACCTGAGGCTACGGTCCCAATATTTGTCAGGTTGCCTGATGCGTCAATTCTTGTCGTACCATTAGTCTGGATATTTGAAGTACCATTGATAGTTGCCCCTGTAACAGTTCCTGATGCAGTGATACTGGTTGCACCAGTGATTGCTCCGGTGTTTGTAATGCCACCCGCGTTGTTATCAATTCCACCAGTTATTGATGCGCCACCAGATGA
>CAZAJO010000014.1:0-8658 GCA_964485575.1 uncultured Gammaproteobacteria bacterium | reverse complement strand
GTCAAAAGACCAGCAATTGTTTGTCCAACAGTGAAGTTATTATTCTGACCTTTGTACGCAACGTTAGACAAAGTTCCAGTTGCATTGATATCAACCCCTCCGACCTGAAGTGCAGTAGATCCATTGATTGTTGCTACTGTTAACGTTCCGACAGTACCATTATCAACCAATGTCAAAAGTGTGTTTGGAGAACCGTTAGAATCCTTTATCGTCAAGGTTCCATTAGCATTTGCAGCTCCCAAGGTAACAATTGGTGTTGTATTTGAAAGGGTCAAAGGCGAACCGCTTGAGAGTGTGACCGTCCCTGATGCGCCGATTGTGGTTGCACCAGAAATGGCACCGGCATTCGTTATTCCTCCAGTGTTATTATCAATTCCGCCTGTTATTGATGCGCCACCTGTTGTGACTGTCAAAGCTCCACCGATAGTTTGACCGACAGTGAAGTTATTGTTCTGACCTTTGTATGCAACATTAGACAAAGTTCCTGTCGTATTGATATCAACCCCTCCGACCTGAAGAGCAGTTGCTGCATTTATAGTTCCCGTAACTGAAAGGTTGCCAACCGTCCCTGCATCTGTAAGAGTAAGGAGAGTGTTTGGAGATCCCTCTGCATCTTTAATTGTGAGTGCACCATCAACCCCAGCTGTTGCAAGAGAAATATTTGGTGTCGCATTAGTTAATGCTAATGGTGTTGCGGCAGAAAGAGTAACAGTGCCTGATGCTCCAATTGTTGTTGCACCTGAGATAGCACCAGTGTTTGTTATTCCTCCATTATTGTTGTTGATCCCACCTGTGATTGAAGCGCCACCGGTTGTAACTGACAGTGCTCCACCAATAGTCTGGCCAACGGTAAAGTTGTTGTTTTGATTTCTATATGCAACATTTGAAAGAGTTCCTGCTGTGTTTATATCAGCACCGTTAACAAATAGACTTGTTGTTGCACTAACTGTTGCTACAGTCAAAGTTGCTGCAGTTCCATTATCAACAAGGGTCAACAATGTGTTTGGAACACCTGCAGAGTCTTTAATTGAAAGAGTCCCATTTGCATTTCCGGCACCCAATGTAACAGTTGGTGTTGTGTTAGATAAAGTGAGAGGTGAGGCAGAGGATAGAGTAACTGTACCTGAGGCATCTATTGTTGTTGCACTTGCAATTGCACCTGTGTTGGTGATCCCACCATTATTGTTGTTAATTCCTCCTGTAATTGAAGCACCACCCGTTGTGACTGTCAAAGCTCCACCGATGGTCTGACCTACAGTAAAGTTATTGTCCTGTCCTTTGTATGCGACGTTTGAAAGAGTGCCGGTCGCGTTGATGTTTGTTCCATTCAATAGTAGAGCAGTACCTGCATTTACAGATCCTGAAACTGATAAATTCCCGACGGTGCCGCCATCAGTCAGAGTAAGCAAGGTATTTGGAGAACCTTCTGCGTCTTTAATTGTCAAGACCCCATCAACACCTGTGGTTGCAAGAGTCACGATCGGGGAAGCGTTAGTCAATACAAGTGGTGAAGCGCCGGAGAGAGTAACTGTACCAGAAGCAGCAATTGTAGTAGCTCCACTTACTGCTCCTGTATTTGTGATACCACCTGAATTGTTATCAATTCCACCAGTAACTGATAAGCCACCAGACGAAATAGTCTGCGCAGCCGTAAATGTATTTGATTGATTTTTGTATGCAACATTAGATAAAGTGCCTGCTGTATTAATATTTGTTCCATTCAATTGTATTGCAGTTATGGCATTAAGAACATCAGTCTGAACTGTACCACTTGCCGTAATATTTGTTGCACCAGCTATAGCTCCTGTGTTTGTGATCCCTCCATTATTGTTGTTGATGCCTCCAGTTATTGAAGCGCCACCTGCGCTTACAGTTAGTCCATTTGCTGATGTTATCGTTCCAGTTCCTGATGTTGAAATATTTCCACTTGTAGTCAGAACCCCGTTCTCATTAATTGAAAGTTTTGAAACACCTGCTGATTGGATATCAAGTGAAATGTTAGTTGCTGAACCATTAGTGTCATTAATGATTACTGCACTTCCTGTACCCTGGTTTTCTACCGTAAATCCGGTTGAAAGATTTGGAGATAGAGTAAATGCGATATCTCTTCCTTGGAATGTTGTCGCAATTGTGTTTCCTGCATCATATGCCTGCTGCAATGACTCATTGAATGCTGCAGCAGAACATGTTGAAATCTGGTTTGAACCGTTTCTACAAAGGATAGTTGTGCCAGGTGTTCCTAGAGTCGACACTTGTGTCAATGAACTTAATACGATCTGACCTGACCCATTTGGAGATAGGGTAAGATTTTCATTTGTGCCAGTGGTGATGTCAGTTGACACCCCATTAAATGTGAGTGTCCCGGTTGTCGTTATTGCACCTGATGCAACCGTCCCGATGTTAACTAAGTTACCAGTTGCATCGATCCTTCTAACTCCGTTTGTCTGTATATCAGTTGTTCCATTTATAGAGGATGCAGAAAGTGTTGCTGTTGTTCCGTTGTCAGTTAGAGTCAGAAGTGTGTTTGGTGACCCTTCGTTATCCTTGATAGTAAACACTCCATCAGTTCCGGCAGTTGCAATTGTGATGCTTGGAGATGCATTTGTGAGTGCTAGTGGGTTTGCAGCAGACAAGGTTACTGTGCCTGTTGCGTTGATTGTTGAAGCACCTGCTATTGCACCTGTGTTTGTTATACCACCCGAATTATTGTTAATTCCGCCAGTAATTGATGCACCACCTGTTGTGACTGTTAATGCTCCACCGATGGTTTGACCAACAGTGAAGTTATTGTTTTGTCCTTTGTATGCAACGTTTGACAAAGTACCTGTTGTATTAATATTTGTTCCGTTAAGTTGGAAGCCTGACAAGGCATTGACAGTGTCTGTTGAGAGAGTAGCAACTGTTCCATTGTCAACCAATGTAAGAAGAGTATTGGGTGAACCGGCAGAGTCTTTAACCGTTAAAGTTCCAGCAGCATCAGCAGCACCAAGGGTGATAACAGGATTTGTGTTTGAAAGAATTATCGGACTGGCATTTGAGAAAGTATTTGTGCCGGTAAATGTATTTGCTTGGTTAAGATAAGCTACATTTGAAAGGGTACCAGCCGTATTTATGTTTAGTCCATTCAGCTGAATAGCCGTTATTGCATTGAGAACATCGGTCTGAACAGTACCACTAGCTGTAATGTTGGTAGCACCGGAAATAGCACCTGCGTTTGTGACACCACCGTTATTATTGTTGATGCCTCCTGTTATTGATGCACCACCGGCACTTACCGTTACACCGTTTGCTGAAGTTATTGATCCAGTACCAGTTGTTGTAAGATTACCACTTGTCGTTAGATTTCCATTTTCGTTTATGGTGAGCGTAGCTGAACCGCTTGACTGGATTTGCAGTGCATTCTGCACTGATGCGTTTGTGTCGTTTATGACCAATGCAGCTGATCCTGTCCCGGCATTGGTGAGCGTAAATTGCCTTGAGTTGAGGTTTGCCAATGTAAAGTCTATGTTGCCATGGAGGTCATTTGCTGAAATTGTGTTACCGGAATCGTATGCCTGTTGCAGATTAACATTGTTTACATTTGTGTTACATGATGCAAGCTGATTTGAGGCGTTGCGACATAACCCAATGGTTCCATTAGTGCCCAATGTTGGAACTTGGGTAAGATTGCTAAGAACTATTTGTCCGGATCCGTTTGGTGTAAGAGTAAGGTCTTCATTGCTGATAGTTGTTATGTCGGTTGAAGAACCTGAGAGGGTCAGACTTCCAGCAATAGTCTGACTTGCCGTAAAGTTATTATTCTGTCCTTTATATGCGACATTACTAAGAGTTCCGGTTGTATTAATGTCTGTACCGTTGAATTGAAGTGCTGAGGTTGCATTCACAGTCGCGCCTTGGATTGTACCTGAAGCAGTGATGCTTGTCGCACCGGTTATTGCTCCTGCGTTAGTGATACCTCCTGTATTATTGTTGATGCCACCAGTGATTGATGCCCCACCACCACTTACCGTAAGGCCATTTGCTGCTGTTATAGTCCCGGTTCCAGTTGTTGCGATATTGCCAACGGTCGTCAGATCTCCGGTCTCTGCAATCATCAACTTGGTGACTCCACCAGACTGAACGAGTAGTGCACTTCCGGTTGATCCTGCTGTTATGTCATTGATGATAAAGGCTGGAGCAATACCGGCGTTTGTGAGTGCGAATGAAGTTGATGTACCAAGACTTGATGACAGAGTAATGTCGATATTTCTATTGTCTGTCGTTGCGATTGTGTTTCCTCCATTGTAAGCACCTTGTAGTGACACAGATGATGCACCGCAAGTAGAGATCTCATTTGAGGCATTTCTACAAAGGTTTGTAGTACCACTAGTACCCAATGTTGGAACTGTTGTGAGAGTATTTAATACAATCTTGCCTGAACCATTTGGTGAGAGTGTAAGGTCTTCATTTGTGCCGGTAGTAATGTCTGTTGCGACATTATTGAACAACAATTGTCCACCAAGAGTTGTAAGGCCAGTTCCTACTGTAAATGTATTTGATCCGGTAACTGAAGTTGTGCCATTTAATGTTGTTGTGCCAGCAACGGTAAGAGCTCCACCTAATGTTGTGAGTCCGGTACCTACGGTAAATGTATTTGCACCAAGCACACTCGTTGGATTGTTAAGTATGATATTTCCTGTTGTGTTTCCACCTATATTCAAAGTTTGATTATTGGTTGTTTGGATTGAACCCACTGTATCAAATGTCAACGTTCCAGATATTGATGAATCTCCTCCTACTGATAAATTGTCGTTAATTGACAAACTACCGTTGAGATTTGACAATCCACCGGTTTTCGAAATAGTAAGTACTGTAAATCCACCTTGTCGGAACTTGAAGGCTTCATCAGAATTTCCATCTCCCCCAAGGCTAGTAAATTCAAGAATTCCCGTATCGTTACTCCCACCAGCGATAGCCTCTATCGAAGCAAATGAATTTCTTGTTGATTCAGACAAAGTTATAGCGCCATCCCTTACTTCAAGTGTGCTTGTTGGACTGTCTGTTCCGATTCCAACAAAACCTGACCCATTGTTTGGTTTAAGAATAATATTCCCGGTCGTATTTCCCCCAATTGTCAGAGTGTTATTTGCAGTTGTTTGGATGCTTCTTGGCGCACCAGAGAGAGTTAAGTTCCCAGCAATTGATGCATTTGATGTGGTTGTCAAAGTTGTAAATGCTCCGGTTGATGGGGTAGTTGCTCCAATTGCAGTTGAGTTAATTCCCGTTGCAGTTGTATTGAAGTTAGAGGAAGTAATTGTCAAAGCATTTCCCCCAGTGTTGATTGATGATGCACCAAGACCCGAAAGACTCAAACTACCGGAGGTTGCCGTCAAATTCAACGCACCGGTAGTAAGAGTTAACCCGTTTGAGGCAGTGAGAGTGGTGCTGAAAGTCTTAGCACCGGTGAAAGTTTGAGAACCTTCAAGGAATGCAAATGTTCCATTTGTTCCAATGTCAGGTAGGGTATATGAGATTGAAGCTGCTGGATTGACCGCAGTTAGACTTATATCATTTCCGTCATCAACAGTTGTTGATCCTTCAAAGACCAAAGTATTTCCTTTATCAGCAGACGAGTCAGATCCTGTAAATGCAGTGCCTGCAAGGACATTTCCAACTGCAGTAATTGTACCTGCGCCAACCCCTGAAGCTGATTGCCACGAAAGAACTCCACTTCCATTTGTTGTCAGAACATAGTTATTTGTTCCATCATCAGGTGGAAGAGTGTAGGTCACATTTTGAGTTTGAGTACCAGCAACTAAAGTAGTTGAGAATGCATTATCTCCAGCCCCAGTTAATGTTAGTTGGCCAGGAACGTTATTTGTCCCCGTGAATAGATCGTAGCCAAGAGTAAGTCCTCCACTATTTCTGAATGCAACCGTACCGCTTCCTGATGAAATAAGGAAGTCTAGGTTTGAGGCGAGCGTCGTTGAACCATTGATAGTAACAGTTCCTGTTCCTGTTGAGAAAGTTCCACTTCCAGAGATAGCAAAGTTACCTGATGACTGAGAATAACCAGTGATATTTTGTAAAGCCCCGGCATTTGTAAGTCTTGATGTTCCATTGGTCAAAAGTTCTCCGTCAGAGAGGTCAAAATTGGCTACTTGACCACCCGTAGAATTGAGCAAAGTAAGTGTTCGAAGAGCTCCACCTGTCACATCAAGAGTGGTGTTTCCGCCGGTTAATGGAATGTTTGTGTCAGAAATTGTAAGGTCTGAAAATGTCTTTGCACCGGTAAATGTCTGGGTTCCTTCCAAGAATGCAAATGTCCCTGCAGTTCCAATATCAGGCAGTGTGTAAGTTATAGATGCGGCAGGATCGACTGAAGTAACGGTTATATCATTTGCATTATCCGTACTTGTTGATCCTTCAAATACGAGAGTGTTTCCTTTGTTGACAGATGAATCAGATCCAGTAAAAGCTGTGCCTGCAAGTACATTTCCGACAGCAGTTATGGTACCAGCACCAATACCAGATGATGACTGCCATGATAGTCCTCCATTTCCATCTGTTACCAATACATAATTGTTTGTACCATCATCTGGTGGTAGAGTGTAGGTTATGTCCTGCGTTTGGGTTGTAGTGACAAAAGTAGTAGAGTAATTGTTTGATCCAGCTCCGATAAATTTAATTTGACCAGGAGTGTTGGTTGCTAAATCTTCGCCTACGGTCAAACCACTGCTATTGGTGAATGATCCAAGCCCTGTAACATTTAGGGCTCCGTAAATAGATGTGTCACCATTATTGGCAATCTTGAATTTGGTTGTACCCGACGAAGATGCAGCAAGAATATCTTGATTTTCTATCTGATCAAATATAGCCAAAGCTTTACCATTAGCTCCAAGTGACAATGGGCGGGTAACATGAAGCTCAGCAATTGGAGTTGCTGTCCCAAGTCCAAGGTTTGAAGCCAAATATGACTGCGCTGCGGCACCTGAATATATCGAATAATTTGTTGCGCCAGCAGCTATTGTACCAATGTTAATTCCGTAATTATTGGTACCCGACGCAACACTATTTATATATATTCCATAATTGTCATCCGCAGTTCCAGTTGTCTGGATGTACTCTCCGTAATGAGCAGTTGTTCCGGTAGTTGTAAGATTGCCTCCGACAAATGAGTAGACACCGTAAGTGCTTGAAGCTAAATTCGCATCTCCCGCTGATGAGGCAACTATCGCATTGTAAACACCGTAGTTATTGTACTGAGAACCAGATGACACTGTAGTCAATGTTGGTGATCCGGATATAGAATTGTAATTTCCGTACAAGTTTGATGCATCTCCTCCAGAGCTACTGCTGAAGATTGGGCTTGATGTAAGATTCGTAGAATAACCATATGTCGAGATTGAATCACTACCAGTAGTAAGGGTTATGTTTGCTGTACTTATTGAATTACTAATGCCATATATTGCGGAGTCATTTAATCCGCCTATCGAAATTGTAGGTGTAAGACTAAGACTTACGTTTCTAATATCCTTACTTCCGGTCAATCCGGTTGGAGTATTTGTTAGATTAAATGCCGTTGAGTTCTCATTCGAATCATTAGCTTGAGTGATATCAAATACTCTTGACCAATCTTGAGTTGTGTCTGCAGTTAACGAAACAAGATAATCAGATGTCGATGAGTTACCACCTATTCCGACCTTTCCTGATCCTTGACCAATTAGGAAATTCGTTCCATTTGCTGTTTGTACATTACCTGTTGTTGAACCGCCAAGTGTTAATGACTGTCTTTGGGTTGTTTGAATAGAATTTGGACCTGAGTAGAATGTAAGATTTCCACCAATTGAAGCGCTACCTGCAACATCAAGCTTTGCAAGAGCTGATGTCGTTCCAATAGATACATTTCCTGATGGGTCGATTCTTAACCTTTCATTACCTGCTAAGTGTCCACCCGTAAAGAACTTAACAGAACCTGATGCATTGTCAGATCCGATTAATGTTCCACCAGCTCCATTTGAATAAAATGAAGCAGAATTCGGAACAAACACACCATTTGTGAATGCTGATCCAGCAAGAAGCATTTGAGCCAATGTGCCAGTATCATTAACCCAATCTGTTGTTGCATATGCTCCAGAACTGGTAGATTCAGTTAATAATCCTGTATTTAAGCCACCGGCACTTCTTATATGAAGTTTTGATGTAGGTGTCTGTGTTCCTATACCGACAAACTCATTGTATTCATCAAAGGTTGCATAGGTACCGATATCAATCTTTCCTTTATTAGCGGCACCTGATTGATTTGTTGAGCTTATTATCATTCCGGTTGCACCAGCAAGTGATGAGGATGACCCATAAATATTTCCTGAATTTGTTATTCCTCCAGCGTTGTTGTTAAGTCCACCAGTTAAGGAAAGACCGCCTGATGAAATTGTCTGACCAAGAGTAAAGGTATTGCTTTGATTCTTGTATGCAACGTTACCGAGAGTTCCAGCTGTATTGATATCTACACCATTTAGCTGCAAAGCAGTTGTTCCATTGAGGATGGATGCTGTTATGCTACCTGAGGCAGTTGCAAATGAAATACCTGTCAATGATCCAACATTTGTAATACCACCACCATTATTATTGATCCCTCCTGTTATGGACGCGCCACCGCTCGTTACAGTGAGCGCGCCC
>CAZAJO010000013.1:0-38989 GCA_964485575.1 uncultured Gammaproteobacteria bacterium | reverse complement strand
ATGCACGCCATAGCCAATACTGTTTTTGATAACAACAATGATGCCACAATCGTCTATCTCTCAACAGAAGAGTTTACTAACGAAATGGTCGAAGCTATACAGACAAAGAGCACCTCAAAACTTCGCCGAAGATTTCGAAACATCGACCTCTTGCTTCTAGATGATATACAGTTTTTGAGCGGAAAAGAAAAGGTTCAGGAAGAGCTTTTCCACACATTTAACACTCTTGTTGATAACAAGAGCCAGGTGATATTTTCCTCAGACAGGCCTCCTAGTGAAATCAAAAAAATAGAAGCGCGCCTCGCATCAAGGTTTGAGTCGGGGCTCACAATTGACATTGAGTCCCCTGACCTTGAGCTTAGAACAGCAATACTTCTTATAAAAAGTCAGAAGCATGGACTTATGCTCACCTCGGAGCTTGCCCAGAGGGCAGCCGCAAAGATAATCGAGCCAAGGGCACTTGAAGGGTTTCTCTTAAAACTCAATACCATGCTTACTATGTCAGGGGCAACAGAAATCACCGCCCAACTAATTGACAAATGCCTTGGAAATATCAGGGATGTACGCCCAACCATCCATCCTGACGATGTTATAAGAGTGGTGTGTGATTATTACGACATAAAGCCAACCCAACTGAAGGGGTCAAAAAGAGACGCTTCTTTGGTGAGGGCAAGACACCTTTGCATGTTCATATTAAAGGAGGACCTAAAAACAACCCTTGTTGATATAGGCAACCTTCTTGGAGGACGCGACCACACAACCATAATGCACGGGGTAGGTAGGATTCAGCAACTTCAAGAGAACGACCCAATCCTTAAAGAGTCGCTTTCGCAAATCAGAGACCAGCTGGCCAACGTTTCTTAAAAGAATATGTGGATAACTTATTCTGTTTTTTGTGGATAAATACATTATAACTTATGACTAACTTCATCTTTTCAACAGAGGCAATTGAGGCAAGCTGTTTTACACAACTTATCCACAAAGTTGTCAGATACTTATTCACATTTTTACACGCACGCTCGATTGCTTTTGTCCACTTATCCACCTATACTACTACTGCTACTATTTAATATTATGCACGTAACTATTCTTCCAGAAAACCTTACAAAATATCTTCCTCTTATTAACAAAGTGCTTCCTTCTCACTCCCAAATACCAATACTTTCAAATGTGTGTCTTTTAGCAAACAGCGAGGGGTTTTTTATCAAAGCGACAGATCTAGAGTTGGGAACCCAAATAAAGATTCCAGCAAAAATTGAAAGCGAAGGAGCCATAACGGTTCCGGGTAAAGAGTTTTTAGAGACCATCAACTCCCTACCTAAAGACAAGATAACAATCACTCTTGAAAAAGATACGTTAATAGTTACCTGTCGGGACAATAGGATAGTCTTTAGTACTATTTCTTACGAGGAGTTTCCTCAACTCTTTAAGGAATTAGGGGAAGAGGCTATCAGATTTGGGAGACAAGAATTTTTGGATATTTTTTCCTATCTTACCTTCTCTGTTTCACAAGAAGATACAAGACCACAGCTCACCGGGGTATATGTAGACAGTAAGAGTGACTCTGTAAATTTCGTTTCCACAGATGGATACAGGATGTCTGTTAAAAAAACAAAAACAAAGAAGAAAAAGCTCGAAGAAGGGTTGATTATTTCCGTTAGCATAATAAACGAAGTGATGTCATTGAAGGAGGATGAGGAGATTGTTATGTATCTCAATAAGGTGGAGAGTCATGTGGTTTTTGAGGTTGGTGGGGCTTTGATAATTGGGCGGATGATTGAGGGAAAATTCCCTGATTATGAAGGTGTTTTACCCAAAGATTCCAAGACCGTTGTCGTATTCAATAGAGAAGAGTTGTTGCAAAACGTAAAAATAGCGTCAGTTTTTGCCCGTGACAGTAGCAATATCGCAAACCTTGAGATAGAGGGGAACAATATTAAACTTTCGACAAAAACCCAAGGAGTAGGAGAGGGAGAAACTATTATTGAGTGTCAGAAGAAAGGGGAAGACAACAAGATCTCTTTTAACATTAAATATCTTATGGACCTACTGAAATCATTGTCAGAACCTGAAGTGACACTTCGGCTCAATTCAGCCGCTGAGCCAGCCGTTTTTGAGGTAGCAGAAAAAGACTATTTACACGTAATAATGCCTATTCAGGTAGATTAGTGTATTCCATCAACGGGTAAGTAAACAGTGATAGGATAGGACCCCTCTTTAGTCGTAGATTTTCCCGAGAACACAAAAATAGGATAAAGGGCCTTATTTGTGCTATCACTGAAGTATCCAAAAGAAACCTTTGAGAAGACGGTGCTTTCTATGTCTCCGACTTGAGCCTGTTGATACTCATCCCCCAAAGACACTAGTGTACCCATGTTTTTTGTGACCATATCCTGTCCCTCTTCTATGGTTGGCAGACTTATGGATGTCCTGGGGGAGTATGTCGGTGGGTAAAGGTATGTAAATTTGGAAACGCCATTGTTTTTTGTAAGCCAAACGTGAGTTCTTGAATCACTTCCGAACTGGTGGTAAACGACAATATTGTTCATCGCCTCGCGGAAAGAGACATCTACTATGTCAGACGCATTATAGCTACCAACTTTTGTAAGGTCGCTTGTTCTGGTTGAGAAGTAGGCAATTTTAGGGTCTGCATCATCAATATCAAGGTTAAGAGAGTCAATAAAGCTTCTTGCTCTTATTACAAAGGGTTGAGATGGCTCTTTGGCAACAGGAGCATTGTCTGTAAAGGTGATCGTTCTGGCGTAAGAGTATATGGTGAGCGTTTTTAGATTGTCTGTGATTATAGTAACTTTCCCTTTTGGGGTGTCTATGTTTTTTTCAATTCCAGAGGGAACGAGAGTAGATTTAATTTTTCCAATAACCTCTGTTGGAATGCTAGAGGGAGAAATGTCATAGAGGGTTGCGGTTTTTGGAAGACTGGAACCTACGATATTAAATGATATTCTTCCAAGCCCACTTTCTTCAAATCCTGGTGGGGTTTGTATTTCTGATCTTGGAAGTGTGCTTTTTGAATTTTTTGATATTACGACAGGAACTTTAGTGGGGGAGTTGTTTGTGTTTGTGATTACAGTTTTAGCCTTTGGATTGATGGTAAGTAGTATTAAGAGGGCGATAAAACCAACAAGGAGACCAACTACCAAAAGTTTTATTTTAAAAGGTATATCCGCAATATCCATAAATTAAATACTCGTAGGGCTACACGCGATGCTTGGAACGTCACAGTTTGCTGGTATTATGTCTGCTGGAATGTAGGGTGGGGCAAGGGGTAATCCTCGCAATTCAAAGTGAAGGTGGTTGCCGGTAGAAACCCCAGTTGTACCCATAATTCCAACCTGATCTCCTTTAAAAATAGACTGACCAGAGGTTACCATAATTACAGAAAGGTGTCCAAAAAGAGCAGACCCTCCATCTGACAGCTTTACAATTACCGAATTTCCATATCCTCCCCAGCCCCTCGAGCAATTGCCATCAAGAGTACAGTCGTGAACCTCAGAAACTGTGCCGTCATATGGACTGTAGACTGGAGGGGTACTGTTTCCTCCACCGATATCGATAGCATTGAGACGAAGGGGCCCATGATCATATGCTCCAAGCGGCCCTTGGGTTATGTTGCCTGTTGTGGGCCATCCTCCTTCAACACCTCGCGGTTCTCCAACTTTGGTTCTTACCGTGTTTTGAGCATACAGCCTTTCAACAAAGATCGTGGCAAACAAAAGGATGACAATGATTGTTTTTTGTAATTTCATTATTTAAACAAATATTCGATTGTTACTGTTTTTAGGTCTATTCCTTTGCCGGTAATAAAATTGTTTGTATTTATTTTTGCTTCCTCAAATTGGGTAGTCATGTCTTTAGAAGAGGTCGGATCATATTTGAAGTGCATCTCATATAAGTTCCGTTCTTTACTGTACGTAAGAATATAATTGAGCGTTTCGTATGGGAGATGGGTTGAGAGTGTGGGGTTGTTGGACGCAACTGGTGTTATTTTGGGAGGGGTGCTTAGATATGCCTGAGACAGAATGGTCTGGCCATTATACAAGAGCGTTAAGGTATATGTTCTTGTTGGCTCAATAGGAAGAGAGGTTGTAAGTGTTATCTTTTGACCCTGCTGGGCTATGGTTGTTGGAACGACAGACTTTGCCGAAGCGTCAGAGGGAGGGGAAGAGGCCACCGTTGATCTAACTTGAGATAGGTTTACTGAAGGGTCGAGTTCGACTGTAAATGTTTGGATAGAGCCTGCTTCTAATTGTTTTGTCACCGGTGGTTCTGTTGAGACGACAAGAGTAGTTGTGACATCGACTTGGGTTACCGGCTTTTTCCCTACAGGAGTAGGAGACGGTTTTTTAAAAGAAGAGATGAAAAGAAAAGCCACACTTAAGAGAAGAAGCATTATTGTGACTCCAAGCGCAAATATTATTTTTTTGAAAAATGGGTTTTTTGTCATATTCCTTGGAACTTCTTGTAAAAACTTATTAGATTTCCTCGTGCGGCCCAGTTACCATCCTCCGCATGACAAATTGGAGCGTACATCTCATACGCATAAATGAAAGGATCAGTATAGATACAAGTATTCCCAATTGTTGATGGTATTTCAAGTGATCCTGTCGCACTTCTTGACTCGTACGATGACATAAGTTGGTTCAAGCTACCAGCGGCGCAGGTGACATTCTCTGTGAAGCCAGCGTCCGCGGGATTAAGACAGCCAAACGGGTAGGTGGCAGACGGATTAAAGCCTGACTCAGTTCCCCAAATCCCAGCAATTATAAGGGGATTAACATTATATTTTATTCCGGCGTCATAAATTGATCCCAAATAAGACTCTTTGCCTGCCAATGATAATCCTGATGAGTTGGCTATTATTGTTGATATAAAGTTGCTGCGTCCACCAAGGGAGGCAGTATTTCTTCCCTGACCTGTGAAAAGGTTAAGAAATTCCTCAGAATCCGTTGAGGTTCCTCCACCAGCGTCAGCGGCTATTCTTGCATTAACCGTGTTTATGATATATGTGTCACTAGCTGTGGGCCGTAGTGTTATATGAAACAGTTTTTGGTTTGTTGGATCCTTTAGGGACCAGGTCACGACAGAGGGAGTAGAATCTGCTGCCTGAACGCCGTCTGTTCCGACAAAAGTTGCGCCAATAGGGATAGTGTCATAAAGGACTATACTTTCTATAGGTACTTTTGCCACTGCAGGATCGTATGCGACTACGACTTCATACACGATATCTTCTCCATTTTTAGAGGTAGAGGGTCCTTTTAGAGTTATGGTAACTCCTGGAACAGAAAGGGGTGCTCCCGGGGCACCTGGAGTACCAGAGGTAGAGTTTGTTTGATTTTGTATGACATCTGTGTCGACATCCACATCGGCGTTATGGAAAAAAAGAAGATAGATCAAAAGTATGGCAATGGCAATTGCTATGGCGCCAAGAACCCACGGATTTGCGAGCAGGGCAGCTGCGCGCGCTGCTTGTGCTGCCTTTTGAGCGACCTGTGCTGTTTTTTGGGCAACTTCTGCGGTTCTCTTAGCGGTGTTAAAGGCATTTTTTCCTGCATTTACAGCACTTTTTGCATCACCTGAGGCTTGACCTGCTGATGACTGACGATTTTGTTCATCTCCTTCTTCAGAATTTTTTTCCTCCTTTGTGTTTTGCCCCTGATTTAGGCCGTTAAGTTTGAGAGCCGCTTCATTTGCCATAGTCTTTTAAGAGGTGCCTTGAGGCTTTGGTAACGGTGGTTGTTGCTGTGGTGCCGCTTGTGCGACTGGCACAGGTGGTGGAACAAGAGGCCCTTGAGCTACTACGGGTGCTTGTGTTTGTGGAAATGACTGTGGCATACCAACAGGAGGCGGGGGTGGTGCAAAAGTCGGTATCTCAGTGGGCTGCGGGGCAGCAACTGGATTTGGGAAAGAGGGGGTAGGAGCTGGTGCTGCAAAAGGATCTGGTGCAGCCGGTGGGGGCGGAGGTGGAGGAGGTTGATTGGCTGCTGCCTCCATGGCGTCTTGTGGTTTGGATGTGACAAGGTCATACTCGAATTGCGATGCTACAAACTGCGCCGTTACGTGGTTTTGCCCTGCAAAAAGTAGCCCCTCTCCAACCTGGGCGGTCAAAAGATATTGCTTCTCTCCCTCTGAAAGATTGAGCGTTTTTGCAAGGGTCTCAACCTCTGACGAGCCCTGCTTTAGAAGAATTTGAACGGAGGAGGAGGATAATATTGCCTTACCGTAGTCTGAGGAGAGGAAGTCTTCTATATCTTGTGTGAGAGTGGTTAGTCCCAAATAATACTTTCTGCACCTTTTTGCGATCCCTTGCAGGAATGCAGCAGAATCCGGATATTTCATCATGTACCAAGCCTCGTCAACAATAAGAAGCCTTTTTTTCATTTTTGTCCTGACTCTTGTCCAAATAAAATCAAGGATGACATGCATCGCAATAGGGCGAAGGACATCTTCAAGTTGTCGAAGAGAAAATACCGTGAGTTGGTTTTTGACATCATAGTTGGTTTGGTGGTTAAAGAGTCCTGAAAATCCACCCTTGACGTATTTTTCAAGTCTAAAAGCCAGCTCTTTGGCATCTGCCTCTTCCATGTTAAGGAGCGTTTTGTAGAGGTCTTCAAGAATCGGAGGTTCTAATTTGTATGTGGCAGGGTCTGGGGTTATGCCTTTTTGTTTGTAGGCAAGAACAATTGAGCGGTCCAGTATTGCCTCTTGGGTTGCACTCATTTCCCCCATCATGGTCTTAAGTAACCCATGAACACTTAATATTTTAGTTCCAAGCTGTGCCTCTGATTGGTCGTCAGGGAGTAGAGCAAATGGATTGATTTTTATAGCAGAATCCTTTGAGAAGGATATGTACTCCCCACCCAAAGACTCACAAAGGGTTCTGTATTCATCTTCAGGGTCAATTATCATAACTTCTGTTTCAAACATCATCTGGCGAAGCACCTCAAGCTTTACCAGGAATGATTTTCCAGACCCGGATTTACCAAAAACAACAGAGTTAGCATTCTCCAAAGAGAATCTGTCGACGATGACAAGCGAGTTGTTGAGGGTATTTACGCCATACAATATGCCATTTGGATGGGACAGTTCGTATGAGGTAAATGGAAAAGTAGAGGCAACAGATGTCGTGTCCATATTCCTGGTCGAAAAGAGTTTGTCTATGCCCATCGGAAGGGTACTTTTGAATCCGTCTTCCATTTGAAGGGTTGCCGGCTTTATGACGAGAAGATTTGAAGAGAGGAGGGATATGAGCTCTTTTGACCTGAGGTTGAGATCTTCTATGTCGTTTGACGCTAGGGTTACATATAGTCCAAATTGATAGAACCTTTCAAGCCCACGGGCTAGTTCTTCGCGAAGAGCAATAGCATCTTCTAGTGAGGCGCGTATTTTTGGGTCAGGCTCTATCCCTTGCTCAGTGTCTGTTTCAATCGTTGCTTCCATCTCAGCAATCTTGCGCCTGAGGTTTGAGAGGACATCTTTTGATTCAACGGGATAAATGAACATAGATATATTCATGGTCTCTTTATAATCGATCAATATAGACAACCAATTTGGAGAAACTTGACGGGGGTAGTCAACGACAAAAAAAGTTCTATAGAAAGTCTCACCAACCCTTATATGTTTGAAATCCACCTCGACAGATGAAGGGGCAATGATATCAACAACGCTGACAGACCCTTGCTTGAGAGACTCATTCGTCTTGGCATTTATCGGTGGCTTTTTGGAAGCAGTTGGGGTAGTGGTAGCAGGAGGAGCAACGGGCGCTCCCTGTGGGGCAGTTGCAGGCGCTACACCGGCTGGTGCTGTCGGCATGACAGGTTGTTGTTCTTGTTTCTTTTTTCCAAACATATTTATACGATTACATTCTTTACATCTGACGAATCAAAATCTACAGTAATACTGTCGTTGTTGAGAATCTCATAGAAAAGTTTTATGAGTTCTTCGTGAGAAAGTGGGCGGGCCATAAGACCCATCCTTTCTATCTGCGCAGCAACAACACTTCTTTTCGAAGCAAGAGCATTTTTGGCCTGTTCTGCAAAAGGGCCTGCTTTGTTGGGTTGTGTTTTTGCGGTCTGTCCTCCAGGGACTATACTTGCTTCAAGGTAGGAATAGGGAATTACGACATATATTTTTTTATCTAAAAGCCCTTCATTTTTTACCAACTCGTCAATGAACTGTCTGTACATTGTCAAATGCTCTTTCAATTTATTATTCTGTATGTTGTCTATCTTAGTGTCCAGAAGTTTTAGATAGCTTCCCATATCAACCCTTTTTGAGACGATGAGGATTTGTATGGCAAAAGAGAGCGAGTTGATAAGGGACATGTATCCATATATCCGGGCATTTTGCTCGTCTGCTGAGAGAAGGAAAAAGTTAACTGATGAGACCTCAAGGACCGCGCATGCATTTTTGCCCTTAAGAAGCACAAAATCCTCGACAATATCTACTATTTCCGTAAAGTCTTGTGTTGTTGAATGGATTTTATCTTTTTTGGACATAATTAAGCCGTGGCAACCGGCTGGGCAGCTTTTGTTTGACCAAATAGTTCTTGACGCAATTTTTCCCGTTGGTCAGTCGAGATTATTTCGATTGGATTGAATATGTCGCCGGTAAGCGAGATATGAATTTGCTCAAATTCATTCTGTTTTCGCGGGTCTTCTAACAGCACATTGTATTCGCCATTAGGAAGTGGTGTAGCGGCAGCAAATTGCCCCAAGGCATTTGTTTTAAAAGCCCTGACGGGAATTCCTTGTTGACTCATGATCTCAACTAAGATGTTTGGGATAACTTTTCCACGAGGGTCTTTTATTATTCCCATAACAATATTTGGGGTATCAGGGAGACTTGGAAATCCAGCCTGAAGGCTAGTTTCCGGAACGACTGAGGTGACATTTTTGCTCTCATCAGGAGCAACTCCTTGAGCAACAGGAGCGGCAGCAACAGTTTGGAGGGGGGTAGCAGGCGTGGTCACAATATTCTCCTCAGGGGTCGCGTCAACCCGTGGGGCTTGTGGTTCTGGTTGGGTAACCGGTTGTGGTTGGATGGGTTGGGGCGGTGCAACAAAATTTGGTTTTTCAACCTCTTGAATAACAGGGGAAGGTTTTGCTATTGGGGTTTCAATGGGACGCACTTTGGGTGGGGACACAATCTGTAACGATTCAAAGGTCTTGTCATTCTCAATTGTTGTTGGAGGGGTAACAATCTGCACTGCAGCGACCGGACTAGGGATGGCGTCAATATTTTGTTGTGGAGGAGAGGCAGAGTGGGTCGATTCATGAAGATACTGATTTATATTAGTTAATACTTCTTGTTCTTTTGCGTCAGGTTTGTCTGAGTGTTTGAGGGTTTTGTATAACAGTGCCCGTCTATCCTCAAGTGCTTTATCAGCATCTGTTTTTACTTGTTCTTGTTTTACGACGACTGCCGTTTGTGGTGTAAAAAATTCTGTTATCAAAGCCTCAGCACCTCTTTTTTTGAAGATATATTGATTTTCGGCAGGAAGCGCTTTTAAAAAGTTTTTTAACATCACGTCCATCGGGCGTCCATCAATAGGAATAAAAGCAATTGCAGTGCCAAGCCCTCCAAAAATTACAGCAAGAGGAATTCTTATAAAAGCTGTTATGGGCAAAATAAAACAAACTGCAGCAAGTATCCCTCCAGCGACGATATAGAGGAATTGCTTGACGGTAATACTGCCTATTAATTTGAATTTGAACCCGGTTACGTCTTGAGGGATTGGATGATTTTCCATAATAAAAACAACAATAAAATCAAACACGTCGACACGACGCGCTTAAGTCAAGAGTATAACGTGAAAATTTTGTCTGCAAGCGGTTCAAACTGGGTCAAAATGGAGGGCTTCCTGAGGCTGGTGTGAAAACAATTAGGTGTTGACGTAGTGAGCCCAATAATATTACTATTGTTACATATGGCCCTTGCACAAGAGCAGGCTAATGCTATTTACAAACATATTCTAGACGCAGTCGTCCTCGGGCTTGAGTCAAAAGAGATAGAAGCGTATGAAGCATCAGAGATTGCTGAATACGTTTTGGATAAAGTTGAGAAATTACAATCCGAAATTGAAGTTAATAAATTATACGAAGACCTTTCCGACCTGTGGCCATTTTTAGATGTATTGATGCAGGAGCAGAGGAGTGAAAATCAAGAAAAGTTTGAAGGAGAAGCAACAGAAGGGGCACTAGCCCTTCTTCAGCACGGAAAAGTAGATGATGCATTAGCTTTAGCCAAATCAGCAACCAACAACTAATATGCCAGAACCAACAGTATTGGAACATCCACAAAGAGTTGCAGAGGCAATGCTTGGAAGAGATAGGCGTCCTGGAGGGGTTATGTCGCCAGAGAACAGAGCTAGATGGGATGCTATTGAGAGCATACGAAAACAACGCGCAGACAATATAAGTGAACAAAAAATTACCGAATCCTTCGTACCTCACCCGCCACCAACAGAAGCAAGAGTAAGACAGGTAAATAATGAAAATTTGGGTTCAAAACGAAAAGGTGGAGCTGGAGCTGATGCCGGAGAAAGAGACTATGTACCAGGGGAAAGATCAGAGCAATACAGGAAAGATGCTGACAAGTTTGCTGGTCTATCAAGAGAACTTCTTGACGATGGGTTCGATGGTCTTAAAACTGATACTGTGTGGACTGCAGATGCGAAAAGGGATTTTTTGCGAGCAGAATTATTAGAGTCAATGAAATCATGGCCGTTAAGTCGTGGGGTTATGGAGGGATACGGTCCATATGGGAATACTAGGGCTGATGATGCTAGAAATGCGCTCCTTGATGAAATGTTGAGGGATCCAAATCTCTTAAAAAAATTGGGAGAGAACTTTGGGGAAATATATGATGGGGATGGGGCAATTTTCGAAGACGTTCTCTCAAAGGCTCAGGAAGAATTTGCTAAAGTTAAAGCCGAAAAAGATGCTAAAGAGAAGGAGATAGTAGAAAACACGAGAGTTTTTGGGAATGTTGATAGAAAGTATCACGACATGAGTCCTGGAGGAATTACGTATGGTAAATTGAACTCCCTAAGAGTGGCTTCTGCAAATTGGCCAAAAGATACGAGTACTTTAAATGCTCAAATTTCTGCCCTGCAGCTTGAAATTAATAAGAACCTTCCACAGCAATTTTCCAAAGATAAAACGCCTCAATTTGCAGACCCCTCAAATCCAACCAGAATAACTCATTTTAAAGATGAGCTTAATGAAAACATTGGTATAAGCAGTAAACTCGCATCTCTTCAAGGAGAGATTGATTTAAAAAGAGCTGCCCTTGATGACATAAAACAAAAACAAGATGAGCTTGCCGCGCTATCTAAGGAGGCAGCGGATGTGGAGCAAACTCGAAATGAATTAAAAGAAAAACAAGCAAAACTTGAGGGAGAAATTGGGATAATAGATGCTAGATATCAAACTGCAGAAGGAGCATTAAATGAAAAGAAGGCTCTCCGGATGGCGCAGGAGGAGGAGCATAAAAATAAAGTTAAAGGAATGGTGAGAGAGGCTGGAAGAAGATTTCTAAAAGATGAAGTAAAGAGATACGAGAATGCGCAAGAAAAAAGTCTTCAAAAAGAAGCCAAAAGCGCAGCTAGTAGAGATGAGAAGGCTATTGCTGATGGCCTTTTGGGCCTAAGAAGGCGCCAGCAAAGACTTGGTGGTAGAGAGACTTTCGTTGTTGATGCAACTAAAAATAAAGAAGCATACCAAACATTAGTAAGGACAGGAAGTCCAGAAACTATAGTAAAAGGATTTATGGAAGTGAACCTCAATCAAATTAAGACACAATATGGGGAAGGCTCCCCACAATATAAGGAAGAGCTGGCCAGACTTAAAGAACAGTACGATAATCCAGACTTCATGAAGAAAATGAACGCCACGGTAGGGGAAAGAATTTTGAGGGATTTCATGTCAACAGGAAATAAATTCAAAAAAGAAGACATAAACATATTTGTGGGTACGGACTGGTGGCAGCCTGCACTCGATGGTGCTTTTGCAAAGAACGATCAGGCAAGTAAAGCAATGGAACAACTACAAAAGAATGGTGCTTTCCCCGGAGGTGGGCGTTCTAAATCAGAAATGCTTGGCAATCTTATGAAAAATCCAAATACCTATAAGGCTGGGGTAAGTCTTCTAGCACTTCTTTTCGGCGCACCATTCTTAGCAGCTGGTGCTGGTCTTGCTTACGGTGCATACGCAGGAATAGGACATGCTGCTGGGATTCCTGGTGGACCACTATTTTAACTAAGAATTTCTACAAAGTAGGTTTTGCTATTTGATCAACTCCAGTTAGCTGCGAGATGAGATTTACGATAAAAAATGAGAGGAAGATGACGAAAAGCCCCAATACTGCATATGTCAGAGTTTTTTTAGCCCCCTCAACTTTTGTTGGATCACCTCTAGATGTTATGTATCTTGTTCCTGAATAGATGATAAGAACGAGGGCAACCATTCCCGAAAAGACAAGACCTGCAGTTATCAGATTTTTGATGACAATCGGAATACAAGCAAGCGTTGCAACGTCGCCGTTCTCAAGACATTGATTCCACATAGATAATTTATGTACCGTTAAGGGTAGGGAGCTTAAGATGGAATAGGTCAAGGCCGAAGAGGCCAAGCACTAGGTTGAGGATGAAAAATGCTAAAAATACGATGATAAGACCGATGATGGCAGCGATGATCTGACTTCGAGCAGCTTCAACGCCGCCTTTGTCTCCGCCTGAGGTAATCCATTTGATACCTCCCCAGATAAGAAACATGAGAGCGACAAGGACAGCGATAATAAAAGCGATTGTTATGACAAATCCAAGGACTGATCCAAGGCTGAGACCTTGACCAGCACAAGCTGCCTTAAGAGCGTCATTTGTGTTGTTGTCACAAGGGTTAAGACTTTTGTTAATTTGTGCAAACGCAGGAGTCGCAAAAGCGAGTAGTGAGGTGGCGGATGCTGTGATTGCGAAAAGTTTTTTCATGCTGTAATTAATTGTTATCAGGTTTAAATCCCCTTGTCAAGAGTTAGAGGGACAAATTGAAAAAATTAACGTTAAGAATTGCACCGAGAATGTTTACGAGGAAAAATGACAAAAAGCAAAGTATCAGTCCTATGATTGCAAAAATGATTGTCTTTCTTGCACTTTCTACTTTTGTCTTGTCGCCCTCAGACATTATCCAGTTGTATCCTCCATATATCAAAAACCCAAAAGCTAGAAGGACTGCGACAATAAGAAATAGAGTCAGTCCAAGTCCGATTATTTTCCCTCCGGTTCCCGAGAGTCCTTCTGTTGGAATATTGGTTGGAGCGGGGATTTCTTCACCGTTAATTTTAAGAGAGAGTAGTTTTTGCATATTAACTAAATCCTGGAATCTTTAGGATATCAACTCCTATGATTGATAATATCACATAGGCAAAAATGATAAAAAGAAGGCCAATAATAGCTGATGTGATATGAGACCTGGCATCAGCAATCATCTCTTTGTCCCCCCTTGAGTACATCAGCTTGTAACCTGCGCGGATAATAATAACTACTGCTGCAAGACCTGCAATTGAAAGTACTATCGTATAGACACTTTTTATGAAGGGCAACGGCTCTAATTGCACCTTACCAAGAAGCGCTACGTTAAATGCCGTACATATGCCAGTGTCTTTGTCTAGTGCTCCCTTTGCGCATGGTGGGGGTGGGGCAGGGGCAGTATCTTGCATGTCCTCCCCATCAGCGTCATTCGGATCGTAGATAACCTTAACGATTTCAATCCCATTTGTTGCTTTTGGAGAATCACCCACTCTAAAGAAAATATGCATGAATGTGTGTCCCCCCTCGCAAGTCTCGGCAAAATTTAATGGACGGTTATCACTAACCCTTTCATTCACCTTTAAAAGGAAAAGACCCTTACCTATCGGCCCTCTTTCTTTGTCATTCGCTTTATCTTGGGAGCTTCCGAATGTTTTTGTCTGTCCTATGTCTTCTGCTCTTCTAATAACACTAAATCCTGTCCCATCAAAGATATGATCCGGGTGTGGTGGCTCACTATTTGCAGGTACCCATTGGGTGTTGACTCCAACAGTAAGATTGTCGACACCAGATGGGGCGCTTGGCAGTTGAAAACATCTCTCTTTTTTATATTTGTGGTCCGTTCCTTCAAGCACTACTTGATAGTTATTGTCGTTCCCATCCCCAGGTCTTCTTCCCCACATGGTTACATTCAACTCACTCCTTAAAACATCACTTGATGAAATTCTGACAATGGGATAGGAGTGGGCAACGAAAAATTGTGCAGAGATGATGTTGCCTAGCCCTAAATCTATAAAAGGAAGATTGGCATTTTTTATGTCAACCTTCGTGTTTCCGTCCACCTCAATATAAGCATCAAAAACAGTTATGGCATATGTTTCTCCTTCATGAAAATAGTCACGCCCTTTTTTACATTCTTCTTTTATTTTCGCTTTGTCAGAAGCTCTATCAGTTTTCCCTGAAGCAGTTACGTGGGTACCCTTAATATTATCTGTCCCATTTCCACATACGTTCATTATTATCACACCATTACTATCTGCCTTCATTTCAGCTGAGTTTCCTAAAGTACACTTAGATAGTTTGTTGGACCCACAAACGTAATAAGCTCTATCTCCAACAAGTCCCGTAAATGTAACCCAGACTGAGGGAGTATTCCCATCAATTCGAGTTGCCGGATTTTTATACATCTCAGAAATAAGCTCCGGTTGTTGATAAACGTTGAGATCATTGATCTTATAGCTGTATTCATTGTCCCCCGTGTAGGTTGTTGAGGGGGCAGAGGTTAGGGAAGCAATGCACTCAGACTCTTTCAGCCAATGTGTGGCTGTTGGCTCAGTAGTTGTTTTTACACACTTTCCATTGTCTGCATAGTAATAATCTACAGCGTAGGATTGTCGTGGAAGAAAAAGATATAAAAGACCAACAAGAAGAGCAAGAAGAAATATTCTTTTCATGTGTATTTATCGTAGCCAAATTTCGGTCACTTTGCAATTTTGGCTAATCTTCAAATTTATATCCGCGCCCCTTTAGGGTCTGGATATAGTGAGGGTGGTTAGGGTCTGCCTCGACTTTCTTTCTAAGACGATAGATGATCTGGTCCAACGCTTGGTCGGTGACCCCTTCTTGTGTTTTGGTGTCTTTCCAGGTGGAATTTATTATTTCATCTTTTGTGCAGATCCTTCCTTTATTTTGGATTAAAAATAATAGTAGTCTAAATTCTGAGGGAGAGAGGAGATCTGATATTGGTTGTCCCCCTTTTAAAATTTCATTGCGTTCACTGTCAATTTCAAGTTTTTCTGTTGTAGAAATAGAAAGTGTATTTATGAAATCTGCTAATAGTCTGATTTCTAGTTTGTTATTTTTTATAATTCCAATATCTGTCAAAAAAGAAGGTATTTCACCAGTAGCCCCTTTAATAAAAGACTTTAAAAAGATTTGCTCTAATGGTAAAAAATTCAACCATATCTCATACAAAGCTCCTTGAACTGGGGATTTTTTAAGAAGATAAAGCGCATTGTTTTCATGTTTTCCTTCCGAAAGATACGCTTCGTAGCATGCTCTTGTCAGTTTTCCATGACCTCCGGTGAGACGGATCAATTCCTCTTTTTCTTTTACTGTTGCCTTTTTCCCAGTTGTTTTTTCAAGGTAGGATAGTCGAAAGTCCATGCCGACCGGATCGTAAAGACGTACATAAACATAATTACCGATAATAAAATCATAAAAATCAGAAAATATTACAGGTTCCAGCATATCCTCGAGTGGTCTGTTGAGACCGAAGATGCAGGAAAATCTATATTTTGCACGGTTTCTTAAAATTTTTAAGTTGTTAAAAAATTGTGTCGTGACATCGGGCAAAAAGTCATGAAATCTATCAAAAGAAAAGACTATTGTCAGTTTTTTTTCTTCTGAAAGATAGTCGATGCTTTGTTTGAGGGCTTGAAACAAGATCAATTCATCCTGAAATTTTAGGGCCTCTTTTGTGAGGATGTTTATCTTTTCTGCCTCCTCACTCATGTCATGCTCATTGAGAGAGTAAGAGAGTGAGATAAGAAAAAATTTAGTAACGTCTAAAAGATTCCGTCCTTTTAGCTCGGAGCAATCAAAATAAACAAAGTGGATATTGCTCTCAAGATTTTCAAAAACATTTACTCTTACCCCCTTATTATAGGAAAGAAGATTGAGGATATTATTCTTGCCGCTTCCAGGAAGACCAATTAATTGGACAGATAACCCTTTTTGAATATAGGTCATTATTTCCCCTATTTCTTTCTCCCGGGTTTTTGGTGGATAGAGCGATTCAAAGTGTTTTGAAGGGAGCATATCTACCTATTATACCTTGAAGGCGCAGCACTTTGTGAGGATTTTGTGAGCTTAATATCAAGGTAAAAATGCAAATAACCCCTACAATTGCCTCATATGAATGAGTATTTTAACTACCTTTCTGAGGCTCAATTGACAAAAAATTTGAACCCCCGTACACTGAAGAGTGCGGGGAGGAATTCTATGGAAGAAGATCAAGACGATATAAAAGAACTTTCAAAAAAAATTACCGATATTGCAAAAGAGCGTGCAAAAAGAAAGATAACAGCTGATGAGGCTACAGCCAATACTAAGGTGTGGGGAACACTGCTTAATCGTGAGCTAACAACTGATGAGAAGAAAAGAGCAACAGAGACAGGCCTACCTTTTAAATCGGAAAAAGAAGAGGACAAGGTTGATGAGCAGATAGATAAAATTGTTAAAGATCCAAATAAATTTAAAAACATAACCCGATCCATAGATGAATACAAGCCAGAGTTGTTGAAGGAAACATTTTCTGGCGATATGGGGAAAATGATTGTTGCAATTTTGGGAGAGGGGATAGTTGATGATAAGCAGTATCTTGAAAAACTTGATGAAATAATCGCCCAAAAAAGTCCTAGGCTTGCTGAAGACATAAAAGCAATTGTTGCAAAACTTGAGCAAGATGTTGCCGAAGCAAAGAAAAAAGAAGAGGAAGAGGAGAAAGAACGGTTCCCAGAAAAGAATATGACAGACCTTAAAGTGGTGAAAGCCGGAAAGGCATGGGAAGAACGGTTTGAGGCGATGAGAAAAAAAGGGCAAGAAATATCACCTGCCTTGAGAAGGAGAGCAGAGCAGGCAATTGCACGGGGAGAGGAGCCGCCTCCTCTTAGTGGGGGAGGACTAGGGGATGGGATATTTGAATTGTTTGATTATGATAAATATGACAACCCAGAGCTTAAAAGATTGGGTGTAACGCTGCAGATAGCAGGAACCGAAAAAAAAGTAACCCCACAGTATTTAGCAGGAATTGAACAGGAAGCAATAAGAGTGTTTTCTGAAGGTAGAATCACTCGTGAAGAATTGGACCTATTTAGAAACGACATAAAGAGAAAAATTATTGAAGCACAACCTGTAAAAGAAAAAGGACTGAACGTTCCGAAGGTGGAGGTTAGTGCTGACAAGCTCCATCAGGCTAAGGAAATAATAGACAATGTGAGTGCTAGAATAAATGCCATTACTGGAGAAGAGGACGAGGATGACTTTAGAAGACTAAGGGCAAACGTGATGTCTGAAGACGGTCCACTAGGAGCATTAGTATTCAAAGGGCTCGATGTAGACGCACAAGCTAAATTTGAGCGTGAGTGGAATAGTCTTGAAAATATAAGTGATCCCCGGGAGTTTGTAAATGCAGCAAGAAGACTTGTTTCAGAGATTGAGGAAGCAAAACCCGAGCCTAAAGAAGACGAATCGGAGAATGCTTCGCTTGACGACAAAGACATAGATGCAAAATTAAGGAAAAAAGGACTAGCAGCAAATAATGTATTTCAACGAGGGGTAAGTGAGGGGTGGTTATCAGAAGATCTATTCCGGACTGAGCCAAGAAGTGTTGTTGATCTTGCCAAATGGATCATGGTCACAGACGATGCTCGTATTTGGGCGCCTGACGCTACATATCCGTTATTTAAGATTATAAAGGAAGCAAACCCTGATACTGGAGAGGCAGCTGAAATAGAATTCCAGCCTGACAGCTTTATCATTTGGCTGAGAAATAAGATGATTGAGCTTCACAACGATAATTCGACCGACCCCATGAGCCCTTTGACACAAGTTGCTATCCGTACACTTTATAGTCCTGTCAGTATCCTTCAAATGAAATACGACAAACAGCGGTACTTCTCAGATCCGAATACCGGTGAAATCATGGATGACCTTTATAACGAAGTTGTATTGGAGGCATGGCTTTTTGGAGTGAGGCGCAATAACGATCTTGCCTATAGACAGGTCATGAACAGCGATGAGAAACTTTTTGATGCAATTGCAGCTCTCAATGCCAAAAATGAGCACACAAATAGCACAAATGCTGCAGACTACTATTCAATGGCTGATAGATTTGTGAGGGGTTATGATGAGAATGGAAAGGAGAAGGTTAGAGACACAAAGGTTGGAGATGGAATACTGCTTGCAAACTCCATTTATAGAAACATTGCAGACATAGACAGGTTGCAGGGATCCGATGCAGATGTAGATAAGAAAAAGCCAGCAGTTGAAGGAGTGCTGGCAAAAGACAATGCTATGTTCACTCGAAAAGGGTGGGAGGACGCAATCAGAATGTTGACAGATAAAGGTATTTGGGAGGACGTGACGTCATACGGAAATCTCTATTTCAAAGATGAGGTCTACACTGTAAATCCCAAAACCAAGCAAAAAACGGTCATCTTTGATAAAACAGGGAAAATAAATAAGGCAGGATTTGTAGGGTATATGAATTTCTTTGTTTCTCCAACTTCTCTCCAGTCAAATATCAGGGTGGTAAGGGAGATAGTAAAGCAAGCTGTTGCAGACGAAATGCATTTTGATAACGGACTTGGGTATCCGCCAAGTGAAGAAGAAAAACAAAGAGACAAAGAAGAGGCAAAAGATGAAAAGAAAAATTTCTCAATCAGCGCAAGAAGAAATGTCAAAAGAGTGAATCTTGATTTTGTCGAGATCAATTCATTTGTAGAGCAGAGGTGGAATGGAGCAGCAGCAAGAGCAGACACGGGGTATAGGGGGTATGATGCGTGGACAAAAATGAATGCGCAAAAATATCGGGAAAGACAATCGGGGGGAGACACAATGGGACCTATTGGAAATCCATATGACATCCCAATTCTAAAAAATGTAGCACCAGATATGTGGTTATCGTTGCGCACAGAAAGTAATGAATCAGCACAGGAAGTGTTCAATAAGATAGTAAGGATACAACGTCAGATGTATAAAACAACAGATCCCGAAGAAAGAGATAAATTGCAAAAGCAGCGCGATGAAATCATGGCAACGCTTCGATTTCCAGATACGACTCAGCAGGACTGGGCATCAAACCAAGTGATAAGAGGTGCTAAAATCTGGCATGCGATGTTAGGGACCGAGGATCTAGGATTTAGTAAACTGGTTACCCGAAATGCATTAGGAGTACTGCAATACAGTAGAGGAGACTTTGAAAAAGTAGTGAAAGACGAATTTTTAAAGAACAGACGTTATGCATTCAAGTCGAATAACGCAATAAATTATGGAGCAAGAGAGAGGGTGTTTGTGGGGACGAAAGATGGAGTGCCTCAATATGAAGAGATGAGTGTTGCAGAATCTATGTTTGGGCACAATGTGATGTACCCTTTGCTCGAAGACTGGTATGAAGGAAAAATTAAATTTGATAAATTTGATGAGAATGGAAAAAGAACTTCAGTAAACACGGAGAATGTTACTGTAAATGAATACCTTAATACCGACAGAGGAAGGAACCACATATTTAAAAATGTATGCCGTGCCGGACTTGCCGCTCAGTTAAAAGCTCACAGACAATATTTTGGTACAGGAGAACGGTGGGATGCATCAATGGTCCACAACTTTATTGACTCACTAAAGACTTTAAAAAGTTATAAAGAAGATCCTAATAATCCAGGCGAAGAAATTCCTGGAGGAGAATCCTTTTTTACACACGAGGACATCGAGTGGATTTTAAAAACTGCGGGGTGTCAACATTGGAAACTTGTAAGAGAAGAAGCTTTATTATCAGGGCTTGAGATGGGAAAAATGTTGCCAGAGTTATTTAAAGTGTTCTTTAGTGGAATTGTTGATTTTGCAGCTTAAGGATTAGGGAGTTTGTTCTTGGTCATATTCTTCTCCAATGTCATGCTTGATTTGATCCTTTACTGCGTCACTTAAACTATCCCACCAGCCAGCAGGCTCGCTAGCTTTTTTTTGCTCAAGTCGCCTTTCAATTTCGGCTTCCCGAGGAGAAGGAGTAACTGGAGTATTTACAGCTTGGGCAGCACGTGCAACCCTTGCTGCTTCTGCTTGTTCTGGTGTCATTCTATCCCATGGAACATCCTCCTCTCTCATCTGAACGGTTCCATGAGTTCCTTGGACCTCAAACATACCATTGCCCAAATCTCTAACAGGTCTATTGTTTGCAGTAGACCCTCTATATTGCGAATTTGCACCGACTATAGATCCTGTCTGAGCACCTTGTTCTCTGATGCGGTCCATTTCTCTGTGAGCTTGAATAGTTCTTTGTTTTCTCCCAATGCCTCCCGGTAAATTTCTTGTGATCTTGTTTTTTGCAGCCCCAAACCCTTTTGTAACCTTGCTGTTTTGAGTTGCGTGGTTGAATTTGTCGATGTACCACTTCTTCAATCCCTCAGGCTCTCCAGTTCTATGATTGCTCTTCCAGACAGCTCCTCTTGCTTTACCCCCAACAAGTCCAGCAATCTTTTGACCCTGACCTAGAGATGCTCCTATTGCTTGAGTGTATTTAAATCCAGGAGCCTTAAGGGTATCTCTTACCATAGTAACAACGCTTGGGAGGAGAAGAATTATTCCAAGTCCGATAATTGGTCCAAAACTTGCTACATCTCCAGGGTTTCCGACTAGAGGAGGGACAAATGATGTTTTTGATGAGGCGTTGCCAAATTGATTAACCAGCGTTTTTCCAAGCAAAAGAATAAATAGAGTAGCGGGAAAAACAGCGAGGTTGGCAACGACATCCCGAAACCACGAATTAAATCCGGCTCCACCTTTCGGAATAAGTCCGAGTCCTATCCAAAAAGGCGCCAAAATGACGTCAATCAGAAAAAAGATATAGCTTCTAAGAAGTAAGAACCAGAGCCGTAACATGGCCCATACGATGGTAATTGTTATGACAATATATGCGATAAGTCCACCAACGACTCCAAGAAGTTTGCTTCCTGCAACACCCCCGACAATAAGTCCAATTCCAGCACCAACAGCAATGCCAATTGGTCCACCAATTGCTCCGGCTCCTCCTCCGATAATTCCACCGACAATGGTTGCTATCATATGTCCAAAAGAGTTGTCAAATAACGACGAGAATATGTGTCCCAGGGGACGTGCAACACCAGATGCGATATCACTTGCCCCACCAAGACCCCCAATGGCTCCCAATGGATTTTGACCCTGAAGATATGCAGGATTTAGTCCGCCAGTATCCAGTCCAAGCGTTTGTTGCGTGAAGATGTAGTAGACCAGATACATCAAAACATACATCATGTCCACAATAAATCCGGCTATAGCGTACGAAAATGTAACCAAAATAATACCAATTATTATTTTTGGTAGTTGGTTTTGGATACTCATGACCGACCTAGCGTCAATATTGAGACGAAACATGATCCCAAGACCTATTATGATAAAAAGTAAGACAAGGAATAGGTATACAAGATTTCTAAATATTTTCCAGACATTAAGGATTGGTTGAAGTCCTGTATACCCGTAACCTAATGAAAATCCATTGCCACTATTAGAATCGGTCCCATCACCATCAGTTATTGCTGCGTAACTTGATTTTGAGATACCGAAATTTGAAGCTAGATCTCTAGCATAAGTAGAGGAAGATACTGGAATATCAAATGTCATGCTGATCATATTCCCGACTATGCCAATAGCCCCTCCATGACTCTCTACATAGCCTATTTTGTGGGTGGCGGTATTGATGCCTAGACACTTTCCACTGACAGTTAACGGATCGTACCCGGTTAACATACAAGATATGCTCGTCAATATTTCGATGAAGACATTTTGAGTATAGGTGTGAAAATCCTGAGGTACATCAGCATCGGTCCTGATAGGATAAGCGGAGCTTGCCCGTTCGCTGCGCTCAGGGTAGTCTGTCTTGACCGCCTGGGTAGGTTGAGGAGACGGAGGTATTTGGGCAAAAGACGAAGGTGTAAAAATATTGAATAAGACAATCGCGAAAAACAACGAGCAGAGTGCTTTTTTCATGAATAAATTTAGTATGGCCAAATAAGTGACAAAAATCAACCTTTCGAGGTTGACAAGATACGGTCCCAAGAGTAGTATATGGGAACAAATGAAAAGACTGTTTTTCCTTATTGTTCTAGGGTTTTTTGCAGTTGTACTGATAGTAAAAGTAGACACTTCATTTGCTCAAGAAACAGTAGTAGAAACAGAGACTCCTGTTGGTATTGATACACAAGCTAGCCAAAGTTCAGAGACAACACCTAAAAGAATAGATTACGAGTTGCCTTATCCCGGAATGCTTCCCGACAACCCACTATATATATTGAAAGTAATAAGAGACGGAATCGTCAAATTTCTCATCAACGACTCCCTAAAGAAAGCTCAATTCAGTCTTTTAGTTGCTGAGAAGAGAATGTATTCAGGAAAGCTTTTAGTGGCCAAGAATAAGGATGCACTTGCCATCACAACAATCAGCAAGAGTAATAATTACCTTGATGAAGCACTCGTGGCAATTAAAGTAGTTAAGAAGCAGAATCCAAAGAGCCCCGATGTAAAACTTTTCCTGCAGCAATTTAAGTCAGCAACACTAAAACATCTTGAAATAGCAAACGATTTGAAGCCCTCAATAGATAAAAACTTGAGGGATCAATTTGATTTTCAAGAAAGAAGAATAGCTGAGCACGAGAAAACTGCAGAAATTTTATTGAAGCAAAGATAGTGCGCTTTTTTTAAATTGAGACATTTTTTTGTCCACAGGAACTGTCTAATTTTCCCTAACCGGACTTTTCACAGAAATTGAAGCTAACATTTTTTTTGCTACAATTTGATCTATTTATTAATAGTTGACTCTATAAATCTAGTGGTTTACATTAGTTACTGACACTAAATATTGTGTTCTGACTTTTCACAGACACTAATCAGTGTAAGTACATTAAAAACGCTAGAAAAAAAAGAATATGCATTGTCCCTATTGCGATTCAAATGATACGGAAGTCTCAGAAACGAGAGTTGCTGAGGACGGTAACAATATAAGACGACGAAGATTGTGTGGTAAATGTAAAAAAAGATTTACTACATATGAGCGGGTTGAAAACATCATGCTTCTTGTCAAGAAAAAAGACAACAGGAGTGAAAGGTTCAACAGAGACAAATTAAGAGGAGGAGTCTTAAAATCGGTCGAAAAAACTACCGTTACCCTTGAGCAGGTCAATCAAATAGTTGATGAGGTAGAAAAAGAATTGTTGGGAGCAGATAGTGTAGAGGTAGACAGTAAAACAATCGGAAGATTGGTTGCGGCTCGACTCAAAAAGCTAGATAAGATTGCATATATTAGATTTGCCAGCGTTTTTCAACACTTTGTTGATATAGAAGACTTTGAAAGAGAAGTAAAGAAACTTTTGAAATAAATATGGAACTAACAGGAATTCGACAAAAAGTATTTCTTGACCGATACGCACTTCGTGATAAAGATGGATCCCTCCTTGAAAGTACTCCAGAACAGATGTGGAAAAGAGTAGCATGGGGAATTTCCCAAAACGAAAAAAAGAAAGACCAAAAATACTGGGAAGGTGAATTCTACCGGGTTATGGATGAATTCAAATTCGTTCCTGCAGGGCGCATATTGTCAGGGGCTGGTACCAACTACCAAGTAACGTATTTTAATTGTTTTGTTATCCCTTCTCCTAAAGACTCTCGTGACGGAATTTTAGAAAGCTTAAAGCAACTTGTTGAGATCCAATCTCGCGCAGGAGGAGTAGGACTCAATCTTTCTTCTCTTCGTCCACGGGGAGCGCGTGTTAAAAAGGTAAATGGAACATCATCAGGTCCAGTTACCTGGGCTGGACTTTTCTCCTACGCGACGCACGATGTAGTTCAACAGGGAGGATCTAGACGAGGAGCCACGATGCTCATGCTTTGGGATTGGCATCCAGATATAGAGGAATTCATAACCGTTAAAGAGGATCTATCAAAAATCAATGGTGCAAATCTTTCGGTCTGTGTGTCTGATAAATTTATGGAGGCCGTAAAGGCAGATGGGGATTGGGATCTAGTCTATCCAGATATTGATGATCCGGAGTATGACGCAAAATGGGATGGGGAAATAGAAACCTGGAGAGCATTGGGTAAAAAAGTAAATGTCCACAAAACCGTAAAGGCCCGATATATTTGGGATCTTATCTGTACAGCAGCTTGGAAAAGCGCAGAACCAGGGCTTCACTTCATGGAGAGATCAAACAGAAGATCAAACACGTGGTATTTCGAAAAACTTATCGCAACAAATCCTTGCGGAGAACAACCTTTAGGTGCATGGGCGGTCTGTAATTTAGGAGCTATGAATCTTTCTGCATACGTTAAAGATGCAGATTTAAGTACTGAAAAAGCAGGATGGTTTGACTTTGAATCATTTGGACGTGACGCAAAAGTTGCCATGAGGCTTTTAGATAATGTTATCGATCAAACGTATTACTTCTTTAAAGAGAATGAGAAATGCGCAAAAGAAATCAGACGTACCGGTCTTGGGATTATGGGACTTGGAGATGCATTGATCAAGATGCAATTGGCATACGGTTCTGAAGATTCAATTCCAGTGATAGAAAAGATATTCAAAACTCTTCGAGATAACGCTTATGAGGCGTCAACAGATATCGCAAAAGAAAAAGGATCATTCCCTAAATTTGACAAAGAGAAATATCTGGAGGGGTATCACATCAAGGCCCTTCCTAAAAAAATTAGAGAAGAGATAGCTCAAAAAGGTATCAGAAATGCAGTCCTTTTGACAATTGCACCAACGGGCACAACGTCACTCGTTTCCGGTGTTTCATCAGGGGTCGAGCCTGTATACGAATTCTCATTTCTAAGACGATGGCGCGGTGGGGAGGAAATTGTATACCATCCACTGTTTGAAGAATGGAAAAAGGCTCATCCTGAGGCAGACAAACCAGGTTATTTTGTGAGCGCAAATGATCTGACGCCACTTGAGCACGCTAAAGTTCAGGCTGTTGCCCAAGAATATATCGATTCATCAATCTCAAAGACCGTAAATGCTCCAAATTCTCACACGATTGATGACGTCAAAAACCTTTACATGATGGCGTATGACATGGGACTTAAGGGAGTTACATACATGAGAGATGGATCACGACAAGGAGTATTGGAGAGGGTTGATGATAAGAAAAAAGAAGAGGAAGTAAAGGCAGCACAAGCTATGCCAATCAGAAAAAGACCATTGGCACTTTCTGGCGTGACGCACGAGACACAAACCCCACTTGGTAACACTTTTATAACCATCAATCACGATAGTGAAGGAAAGCCATTTGAATTATTTATCAATTCTGGTAAATCGGGTAGTGACGTTATGGCCATGTCTGAGGCATTGGGTCGCATCATGTCTATGGTTCTTCGAATGCAATCTCCTGTCGAGCCACGAGAAAGAATAAGAGAAATGATTGACCAGTTGACTGGTATTGGTGGAGGAAGGTCTGTTGGATTTGGACCAAATAGAGTTCGTTCTCTTCCAGACGCAGTTGCAAAGGTTCTTGCCGAGCATTTTGAATTTAGGGTTAATGGACACGTTGCTGATAAGGTTGTCATGAAAAATGTTATGGCAGATGCTTTAAAGACCGATGTTACGGCAACACCAGTACAAACACCAAAAATAGAAGCACCGGTTGTTGCAGTACAAGCACCATTGCCAATGGTTAGTGCCGCCCCCCAGTCACACGCAAATGCAGATCTGTGTCCCGAATGCGGAGCAGCAGCCTTCGTTCACGAAGAAGGTTGCGCTAAATGCTATGCCTGCGGCCACGCCGAGTGTTAAATCGGTGAGGACGAAGGCACAAGCTTTGCTTACGCTTGCGGTCATGCTGAATGTTAAATATGATTATTGATAACGAACCACCTAAAATTGTTAAACAGTATGTATCTTATGTTAGATGGTGCGAATCATTAAATGAAAAACCTCTTTATTGCGAATTATCCGACGATCTACCTAAAAGAATTAATCTCGGAACGATTACAAGTTTTAATAGTTTAGCTTCTGGAACTGCAACAGGTCCAGGATTTTAATAAAATTTAATTAGGAAATCACGGTGAGAGTCCGTGGCTGTGCCGCAACTGTTAAAGCCAGAAAACGAAAAGTCCCGAGCAGGAAACAATGTTAATTTTGTAACCTCCTCGAACAGGAGGTTTTTTTATGCCGATATATACAAAAAAAGGAGACAAGGGAAAAACCTCTTTAGGAAGCGGAGTAAAAGTCTGGAAAAATTCAGAAAGAGTTGAGGCATACGGGTCAGTTGATGAGTTAAATGCTGTCCTTGGAGTAGTTAGTGCGAAACTTATGCCTATAAAAAAAGGGTACTCAAAATATTTAGGAGAAATAATAAATCAAATCCAAGATGACCTGTTCTCTATTGGTTCGTATCTATCAAATCCGGCAAACGCCAATTTAATCGAACTTCTACCTCAAAGAACGGTTGTTTTTGAAAATTACATTGATGAGATGACAGGGCAAATTCCTGAACTTTCAAATTTTATACTTCCTGGCGGAGGAGAAGCAGGAGCCCAATTACAACTTGCGCGCACTGTGAGCCGTCGAGCAGAGAGAAATATCGTTGCCCTGTCAAGAAAAGCAAAGATTAATGAGAACGTTTTGCAATATATCAACCGTTTGTCAGACCTTTTATTTACCATGAGTAGATTTGCAAACCACAATGAGCATATTTCCGAAGTAATTTGGAAAAGAAGGTGATTTTCGGGTGAAGTAGGGTGAGATTCCCTCGCTGTGCCGCAACTGTTTAGTCAGAACCCCAAGAGTCTTTTCGCGCAAGAAGCATATGATTGAAGCACAAGTATATCTACCACAGCAAGAACTAATCTCAAGATCTTTATCTTACGGAGTAGACATAAATGGGTCCCATGAAAACCCAGCAAACCCCGACAATGGAAAAAGTGCACCATTTGCATTTGATTTGGGTAGAGAGTATCAACTCACTCAAAAATTCGGAAACAAATACAAAAGTCATTTTATAGAAAATGCGCATTATTATGCGAAAGAGTCATATGGGAGGGTTCCAGTTAGCGAATATGAGCATAAGATCATGGAAAATGAGGACGGAAGTGTGTATTTGGCACTTGGTCCGGATAATCAGTCGGCTCGAGAATGCTACCTGACTCCTGCACAGGATACATCAAAGCCAGAGTGGTATCAGAAGCGCTCTATGGGCGATGTCAGGTGGGTAGATGCCATGCAGGAAGCATTAAGTAATGCAAAAGAAGGGGACACTTTTGTAGATCTAAGTCCTACAGAGTTTGGTGTAACAGTTGAAGAACGAAAAGCATGGGGATATGGATATCATAGTTTTGCAAGGATACATAAAATTGTTGTTGAGAATGGACAGAAAAAATTAATTTCACGTGCAGTCAGAAATTATTTAGATGCCCCTGAGCAAGAAATACTATTTGAGAAATTGGCAGGCGAGCGGGTAGCGGTTGATGCTCTGCTTGGTGTTGTTGCAAAGGTGGATAGCGGAACTTCTCAGTCATATATAAAGTCTCTTTCTGACGAATTGTATGAGAATACACCTGAGGGGAGAAAAATTCATCCGCCTAAAGAATATCTTCAGAACATAAAAAATGAACAGGAAATGGACCGTGAGCTTCAAAAAATTGATACGTGGTTAACAGTTGTATTTGAAATGATGCAAAAAGGAGAGTCCCCAGCAAAAATAGTCAGCCAATTTAGGGGATGGGAAAATGCTGTAAAAGACTATGTTGAAGGCAAAGGTGACCTTAAGCAGTTTGAAGGTATCACATTGGACGGGATGAGGGCGGCTGTTGTATCTGGAAACCCACTTGTCACAAAGTTTGTGAACAGAGAGTATACACCTGGTGCCAATGGATGTGGATTAGGATCTGGGTTCTTGGAAGATCGAAAAGAAGAAGCAATGACATATGAGTCGCTAACAAAAGCAGAAGGGAATTGCCCCGAGATCAAATGCGGGAATAAAGAAAAACGGTGCAATTGGAAAGCCTCAGAATCTGAAGTTGATGAAATAGTCTCAGGAAGACTGACAAAATGTCCAAAATGCGGCTGGAAACCATAGTAAGATAGTTATATTGTGTTTGATTTTCTTGCCACATTATTATTCCCAAAAAGATGCATAAGGTGTAGAAAGAGCGGAGACTATATCTGTGACAGTTGTTTTTCAACAATTTCTTTTTTGCAGTATCAGGTTTGTGGGATGTGTCAAAAAGGATCTATGGATGGCATGACCCACCCGAAATGCAGGACAAGATATGGAATTGATGGAATCATTTCTTCAATTGCTTACAAGGGGATCGTTAAAAAATTAGTATACCAATTTAAATACCGTCCATATCTGTCAGATCTCAAAACGATTCTTGGGAAATTATTATATGAGGGGGTCATCCAGCAAGAAGCTTTTGAAAAATTTGTTTCTGATAAAAATGTTTTAATAACCGCAGTTCCTTTACATAAAACAAGAGAGCGAAAAAGAGGGTATAACCAATCAGAGCTTCTAGCAAAAGAACTATCTGTCAGTTTGAAAATTCCATACTGCGCACTATTGGTCCGAGACAGACAAACAAAACCTCAATTTGAACTCAAAAAAGAAGAGCGCACAAAAAACATATTAGGAGCATTTACTCAGAATCCAAAACTTAAAACCCAGAACTTAAAATGTGTAATTCTTGTTGATGATATTACAACGACAGGTGCAACATTACGCGAATGCGCAAAAATGTTAAAAAAGAGTGGAGCGAAAAAAGTTCTTGGTGTCACTTTGGCGCACGAGGGTTAAATGCTCAAAAAGCAACATTCTCTCCCAAAAACAGAGCTGTTCTTAAAGGTGCTTTCATGCGTCTATCAGCCAACTCATCTAAATGATATTGAACGATGGGGGAGGGGATCAAGTTCCCAATATTCACTTCGTGTTCAAGCTCTGGGGCATGAGGAGAAACTCCTTCCCTTTGCATCGAGGCGAGTATTCGGTCCAACTGGGGAGGAACCTGCTGTAAAAGCTCTTGTTTTAAAGCTTCAAAGTCTCTTAATCCTTTTCCAAGATGATATGCTTGGTGATTGTAAAACTCCGGATTCCAGCTTTCGATTCTTGGGGTCATTACGTCAACCGCAAATTGAGCGCTTTCTTCTTCTACACGAGACATTTTTTCCAGAACTTTCATTGCCCTCCATGCTTGAATAACACAGCCACCAGTAAGTGATAATTGTAATTTTCTCGATCCTAAACCCAATAAATTACGAGAGTCAGGAAAAAGCATCCCAACCGCAAGTTGTTTATAATCAACACCGCTAATATTGTGTCGAGTCCCATGAGGGGAACGACTCTCTGTTGAGAATAATTTTGATCGTACTTTATTGATTGCTCGCCAAACGCAAGTATAGTTACACCGGATATTACTCTTTGTTCAGAGGGCCTACTATGTTCAGAAATCATAGATTTAGAAGCAGTGTGGAGATGGGGGGTATTGAGCCCCCGTCCAAAAACCATATCTAAAAACATCTACAAGCGTAGTCAGTACTTAATTGTCGTCTTGCTGGTAACCTACTGACAGGAACAGCAATTCCAAGATTCTTTTTTTTGGACAAAAATCAAATCATCTTTTTTGTCCTATCCCAAACTGTGTTTATGCCCATATCTATCCGTCTGAGAAAAGAAACGATATGAACAATGTTTTGAGTTACTTTAGCTTATGCAGCTAGAGCAATTCTTGATGTAGGGATTTGAAGCCCTTCATCAATGAAATCTGCTACTCGCGTAGCAAATCTCTTAACATTACTAACGGTTTCGTTAGCATGTATTTTTGATCCTCTTTTACGGCTTTGAATCATGGCCGGCTTGCAGTTTTTAAAGTACAATTCTTGTCGATACAATTGCATCCCCAAGGCTTGTATTATACCACTTAATTACTATGAGATCAAGTTTTAAAACTCGTTTTTGAGGTCACGAGCCCTGTCGCGGTTGATTGCTTGTTGTTTGAGGTCTTTTCTTCTTTCGTAATCTTTTTTACCACGAGCCACCCCAATCTCAAGCTTGAATTTACCGTGCTTTTCATAGATAGAGAGGGGAGTGACGGTAAATTTTCCAGTATCTAACTTATTTTTTATAGTGAGTAACTCTTTTTTATGAAGTAAAAGCCGACGAGTTCGGTCTTCAGTGTAGCCCTCAACACGCGAGAATTTATAGGGGAATATCTTGGCATTGATCAAGTATGCCTCGCCGCTCATAATTTTTACATAAGAAGAGTTAAGATCTACATGTTCAAGTCGGATGGCTTTAACCTCAGATCCTAAAAGCTCGATGCCTGCCTCATATTTTTCTTCAACATTAAATTTATTTGGTGCAGTTTTATTAAAAATCTTCATAACAATATTATATCATCGTAAATGATACAAACTTTGTTTATAACGCATTGATTGTAATACATTTGAACTAAGAGGGAGAGAAGAGGGGGGTCAAAAAATGGGCATTTTAGCCTCAAATGATATAGTTGTATATAGTTGTGTGTGAAAAGTAAGCAAGCTTGCTTTTCACGGAGTGAAAAGTAGTGCGGATTACTATATGATATATCAGTAGGCTTGTTTTGAGGCTAAATACTGGTGTATCGAGTATCCGCCAACCGTCGAACGAAAAATAATCGAAAAGGCATTATGACTGCTAAGCGTTTATTTAAAGTTCGAAGCTGTAGATTGAATTGCCAGAAACAACATAACCGGTTTTATTTTTTTCATCAATAGCAAAAGAAATTCCATCTTTTATGAAACTTCCTTCGTATTGATTTTGATACACTCCTTCATCATTTAATACCACTACCCTTTGATTTTTCACATCCATAATATACACGTTTGTATTATCAGGATCTGCATATATCTTGGCTCCATCGGCAATAGCACCCGTAAGGCCAGAGATAGAAATATCATCATTTTTGCCCTTAGTGAAGCGTTCTATGCCTCCATTAGCCTCAAGAACCCATATCGGACCTGAAATACTTATATCTGTTGGGGTACTTTTAAATGATGGTTTGTCGGTGAAATATGATGCTTCTTCGTAAGCTGGAGCTTTATATTTTAAGATGTCACTTCCAGAAAGTGTGTATACGTTGCTTCCAAAGATGTCAAAAGAGCTTCCTTTTACATCTTTGAATATTTGCTTTACTTCTCCATTTCCTCGATCGATACTAGTTACCGTGTCTCCCATCGTGTAGATAAATTTGTCATCAGAGCTGATATAGGAATCTCCTTCGTCAATATCATAGGTTTTTTTAATTTTTCCATCGGTGCTGATAGTTGCGACCTGCTTTCCTGACTTATCAAGAACTAAAAGTGTTCCACCTTTAGCTGTTATTGCAGTAATACTTTTGAGATCTCCACTGGGTTTTAGGAACTCCTTTATATTTTTTGCACTACTCCCTCCTCCCAATCCTGAAATTTTTGAATCGATTTTTGATTGTAAATCTGAAAGCTTTTGGTATTCAGTCGATCCCTTCGGGAACTTGCCTAGTGCATCCTTGGTCAATGCAGCAGAAGCGTTGAAGTCTTCAAGCGCAAGAGACTTATTGAGGGATTCAAGTTTTTCTCCTTCGTCAAATTTTTCTTTTGCAGGAGTATAAATTTTATTAAACTCAGCAAGATTTTTTTCTTGAGTTTTTAGATAACCGGTATATCCTATGCTACCCACCAAAACTGCTATCAAAAGAATAACGACACCTGCAACTAATGTTTTTTTACCAAAAGCAATCTTAGGAATTTTAAATGGAATGAGAGGCTTTTTTACTCTCTGAGTTTCTTCTTCAATATTTTCTTCCTCAGAGATTTCTTCAATACCCCGATTTTCATGAGGTTCCTTTGTCCAGAGATCTTCGGCAGAATATTCATCCTTTTCAATCTTTTCTTCTTGGTCTTTTTCCTCTATCTCATCAGAGTCATCAATCGAAAAATCTTTTTCCTCTGATTTTTTTATACCACTCAAATCTTTAAATTGGATGATGATTGCGCATTCGGTCCCTTTCGACCCATCGTGAACCATGGGAGTGATGTTCTCTGCAATTTGTGCAACATCTGACGAGTTAAGATATTCAGAAAGTTCAGTGAGAGGCAATTTTTTTGCAAAATCCCCAGTTTCAAAAATGATGACGTCATCGTGTTGTAGTTTTCCTGAAAATCCATGCAGCTCTCCTTCTACTCCTGTAGCAATTATTCCTGAAGAATCATTTCTCTTAATTGCTACCTGGCCAGATGATCCAATAACAATATATAAAACGTCGCCGACAATGGCTCCAACAATCATCGAATAGCTATACTCTTCGGTGATAGTTTTTGTAACATTTCCAACTGCCTTTTTTATATTTTCCAGTGATTTATCATCAAGAGCAAAAAATTCTCTCTGTAACTTTTCGAGTAATTCCTTTCCGTGAGTTGTCACATGAGCCTTACCGGATTGGTCCTCTATGCTGAGTGTGATATAGACGTTTAGAGTCGTGTATGCCTGTGCCCAGGTTGTGTCTGTTGGATTGGGTACTATTTTTGAGAGCAAGATGTCCTGATTCATAATGAAAAAACAACTAGTAACAATAGTATAAACGATATTAAAGCGTGAAGGATAGCTATACCTTTAAAGACAGGCGCAAACGATTCTTGATTCATAAGCCTATTAAAGGAAAATATCTGAAAAGTAAGAATGAGTGCAAAAAGTGTATATATAATAAGAACAATAAGAAGAAATACTTTTGCAACGTTGTCAACAGAATTTATATATTGAAAAAAGTTAATAAAAATATCCATATTAATGCGCCAAGTCTCCAATTATATCTGCAACCTGTGATGGTCTTGGTACCCTATCATATTCAATGTTTGCTTCGGTTCCAGCGGTTTGGATGTGTACATTCCCATAGTTAAAAAGAGAAGTTACAAATCCAATCTGATCATAGGTTACGTCTTCAATGTTCTTGTTTTTTGCTTCCGATATTTGTCTATACAGAATTCCTGAGAGGTCTATGTCGATTACTCTGATGCTCGTAACAAGGCCTACATGAAAATACCACAATGTGAAATTTAAGATAACAAAACCAAAAATAACAAGATAATAGAATGCAATAAATAGTGCTACTGTAGATTGCTCTGGTAGTGGGAATGGAAAGAAACGGAGGATAAAAGGAAAAATAAAAGGGAGAAGAAGTAAAGCAATTGCAGTCGCAATCCATGGAAGGTTAATTATAAAGTGACGCCTGAGAAGCAATAATATTGTTTCATTTTCTTCTTGCTCACCAAAAGAAACACCTTTTGGATTTCTGCAATATGAAGAAAAGAAGTGAAGCCCCCCATTCTCGGCCTCTGCTGCGTGAGTTTTAGGTGGAATTGCTGACTCTGGAGGGTTTGTGCTTTCAGAAGCTTCGTCCCCGTTTAAAATAAATTCTCCTTCGAGCGCATTCATAGGATAATCTGTTCCGATTATACCGTAATCTACCTTTTTTCGCTATTAAACAGAGGGCCAACGATCTGTAGATTTGCGGGTGCTCGCAAGTTAAAATAAGTTTTAAAATCTGTTCCGCTAAAGCCTTTAGAGCCCGCATCACCGTTGACCGTTACTTGTGTTGTTCTACCTGAGCCACTATCCCAAGAGATAGAAACATCAGACACAGAATTAAATGGATTTCCTCCGCGTGAGGATAGCTCCTGGCGGACACGACCAGCATCCCAGGTATCAGTTCCTGCTGGATTTGGTTTGTCAGGTTGATACAGGTGCTCAGTCGTGCCTGAATCTTTTTGGGCGAGCATGAGGACATTAGCAATGTCTGCGACTTCTTCTGGTTTTAGCCAAGCAGTCCCTCCATATTGGCTTCGTGAACCCCAATCGCAATAAAACCAAGGGCTTGCCTTATCATATGCATTATTTTGAAGGTCAGAAAAACTACTGATACTGTCGGTTGTGGTATCTTTTGCATTTTTTGTGTACGAAGTACTACTCCAGCCGATGTCACTTGATGTGTATACGTACCCGCCGTGAGTTGAGGAAAACCAAGCGGTGATGGGTCTGCCTCCACTCGTCATTACAGTTCCTGATGTCGCGCTCACAGCCTGTTTCCATGCGTCAGAATTCTCTTCTCTTTTCACAACCTGGCAACTTTGACTAGGGCATATTGCAGAAGCCCCATCATTTGTCCGGGAAAGTGCGTAAGATCGGGCTGCTATAGCTTGTGCTTTTAGAGATTCCATCGGCCAGTTGGTAGGAACCTCATAAACATGTTTTAGATAATCTTCAATATTCCAGTTGTCATCAAAAGATTGGCCATACTCATTTGTTCCAGTAACGTGGATGTTTATGCCCGTGTTGTATCCGGTGGTATAGTCAGCATTGTAATAAGCTTTTAAAATTTGTTCTGCATTTTGTCCTGCTTCCGCTCTCCCTTTTGCTCCGTATTGATTGAGACCTACCCTATTTGGAACACCATAGCTAAAAAATCCAAAGCGGGGAGAAAACCCTGGATCTTTTCCGTTTGTTAAGTCTGAAGAACACCCGCCACCTATCCCAGCATATGCAGACTGTGGGATGTTAAGGCCAGCGAGACGTTGTGAAAGAATTGCCTGTTGTTTTGCTGAGAGTTCAGCAATTTGTCCTGAAAGAGTTGATTGATAAGCAACAGCCCCATCAACCACTTTCTGAACATCTGCCCTATCTTTATCAAGGGCGGTTTTTGCGGCAGCTAATTTTTGAGATGAAACCTCCAGATCATGTTTCTTTTTCTCTAGATCAACAAGTTGAAGTGCGATGTTGGTAATGATATTTTTGTCCTGTTCAGTATTCCTTTTCTGGTACGTTATCATGTTGGTTATATTTGTCATTCCATTGCCTGACATAAAAATGAGTAGAGGAGAAAAAGTGTAGGACTTAATATAACTATTTTTAACTGTAATATTAAAAAGTTTTTGTTTGTCTACGAGTTTTTTGTATCCGTCGTCAATATTTTTTTTCTTTACGACTAAATCTTTTTCTATCTGAATTACTTGGGCATCAATGCTTGCAAGTTGGGATTTTAGACTAGTGAGCTGTGATTGAAGTGGCTTTGTAGCTTTTTGTGATTCAGAAAGGGCAGTCTGTAGGGCTGCAATTTTTTTTGTAAGATCGTCATATTCGTCGGAATAGACTACTTTAGAAAGTATCTGCGCAGAAAATAAAAAGAGAGAGAATATGATGATAGATAGGAAAATTTTTCTTTTGTAGTTTGTGGTTAAAAATTTCATTTTAGGAAAAATACATTAAATTAAAACGCTTCAAATGATATAATAAGTTCTAAGAAAATTTGGGCACATAAGCAAAGCTTGCAGACCCAAATATTCTGGGTCTGTAGCTCAGTTAGTAATCGCCCCTCTTTTGAGGGTAGATCACGATCTTACGTTGATTTTTGGGACAATACATCATAAATAGTATGTAAAAATTTGGGCACATAGCTCAGCCGGTTAGAGCACGAATCTTATAAGTTCGGGGTCCTTGGTTCGAACCCAAGTGTGCCCACAAATTTTTACTTGTTGGACCCAAAATCAACGAGCTCCTAAGTTCGGGGTCCTTGGTTCGAACCCAAGTGTGCCCACAAATTTTCGCCTCATTTTGTGTCTATAAGTTTCCTCCGGCCCCACCATCTTTACTCGGTAATTTGTCTTGTGGACTATCGCCAATTGCTTCAAAAAGTCGTGATCTTTTAGCAATTTCTTGAGAAACCAGATTTTGGTCTCTTCCATATTTCAGGCGGGAAAGTTCCCTGATCAATTCGGCAATTCTTGGATTTGCTCTTTTTTTATCAGCTTCTATGTCTCGAGTCAAGTCGAGAGAGAATGGTAATGTAGGATCTCCATTAACAAGTGTTTTTACATACGCATGGTATCTCTCGACATTAATCAGATCACCTTCATTAAAAGTTGGTTGAAACTCATGGGCCAAGTAACCAGCGTCAGTGACTCCAACACGGAATGCGCATTGAGTACCTACATTTCCAAAAATAGCATTTTTTATATCTTCATCAATCTGTCCAATGAACTGATTAGCGACCGTTAGGTTAAGTTTGAATTTACGTGCCTCAGATAGAATGATGGCAAAGTCGGGTGTCGCAAAATTCTGGAACTCGTCAACATAGAGGAAGAAATCCTTGCGTTGTTCCTGTGGCATATCCTGTCTACTCATAGCAGCGACCAATAATTTTGGAATAAGAATAAGTCCCAAAAAGCTAGAGTTCTCTTCTCCGATGCGCCCCTTATTGAGAGAAATCAAAAGTATTTTTTGATTGTCCATCACTTCTCTGAAATTAAATCCACTTTCTGATTGTCCGATGATATTTCTCATCATCTTGTTGGTAACAAAGCGGCCAAATTTACTGACGATATAGTCTAGAGTTTCTGATTTGTGAAAATCGGATGTATTTGCGATCTGATCAGTCCAGTACCGTCTAACCATTGGATCATCAACTTTTGGAAGGAGTTCTTGGACAAAGGACATGTCGGTAAGTGCTCTGACGACTTCGACAAATGTATTTCCTTTCTCAGCCATAACCGTCAACATGGCATTTCTGACAGAGTGCTCAAAACGTGGGCCGATGATACCGGTCTTTTGCGGATCATAAAGCTTATACATCATATTGATGATTGATGATGTTACAAAATGTTTTTGGTCTTCTGTATTTGCTTCAAGAAGATTTAATCCGATAGGGCGTTCCATATCAGATGGGTCAAAAAGAACAACATCTTCAGCCCTTTCTGGCGGCATAAGAGTCAAGATGTCATCTACCAGATCTCCATGGGGGTCGATAACCGCCACTCCCTCACCATTTCTGATGTCTTGCATGATCATGTCTTTTAAGAATTCGGATTTTCCTACACCGGTTTTTCCGATGATGTACATATGACGTCTTCTGTCATCTTTACCAATAAACACCGGTTTTTCTTGCCCGCGGAACAAACTCTTTCCTATATATAGTCCCTCAGTTGGCATATTTGCAGGAGCTGGCGCAGTTCTTGCTGCAAGCCAATTAATATAAGGACTCTCAACGCTTTTATTTGGGAAGTGAAATATTGTTGCCAATTCCTCAATGGTCAGAACTGTTCCTTTCGAAAACAGTGGGAGATGACGGTAGATAAAATCCACCATCAACATGCTTTTAAAAAACTTAGGTTCATCTTTCTCAAAGGAATTGAAGGGGGAGGCGAATTGAGTGAATGCACCCTCGATATTTGAGAGATGTGCTTCGGCAGCCTCTTTGGAAGAAGAGGTCACGACAACTCTAATAAATGTTGTAAATCCTGGTTTTGATATTTTTTGCTCAATTGCCTCAAGTTCTTTAGGATCGGTCGAGTATTTTGCTGTTTCAGGATTTGATTCTCTTTTTTTACTTTCAGTGATATGAGTTCTTCCTTCCTTTTTCCAATCTTCACCTGCGGCAGCTATTACAATTTGTATTGCTGCTGACTCTCCCTCCTGCATTTTACCAAGCGTTGCAGTAAAAGTAGAAAGGGGATCGAGCGCAAAATCTTTATAGGTTTTTATCGGCTTAAAGCTGTCCTTTTTGAGAGTAAAACCTGCAAATGCAACTTTTCCTTCGTTATCAAAAATATTGTAGTCTTCAACCTCCCTGATCATGGCATCTGGATAAGCTCCATTGATTTGTTTTTCTACCATATCCTGAAGTTTTCTTGGAACTCCAACATAGAACCGTATGTCTTGAGGTTTTGCGACAATCTCAAAAGTAATGCTGTCCCCAACTTTAGAAAACGCAAACATTCCTTTTGGTGCCTTAAGAGACGCAAAACTTGAAAAAAGTTGTTCAGCTGCATCAATTTTGATTTCGTTGTCACGAGGAAGAGATATCTCAAGAAGCGTTGAATCGAGAGATTTTTTATGACGGGTTTTTGCTCTTCTCCAGATGCCATAAAAGTAAATAGCACCATATGCTCCCGCAGCAAGCGCGATAAGCAGAACGATGCCTAAAAAGAGCATGAAAGAGATTCCTAATATGTCTTGTGAGCTAATCATAATTTTCCTCCATATCACTCCCTGTGTTTTCAAATAAATCTGAATCTAGAGTGCCACCCTGGTCATGACGGATTAACTCTCCAAGGGTTGTTCCTCCGACCATTGCTACTTCCTCCTGCATTTTCATTAGTGGCAAACTTTCATGGTGAATGTCCAATTCTTCAAGGTCAAATGTGGTCGGAATATGTGCTTCAGCGCTGTATTCCACATCACTAATCTGCTTCCCAAAAAGCGCACTCATACTACTTAATAATACCATAACCCTCATCCACCCACAATTTTATTGGGCTCATAAACACGCGTTTGCAAGCTTCCTTTTGAGCTTAATTTTGATATAATGGTGGTCGGTATGGAGGAGTCTTATGAAATTCTTGCCTCGCAAGAATATTCTGCGACTCTTTATTTAGTAGACTTTGGAGGAGTCGCATAAGCAGAGCTTGTACGACTTATTGATAACAAGGAAGTTAATTTTGGAGGAGTCGCATAGTTGGTCCATTGCGGGGGGTTGCTAACCCCCTGAGCTCTTAAACAAGCTCGCGCAGGTTCAAATCCTGTCTCCTCCGCCAAAGAAGTATGAAGGATGGAGAGGCCTTATGAAATTCTTGCTTCGCAAGAATGTTCTGCGACCACTCCTCGC
>CAZAJO010000012.1:0-42802 GCA_964485575.1 uncultured Gammaproteobacteria bacterium | reverse complement strand
ATTATGATACCGGTAACAAGATAGAATATATGAAGACGATTGTTGAATTTGCTCTCCAAAACCAAAGCATCGGAGGAGAATTTAAGGACTTTTTGAAAACCCTCGATTTGTCATAAACTCACTTCAGACTCATAGTTTTGATTACAAGCTTTCTTGCTGAACCCGCCATTTCTTCTTGAGTTCAAGTTCGTCATCGTTTAAACTTACAGTATGCAAAATCCAAGAGAGTTAATAATTGAAAATCTAAATGTTTGGTTAAAAGATAACCCTCTCCAGACGGAATTTGAGGTCAGTGTTTCACAAAACCTGAAATTTGGTGATTTTTCTACAAATATAGCTCTAGTTAGTGTTAAGAATACTCCAAGTACAAATCCACGGGAGTTGGCTGAGCAAATTGCAGGAATTCTTAAGAAAAATGAAGAAATTAACCAGGTCTTTGAAAAAATTGAAGTAGCAGGATCTGGATTTATAAATTTTTATCTCTCAAAAAATTATCTTGCCGAATCACTTGCAAAAGTTGTTCAACAGGGAAAGTTTGAATCAACAACGAACACAAATAATTCTCAAAAAACCATCGTTGAATTTGGGGACCCAAATCCTTTCAAAGAAATTCATATCGGGCATCTTCGCAATTTCTGCATCGGAGAGTCTTTTTGCCGACTTTTAGAGTCTCAAGGTGACACAGTTACTCGTGCAAATTATCAAGGTGATGTTGGTCTTCATGTCGCAAAGGCAATGTGGGGGTTACTCAAACGAGAGGAAGAATTCTTAGATTCTGGTAAATCTGAGGATGAAAAAGTAAAGATTTTAGCGCAGTCTTATGTAGAAGGTGCAACTGAGTTTGAGAATAACGAGTCTGCAAAGCAAGAAATCATTGATATCAACAAAAGAATATATAGCGATGATGAAAGTCTGTATCAATTGTGGGAAGAAGGTAGAAAAGTAAGTCTTGAACACTTTGAAGAACTCTATAAAAAAATTGGAGTACGATACGACAAATACTTTTTTGAATCCACGACTGCTAAAAAGGGAAAAGAAGTAGTGCTTTCCCATCTAGATGATGGGGTATTTGAAAAAGATGATGGAGCAGTCGTATACAGAGGAGAACAGGACGGGTTGCATACTCGTGTCTTTTTGGCCTCGCAAGGATATGCAACATACGAAGGAAAAGACCTAGCACTTGCCATCCTGAAAAATGAAGATGATGAATATGACAGGTCGGTAATTTTGACAGGAAATGAGCAACAAGAGTATTTCCAAGTTATGCTTGCTGCTCTTAAAAGAATTGAGCCAAATTTAGCGAGAGTGACTAGTCATTTTACTTTTGGTCACGTAAAACTTAGAGAAGGGAAGATGTCATCTCGTACAGGGGATGTAATATCTGCAAATTGGTTGATTGACGAGGCAATAAAAAGGGTGCGTACGCAATTTTCTGATATGGATACAGGCACCTCTGAAAAAGTAGGAATTGGCGCGGTGAAATATTCAATGCTTAAATTTGCAATCCCATCTGAAATTCATTTCTCTTTTGAAGAGTCAATAACACTTGAGGGAAATAGTGGACCGTATTTACAGTATGCGTATGTCAGGACACAAAGCGTTTTGGAAAAGGCGGCAAAAGAAGTAGGGGATAGGAATAAGGAATTAGGGGAATTGGAAAATGAGGAATCAGAGCTTTTACGTTTTCTTACACAATATCCGTACCATGTAGAAAATGCAGCAGCCGAATTCGCTCCAAATTTGCTTTGTAACTATCTTTTCGAATTAGCTCAAAAATTCAATCTTTTTTACCAGAAGTGCAAAATCATAGATTCAGAAAATGAGTCATTTCGGTTGGAACTTACAAAGGCCGTGGGGATAGTTCTTCAGAATGGCCATCACCTTCTTGGCATCGAAACAGTTGAAAAAATGTAAAGGGTGATGCCGGAAAGCAGGACTATGTCACCCCATGATGCCCTAAGACATCAAGTGAGTCCCACGATGGGGACATCAACTTTCCGGCGTTTAAAACACACTGCGTTACTGGAATCTTACCGAACTGGCGCCTTGTTGGCGGTCCAACGACGATCGGGAACCCGATCAGCGTTGTAGGGTTTGAAGACCACTGTTCGCCGCTGCTTACGCTGGGCTTTCAGTTCTTCATCCCTTCTCCGGATTTCTGCCCTAGATGGCTTCACGAAGAGACCCTCATCGACCGGCCGTTCTGGGCCCTCCGATGAGAGACGGTGGCGTTGGAAACATCTGTTCGAATGGTTCCATGCATACGGCCTTGTAGGACCTTCTGCTTGTTGCGCCATGCCTTGAAGGAGTTGCTACTCCTCCACGTATCTTTCGCTTTGCTCAAGTTCCTTTACCTCTCCTGAAGTGGATTGATCCCGTTTTACGCAGTGTAGTTTTCAATGATCTTAAAAGCAGAACCGCTCTTACGCTAAGTGCAATAGCACTAGCATAAGTTAAGAATCCGCTCTCGTGATTCAGATATTATACACCTGCATACAAAAAATACCTAGATTTCTTGCAACGTTACATTGGGTGTGAGAGAATTGTTCTCACAATGCACTACCATAGATCAGTTCTTCCCAATGGCACAAGAGTAATAATAGTTCCTGTTCTTGGAGTTGAAAGCGCAACAACATTGGTCATGTATGGGACAGGGAGTCGGTATGAGGAGAAGAAGCACAACGGTATTTCCCACTTCTTAGAGCACATGGCCTTTAAAGGAACGACCAATAGACCATCGGCTCGCGAAATCTCAGCATTAATTGACGGAATAGGTGGGGATTTTAATGCGTTTACCAGTAAAGAATACACCGGATACTACATAAAATCTGCAACAAGTCATGTCAATCTTTGTCTGGACGTACTTTCTGATATGTTGAAGAACTTGCTTATGGACCCAGAGGAGATAGAGCGGGAAAAAGGGGCAATCGCTGGGGAAATAGGGATGAATGAGGATAACCCGATGAGAAATATTGGGGACATATATGAAGGATTACTCTACGGAGATACCCCTCTTGGATGGGATACTGCTGGAACTCCTGAGATCATAAAATCATTGACCCGAGAGGACTTCATAAAGTACATGGGAGATCACTATAGCGCTCACAATATGTGCGTTGTTGTTGCAGGAAACGTTCATGTCGAATCGACTCTCAAAGAGATAGAGATGTATTTCGGGGACGTCAAAAGATTTGAAGTGAAGTCGTATCTGCCAGCACATGACAAGCAAACCAAGCATGAGGTATATATAAAACAAAAAAAGACAGAACAAGCACATTTTGCGTTGGGTGTCAGAACCGTTGGACTGGCTGACAAAAAAGACAGATACGCACTGAGTGTTTTGGCTTCAATTTTGGGTGGAGGGATGTCCTCACGACTTTTTTACGAGATCCGAGAGAGAAGAGGGCTTTCTTACTATGCACATACCAGTTCTGAGCATTATTTGGACGCCGGATATTTAGCAACGTGGATAGGCGCAGATCCAAAAAGGGTTGAAGAAGCGATAAAAGTTACAGTTGAAGAATATGCAAAGATTACCATCAAGGGAGAAGTGACTGAGGAGGAGCTGACAAAGGCAAAAGAATTTATGAAAGGGCATTTTGTTCTTGGGCTTGAGGACACAAGGACAATTGCTGTCATGTATGCATCCCAAGAAATATTAGAACGACATCTAACAGATCCGAAAGACACAATGGCAAAGGTGGACGCTGTAACTTTAGAGGATATCCATAGGGTAGCGAAAGAATACCTAGATACGAAGGCAATGAGCCTTGGTATGATAGGCAATTTTGAAGAACCTGAAAAATTCGAAAGACTTCTAAAGTGATTAAAGATCTAGGATGTTTTCTCAATCTTCGCTAATTCTTCCATAAGAACAGGTTCGATTTTACTTCTCAGTTGGGAATTTGCGTAGCCAATCCATGTGCAATTTGTTGACGTATCCAAGGGATATGATAGATTTCCCCCATTCGCATCTGTTATGATTGCCCCAGCTTCTTGGGCAATTAATGACGTTGACAAGTCGTAGGGCTTCGCAGCTAGACCCAACTTTTTCCCTCTAGCATTAAGGGCTTTTTCAAGTTCTGGCCGTAGATCTGCTACGAATCTATACTTTCCAGTTATAAGTTCGTACATCTGTCCGGCATTAGAAATATATTGATCATCAAAAACCAATGCTTTTCCTTCCTCTACGGGTCCGATAACTTTTTCATAAACGTTTTCCTTGATATCAGCTACTTCCCGACTGCACCCTGGGAAGAAATCAACAAACGTAGCAAAGCCGTGTTTTAGAGTGTCAGCCCCTGAAGTTTTAAGTGCTTTTCTCCCGACAAACCTGTTTTCACGTAAATCCCAAATATCCTCTACTGCACCTTGTCCTTTTACTGACCATAATACACTTACTCGGTCCTGCTTTGTTGTTGGGATCTCTGTCATACAAGCCATTTCTATATCATCGAGGGTGCAAGGTTTTCCATCTGTGCGTTTTTTAGCAATTCCCGTTAGGACCCAAGCGCTTCGCATGTCGTACATGATACCTCTCGTTCCATCTATTGGGTCAATAATTATTTCATATTCAGGATTTCCTATCCCAAAATCTTTTCTTCCAAATCCCTCTGCAATAATAGTAAGAGGGTGGGATTGTGCAATTTTTTCCGCGAATCCTTGGATTTTTTCTTCAGCATGCGAATCTATTTTGTACGTAAAATCGCCTTCTCTATGACCAATAACTTCGGACAGTTCGGTAGAGGATTGTTTGAGAAGTTGCGTTCTAACCTCATCCCGTATTCCAGCCTGAAAAGTCATTGCCTCCTGAAGCATTTCAGGTACTTTAATGGTTTCTGCTGGTTCGATGGTGGGTCTTTGTCCTTCATTCATAGTCAAATTATTATATTACATCGACTTATTGCAGGCAATTTTGAAGAACCTGAAAAATTCGAAAGACTTCTAAAGTGATAGCCTCAAATAATATCCCATAATATTGACATTTAAGTTCAAACAGTGTATAATTCGTTATCTTTTGGAGATACCTTTCCATGCCTTCGGGTATGGGATCAAGTACGACCAACAGCGAGATTTGAAAACCAAGGAGAAAAAATCAGTGAAGATCTTTTTTTGGAGAGAACCAGATGTCCCTGTAGGACACTATCATGGTTGTCCTTGTTGCGCAGATGGGTGGGTTCACCGGGTGTCTAGTGACGATTGTCAAATAGGAACCGGAGATCTTTGTCCGTTTTGCGCAGAACGAGGACCTAGCCACGGCCCACAACATCACAATCCAAACGCGTAGTTCCTGCGGGTGGGAAAAGCCACCGAGGATAAAGGTAGGTCAATGACTATCACACGAGAAGAAGCCGCCCGAAAGGGCGTGCTCACGCTTCCAGAGCTCATGGATTACGATCCTGAGTTCCTCACTCGCCGCAAGGCACAAGCCCCCGACCTCGAACCTACGTTCGATATCGATGCGGGCACCGTCAATTCGCGCTTCGAAGACAACGTCTACCTCTTTGAGGTGGACGAGGAAGGCACCGTCCTTTTCGGGCGGCTGCACAAGCGCGAAAAACCTGCCATCAACGCAGCCCTGATCGACAGTCAACGCGGACTAACCGGGATCAACGTCCAGGTACGCCGCGGCGGCGGAGGACTTTTTGCACAGCCTGTCATGGGGTTCAACCTCAAAAAGGCCATCGGCAAAGCCACCGACGCATCTGAAACAGACGAAGCTGCAGCTGTAAGAGAAGCTCTCGAGGAGAACGGCATCACTGTCGTTCGGAGAATCACACCCCTTGGTGTGGTTATGCCCAACCCAACAAGCTTCACATCCGATGTGAAAGTCTTCGTCTTGGACTGCGACAGCACCCGAGTGAGTGACCAGTTGGATTTTGCAGAGGGTATCCGAAGCGCCACCTGGCTCTCGTTCCAGACGTTGCTCGTCCGGATGAAGAAGGGCGTACACGAGGGAGTCCGCTACGACCATGGTCCGCTTCTTTGGACCTACATGCGGCTCTTCGCAGAAATGCCCGGTTTATTCGGGCGATAACTCCTTGGTATCGGGCGCTTTGCGGTTTACCGCGGGCGCCCTTTCCATAATTAAGCGGCTTTCTTTTTGAAAAACCCAAAAAAACCTCCACTAGATTTCTTTTCCGGTACCTTTATTGGGATAAGTTCTCTAGGTTTTTCTTCCGGCTTTTGATTTTCGATCAAATGTTTCATCATGATAATGTCAGTAGCACTATCAGCAGCCAAGTCTTTGGAGATTTTTGGATCTGTTTTGTAATGAACATATTGGTCAGGAGTCATATCAATAATTATGTCCGTCAACCCTTCGTGTTCGCGCTGATCATTCCTTCTCTTTGCTTCTTCCGGTGAAAGAACATTTTTTAATTTTGTAAATGTGTCATAGTCAATTTCCACGCCAAAAAGGGCCGATGGGGAAGTTACAAAACTCTTGTTGACCACATGTGCACCCAAGAAATTTACCTTTTTGATATTTAGAAATTTTTCTCCTCCTTCTTCTTTTATGATTCTTTTTAAATTGCCAGCAACTTTATCTTCAGACCCTTCAACTTTATAGATGTGTTTTCCAGAAGCAAGAGTCTCTGCATCCAAAAATCCACGCGGCGTATCAACTGCAGCACTTCCAGTTCTGTATTGGATAGTCCGAAAAACGTGCAATTTACCATCTTTGTCATATGCATATGGGGCAACAATCATATGTGGTCCTTCAGATACTGTTGGCCTTTCAAATCCTGACAAAGGATCGTTTTCACTAACACCTTGAACGACAGAGTTCACTGATTGATTTGCGTTTCCAATTGACTGGACTCCTAAAAGATCAGCATTAAACCCCGCAAGAGTTAGCATCTTTTGTAATTCTGAAAGATCTTTGAGTTTGATTTGTCCATCTTCTCGAAGGATAAAGGTTTCTTTATGGGAATTAAGATCAATATTGCCCCCATCAGTGCCTCTTGGTTTTGCATTCTCACGGCCAAAATATTCAAAAAGGGGAATCATCTCACGCCGAGTTTTGATATCCATTGACGCACCTTCAAGAGTAGCAGCATTTACCAACTCATGAGGTTTTCCAGAGGGTTCTAAATTAGTAATTCGTGGTATTTCTCCTGATTCACTCACATACAGAGTATACCAAATACTTATTCGTCATCCTCTACCGTTATTTCTTTGGGGTGGAGTATTGCAAGAATCTGTCTCTCGTCATTCACCGAACCCCATGTTATTAGTCTTGCTTCAAGATGCTGAGGAATAGTCCCCAAAGCGATTTTTGCAGGTTCATTTCCACTGTCCGGTTCTACTACAGCTTGGAGAACTTTATCTTTTATAAAATATGGAAAGAAGATTCTTCCTCCATTCGCGTAAAGTTTTTTAGCTTTTCTCATGACTTGTCCTCTATCCTCATCACTATTTCTATAGTACTTCCCATCTGGTTCAAAATAAGGTTTTATACTTGTCCATTCTTCCTCACCAAAATTTTCGAATCTATCCGTAAAAATACCTGAAGTCATGCCAACTGCAAAGGCTAATGGGACAGCGTGTAGATCTCCTTTATGGATCAGATAGTGAGTTAACGCTATCAATTTATCTGCGGATGATTGCTTTATGGCCTCAATCAGATCTGTATATTCCAGCTTTGTGACAGCATAAAAATCCACTTCGTCCGAAGGGACGATTCTTTCTCTGTCCTTCAAGCTTCTTACAGTCTCAGCTGATTTGTCAGGGGAGAGTGGCATCATGGTATCTAAAATAAGTTCACCTGCTTCTTTGAAAATAGAATATCCAAAATCCGGAGAAGGTCTAAATTCGGGCACGTCATTATTCGTCTCAGCTTCTTCCATTCTTACTGATTCAACAAAATTTATAGCCCAGAAATTGGATTTGGCAGTCGTATATTTGCCCAACAGTGCTTCAAAAAGGTGGGAACTTGGTACTTCAGACATGGATAGGATTATACACCTTGATTTTTTTGTAGGCTCACTGTAAGATAACTAAATGGAACAAACATTCGTGATGATCAAGCCTGAAGGCGTCAAGGCCGGGCTTGTTGGTGAAGTTATAAAAAGATTTTCGCAGGCTGGACTCAAGCTCGTCGCGATAAAAATGGTTTCTGCTCCAGATGAAATCCTCAGAAAACACTATAAAAGCACTGATGAAGAATATCTAAAAACACTTGGTGGTAAAACCCTCTCAACATATGAGAAATATGGGAAAGATGCTGAGAAAGACTTTGGAACAAAAGACCAATTAGAGCTTGGGAAGATGGTCATGGACTGGCTTTTGTCTTATATGAAGAGTGGACCAGTCGTTCCTATGGTTTGGGAAGGACGACACGCAGTTGAAAATGTCATCTCACTTGTAGGACCAACTATGCCAGTAGCGGCTAGCGGTGGAACTATCCGAGGAGACTTTTCAACAGACTCAGCAGCTTATGCTAATGAAGAGAAGAGAGGGGTTATGAATATTACTCATGCATCTGGATCAGTTGAGGAAGCAAAAGTAGAAATAGCTCTCTGGTTTGACGAAATGGAAATCCACAAATATAGAAATGTACAAGATTTTCTCCTCGAAGAAGTTCAAAAAGCCGCTAAATAAATAATTCCCGCTCTCAAAAATTCGCAATTTGGTAAAATACTGGCAACATGACTGAAAGAGATGCACAAAGTCCAGCTGCCGAAACAGTAGAAATACCAAAAACAGAGCCAACTTCTGTTTTGGAATATTTGATAGTCCAAAGACCGGACCTTTCCCAAACAGTTGGCACCTATATTGATTATCGTAATCACATGGATAAAGCGCAACTTGCTGTTGGGAGATATTATGATGGTATCGACGAAAAAATACATAGATTGGAAAGTTCGGTAGAATCAACACGTGCTCGGCTAACTCAGATCAGATCCAGCATGACTATTGATGCTGCATATCTTAAGATTGCCGATGAGTTTAAAGAGCAATTTACCCCTACACAAATACGTGACATTTTTCTGCAAGCTTTAAAACTCAATGACGAGTTAAGCGCAGATAAAATAGCTTCAATTGACCATGAAGAAAATAAAAAGAGAGTATTTTTAAGACAGTCCCATTGGAAAAAATTAGACGCTGATGGTAAAAGACGCTTTATGGAGCAAAAGGGAGTGATAGCGCCAGCATGGTACAAAGGTACAAAGGCAGATTGGTACACACTCGTTATCAATCATGGACACTTTGCTGTTATTACCAACAAAGAACGTATCTTAAGGACAGTGCAAACTCCAGTTGGGTTATATAACATCTACGATGAAGAAGCTGATCTGGGAAACACAGTTAAAGGTGGCGTACCGGACTGGTTCTCAGATTTTGATATTGAACTTCCAACCAGGGATCAGGTTGAGGATGAATATAAAGAAGATGAGGAGGAAAAAGCAGTGTACGTTGACCTGCTAGCCAAAAGCAGTTTACAAGCAGCGAGATTAAGGAAAGTAGTCAATCAAAAATTTTACAGAACGATGGTATTTGTAGAGAATGACAGAAGACAATTGGAGGCGGGAAGTGATGATATATTTAAAGCCCTTTTGTATTTAGATGTTAATAAAACAACAAATGAATACCCTGATTATGACGATTTCGACAATTTGAGTGCTGGCGAATTTGATAAAAGTGTTATTTTATCAGAACAAGCAACAAAAAGAGCAACCGAGGGTTTTGCAGATAGGCTTCATAAAACACCTGAAGTCGTTGCTTTGTGGGTTGAAGACGTTTTGAGTGATGGGAAAGTTCCAGTTGAAACACCTGCAATTCGGAACATATTTGAATTTATTGCCCAATCACCCACTCAAGAGGCATTGTTTGAATTAAAGAGTAAAGATAAGAAATTACATAACGTTCTGAAATACAAATTGTTGCCTCTTTTTTCTCTTATGTCATCTGAGGAAATTCAATATCTGAGGGAGTTAGCAAGCGCAGTTGACTCACCATTTGAATTAATCGCAGAATTTGGTCAATTAGCATCGCTGCAATTAAATGTATTACAAGATGGAGCGGAACCATCTCCTCTTACTAAGGAATTGCGCTTATTTACCTCAAAATTCTTAAGTCAGAATAAAGAAAATTTTGCAGGCAGAGCTCTTAGAATTTTATCCTCAGTTCACAATGTTGAAAGAAATCCTGCAAGCGAAGAATTAGATGCAAAAATAATATCAGTAACCGAAGAGGCAGCGGAAATAGAGGATGAATTGATGAGAACAAATATTGCAAACTGGAGTGTGCAGCTTTCAGATGGATACCATTTGAAGACTGGGAGGGAACATGTTGAGGGTACAACGCTTGAGGAATATGAAGAGTCTGTTGACTCACTTTTCCAAAAAACTGGGAGAGCTTTTTCGATAAAGACTTCAAGTATAGTCCGGACTCTGGATTGGTTTTTGGGTGTGCCTGAGGAATTTTTAAGAATTTGGCCCAAAGAGGAAGTAGATGGAGTAGAGTATTATAAAGTTAAAAGAGGAGCAGTGAGGCTTTTTTGCCATTTGAACCGTGAACAGCAGGAAATGACTTTTTTTCCATACCAAAAAGATGATATGGCATACCATTTTAGATCTTAATTAAATATCTCCAAGTTCTTTAGCCTCAGAAAGGGTAAAGGTATTGACTCTAGTTCGAATTAAACCCTTTAAATACCCACCAGTTTTGAGCATTTTCCCAAGGTCTCGTGCTAATGAACGGATATAAACCCCTGGTCCAGTAGTCACATTTAGCCTCAAAATGGGGTAGGAATACTCCAAAACCTCTATGTTTTTAATGGTGACTGCTCGTGGCTCGAGCTTAACTTCCTCGCCGTGACGAACTCGTCTGTGGGAAGGTTTTCCCGATATTTTCACAGAGCTATAAATTGGGGGTGTCTGCATGATATTTCCAATAAATAATTTACTCGTTTCAGATATTTTTTCTATGTCTGGTATACTTTTAACATTTACATTTTGCTTTTCACCTTCTTCATCATCTGTCGTAGAATTTGCTCCCAAAAATATAGTTGCTATGTATTCTTTTTCACCTTTTACGAATTCATCTAAGCGTTTTGTGTTTTCTCGGCCAACAGCAATGACTAAAACTCCAGACGCCAATGGGTCTAGTGTCCCACCATGCCCGACACGTCTGACACCAGTTGCCTTCCTCACAATATCCACGACATCATGAGATGTGATGCCGACGGGCTTGTTGACCGCAAATATTTTATCCATTGAGCGTATGGTATCATATGTAAATAGTTACGTATATGACTATAAAATTCATAACCTTAAACATCTGGAACGGCGGACAACTATTTGATGCTGCAATAAAATTTCTTCAAGACGAAAATCCGGACATAGCTGTATTTCAGGAAGTATATGATGGAGGTAGTCCTTCACAAGAACCTAGGTTCCGGTCAATGGAGGTTTTGCATGATGCACTCCCCGACCTTAAATTTTCTACTTTTTATGGAACAATCATTGACCATGGGAACGGAGACCTTCCATGGGGAAATGCAGTCTTTTCAAAGTTTCCGATAGTGGGGAAAAATAATGTGTTGTTTGAGGGTAAAGTCGGTGATTTTGATTTTGTTACGAGGAATGATTTTCAAAATGTAACTCAAGGTATGTGTGGGGCAACAATCGAAATTGATGGCAAAAAGTTAGATGTCTACAGTATTCATGGAGTATGGGGTACGCATGGTCATGATACCCCAGAAAGAACTAAAATGGGTGCAACAATCATCAACGTATTGAAAGGTGTATCTCCTTTAATAATTGCCGGAGACACCAATTTGTATCCAGATACTCAATTTGTAAAAGATGTTTGCGAAAATCTCAAACTAACAAACATATTTGGGACTGAATTGGTCACTACTTTTAATATGAAATATAAGGACCCGGAAAAGACAGGATATGCGACCTCTCCGGTAGACATGGTTATGGCAAGTCCAGAGCTTACGGTTGTTTCCAAAGAAATGCCACTTGTTGACGTATCTGATCACTTCCCATTAAAAGTTATATTTGAAGTTTAGTTAGCTTTAAGCGAGGCAATCACAGAATCCATTTGAGAAAGAATTACTTCGTCAGGAGCTGCTGGTACAGTGTAGGTTATCGCACCAAAAGAGGTAGGAGCTCCAAATGAACCCTTCGTAGAAGGGTTGCTTGCGCAGAATGTGTAAGTTGGGATAGGGGGATTGCCACTGGTTATCATGACTCTTCTAAATGTTGTATCCCCTGCTTTTATTTCTACAAATTCCTTATTACTATAATCTTGAGACATTTCTGATGGAGCATCTCCCTTGAAAGTACATCCACTTCCTCCCATTGGAGCTTGGTAGATCTTGATACTGTATTCCCCTTTAGTCAGGGTAAGCGTGTCTGTAATTGCATCTCTTTTTGTGTCTTTTGTCCAATCGCCAGGATACGAAATTGTGTAGGCAGAAGCTGAATTGTCTTTTAACTTGGTACTTGTATAGGAAAGCACTGCCACTTTGGAAGCAGGTGTCACATCAACGGGTGTTTCTGTAGTTGCTGTCGGAGTTGGTGGAGTTGTTGTTGGGGGAATTGTCGAAGCCGTTTCAGACTTTTTTTGCATTCCAAGATATACAGCTGCTGCAGCAACGACAAGCGCAAGAAATATTATTGCGCCTACGAGTGGAACATTATTGCTTTTATGAACGACTACGGGTTGTGGTGGGGTTGGTTGAATAGGAGGGGTGGAGGCTTTTTCTTCTTCCATATACCTATTCTTCCATGAAAAAGTTGATATTACAAGCGCAAAACCTAATTAAATACGGTGACTCCTTCTTGCCACCCACTGTCATTTGCGAATTGAAATGCAGGTGTTGGTTTGCCTTTGATCTCCTTTGCTCCATCCATCTTTCCGCTTCTTAGAACTCCCGCTTTTAAGAGATCTTCGCCAGTTCCAATAATAATATGACCCTTTCCTTCTTCCATCTTAACCATTTTTACTAATTTTCCTGGCTGTGAGACACCCGCTTCAACACTCCCTTCATAGAGAGTTACCATGTTTCCTGCTTGATCCTCAATCCAAGCACCAGGGTTAAATGTCGCCCCATCAACCATTGCTTTTATGGTATGTGCTGGTTTATTCACGTCAATCTTCACGTGTTTCTTTTCGATCGGAGGCTGATAATTACCTTCGCCATCTACTTGAGGCTCACCCCGGAATATAAGACCCAAATCCTTTGCAATTGCCATTTTGTTGGTAATCTCAAGCATATATTTAACACCTTCTGGCATGAGAACATTGTTGTACGCAGATATTACAGTTGTTGAATCTTCTGGTAAGGTAACTAATTTTTCAGCAAGAATTGGTCCTTTATCGAGAGTATCATTAGGATCATTTTCTTTTGAACCTATGGGTAGAGGTTTATTATTTTTACCGAATTCACTAGGGATTAATTCCTCCCCGCGACTAAGAGAATAAACACACATCCCAATTGCTGGATTGCCGTTCTCATCAGTCAGTTCATTGATCCGTTGCCAATTGGTAGCGGAGCGTCCCCGGTATCCATCTTGTTTTGCTCGAGAAGGATGCCAGCCCCAGAAATCCATAGGTGCTATTTCTGCAACATCCTGAGGAACAGTGGCAGTAAGGCCTGCTGCAATCATGATGTCTGGCTCATACTTTTTAAGATCTTCAGCTGCATTAGGTTGTGAAAGACTGCTGAATTTAAAATTAGGTATATCAAGTTTAATTGCGGTAGAGCGAACTGCATCTGGATCTTTCCCCTCAACAATTGCTGGGCCAACAATAAATACTATTTCATGTCCTGCCGCAAGTGCCCCCTGCACATACTGATCTGCAAATTTTCCAGAACCCATTACCCCGATTTTTAAAGGAGAAAAAGGAGTGTTGGGATCAACATCCCATTCATCAATTCTGCCATCAACAAATTCATATTGAGAATTAAAATCTGGTGTCTCAACCGGTTGAAGACTTACTATTCCTTCTTTTTCTACTGCCATAACAAAAAAAGTATATACTGCTTCTTTATTCATTTGCAACGGTTATTTTTGTCAACTATAATGCCACAATGGCAGAAAAACATTTACCGGAAGAAAAGATTGCAGAGGGCGTTATAAAACAGAAAATAACTGATGGTACTAATGATTTTTCAGTTAAGATGGAGCCGGGAAGTGAAATTGAAATGCGTAAAAGCGAACACGAATATTTATGGGTAGTAGAGTCAGGCGTTGGTCTTTTGACAATGATTGAGGTTGGGCATGAGAATAGAAGGAATGTGAGAATTAGTGTCGGCATTGGTGGTGAAATTCACGCTGGAGATCAATTCGGAGTTATGAATTTAGGAAAAGACAATCTGGAAGTTTTGGTTACAAAAATCCCCTAGGTTTGCGACCCCGAGAGGAGTCGTTCTGAATTCATTCAGTTGCAAAGCAACAAACGAGTTTTTCCCAAATCTCAAGTTTTTTGCGCCAGCGGTGAGAGTCGAACTCACAGTCTTTCCCTTAGGACGGGACTGCTCAATCCATTAAGCTACGCCGGCGCAAAAAACTCGTAGGACGGGACTGCTCAATCCATTAAGCTACGGGGTCTCGCAATAAAGTATTTTATCATAGTGACCCTCGGGTAACTTATTGTCTAATAGTTGAGCTTGCAATATGATATACCCCTTTTATCTAAATGAGAAGTCGGGTATAATCTTTTCTATATTAATTTGCTGCATTATATTTGCAAATTAAGTAAGAATAGTTACATAACTCATGGCGGAAGGTCTCACAAAAAAACAAATCAAAGAACTTCGTAAACTCGAAAAGATGCAATCCAGAAATATGGAAGAAAAGAACGGGACTGTCAAATGGATTGCAATTACGGTAATTTCTGCAATATTTCTTTTACTTTTTGTCGGCATCATTGTCGTTGCGAAGAACAAAAATAAACCACAAACTGCAACTGGAAGCGCTCAATTTGCAAATAATGGCCACGCTAGAATGTTGACAAAGGAAGGTAAGGATGCCACTAATTCCGCCAATCCTGCACAAAAAGTAGTGACATTAGTTGAGTATGGAGACCTGCAGTGTCCAGCATGTAAATCATATCAACCCGTCGTTTCAGATCTTTTGAAAGCATTCCCAGAACAGTTGAAATTAGTTTTTAAAAATTACCCACTGACACAGGTACATCCAAATGCAATGGCGGCATCTGTTGCAGCCGAAGCAGCTGCAAAGCAAGGCAAATTCTTCGAATTTGTTGACAAAGCTTACGCTAAGCAAGAAGAATGGGCAGGACTTACTGACCCCCAAAGTAAATTTGAGGAATATGCAAAGGCTCTTGGCATGAATGTTGATCAGTTCAAAAAAGACCAAAAGGATCCTGCAATCGCAAAATTAATTTCTGATCAGAATACCGAAGGCATACAAAATGGAGTTACAGGAACACCGTCATTTTTTGTAGATGGAAAAAAGATAGAAAATCCAGCAAGCCTTGAGGAATTTAAAAAGATTATTTCAGAAGAAATAAAGTCCACAACTAGTTCTGATACTATCCCTCAGGATACATCAGCTCCCGTGGTAAGCCCTACCACAACGGTTCCTGAAAACTTGCCGTTACAGCAATAAACCATGCCACCACTAACTCAGACTTTAATATCTATCCTCTCTACAGGAACACTTTTACTTCAGATAGTAAGTTTCGTTCTAATTGTAGTTCTAGTTTTTGGAGTTCTAAAACCCAAAAATAAAACGGTAAAGAAAATAAAAAATATGATTTCTGATAACTATGTCGTAATCATACTGGTCATTAGCGGAATGGCAACTGCTGGTAGTCTAGCACTTTCTGAGATAGTCAACTTTGCTCCATGTAAATTATGTTGGTATCAAAGAGTAATGATGTATCCACAAGCATTGATTGCATTTGTTGCACTCATTACAAATGACTCAAAAATAAAGAAATACATCTTGCCACTCTCTGTTATCGGAATTGCGATTGCGACATACCACATTTTATTGCAAGTATTTCCGACCGCTTTTCAATGCAATGATGAAGTAGCGAAATGTAGCGCTGTGCAATTCGCTCAATTTGGATATATCACAATTCCTGTTATGGCATTTTCTACTTTCCTCTTCATTATCCTTGTATCTTTAGTTAAAAATAAGGAGAATTAGACTCTTTTAAAGTTCCAACCTTTTCCCTGCGCGTGACTAATTATGTATAATAAATTTATGAGTCAAGAAATATTAGTAAGAGCACTTATTATACGGGACAGAAAAATTTTAGTATGTCAGACTGTAGGGAAAGATTATTTTTTCCTACCCGGTGGACACGTGGAGTTTGGTGAGAGCATGCAGGAAGCATTGAGACGAGAGTTGGTTGAAGAATTGGATGCCAGGGTTGTTGCATCATCGTATATTGGAAGTGTTGAAAATATATTTGAACAGAACGATGTTAAAAAGCATGAGATAAGTTTTGTCTTTCATGTAGACATAGATCTTCGCGAAGTTATCTCAAAAGAGAATCACATCTCATTTTATTGGCTGACTTTTGAAGAATTCATTGATGCCAATGTCATGCCACCTGCAATGAAGGATGCCATAATAGAATGGACTGCAGAGAAGGAAACATTTTTTATTGAAGAGAAGAGCGGTTAGCCATGGCTGTCCCACCAAAACATCATCAGAAATCATCCAGAAGAAATCAGATCATTTGGTTTTTGGTGCTTCGTACTCTTGGTAATTTTCTTTTGCTGTTTACCGTTTTCGGTTTACTGTTTACCTTTGGTCCTGCAATATTCTATGAAATCAGGTATCAAGCTGCCAATTATTTCAACATTCATTACAAGGTAGGACAAGTAGTACAGCAAGGACCAACAGAACTTGGGAAAATAATACAAAAGGATCAATTGGCAAAATCCCAACCAAGTATTTTAAATGCGGTGCTTTCAGGAAAAAGGGAAGAGATATTGTACCCTGCAGATCCAGCTTTTTCAGTTGTTATTCCAAAGATAGGTGCAAATGAACGGATCATAGCAAATGTAGATCCAGACAACGAAACAGAATACCTTAAAATATTGCAGCATAACATCGCACATGCAAAAGGAACTGCATTCCCAGGAGTCAATGGAACAACATATTTATTTGCTCATAGTGCTGATAATTTCTGGAACGCAGGTCGATACAACGCGGTGTTTTATTTATTGAATAAAATGGAGGTAGGGGATGATGTTGTAATTTTCTTAAATGGGAAAAGATTTAATTACACAGTTAGCGAAACTAAGATTATTGAACCGACAGACACCCATTTTATTGCCAGTAATTTAGGACAAGGGGAGAAGGTTATTCTCCAGACATGCTGGCCACCCGGAACAGCATGGAAGAGGCTATTGATTTTTGCCACACCTAAGCCTTAAAATACACCAATGGCTACGCATTCATTCACAATTAAAGATGCTTTAAAGTACGGCTGGAATACTTTCAAAAAGAACTGGCAATTTTTGCTCGCAACATTTGCCATCGTTGTACTAGCAGGCATGATCCCCAATTGGCTGCATGATTGGTCACGGGACAACATGCCAAATATCACTTTTGTTTTTTCCATCATAAGTTGGATTATCCAGATGATTACTGGTATTGGAGTAATTGTTATCAGCCTTAAGATTGTTGATGGAAAAAAACCAAAGATTTCAGATCTATATTCACATTCTTCTCTTCTTATCAATTATTTCCTTGGATCTCTCATTTACGGACTTGTTACCATCGGGGGTTTTATTTTACTTATAATCCCTGGAATAATTTGGGGAATTAAATATCAATACGTAACGTATATTATCATCGACAAAGGTATGAGCCCAATGGATGCATTTAGGAAAAGTGGAAAGATAACACAAGGACACAAGACAAAACTTTTCTGGCTCGGAATCGCATATATTGGGATAACACTTCTAGGAATTCTCGTATTCGGAATAGGCCTTGTCATCTCATGGCCAATAATTGCCCTTTCTGGAGCATACGTCTACAGAAAACTTTCCCCAAAAAGCTAAGCCGCCAGAGCAATTCCTACCTCTTTAAATGTTTCTGGGTCACAAACATGTTCTATGTGTTCCGGGGAAAAAACCTCAACGTTTCTTGTATGTTGTCCTCTAAATTTTGACATGAAAGGTCTTACTACCGTATCGTTTTCAGAATATATACTTTCCATAAAAGCAGTGCCCGTAGAGTCAATTCCTCCTATAAAAGGAGAAGCAATCGCGATTACTTTTTTTAATCCTGGTTCAGTTTGGGCTATTTGTGCCAATCCAAATCCACCAAAACTATGACCGATTGAATATATGCTGCCAAATTTCTGTATAAGATCATGAATTTTTTTTCTCATAAATTCTTGTTGCCACGGTTGTCCAAGATTGGTTCCGAGGCCAGATGGTTCTGGGATATATCCGATCGTTCTTAAGAACCTTTCGATATATGTAAGGGCTTTATCGGATTCATACAACCCAGGAGTTAAAAAAACGTGCTGACCTTCTCCATGTGGGATATCATGTCCTTGAAATATTGGACTAGCTTTCAATCGTTCTATTGTAGAACCATATTTCCGAAGGACAAAGGGGATATCTGTTTGCGTTTCTGTTCCAAGCAAAAGTTCTGCTCCCATAGATGCTGCCTTATTTGATGGTGCACTCAATTTATAACAATGTCAATATTGGTATTGTTTGTCATGCTTTTTCATAGATTGTATCCCTTGCGCGTAATTGAGTTTCATGTAAATCTATATGTAGCTTCCTTGCCCCAGCTTTTTTAATGACTGCCCAACTGTATAGTTCTATTTTTTATGTTTTGTTTTTATTTTTTGTGCTGCCATTTAGCGTACTTACCTCGGTAATCCTTAAGATGAGCGTGACGACTGGCATTAACGCTTATGTAATTGTCTCAAATTCCATGAATCCATCAATTCCGATCGGAAGTGTAATTTATACAAAAAAAGAGACAGTCTATAAAATAGGCGATATTGTCGCCTATCCTCAGAAAGGTAAAACTATTTCACACAGAATTGATGATGTAATAAAAATTGGTAGTCAAATATACTATTCAACAAAAGGTGATGCTAACACCACTTCCGATTTCGATTTAGTAGAAAGAGGAATTATTTTTGGAAAGACGGTTTTTTTCCTGCCCTACATCGGAGAAATAATACTAGCTTTGAGAAATCAAAATTTAATCCTTCTAGGAGCCGTCTTGCCCACGCTTCTTTTTCTGAGAATTGGATACAAAGCCTTGAGGTTTTAAGCGTAATTTGGTACAGTGGGTATCAAATATATGCAGAGTATTTCCCCCAAATTTCAACGTAAAAAAATAGTCATAACAATTACTGTTCTTATATTTCTTGCGATACTCATTTTTATTAATAGATACTCAAAGCCTATACTGTTTCTTGAAGGAGTTGTCCAATCGATTTTTGTTGTCCCCAAAAGCGTCTTATATTCATTAGGTAAGAAGGAGAATGATTCACGAATCATACTTCTTACTAAAAAGAACCGTGAATTGGAGCAAAAACTAGTCGATTATCAAATAATTAGAAACGATAACAATGCTCTTCGAAGCCAATTCAATATTAGTTCGGAGACATCACAAAACCTTGTTGCAACAAAAATAATTGGATTTCAGGGAGAAAGCAAACTCCCATCAGAGTTCATTATAAATGCAGGAAAAAGAGCTGGTCTCAAAAAAGGGATGACAGTCATTTTTGAGAAGTATCTGATTGGGAAAGTAGAGACTGTCGGTCAGAATTTTTCGGTAGTAACAACACCTGTCAGTCCTAAGTTTAGAGTATTGGCAAAACTTCCCGAAACGAATGCCAATGGACTCTTGATTGGAAGAAGTGATTTTATGTTATTTGATGGAGTTGTCATAACAGATACATTAAAGAATAATGGGATCATTGTAACGAAAGGAGAGGTTGGGAAGGATGGCATTGGGGTAGTTCCGGACATGATCATCGGCAAGATTACTTCAATTTCTAAAAATGAAACTTCACCCTTCCAAAGTGCTGAGATCATGCCGATAGTAGATTATTCAAAACTCACCAACGTTTTTGTCATCTCTCAAATGTGAAGAATTATCAAATAGCAATTCTCATAATTACACTTTGCATCATCGCTGTGATACTTGAAACAACAGTTATAAATTTTCCTGCGGTTTTTCTAATTGGAGCGGTTCTAGTGACGCTCGTTAAAAGAATTCCTATGCTTATTGGGGTTTTTGTGTTGAGTTTTATAATAGATGCGATAAGAGTTTCGAATTTTGGTATTACTGCTTTATTTATTTTAGGAACGCTTGCAATAATCTTACTGTACGAGAAATATTCTGGTTCGGATGATTTACTTGTCGCATCTTTTGTAATCGCTGTTATGTTATTTTTATATGCGCATTTTTTATGGTACTCAACTACGTTAATAGTAATATTTTTTGGACTTTCATTTTTAACGCTTTATATAATTAGTGTTTTGAAAAAGAAAGGAAAATTGTCATGAATAAAAGGCGAAGATCTGTTGGTCACGCGTTTTCTGACCATGTGTTTGAAGAGCATCTGAAAAAAAAACGAGGATTTTCTGGGTCAAATCTTGAAGGGTTTGGGAGATTTATACCTCTTCTCATCCTTTGTCTCGTTTTTGCTTTGCTTGCGATGCGTCTATTCACCTTACAAATCGTAAGAGCATCCTATTACTCAAGACTTTCTGATGCCAATAGGATACGTACTGAGTTGATAACTGCTCCTCGTGGCATAATTTTTGATAGGAATGGGGAGGCCCTAGTACGTAACATTCCAGCTTTTGGGACAGTAAAAAATAATAAAGTAGAGTGGTTGGATAGGGATGAAGCACTTAAAATGGCTTCAAATGGGACAAGTGTTCTCGCTATAGTTAAGAGGGATTATTTATACAAAGACATTTTTTCACATGTCATCGGATATGTTGGACAAGTCAATAGTGATGAGTTACTACTTCCCGATTATAGTGACTATGGAATATCTGATTTTACGGGAAGGATGGGTCTTGAGGAGCAATACGAAAAATTTCTTCATGGGCAAAATGGCAAACAGTTATACGAAGTCAATGCAAAAGGAGAACGAATTCGTCTGTTAGGAGAAGAAGAAGCAAGACAAGGAGCAGTTCTCAAAACAACTCTTGATGTAGGTCTTCAGAAGGCTGCTGCAAAAGCGATGGAAACAATCGAAAAGGGAGCTGTTGTAGTTACCGACCCACGAGATGGATCAGTAATGGCTCTTTATTCAAAACCATCTTTCGATCCTAATCTGTTCACTAGAGAACCTTCATACAATCCAGAAGGATTATACAAAAAGAAAGAAGACATTCTGCTTGATGATGAAAAATTTCCCTTGCTTGACCGAGTGATTGCAGGAGTATATCCTCCCGGTTCCACTTTCAAAATTGTCACGTCCCTTGCTGCACTTTCATCAAATGCCATAAAGCCGGAGACAGAATTTGAGGACACGGGAATACTATCAATTGGAGGAAGTAATTTCGGTACCTGGAATTATTTAGAGACTGGAAGAAAAGAAGGATTTATGAATGTTGAGCGGGCAATTGTTCGCTCAAATGACATTTTCTTTTATGATGCAGCCATGAAAACGGGAATAGACACATTGTCTTCTTGGTCAAAAAAATTAGGTCTTGGGGAAAAAACAGGAATTGATATTCCCGGAGAGGTAAGGGGTACGGTTCCAAATCCTGCCTGGAAAAAAGAGGAGATTGGTGAGCAGTGGTATCTTGGTGACACCATAAATATGAGTATCGGACAAGGTTTTTTGGAAACGACGCCAATGCAGGTTAACCTATACACACAATTGATTGCAAATGGAGGTGAGTTGATAAAGCCACACTTGTTGTTTGGGGATGTACGAATTATTAAAAAAGATTTTATATCAAAAGAAAATATTGATGTTGTTAAAAATGGTATGAAAGGGGCTTGTGAACCTGGTGGTACAGGATACCCATTATTTAATTTCAAAGTGAAAAATGAAAGACTGAAAGTAGATGAGTTGGATTACGTGCATGACGCATCAGCAGGAGCAAATTTTGTTCATGTGACAATGGGATGCAAGACCGGAACTTCTGAGGCCCATGGAGACAATGCAAAGTCTCATGCATGGTTTACCGTGTTTGCTCCTTTCTACAATCCGGAAATTGCCATAACGGTTCTTGCTGAAAATGCAGGACAAGGATCAGATATTGCCGCACCAGTTGCTCGTGATATCTTGAAAGTATATTTTGAGAAAAAGTAAGTCTTGAATATAAATATTTTCTGCTTTATATTCTAGAAAGAAATGTTAAGAAATCCTGAATCCTCAGCACAAAATGGTTATGCCCCCCCTGACAGTATTGATACGGGACCCTTTACCCCCGGGCCGGATCAGATGGGACTTTTTGAAGAAGGGCTTCTTCCGCTATCTCATCGAATTCCTGAAGCACAGCCAGAGACTTTAAGCCTCCAGTTAGAAGGTGTTGAAGATGTCAAAGAGGGCAATGTGCAGCAAGGTGAATTTGAGAGGCACGATCTTTCAGAATTGAATACAGTTGTACAACAACGAAAAATTTATGAAGATATAGATATTTTGGCAAACAATATTAAAGAAGAAGGACTATTAATTCACCCCCTATTAATTGCACGATATACATCAGAAGAACAAGCACACGCATATTTAGTTGCGGCTTATGGAACTGTTGGTAAAAAAATTCCGCCAAATGAAAGAAGAAGACTTGTTGATTTAAGACAATCAACTCATGATGGAAAACCTTGCTGGTATATTGTAATTGCCGGACACAGAAGACTAAGAGCTTTAGAAATGTTAGAGGAGGAAAGTTCTGTGGTTCAAGTCTTTGATAATATGCATCCATTAAGGGCACTTAAAGTACAGGTTTCAGAAAATACTTCAAAACTTCCAAAAGATTTTGAAAGAGCTGAACAAAATGGAGACCTTTGGGCTGTTGATAAAGCACTAGAACCAAAATTAACTGTTGAACAGTTTGCGAAAAGAGTTGGTCATAGGGCAGACGTTATCCGTCGAGATCTTTTGTATTATAGTCTTCCCGACGAGTTAAAAAATCTCGTTGTACCACAAGGACAAGAAGATACAGGTCATGGAAACACGAAAGTAGTATCGCAATCTCTTATGCCGTTTCGGGTCGCTAGTCAACTTGGGAGAATGGTAGAAAAGGGGGTGCCAAAGCATGACGTACTGTTTCTTGCGAGAAGATTCTGGGATGAGGGATTGGCTAGCGAAGAAGCTGCAAGTAAAAGAGTGAGCGAATATTTAAAAGCATTTGATCAAGGAAATTTAAGCATGGATAGTCTTTTCAACATTAAAGCCGAAGAAACGGCAAAGTTACAAAATAACAGAGAGGCAGGAAAAAGATTTGTTGTTCCTTTTGATTCTGCGATAAGATTTTTTATCCAAGTTGCGAAGGCAAAACAGTACGGATTGCCAACAGATCAGGATGGTATATCTTATAGAGCGGCAGCAAAGCGTATGAGAATATTAACAATGGTAGTTAGAGATTTGATACCGGAAATGAGAGTACATTTAACAAAAGAAAGAAGAGACGAAATTGAAAGAACGATGGCAGAATGGGAAGAATTGGCTAAAGAGTATGGTGGAATAGGTTCAGGTGTTGGGATAGCAAACGATGCTATGGAAATGTATCTGAATAAAGAATTCAATCTAGAGGAGAATCAATAAAACTTAGCAGTTCCAATAATATCATCTAATAATTTCTTATTTCCAAAAACTTCGTTAGCATTATCTGCAAAAATCGCGAAATTATAAATATAGTTACCATTCTTAAACAAATTGTAATAGTAATACGCGTCTGCTTTTTCTTCGAGGTTTGAGATTCTTATTCCTTCCAATGATCCAAGTTTTATCTTTTGACGGTTGTAGTTTTTTATGTGTAAATTTTCCTCAACAAATTCGTCAATTGATCCCTCAAATTTCCATCCATTTGCTTCAAAGAAAACATTGTAGGAATTAGGATCTGACGTTTTTTTTGATTTTTTGTTTGACTCTAACTGCTTTAGTGTAATGTCAATTGGACCTGTAGAATCAACCTTGAAATTACTAAGCAACCCCTCTGGATATTTGAAAGAGAAGCGGTATTGGGAATTTTTGTATTCCTTCCATCCGGAAGTCACTTTCGTATTTTCTTGTGGTATAACAATGGGTTTTTCTGATCTTAAGAAAGGAGTAAGGAACAACAAAATCCCAAGTGTGATTAGAGCGGCTGCAATTGATTTTTTCACTTTAGGAAAACCGGAGGAATGCCCAAATCAAAAAAGCGACAATAAAGCCAAACCCCGCAATAATAATATTTAGCAATTTATTTTTGAACATACAACAACTATTAAAAGTATGAAACTCTTAATATTTGTTGTCAACAGCTATTTACCTAAGGTGGTACTATGGAATGATGACTGACAAATATGCGTTGGCTTTTTCAGTGAGTAATCTTGGACCAAAAAGTTATCAGAAACTGCTGAACAAGTTTGGGACTTCTGAGAAGGCATGGAATGCTAAGGAATTAGGTTACAAAGAATTAGGAATTACGGGATTAACTTTCAAAAAATTTGACGAGTTTCGATGTGAATTTAATTTTAAAGAATATATTGGTCGTTTGAGAAAGGCTAAAGTTGAGTTTGTATCTTTTAATGACAAGAGGTATCCCAAGGGTTTGAAAAGTATAGAAAATCCACCGGTAGGGTTATATTGCAAAGGCAACCTGACACTACTGCGTCATCCCGGGCTTGACCCGGGATCCAGTTCATTAAGGATAGGAGTTGTTGGGACAAGAAGGATAACTCAATATGGACGGGATGTGACAGAAATGCTTGTTTCAAAACTTGTCAAAAACGATGCTATTATTGTTTCTGGTCTTGCTTTAGGTGTAGATGCGATGGCGCATCATGTAGCTCTTTTAAATCATGGTCTAGCGATTGCAGTACTAGCGTGCGGAGTTGACTGTTGCCTACCTTCAGAAAATTACAATTTATATTCTCAGATACTAAAGCAAAATGGACTTGTAATTTCTGAGTATCCACTGTCACAACCTCCAAACAAAGGAACTTTTTTGGCCCGAAATAGAATCGTCGCAGCCGTTTCAGATGGAGTGCTTATAACAGAAGCTGCTGAGGGAAGTGGGTCATTAGTTACTGCTGAGTATGCGTTGAAGTACGGAAAAAAAGTATTTGCTGTCCCAGGACAGATAAATTCACAGATGTCCAAGGGTAGTATTGGTTTGATAAAAAAAGGTGGAATTTTAGTTCAAGATGCACAGGATATACTGAGCGAATTTGGAACTAAAAACTTAAAAAATAAAACTTCAAAAAATCAGTTCAAAAATTTATCAAAAGAAGAGGAGAAGATAGTTTTGTTGATTGAAAATGAAGGACTGACTATTGATGAAATTTCAAAAGCATCCAAACTACCAGTCAGTAAACTTTTCGTTTCATTATCAAGCCTCGAACTTCAGGGGATAATAAAAAATACTCATGGAAAATTTACCATGGAATTGTTAGCATGAAATTATGGTACACGAGCATTTCATGGGGAGAAAACCTTCGCACTTCTTGATGGTAGATCCTATCGTTAAGGCATATATCATTTCTGAAATGTTTTGTTGGGCAGCATGGAATTTTATTTTTCCGTTGTTTGCTGTTTTTGTAGTAGGACAAATTGACAAGGGCACTATTGCATTAGCGGCGACTGGATTTAGTACATATCTTATTTCAAGAATCATATTCGAGCTTTTGAGTGGCACATTTTTTGCCAAAAAAGCAGAGAAGCAAAAAATTGTCATACTACTTACAGGTATTGCAATAATAAGTCTCTCGTATCTCGGATTTTCTGTGTCACGAGACATAGTCCATATATTTTTCTTCTATATTTTATTTGGCGCCGGGATTGGAATTGCTGCTCCTGTCAAATGTTCATTGTTTTCTATGCATTTGGATAAAAATAAAGAGGCTACAGAGTGGAGTATCGCAGATGCAGCTTCTGCCATGGCTATGGCGTTGGCAAGTGCTTTGGCCGGATTTATTGTTGTAATTTATGGATTTAGAATTCTTTTTGTGATGGCTGCAATACTAAATATTTTAAGCGTTATTCCATACTTGCTAACTCTTAAGAGAAGAAAAAGAGATTAAGAGGTTCTCGCATCAATCACTTCATCAAGATGTGCAATATTTTCCTCGGTCCAAGGAATCTGCATAAGATCAGCAACGGGTAGATCAATTCGTTCAATAGCCACTAGTTTACTTTTTACCTCATCAATTGGACCCCCAAGATCTATATGATATTTTTTTAGTTGCTCAGGATCAAGTTTTGAAAGTATTCCTCTGATACGTTTTTCACTACTTAGTTTTCCAACGTAACACAACCAATATTCCGGGTAATCAAAGAACTCTTTTGTGTAAGCATCATTTTGAAGAAAACGCGTCTTGATATCTAGCCGTTCGGTTCCTTTCTTTTTCCCATAATAACTGTCTGGGCTATTTGGATCTTGACTTAAGTCAAGTCTTTCATCAATGTCAGCAACTGTATCCATGTCGCCTTTTTGAGCAGCATCAAATGCAACGACTTTTTCTGATGAAAAGGCTGTCACGTAGGGGATATCAAAAAGCTCCATCAATAACCTCACTCTTGGTAAATGAAAATGTTGAGCAAGTAATCCAAGTTTTTTAAAAGATTCAGCTTGTGTTGGCTCGTCTATATACAAGTTGAGAGCGTTGACGAGATTTTCAAGAGTATTTAGAGAACCATCTTCTAAAAGTATTGGAGTTTTGGGAGAATCTTTTGCTTGCATTGCTTCAGCTATTAGTTCTGCTTCTGATTTAAAGGAAGATCCGCCAGTTTTACCACCCATAAGAATAACTCTGGCCGTTTGGTTATTTTCTAATAGTATGTCTGTGGCTTGTGCCAGTGTGTGTGACCAAAAATTGATGTCCTCAGTACCAATTGGAGTATTTGCAGTTTCCGCCTTTTCACGACTTTGTCTATCAACAACTGGACCAGATCCAAAAACCATAATGGCATCTAGCGGTGGCGCAATGGCTTCTTTATGTTCGACAGTTACAGTTGACTCGGTCATAACGAATAATAAGTTTCTGTTGATAAATTGAAAGAGCCGTCAAGAAAAACGCGAAAGCTTTCTTGCTGGGATACGTAGAGTAGTATAGCATCCTTTTTTTCTTCAAGATCGGATGAGAAGACATGCCTTTTAAGATTGCGCTTTTCAATGAATTCATCTTGGTTATCAAATTTCCCTGAATAGGGAAAGTCTTCGTAGAAGATAATGTTTTTTGTGACTTTTTCAACTGCATCGCGCACGATTTGGTGGTCTATGTGATTACCTCGCGCGAGCGGTGCTAAAAAAACGGCATTTTCAAATTGTGAGGTATACTCTTTGAGTTTGGTTGTTACCTCATCTCGTATGTCATTATCAAGCTCCGAAACTATGCCAACTTGCGAGCTCGGGTAGATATGGTTTCCTTTTGTATCAATCCTCCAAGCAGCATCCATAAAATCTAAATGATTGATTGTTTTTACTCCAAGAGAGCTCAATGCTTTTCCGTCTTCATCTTTACGGGCTTTAATATATTTCAGAGAATCCTCAAACCCGGCTCTTTTAAGAATAGTATCAATCGATTGCGACCTTCCATTTTGAGTGTCAGTAAAGATAGAACAGACGGTTACACTTAGTCCACGTTTTATTAAATATGAAATAAGACTTCCACAAGAAAGAACAGCATCATCAAGGTGGGATGAAAAAATAACTATTTGTTTTTCGTTGCCCAAACCATCGAAATAGGGATCATTTTTCCTGTTTGAAGCGTCTAATTTTATTTCAAGTTTTTGTACCATCCTTTTGAAAAGTCAATATCTATGTATATTGTACTTTTTGTGACGATAAAATATAATATATCTTTCTTTAAAATTCAAGAATTTTATTATATGAACCTAAAAAAGGTTGAGCAGTACAACAAGAAAATGCAGCGGTGGTATGCTGCAAAGACCCATATAAATTTTGATATCCAGACAATTGGAAAGAATACCCGTACGATAGCCCTTCCTGAAAAACCATCTTTTGAAGAACTCCAAAAAGGAGTATTTCTCAAGAAGGATGTGATAAATTTTGCTGATGGTAATTTCACTAATGTTTATAATCTTTCTTGGAACAAAGACACTCTCAGTATCAAACCATTTGTTCACTCAGAGAAGAGGCCATTCTATCTACTTGATTATATGGAGGATAATCCATCAATTTTGGCTTTAATGAGTGGATCATTTTTCTTTTTAGTAGATGTTGAGGAAGAGGTTCCTAAAGATTATCCATTCCATTTCTGTGTGAGACGACACAAAATCGTTGGACTTCCATCCTCAGATGAGCCAATTTTATATTTAAAAAATGGAGAGTTAAATTCGCACGAAATTAAAGCTTTTGGAACAATTCAGATTGGAGAAAGTAGTATCGAATGGGTAGGAGAAAATCACGAGGATCGAAAGAAAATGAAAAAAGATACTGCAGTGCTTTATAACTCTGGCTGTTCAAGGCTTATTAAAGAATATGACCCAATCTCTCATGTCAGAATGGGAAGACTTGATCTTAGTAAAATCCACACCCCCAAAGGTACTGATGTAGTTGATTTAGTAGTCAATCTGGATAAACACGACAACTTAAAAATATCAAATATTAATGTCGGAGGTGGAACACATTATTTTGATGGATTGTTTATTTTGCAAACTAAAATGAACAAAAATATATACAAAGTTGGAGATAAAATTTCACCAACGATTCTTGATAACTTAGATCCACGAGAAATTTCATCAGCAATAACAATTGGTAAGAGTGTGCATGATGAATATTTTCTGACTCCTGAAAGAATAACGAGCCGTGATGCAAGATCAGTTATTGCCAAAGACAAAAAGGGGAATATCCATTTTGTAGTATTTGATGGATCGAAATATATTCCTAAATTTAACGGAGTGTCAGCAAAAGATATACACAGTTATTTCTCACCAGACAAATATGTATGGGCATACTTTCTTGATGGTGGGAGTTCATCTAGGATTATAGTAAGACGCGGGAAAAAATTGGAATTTCTTGCCAATGAATTTGTTTACCGCAAAATAAACTCTTTCACTTTCTTGTGGGATTATAAAAGACACAGAAAGTTAGCCTCTTGTGTGGGTCTCAAACTAACGAAGAATTAGTTTAACTAAAATTATGGGTGATTTAGAGGCGGAAATCATTTGTTGATAGATCTTAATGGTATATAATCTTTAAATGAATTTATTTATTAGTAACTTGAAAGACAATTGGAAGTCAGGAGTTACAGTCTCGCTTGTTTCTATACCCCTCTCTGTTTCTTTGGCTATTGCTGCTGGGTCAACACCTATAGCAGGAATAATAACTGCAATATGGGCGGGTTTTTTTGCATCTCTTTTGGGTGGAAGTAATTTTAATATCGTTGGTCCAACTGGAGCACTTTCAGGGATACTCGCCGTTTATGCGTTTACCCATGGGGCGGAAAGCTTGGCATTGCTAGCTCTTGTTTCTGGAATATTCATCTTGATATCTTGGTTTTTAAAACTAGAAAAGTATCTCGTATTTATACCCGCAAATACAATTCAAGGTTTCACCTTGGGGGTCGCATTTATCATCGGGATGAATCAGATTAACTCTGCCCTTGGTTTAACTGGAATTGTTGGACATGAAAGATTTATTGATAACGTAATAGAGACATCTCACCATCTTAATCAGACAAATCTTTCTGCGCTGATTGTATTTGTACTATTTTTTGCAGGTATTTATATTACAGAGAAGTATCGAAAAGGAATACCAGTTATTTCACATCTTCCAGCATCCGCGCTTTTTGCTGTTATAGGTATTGGATTGGGATTTTTAGCAAAGTCCAACATCATATCCTTGAATTTACTAACGCTAGGGGATAAGTATACAAACCTAACGGCGCAGTTATTCCAAATCCCCCATTTTACGTTTTCATTTGACAAGTCACTGTTTGTCGTGAGCTTAACAGTTGCACTTATCTCAATAATTGAAACTATGCTATCCGCAAGAATTGCTGACTCAATGACCAAAACAAAGCACCATAAAAGAAAAGAAATGTTCGGTCTCGGAGTGGCAAATGTGGTGTCAGGTGTTGTCGGAGGAATACCAGCAACAGCCGCTCTTGCCAGAACCTCATTAAATATCAAAAGTGGTGCAACTCATAAAACCTCTGGAATTATTAATTCCGTATGTATTGCAGTGATTTCTCTTTTTCTGCTTCCATATTTCAAATATATTCCTATGGCTGTTATTGCCGCGATACTTGTAACTGTAGCGGTTCGTATGATTGAGAAAGAACACTTTGCACGGATGTTCCATATAGATAAGAAAAGTTTTGCAATTGCCATGATTGTTGCATTCACAACAATTTATATTGATCCAATTGTGGGAATTTTAGTTGGCGCATCAATATCCCTTTTCTTATTCCTTGAGAATCTATCTAACGGACAGTTCGACCTTATTATTAACGATGTAAATAAAAAAATAATTGGCCATGTATCAGGGAAGAGAATTGATAGCATCAACAAAAATTCACATACAATTGTATATTCGATTAAGGGACATTTTACCTATCTAGATAGTCAGTCGCATATAGCACGGTTTGATACGGATCATAAGCAGCATAAAAATATCATTCTTAGATTTCGTGAATTGTATTTTATTGATTTGGATGGTGTAGATGCTTTCGAAGAAATTGTTGAGATACTTGAAAGACGTGGAATTAACGTTTATGTAACAGGAGCAAACAATCTGGTTATCCATATGCTGTTAAAAAGTAAGCATTTTCTGAAATTGCAAAAAGACGGGCGCGTATTTGATCATACGTCCGATGCGTTAAGGCAATTAGGTTTTAAGATAACTGGAAAGCATTCATACTAAAATACATTTAGGGTTGATTAGTTGGTGTTTTTTTGGTAAACTACTACTTAGATCCATAGACAGCAAGCATCAAGCTAAGTCTTGCCGAGGAGAACATAAGTTTTCAAACGTCGATGGATCGGCGTTTTTTTTTGGTCAAATATGCCAAGTTCAAAAAATATAACATCATTACAAGACATTAAAGAAAAGGTCGAGAAGGCCCAGGCTATCTTTTTGGTAGACTATGCTGGTCTTACCCATATTCAACTTGAAGAATTCAGACATGAGTTAGCCTCTTCAAAAGGTGAAATTGCAATTCTCAAAAACACACTTGTAAATATCGCTCTTCAGGACAAAAAGATTGATGCTGCTGACAGACTTAAAGGTCCACACGCAGTAATCTTTGCATATGAAGACCCAATCGGTACAGCAAAAGCATTGGTAGCTTTCAATAAAAAATATCAACTCCCAACAATCAAATTCGGAGTTTTTGAGAATTCTATAATCGAAGAAGGAATGGTAACAGCCCTTTCAACGATTCCTCCAAAAGAGGTTCTTATCGCAAAACTTTTGGGATTACTCAATTCGCCAATCACAAGTCTTGTATACGATCTTAACTACAACATTCAAAAATTAGCACAATTATTAAAAGCAATTGAAGAGAAGAAAGAGAAATCTATATAAGGAATGGAGGTGACGACATATTATGGCAAAAATGAAACAAGAAGAACTATTAACAGCAATTGAAGAAATGTCAGTTCTAGAACTTTCAGAGCTTGTAAAAGCATTGGAAGAGAAATTCGGCGTAACAGCAGCAGCTCCTATGATGGCAGCAGCTCCAGCAGGAGCAGGTGCAGCAGGTGGAGAGGCAGCTGAAGAAGCAGAAGAACAGACGATCTTTAATGTCGTCATTACTGCATCCGGAGCTAACAAACTAGGCGTAATTAAGACTTTGCGAGAATTAGCCCCAACTTTGGGACTTAAAGAAGCAAAAGACTTAGTTGATGCTGCTCCAAAAGAAGTTTTGATGCAGGTTAACAAGAAAACAGCAGATGAAGCTAAAGAGAAATTAACAGCTGCAGGAGCAACTGTTGAACTTAAATAGTTTCTGAAGTTTCCAAATGATCCCCCGAAGTTTTAAACGAAGGGGGATTTTTTGTGGCTAAAGTTTGAGTTTTATAGGGTAAGAAACTATAATAGCTTTTGATATGCCAGGTTTTGAAATAAGAGAGTACGATCCAAATGTCATGCCCCCCGAGAATGCGGGCTATAAAGTTGATGGAGGAACTATTCCTTGGAACGAAATTAAAGATCCAGGATACGGATCAGTCGAGCATCTGATGATGGTTGGAGACGATGGTGTTGCACGGTTTGATAAGATCAATGTCATTTGGAAGAGGGGAGTTTTTATAACAACTGTCAGAGTCCATCCCGAGCGTGGGGTTGAAGTATTACTTATTGATGAAGAGAGACCTCTTGTCAGAGATCAAGATGGTAATCGCGGCCATGTTATGGTTACAAGTGTTCCTCAGGGAATAATCAGGGACGGAGAAACGTACGAGACTGCAACTGACAGGTTGTTGCAAAAAGAAGTGGGACACAAACCAAGTAGTCAAACCCATCTTGGGGAAGTGTATCTTGATGCCGCAAATTCTGAGACAGCTCATGATTTTTGCCTCGCTGTTGTGCCATTTGAACAAGAAGCAGGAGCAACTATGCATGATCCAACAGAAGTTATACGTAATAAAAGATGGTTGACGCCTGATGAGATTGTGAATCTAGAGTCGCCTTTGACTTGTGCGAAAGCGCTTTCAGGAATTGAGCTTTCAAGAAAGCATTTCCCCAGACTCATGCAAGCAGGACAGGAACAACAAGTTTAGTCTCAAAGTATTGTAATCCGAGCTCATTTTCTATATAATATCAATCTATGGCAATGAAATGCGACAACTGCAGCAAGGGAATTATGTATGGGCATAAAGTCAGCCATGCAAAAAACCGTACAAATAGAACCTGGAAACCCAACCTTCACAATAAAAGAGTTGTGATGGAAGGTCGTGCAATGAATCTAAAGCTTTGTACAAAGTGTATAAGACTTTTCAAAAAAGCAGCGCAATTAGTGAAAGATCAAAAAGCACAGACCTCAACAGTACCAACAGCAACAGCTTAATTTAATCCGAGTTTTTCAAGAAGTATCTTTCCTTCATCTCCAAACCCATTAATGAAATCCTTGTAATTCATTGGATTTTTTCCTTCAACCTGGATTCTTTCTTCCGGAAGTAGTTTTACAATTTTAGTCTGCCCTTTAAGACTTGTGGTGAACCAGACTCCTGGCCATGGATAGAAAGCACGGATCATAGCGCTTAGGGTAAAGGGTTTAGCGTTTAGTTGATTTATATTTACAAAACCATCCTGCTTTGAGATTTTTTGAGACCAGGATTCTTGACTGTGATTCTGTGGCGTTTCAATTATAGTTTCATTGTTTTCTAATTTAGTAACAATCTCTTCAACCATCTCAGCTCCAATCTCAAAAAGAATTGAGAGAAGATCTTCTGAAGTTTCATTTCCAGAAAGTTGATATGGCTTTTGTGCAAGAATTGGGCCGTGATCAATTTCATCATCAAGTTTTATAAGAGTTACTCCGGTAACTGTCTCACCATTAAGAAGCGCATATTGGACAGGGGAGGGACCCTTATATTTTGGAAGGAGAGAGGGATGAATATTTATGATGCCGCTGTCAAAACAATCTATGATAGATTTGGGAATGAAGGCACCGTATGAGGCGAGAATGGCGACATTATGATTTGAGATTTGAGAATTGAAAGTTGAGAGTTCTTTAGAAGTAGAACAGATGAGCACCTCAATACTGTTCTTTTTACAAAAGTTAATGAGTTGGGAATTTGGATTTTTATCATTAGTGACAACAAGATCCAATCCATGTATTAAGAGTTTTTTAACGACTGGTATCGTGAAATCGCCACTACCAAAGAAAACTATTTTCTGTTGCATATATGTATTCTATCTTGTTTTATGTTCTCGTATATAGTCCTGCGCTTTTTTTCCAGAAATTAGACCAAGTCCTTTATCGTTTGAGACATCCTTAAGGATACGTGCAGCAAAACGGTAATAAGATCCTCCAATTTCTTCATGTCTTATGACCCTTTTAACCCTGGATGCAAAAAATTGTGCAAAATGATTGTCATATGTATGAGGTAAAGTTATAGACCTATCTGTGTTCACGAACTGTGGCATTATATTTCCGCTTCGCGATTCTTGATAGGCGAGTCCTTCGATCGCATCTGGCGTGAATAGATAAAATCTTGTGCTTGATAAGGATTTTAGGGGTACATGTGCTCCCAGCGGGACCTTAATCTGTGACCTATTCAATTTAAGAACTCGTTGTTTTTCAGCTTGGGCAGCCAGTTCTGGAGAAAGCATGTCAATGACTGTACCTGAAGGTTGAGTAATTTCTGTGCCGTTTCCAGTTACCAATCCGCCAAGGGTGAGAATATGTGTGAAATCCTCAGTTAACTGGTCCCTGATTTGCTGTACACGTTCTGTTTCCGGGACAAATAGTGGACGCGCTGACGTTTCTGCAAGACCCATAGTACATATATTATATCAGAGGTTGACACCCTATAAAAGTGAAAGAGTAGACATTTTGAGGTATAATACGTGGTATGACAGCAGAAAACGGACAATCTCGAAAAAGTGTAGGAATCGAAACATCAATTGGTGGAAGGCTCCATCCTGAAATTGTGCCGGATTTTATTACTACACCACTTGAGGTAAAGCCTTATGATCCAGCCGAGTCAGAAGAGGCAGGGAAAGTATCTCGATTATATTCAGCTGAGCCCTCGATACTCTGCGATCAGTACGGAAATCTTTTAATGGATGTTGTCGTTCCTTGTAGAAGGTTAGAAGATGCAGGCCAACTTCTTGAAGTTTGGAATCATCCAAAAGACATTTTTACGACGAGAGATTCGATAATCCACATTATTGAATCTTATTCTAAAGACGGAATCCAGTACAAAAAGTATGCTTTAGCTGTTAAGACAATGAATGATGTTGTTGGCAGGTTGCAAGAAGGTCCACTAACAGACGAGGAGAGAATTGAATTCAGGGAAAAAACTATAAAGGGAATGGTAGATTCTGGATATCTTTCATCAGTTTACCCAGAAAGGGTTGCTACAGCAGAAGATCTGATAAGAGCAACTGAAAAAGATAGCTTGGGGAGGCCAAATAATTCGCGCGGGCGTGTAATTGCAGACAATAGGCGTCCACAAGTTATCGTAAACGGACTTGTTAGAGGTAGAATCCTTAAGAAAAACAGAAGAAGACTCTCAGTGGTTGAGGCAGTTTGTGATTGGATAGAACAAGATTTTGAAAATTTAGCACGATTCTCAGAAGACCTTGCGGGTAATAAAGTCGGAACTGGAGACTTTGCTTCTGAGCTTCCTAAATATAGGAGCACCGTATACAGATTACTTTCGCCAGCAAATTCAGTACTTCCAAAGCCATATTCAGAATTGGGAGCAAAAATAAGATATGCGATGCATCCTAAGCACCGTCCATTATTAGACCCTGACATACTTTCGCGTTATATGAAACCATTCGTAGCATTGGATGTAAGAGACAAGTTTATGGCAGGTTTTGATGAGCTTGATGGGGCTGGGCAACAAAAAGAAAGAATAAATGAGATTTCGGAATTAATTAAGAATGAACTTGAATCAATAGCTCAACAAAGACATGGGGAGGAAGCCGCCTAGATTTTGATTTCTTCAAATTCATCTTCTCCTTCAGCGTTTTTGTGAGACTTAAATAATTTCTCATTTTGTTCCATGACTCTTTTCGTAAAAAGAAATCCATTGAGATGATCCATCTCATGCTGGATAATAATTGCAGGAAATCCAGAAAACTCTTTCATATATGTATTTCCTTTCTCGTCTTGCCAGCGAAGAGACACTATCTTTTTTCTAGTGACATTTCCCCAGATATCTGGAATTGATAGACAACCTTCAAGTAATTTATTTTTTGATGATTCTGGTTTTTTCTTTTCGACCTTTTCGTTATTGGTAAAGTGTGGTATTTCTTCCTCATCTGACACTTTTTCTATCACAGGATTAATATATGAGGATACTTTCGATTTTGAGGTAGGTTTCATCTGAAATATGCGAAGGGGTAGTCCTACTTGGGGAGCGGCAAGCCCAACACCGATTGGATCAACTGTTGCAAGCAAAGTTTCTTCCATTTCTTTCAGGATATCTTGTAACTTTTTGTCAAAGTTAGTTACTTCTTCTGATTTTTCAAGAAGTATTTTGTTAGGAGTTGTGACAATTTTATACATAAGTTAGGTTTGTAAATCAGGGTTTAGTTTCTAAGAATTATATTCGCTTAATAAATGCGAGCTCATTAATGAGCATTATAAAATAACTAAACGCTAAACGCTAGTAACTAAACGCTATTCTAATGTTTTCAGGAGGTCTTTAGATTGTTGATCATTTGGGGTGACATTTTTCAAAAGAAAATTAAGGGTGTCGACGGCCTCTTTCCTGTAATTTTCACTCTTTGCTTTGTCTTTCTTGTTGTCCTCAACCATTTGGGATAGGAAAAGAGCCTTTGCATAATAAGCATCCCTGTAATCCCTCTTTGCATCGATAGTTTGATTGAGGATGGAAAGAGCCTTATCTTTTTGACCGATCTGATCATAGATAAGCGCTTGATTGTAGAGGACTTTTGCATCCGTTGGAGCGAGTTCGTGGGCTTTGTCTATTGCTGTTACTGCATCACTAATAAGACTTGGTGACAGAGCGGATAGAGAGAACATAACTCTTGTTCTTGCTTTCCAAAAAACAACATTATTAGGATTTCTCTGAGCTACCTCATCACTTAATAATTTGGAACGTGATGCAAATTGGTTTGCAGTATTTGTATCTTTTTGTTGAGCAGCCATCAGAGCGAGGGCGGCTAGATTTACTGACAATTCATTTTTATAAAGATCCTCGCCACCACGCATTGCAACAGCTTTTTCAAGTGAAGGATTTGCGACTTGGAATTCGTTGATTCTATTATAGTTATATCCAAGTCCATAATTGATGTCGGCATTCCAATAATTTATCAAAAAGAAAATACTGTAAAGGCAAAATATACCAAGTCCACCTATAACCATGACTCTTCCAGTCCCGGGAGCCTCTGATGTCACATAATCTGCCTCTTCTCCTTTTGGATATTCAAGAAATTTAGAGGATGGTTTTGCGATGCTGATATAGAAAAGAGGAATAAGAAACATCAACATGTTGACCTCAACGACTGAGAAACCAAAGAAATTACTCACCTGAATTCCAATAAAAGAACCTATGAGTGCCGGGAGGACCGGATTTCCAATCTGGCTTTTCTTAAGTTGCCCACCGACAAATCTTATGCCAAAGAAGAGAAATGTACCAAGGAAAAGAAGATAAGTACCAAGACCATAAGCCCCGGTTGTCGCTAGGTAATTGAGGAATTCATTATGTGCTTTATTATAGAGATAGTCCCACTCAGAAGTCAGATTGTGTTCTAGGGGACGGTATTTATAGTAAGCATACGCGTATGTTTCGACTCCTGACCCAAAAAGAGGATACGCTTTCCATATCTGGATCGCCCCTTTCCAAACTATTTTACGTATCGCACCAGAACCAGTGATACTTGATTCCAAAGACGGACCGGCTGGAGCTGCCGTAGGTTGTGGCGAGGGTTTTGCTACTTCTTTTGTTGTACTTTTTGCTATCGAATTCTCCATCATGCTTCTAAAGTTGAAGAATTGAAGACGGGGTATTGGATTTGCTGTAAAAAATGTTGTAACGACAAAAAGGATTTGTATGACAATAAGTGTCTGAAAACTTTTCTGTTTTAACGCAGTGAGGAGTGAGAAGGATTGTTTCCTCAGAATAAGTAGAGAGTAGATAGCTACAAAAATGATATTCCCAGCCCAAAAACCAACAAAGCCTGACTGAGAAAGTGTCCATCCCATATCAAAATAAAAGACGAAAAGAGCTAGACCAAATCCAACTGTTTTAAATAACGGAATATCAAAAAGCTTACTTTTCTTTATCTCCTTTATTGAATTGATGATGTATCCGGTTGTGATTGGGATGAGAATCAATAGGAAAGCTGCAAGCCAGTTGGGCTGCCCAAGGGTTGAGAACATACGAACCCGAGGCTGGAATGCATCAGTCCAACAACTAACATCAAATGTTCCGCGAAATGCAAGACAAGTAGGGTCGTATCCGAAATGGGAAGGAAAACCCCATAATGCAACAATCACACCTGATATGAACACTGCAAAAAGCATCCTGCTTGTTTTTTTGATACTCTCGGCTTTGTCTGAAGAAAGAATATTTGTGGAAAAAGCAAAATAAAGAAAAACGTAGCATACCATCGAAAGTAGTCCACCATTAAAACGGGAATAGTAACCCCAAAATGATGTATGAATATCTAGAGAGAAAAGTGTTGAAATCAATTGAGATGATAGAAAGAGAAGAAGGGGAATATCAAAAAAGGTACGTCTTATGACAAGCCTTCTTTGAATAATGATTTTTGTCCCCCAGAGAAATAAAAGGATAAGACTATATATGTATACAAGCCACATTTTATTGAATTCAAAAAGTTCACTAGTTGTGGGGTACATCGCGAGCGGAACAGTCAGAAAAATGGTGTAAAAGAGGATTTCAATCGCTTTATTTATCCTATCGATGTGCTTTCTCATTGAAAAAGTGTATCATATTAAAGCAAAAAGGGAAATGGAAAAATTCATAAAAATCATATTATTTCTGTCTCCTGTCTTTTGTCTTTTGACTTTTGTTTGGCTTTTGAAAGTTCTCTTCTTGGGGTTGTATCCGGATTTCAGTGTATATTATCATGTCTCGAAACTTTTCTTAGAAGGAGTAAATTATTATGCGCATCCAGAGTTACTCAGTATCTCATATTCATATCCACCCATAGACTTTTTGTTATTTGTTCCTTTTACGTATTTACCTTTCCAGACTGCTGAGATTTTATGGACAATATTAAACATAGGACTATTAATTATCTCTTTATATTACTTTTCAAAAATATTTTCAGAAAAGTTTTTTTCAAGAATGAATATGTTGCTGATGTCTTTGGTATTTGTTTCATTCCCGACGAAATTTACATTGGGGATGGGACAACTCAATATCTTTGTCATGTGTCTATTATGCTATGGATTGTGGGCACTAAAACAAAAAAAAGATGAATTATCTGGAGTGATTTTTGGTGCTGCTTTGAGTGTTAAATTCTCACCGATATTTTTACCCATGTATTTTCTTTTAAAGTTCAATAGAAAGGTTTTGGTCGGAATGGGTATATTTGCTTTGATAAATATATTGTTAGTTATGCTTTTTGTCCCATTTGCAACTACCTATTACTATGTAGTTAAGATTGCTCCCGATTTCTTTTTGTCTTCCTGGAAACTTGACTACTATAACCAGTCCATTACTGGAGTGCTCGGAAGGTCATTGGGTATGGGAACTGTTTCGACAATAATAAAAAATGTAATTTCGATCGGACTTATATTATGGTCTTTTTTTGCTATATACAAAAATAAAAAAAACGATATTTTGAATACGATGCTTTCTATAGGAATCATCATGACAATAAGTATTTTGCTGAATACTTTTTCATGGCAACACTATTTCGTGTGGTTGATAATTCCTTTTTATGCAAGTATTTTTTACATTAGAAAAATGAAGAGTAATAGAAAATATTATCTGTTGTTATTTACTTCTTATCTTTTAATATCAATAAATTTTCCAAACCCAAATATTCTGCCCATCCTATTTCAGTCGCACGTTTTTTATGGAGGACTGATATTGTTGTTTGTAGATCTGTATCTTCTTAAAAAAGGGGCGAAATAGTTGGCTAAAGGTTCAATTTAAGGTATACTACAGAATATGTTTCGCCCCAAGGGCACTAGCCATTTCATGGCGGCGGATTTTGATTTGTGAAACAATAGTTATATGTTTGATTCTATATTTTCCCTATTTTCTCATGATCTTGGTATAGACCTTGGTACCGCAAATACATTAGTTTTTATTCGAGGGAAAGGCATTGCTGTACGTGAACCTTCAATAATTGCACGTCACTTACGATCCAAAAAAATTATTGCTGTAGGCACCGAAGCAAAAAAAATGCTTGGTAAAACACCGGGAACAATTGAAGCAATAAGACCTTTGGAGCATGGAGTAATTTCAGACTTTGATGGAGCTACTTATATGTTGCAGTATTACATTAGACAAGTACATGAGACCGGTCGTCGTTTGCCGATACTTGCACGTCCAAGAGTTGTTGTTGGAATTCCAAGTGGGGTTACCGAAGTTGAAAGGCGTGCAGTATGGGAATCAGCTCTTTCAGCAGGTGCACGGGAATGCTATCTCATAGAAGAACCGATGGCAGCAGCAATTGGAGCAGGGGTCAGCGTATTTGAGCCGACCGGAATTATGACGGTTGATATTGGTGGTGGGACAACTGAGATTGCAGTGATCTCTCTAGGGGGGATTGTCGTAAACCGTTCATTAAAGATGGCTGGGTATGATATGGATCAAGCGATTGTCCACTATATAAGGCTAAAGCACGGTCTTATCATTGGTGAAAAAACAGCTGAGGAAGTAAAACTTAAAATTGGAAGCGCATACACCAAGAGTCAGAAAGCAAAAGACAGTAGACAAAAGACAGAAGAAAAAGATCAGCATGAGGAGAAGGTGGCTCTTGTTCGCGGGAGGGATGTAGAGCGTGGATTGCCCCGAAGCTTACGCATTACAGAAGGGGAGATACGGGAAGCAATAGGGCCTGTTATAAATGACATCATAGATAGTGTTATGGAAGTAGTTGAAGAGACACCACCGGAGTTAACGTCTGATATTTTGGAACATGGAATATTGCTGACAGGTGGTGGAGCACTACTTAAAGGAATTGATGAATTGATAGTTGAGCGGACAAAGTTGCCAGTAACAATTGTTGAAGACCCATTAACAACTGTTGTTCGGGGTTGTGCAAAATTACTTGATGACCCAGCTCTTCTCAATCAAGTGAAAGTTACCGGAGGATTAAGATAGGTTCTAGGTTTTAGGTTCTAGAAATTTAAAACGGGGGATTTTCTTTCCTTCAATTACAACATCTTCAAAAAACATTTCCTTTGGTCTGACCCACATCTTGTTGTCAGGGAAATCTTTGGATTTGTATAGGGGCTTGTAGAGAACCATTTCTTCGGTAGTTTCTGAATGCCTGACAATATCAATCAACTCGTATTTATTGCCTTTGTAGTGCAAATAGATTCCTTTTTTTACGGTTGACATAGAATTATTTGTACCCTATTATAGTTACATAATCAAGAGTGATGGTGAGAGTATTGGCTCGATGACCCATCCGGCAACCTGAGTATAAATTAAGGTGCCACTCCCAACCCTAACAAGGGAAGGATTCGTAAAACCTCTCTTTTAGGAGAGGTTTTTTTGTAGCAAAAAACTTCTTCTATTCACTCCTGATTATGGTTAGGAGGTGAATAGAATGGAGACATATCAACCACAAACAAGTTTTAAAGAGAGACAGGCATTTAAGTTTGTTTGTCCACCAGAAAGATCCTTAGAAGCAAGAATATTGCTAGGACAAATTGACGGACTTCGACTTGTTCCACCAGATCCGGAAGCACAGGTAGTTGTTAGCACTCACCTAGTAGCGGGAACAGTTGAAGGTTTAGTAATTCAAGGAGTAGTTCCAAGTGTCAGTTTGACAAAAGACGTTCTTGACGTTTTATCTAAAAATAGAATTGCAGGATTTTCTCGTAGTACTCAGCTCTTTCATCTCAATAGGGACAGGTCACATGAAGCCTTTCAAGCCAGCAAAGAGAATGAAACTTTCGTTGAAAGTAAAGATGGCAGATTGTTTGTTTCCCACGAATGGAAAAAAACAATTTATGAGGACGGAACCGAAGGGTACGAATTAGGATCATTTTTTCCATTTCCGTCGGAAGTGGCGGAATCCTTACTTACTGATCTGAAAAAGAATCACAGACTCCAGTTTAAGATGCTCAAAAAAAACATTGAAGAGAGGGTAATTGAAGGAATTGGAGACGAGGGGCAGATGCAGGAACTCTTAAAATTGATAGAAGAGTTAGGTTAGAAATATTGATACCCGATGTGGTATGTTAGGGTTGACAATCCTAGCCTCATCGGGTATCATATACCTACATGAATTTGAGGTTAAAGACTATAGTGTCTTTAGACTTAGGAGGAACTATGAATATAGCGTTAAAACTTTCTTCATCTTCTTCCTAAATTCTTCGCAAACTTTCTAAGTTTCGCGACTCATTTTCTCTGTACGTACTTTAACAAGTGAATAGGATATTTAGCTGAGTTAAAACTAAATATCCAAATAGACGTTTGAAAAGTGGTGGGAAATCTGCTTTTCAAATTTTTTATAAGGTTCTTTCCGTTCAATTAAATGAACGGAACAATTCTTAATAAAGTAAATTGACGAGCAGGATAAACACAAACACAGTTTGTTCGTTTTATATTAAAACGGTCACTCAAAAGTAACGAAAGTTATTTTTTTTGAGAGTTTGATCCTGGCTCAGGATGAACGCTGGCGGCGTGCCTTAGGTATGCAAGTCGAACGAGTTCCAGCTTGCTGGAACTAGTGGCGGACGGGTGAGTAACGCGTATGGATCTACCCAAGAGTTCTGAATAACTTGCCGAAAGGTGGGCTAATACGGAATAGTCTTTCCGAAGTAAAGGGCTTAACTGCCCGCTTTTGGAGGAACATGCGTCCTATCAGCTAGTTGGTGAG
>CAZAJO010000011.1:2543-45776 GCA_964485575.1 uncultured Gammaproteobacteria bacterium | reverse complement strand
GTGACCCCACCGGAATTCGAATCCGGGTTTCTTGGATGAGAACCAAGTGTCCTAACCACTAGACTATGGGGCCGTAGGTGATATTATATCAAAAAATTGAGGGTAAATTTATTTTTTGTATAATACGAGGTAATATGAGTGAGCGAGCACAGATAGATGAGAGACATATTTTCTCAAGTCGGATGTTGTTCAATACGGTTTCGACTTTTATAAAAGAGGATCCTAGGTCATCTGCAATTAGTGGTCCACTTTCAGATTCTGTGATAGAAGCGGTTAAAAAAAGGGCAGAAAGTCTTGGGATACCTTTCTCTGAAGACAAGTTAGACCAGTTAGCTCGGACTAGAATGAAAAATCCAGCAATAGTTCTTGACTACGCGTGTGATACATTAAGACTAAGTCTTGGATATGGGACAGATCCACAATCTAGAGTTGAGAGAGAAGATGATTTTGCCCTTACTCCTCCTGGATTTAAATTCCCTGTCGTACTTTTAACTATGTGGGGAGATGCATTTATTAGGTCCCCATTTGGGATCTTGGAGACTCCTGGAGTGGTGGACAGTAATGGCCGTAATTTTTTTGTGAGAAATGTCATCTTTTCAGATGGAAAAAAAACCTCAAGACTTGAGGAGGTAGTTGAGATTGATGAACAATATGATGATTTTCGAGAGATAGATAGGGAGGTCTCAACAGATGACAATAGGTATGTGCCATTGACTGGATCTGATTTTGATGAGCTTATGTTAGTTGTAGCGGATTTGAAAGCAGGACACTTCAAACCTGCCTAGATATCTTTACAACAAAGAGTAATTGTTGTATTATATGACCCATAGTGTTAGTAGAGGGACAAACTACACATACAGCATCTCCTATAACCCGTCACGGGGCTGGTTTGCTGACCCCTCAAGAATTCGCATCCCAATACCCATTTGTCGTCAGATATGCTAATAATACCGATCATCAGGAGGACTCATTAGTTTTTACGCCTCATTCCGGTGAACACGACACCTTTGGAGTCTTTTTTTATGCTTTGACTCATCCTTCTCAAGTGGAGGATGAAGGAAGAACTGCTAGATATCTATTTAGAGCAGAAGATGTACTTATGGCCTCATCAATACCTGATGATATTAGAGGACGAGGGGTCATGATAATTCCAGGAGAAAGTTATAGGAAAGAAGCTGAGAGGATAAGACAGATGTTGTACCCTGAAAAAGACATGGCAACTCTAAAGATAGGTGAGCATTACACTATTGGTCAAGCTATTTATGAGAAAAATCTTGCGTTAAGGGTTTCCCCTGAAAGCGTGGGTAGACTTCCTATACTGACCGTTCCTACTGTTCTGGCTATCAATGCAGCTTGCCAAATAAGCTAGGTATTATTGATACAAATTAAAGATCAGAAAGTATATAATATTTCCATGTCTCAATTCCTTCTGTCTGTAGTGATCCCTTCATACAATGAGATGGGAAATCTTCAGAAAGGAATCCTCAATAAGATCCAGAAATACTTAGACCGCCAAGCTTATGAATATGAGGTCATCGTTGTCGATGACGGATCAACAGATGACAGTCGTGAGTTCATAAAGAAATTTACAAAAGAAGAAAAGGAATTCCATCTTATCGAGAATAGTCATTCAGGTAAAGCAGGAGCCGTGACAGAGGGTATGCTCAAAGCTCGTGGGGACTATATTCTGTTTACTGATATGGATCAGGCAACGCCAATTGAAGAATTGGAAAAAGTTATGCCATTTATCCAAAAAGGGTTTGATGTGGTTATCGGATCTCGAAGTGGGAATAGAAAAGGGGCTCCACTGACCCGAAAAATAATGGCGAAAAGTATGATGATACTCAGATCGACTATAGTTGGACTCCCAGAAATATCAGACACACAGTGTGGATTTAAATTATTCACAAAAGAGGCAACAAAGAAAATATTTGAGAAAGTGAAAGAAAGTCACCATGGATTTAAGACTATTCATGGCTCATCAGTTACCGCAGGGTTTGATATCGAGCTTCTTTTTATTGCAAAAAAAATGGGTTTTAAGATAAAAGAAGTACCGGTTGATTGGTTATACGTTGAGACCAGAAGAGTAAGTCCTATCAAAGATTCTGTTGAAGGATTTTTTGAATTGTTCAAGATACGGAAAAATATCAATTCAGGTAAATACGACTGATATGATGAAAAAATTATTCCTTCCACTTTGGGTTTTAGGATCTCTGCTTCTTTTTTTCTATTCTTTCACGCAAGTTGATCTTTCCCTTACATTGTCAAAAGCGTCCATATTTCAAACGATTGAGAAATCCTTTCAATATGTCGGATGGTTCAATAGACCTGTCTCTACCTATTTATATATAGCAGTTTTTGCAATTTTGTTTTTTCTTTATCTTGCAACCATAAGACTTGTCTCAAAAAATAAGCTTTCGAGAAAAAAAATTTGGCTAGCAATATTTATCATGACTGGTATCCTTACACTTTCCTATAATGCTTTTTCCTATGATCTTTTCAATTATGTATTTGACGCAAAAATAGTCACTTTCTACCACCAAAATCCCTATATCCACAAAGCGTTGGATTTTCCGAATGATCCCATGCTTTCTTTCATGAGATGGACTCATAGGGTCTATCCTTATGGTCCAATATGGTTGGGACTTACAATCCCATTGAGTTTTGTAGGGGCAAATATATTTATCGTGACCGTTTACCTTTTCAAAATTATGATTGCTTCATTTTTCCTTTTAACAGTGTGGTCTATAGAGCGGATAGGAAAAACCCTGAAATTTGAAAATGTTCTTCTGCCAGTCGTTGCATTTGCTTTCAATCCATTTGTTCTTAGCGAGAGCTTGGTTAGTGCTCACAATGATATTGTTATGATGGGACTTGCTCTTTATGCAACAAGTCTTCTTATGGACAAAAAAACTGTGAAGGGGAGTGTGGTGTATATACTCTCAATAGGTCTGAAATTTGCGACAGCCTTCTCATTTGCAGGATACATACTTCTTTTGTTGTTCAAAAAAACGAAATATGTGATTGAGGCAAGTATAATTCTTTCAATAGTAGCCGTCATTGTTGCTTCGATGCGTACGAATTTTCAACCGTGGTATCTGTTGTATGTAGTGCCCTTTGCCGTTCTTTTGATTGGTAAAAGATATGCCCGGTACCCTCTGTATATTTTTTCAACCGCTAGTGTAATTTATTACATACCATTTCTTTATTCAGGTAACTGGAATAACCCAATACCAATGATTCTTAACACAATCGTTATAGGTGCAACCGTGTTGTCAATTGTTACTATTCTCATATTTTTTCCTCATTCAAAAAAAGAAACAAACTAGATATTCTGCTACAATAACCATATGCAAATATTAAAGAAATTATTCCCTGAAATTATCGTTGCCCCCATCCTTCTCGTCCTTTTTCTCATGACACGCCTCATCAATATCTTGGCTGTTCCTATATTTACAGATGAGGCTATTTACACAAGATGGTCACAAATTGCCAGATATGACTCCAATTGGAGATTTATCTCCCTAACTGACGGAAAGCAACCTGCATTTGTCTGGATAAATATGATTGTCATGAGATTTTTTGATGATCCTCTTATGGGAGGAAGAGTGGTATCTGTGATATGCGGACTATTTGTTGTTATCGGTCTTTACTTCGTTACAAAGGAAATTTTTAGAGGTCACAAGCATGCAAGGATCATGGGACTTGTTGCATCGTCTCTTGCAGTTTTCTACCCCTTCCTTCTTGTTTATGACAGACTTGCACTTTATGAAAGTATGATAGCGGCATTTATGGTGTGGGCATTATATTTTCAGATCACACTTATCAGAAGAATCCGCTTTGATATGTCAATGATAACAGGACTCGTGATGGGTGGGGCGGTCCTTACAAAGTCTTCAGGGTTTTTGGCTCTTTATCTAATTCCCTTCATCTTTCTGCTTTTCGATTTTAAGAAAAAAGATAGAAGATCAAGATTGATAAGAGCGGTTTTCTATTTCATCCTGTCTGCTGTTATTGTTAATGTTTGTTATGCCATTCTTAGGCTTTCGCCTTTTTACCATATCATCAATCAGAAGAATGCAGTTTTTGTATATGACGTAGGTTCTTGGATAAAACTTGCTACAAACATCAAAATAGATCTTCTATTTAGTAATTCACGCGGACTTTTTGACTGGTTTTTCACATACTTCACAGTACCGTGGAGTCTTCTAGTCTTAATTTCTTTCTTCGTTAAAAAAGAACATCTTAAAGAAAAAATAGTTTTATTCTTGTGGTTCTTGCTCCCCCTTCTTGCTCTTTGTTTTCTTGGAAAAACGTTGTATCCCCGCTATCTCTTATTCATGACAATTCCTCTTATCCCACTTGTTGCATATAGTGTCACTTCGTTGTTTTTGAAATTCAAAAATAATATAGTCAGAGCAGTAATTATTGCATTGATAGTAGTTCTTCCCTTGTGGTCTGACTATTTCATCCTGTTTGATTTCGCACGTGCCCCTATTCCTAAAATCGACCTTGAGCAGATGATAAATGGATGGCCAGCTGGAGGTGGGCTACGGGAAAGTGTAGAATTTTTTAAAGAAAAATCGAAGAATGGTGAGATCATGGTAGGAACTCAAGGTACATTTGGACTTATGCCTGCTGCATATGAAATATATTTTAGAGATAACCCAAATGTCCGCATCAATGGATTTTGGCCAGTTGAGAGTGATAAGGTTCCGGATCTTTTGACTGACTATGCAAAAAGAATTCCAACCTATTTTGTTTTCTACCAACCCTGTGGAGCATGTGAGGATGCAGGTATCGCACCAAAAGCATTAAATCTCAAGGAAGTTGCTTCATACAAGAAGGGAATTGGCACGACCAGACTCACAATATACCAGGTGTTAAAAAGCGAGTAGGCATGAAAACATATCTGAAAAGCTTCATAAAGAAGAACAAATATCTCCTGGTCATCATTCTTCTTTCTATTCTTCCAACAATTCCCTATTTCATTACTTCAAATCTGATCCATACACATGACGGGTTAGTGCATCTGCCACGATTGGCTGCTTACTATCATGCATTAACTGAGGGGAGTATTCCTGTCAGATTCGCCGGGTATATAAATTACGGATATGGTTTGCCTTTATTCAATTTCATTTACCAATTCCCATATTGGGTAGGTTCTCTCCTTTTGTCGGTTGGATTTGGATTGGTTGCTGCTTTTAAAATATCGATAACCCTCAGTTTTCTACTTTCCGGGATATTTATGTTCATGTTCGGGAAAGAATTTTTCAAAGATGATAGACAGGCACTTTTGGTCGCTGTTTTGTATCAGTTTGCTCCTTTCAGGATGGTAGAACTTCTTGTTAGAGGTAGTTATGGCGAGGTTTATACGTATGCTTTCCTGCCTTTAGTTCTTTACGGTCTTTCAATCCTCATAAAAAAGAGTTCGTTGAAGGGATTTTTAACAACATCCCTTGCCGTATTTTTACTTATAGTTTCTCATAACTCTGTTTCTTTGATGTTTTTTGGAGCAGCATTTTTATTTGTAATTTTTACTTTCAACAATGTAAAAAAAGGTTTATTTGCATTTTTGTCGATGTTTTTGGGACTTGGGCTGGCCGCATTCTATTGGATGCCCGCGCTTTTAGAGCATAAGTATACATTTGGTGATCTTTTCATGTCCAAATTGTATGAATCATATTTCCCATCCTTCCAAAATTTCTTTATTCCAAATTTCAACAATAATCCATCACTTCAAACGACTGGAATAACGACATACATCGGACTTATCCAGGGGATAGTTCTGATATGCGGACTATTTGTTCTTTTATTCAAAAGAAAAAAACTGAAAGAGTATGCTCGTATATTTTATTTTGGGTATGCACTTGTTGCTATCTCTTTTTTCTTTATGAGTCCTGTATCGAAATTCATTTGGAGCGCTCCAATTGGTGCGATGCTTCGTCAATTTCAATTTCCATGGAGATTTTTGGCGTTGATAGTCCTTTCAACCTCTTTACTCTCAGTTGGATTGACGACTGTCTCAAAAAGACTTCTCAATAACCGTGTTTACATAAGTATTATACTGTTGACTGTTTTGTCGGTGGCCTTTTATTGGAAGGGTAGTCTTGGGTTTGATAAGATTAACGAAAAATATTATTGGAATTTTCCACTAACCTCAACTTATTACGGTGAAACAGATGTCATATGGTCTGAAGGACCTGCAAAATCATATCCAAAGCAAAGAGTAGAGTTCACAAGCGGAAAAGGCACTATAACCAATTTTGTAAAAAGGAATACTTATCAGTCATTTGATGCTTTAGCTTTAACTGACTCTGAGATGGTTTCGCATACTCAGTATTTTCCGGGATGGACGGTTAGGATTGATGGTGTAAAAACTCCTATTCAATTCCAAAGCGCAAACCATCGTGGTGAGATACTCTTTAACATACCTCAGGGAAATCACAAAGTAGTTCTTCGGTTTGAAGAAAGTAAGATCAGATTGGCTGCCGATTTTATAACTCTTTGTAGCTTTATAACGTTTTTTGTCCTTGTGTTTTTAAGAAAGAGAATATTTAGATGAAAAGAATTTTCCCAATCATAATTCTGCTTTTTATCTCTGTCTTTTTTTTCTACAAAACATTCCTTTTTTTTGAAGTCCCATTTCCCGGTGATCTTTTAGTGTCGGAGTACGCCCCATGGAAATACGATTCACACTTGGGATACAATCCCGGCTCTTATCCTAATAAAGCCCAGTATTTTGATGTAGCCCGTCAATTGTACCCTTGGAAAATACTTGCGATTGATCTACTTAAGCAAGGAACAATTCCCTTATGGAATCCATACAACTTTTCTGGAAGTCCTCTTCTTGCAAATAACCAATCGGGAGTTTTCTACCCTCTAAATCTCGTTTTATTTTCGGGCTTCAAAGGCTTTTCTTGGAGTATTTATATTTTTTCTCAACCCTTTTTAGCCTCGGTTTTTATGTATCTTTTTGCAAAGTCACTGAAGCGCTCGACTGGGGCATGCCTAATCGCTTCTGTCTCTTTTGGATTTTCTCTTTTCATCTCCACTTTTTTGGAATATGGAAATATTGGCCACACGATTCTCTGGTTGCCTCTTATATTGTTTTGCATAGAGAAATTTAAGGATAAAAAACTACTTTTTGGCCCCATCCTTACGATTCTAATAAGTTTTGTCTTTTTTGCCGGTCATCTGCAGATAGCCGTATCACTCGTTCTTTTCTCTTGTGTTTATTTATTTGTGACAAATATAAAAAACAAAATGTTACTTTTAAAGGGATTTCTCTTTATTTTTCTTGGGATATTGCTTTCATCTGTCCAACTGATTCCGACATTAGAACTGTTATCAAATTCAGCAAGAGAAGCGCACGCGCAACACATGATAAATGACCTATTTCTATTGCAGCCGCAACAATTAATTCTACTTTTTTCGCCGGATACATACGGGAACCCGGCTACAAGAAATTATTTACTAACTGACACATATCCGGGTAACGCTATATATATAGGTATAATACCTCTTATTTTTGCGACCGTTGCAATTCTTGATAAGAAAAGAGATAAAACAACCAATATTTTTATTCTTTTTACTGTCGCATTTCTTGTTTTATTCATCAAAAATCCAGTTTCAACTGCAATATTCAATCTGTCTATTTTTTCAGCAAGTTCACCTTCTAATTTTTTCTATTTGTTAGGATTCTGCATCAGTGTTCTTTGTGCAATTGGAGTAGACGCAAAAAAGGAAACTTTAAAAAAGAATTTGATACCGGTTGGGATAATTTTTCTATTGCCTCTTTTGTTCTTTTTATTACATATACTTTTACACATCCCCGTAAATGCAAAACAATTTATAGTAAGCATGGGAATAGTTGCGATAAGTTCTTTAGCCTTTATTTTATTTAAAGTTATCAAAATCAGACATCTCTGGGTTCTTCCACTGTTAATACTTACACTTGAGCTTTTTTACTTCTTTATTAAATTCAATCCCTTTGTTTCAAAAAATTTGATGTACCCTAAAAATGATATGATCTCATACATTCAGAAAGAGGCCGGATACAATCGGTTCATTGGTTTTAGGGCAGCATCGATTGAATCCAACTTTTCAACATTATTTAAAGCATACTCTCCGGACGGATACGATCCGTTATACCCCAAAATTTACAATTCGTATACGAATTCAAAATCCCGTTCTGATGTGATAATTGAACTTTCCAACAAAAAAGTTCTAGATGAACTTAGTGTCAGATTCATCCTCGACCGGGTAGAAAATGGAGCGGATGAAAAAGTATTTGACCCAAATAAATTTTCTATCATATATACCAATAATTCGTGGCGAGTATTTAAAAATAACGATTCCTACCCGAGAGCATATTTCAATGAAAAAGGTCAAATTACTCAAGCAAGTATCGTTTCGTATACACCTAACAAAGTAGTGATAAATAAAAATGAGGGATCCGGAACGTTAGTTTTGTCAGACACCTATTTTCCAGGGTGGGAGGGTAGTATCGACGGCGAGAAAAGTGAGATCTTAAAAGTTAACAATATTTTTAGAGGTATAAAGGTCCCTGCGGGCAAGCATACAATTATTTTTGAATACAAACCTAAATCTTTCTATTGGGGTGCAATTGTTACTATAATAAGTAGTGTTCTGACTCTTTGTATTTTTGTCTTATTAAAAAGATATTCAAAATGATAAAGCTAATATCTAAATATCAGGTAGTGATACTTGCGTTTGTTTTTATTCTGGCATTTTGGTTGAGATTTAACAATTTAGACAAAATTCCAAATGGGTTATATCAAGACGAGACTGCAATCGGGTATAACGCTTATTCAATACTCACTACCGGAAAAGACGAATATGGTAAATCCTATCCTGTATATTTCAAGTCCTTCGGTGATCAGAAACTTCCTGTGTATATTTATGCCACTTCACTAAGCGAGAAAATATTTGGTGTTAACGCTTTTGCCGTTAGATTTCCATCTGCCTTTTTTGGATTTTTGACAGTTGTTGCTTTTTACTTCTTCGTGAAATTATTGACTAAAGACAAAGTAATTGCACTTGTTTCAACGGCTTTACTCTCAATCAATCCTTGGAGCCTTGACTATAATAGGGCGACATTTGAGGTCAGTATGTGCATGTTCCTTTTTGTTTTTGGAGGGTATCTACTCCTTAAATCATTTGAGAATAAAAAGTTTGGATTGTTTTTGAGTGGCTCAGTCCTGTTCATAGTCTGTTTGTACTCCTACAATCTGACAAGACTGCTGTCTCCATTACTGTATGGACTAATTTTAGTTATCAACAAAAAACATCTTAAAAACGTCGTGAGGGGAGAGTACATTGTAACGGCTCTGGTTTCACTCATGCTTCTTTTACCATTTGTGATATCAATTTTTTCAAGTGGAGGAGCATCATCTGCATCCGGGACTTTTCTATTCTCAAGTAACGCAGTTAAAGCACCATTGCTAGAATTTCGGAGTTATTTCATATACCACGATCTCTTTGCAAAACTGTTTATTAACACGTGGCTTCTTTTAGGATGGCAATACCTTAACAATATTGTCTCTTATCTTTCAACTCCTTTCTTTTTCGTCGCAGGGTCAAATCATGGTAACCATGGTATAGGTAATGCAGGACAACTATATTTATTCGAGTTTCCACTCGTGATTCTTGGTATCGTGATTGCTCTTAAGAAAAGGCTTCACGGGACTAAGCTATTGGTTGTGTGGGGAATTATTACAATTCTTGTAGCATCGTTGACACGCGATATACCTCAAGCGACCAGAAGTATCTTTCTTGTGGTCCCACTTGAGATCTTCTCCGGAGTAGGACTTGTGTATTTTTATAAATATGTAAAAACAGTCAAGCCGTTTTTTCTAAGAAGTGTCGTTTGGGCTGTCGTTATTGGAGTTTCACTTTATTCAATTCTTTTTTACTTTTCATCTTACTATGTCAGATTTCCTATATATTATGCAAAGCAATGGAGACAGCAGGATCAAGAACTAGTAAAGTATTTAGTCTCTGAAGAGAAGAATTATGATCATATTATTTTTGATTCTAAATCAGGTTTTATTTATTCTTCGTATCTCTTTTATTCATTGTATTCTCCACAGGAATTTCAAAACAGTGTAAAAAGGTTGCCGGATGACAAGGAAGGATTTAGCAAAGTTGCGAGTTTTGGGAAATTTGAATTTAGGGATGTCGATTGGCAGATAGATTTAAATACTCCTAAAACGCTTATCATAACCAATAATAATTTCAGACCAAAAGAAATACCTGTTGAAAAGTCTTTTGACTATCCGGTACGTCCCGTCGTTCAATCAGTTGGGGAAGTGATCAGTATTTTTCCGGTTACGGATAACGCCTATGAAGTTGTCAAAGCTAAGTAAAATAGTACTATTCCCAATTTTAGCAGGAGTTTTTTCGATTCCTTCTATATTTTCACTCATAAGACAAGGATTTTTCACTACAGATGATGGGGGATGGATGATCATTCGATTTGCAGCTTTTTACAGTAGCTTTTCCGATGGCCAATTTCCGGTGAGATTTCTGAAAGGCCTAAATTTCGGATATGGATATCCGGTAGCCAATTTTTTGTATCCGGGATTTATGTATATGGCAACGCCATTCCATCTTTTAGGCTTTGGACTGGTTGATAGTATAAAAATTTTACTTATCGCAAGCTTTATATTTTCAGGAGTTTTTACATTTCTATGGTTAAAGACTATGTTTGGCAACGTTCCGTCACTGATAGGATCTATTTTGTTTGTTTACACACCGTATCATTTATTTGATCTCTACAAGCGGGGATCAGTAGGGGAAGTTGTAGCACTCACTTTTTTACCATTAATACTTTACGGAGTTGAGAAGAAAAATTATTACATCATTTCTTTATCGATGTTTTTGTTCATTGTGTCGCATAACTCAATGGCTTTACTTTTCTTGCCGGTAATAATTAGCTATATACTTATTCGCCATTTCTTAGATAAAAAAATATTTATTGGAATTGGGACTGGGATAGCACTTTCTTCTTTTTTTATACTACCTGCAGTATTTGAATTGAGCTACACGTATTTCGGGAAGACATCAATATCAAACCCTTCTGAATATTTCGTAGGACTAATTCTTATTGGGATTATATCTATCTTTCTTTTAGTAGCATCAATAGTAGTTTATAGACTCACAAGAAGAAGTAAGAACGCACACAACAGGTTATCATTACTTTTCATTGTGGTTTCTTTAATTGGGTTATTTTTAAGTACCTCACTAAGTGAGTTTTTATGGAAGACACCAATAGCATCCCTTTTGCAGTTCCCCTTCAGGGTCCTTGCATTGCTTCTCATATGTAATGCCTTCCTGTCTGCATTTATTCTTAATTTTTTCAAAGGATCAATAAGAATTGTTGTTTGTGCAGTTGTATTATGCGTTACTGCATACTCATCGATGAGTTTTCTAAAGCCTATGGAATTTAATGATATTGCAGATTCCGTCTATGCAACAAATCCTGCAACAACAACCGTAAAGAATGAGTACATGCCAATATGGGTAAAACAATTTCCAAGTAGTCAATACGAAAAGAAAATAGAGACAATAAATGGCGTCGGTGAAGTGACAAATTTGGTTGAAAAATCCAATAAGATTAGTTTTGATATCTCCAACAATTCTGCGACTGATTTGAGAATTAATACTGTGTATTATCCTGGATGGAAGGCGTATGTAGAAAATATTGAGGTTCAGATAGACCACGATAACTCAAAGGGAGTCATGGATATACCAATAAGTAGGGGTAAGAAGAATGTGAGACTTGTTTTTTCAGAAACCCCGGTAAGACTCATTGCGGATCTGATATCCGGCCTTGCCGTTCTTGTTCTGATGTTATACCCTTTTTGGGGACGATATAAATTTAAGAAATGAAAAAAATTCATAAAACTATTTTTATACTTATTATTTTTCTTTTTGGGTTAGGCACAATAATGCCGCTTTTTCATTCGGGTTTTTTTGCCGTTCATGACAATACGCAGGTAGAAAGAGTATACGAGATGGGAGTTTCATTGGCGGACAAATCATTTCCAGTCCGCTGGGTCCCTGATCTTGGTTATGGATATGGATATCCGATATTTAACTTCTATGCACCTCTCCCTTATTACGTGGGCGGAATTCTTTTCATCAGTGGCATGGGGGCACTTTTTGCCACAAAGATTATGTTTGCTTTAGGTGTGTTACTTTCCGGTATTTCTATGTTCATTTTTACAAAGAAATTTTTTGGGGTAGGACCTGGCGTTGTTGGAAGCGTCGTTTACATGTATTTTCCCTATCACGCAGTTAACATATATGTTAGAGGGGCAGTGGGTGAATTTTTTGCATATGCTGCCATCCCCCTCGTGTTCCTTGGATTGTTTCAACTTATTGAAAATAAAAAAACAAAGATGGTTTCCTTTGAAAATTTGCGTACGGTTGTTCTAACCGCTCTTGCCATCTTTCTTGTAGCAACTTCCCACAATTTAAGTATCTTTATGCTACTAATTCTTTTAGTCCCTTTTATTGTAGTAAGTCTTTTTATTATCAAAAATAAAAAAATATTTCTTATTTTGTCTATTACTTCAATCGTTTTGGGTTTTATGCTTAGTGCGTTTTATATTCTTCCGGCTTTTATGGAAATGTCATATACAAATGTTGGATCCCAAGTTGGAGGTGGAGCATATGTACCTGACCATTTTGTGTGTCTAGGTCAATTTGTAGATAGTGTTTGGGGATTTGGAGGATCGGCAAAGGGATGCATGGATGGGCTCAGTTTTAGACTTGGGAAAGTGAATATATTAGTCACTTTTTTGGGTTTAATTCTCTTGACGCTTGCATTGTATCGGAAAAAAATTGAAACGCATGATAAGCTCGCCTTCATAAGCCTTTTGTTGCTTTTTTCCTCGATATTTTTAAGCATTGGATTTTCAAGATTTGTTTGGGAAAACATTCCGTTCATGCAGTATATTCAGTACCCCTGGAGGTTCATGAATTTTATTGGACTATTTATCTCAGTTATTGCCTCTTACTCTGTAATTAAGATCAATAAATACTCTGGGAAAAAGGGAGTGGTTTTTATTGCCGTCGTTATTACGGCAACGATATTTACAAATTTAAAACTATTCAATCCGAAGGAGTACAATAATTTTTCTGACAGTTATTACACTTCAAAAAGCCACATAAGATTTGATACATCAAAAATATCAGATGAATACTTGCCTTCGGGTTTTCAGACACCTAAAACTTACTACGAATTACCTAGTGCAACTGTTGAATTACTAAAATCGAGTGGAAATATTGGTGTGGTTGAGGATCATACTGGATATCTCAGAGCTTCGTATGAGGCTCTATCTGATGGAGTGGTTCATGTGAATTACGCATACTTTCCTGGATGGAGAGCGTACGTTAACGGTGAGAGCCTTCCCATTGTACCTACCTCAAAAGGTATGAACGTCTCCATTTCCAAAGGGAGCGGAGTATTTGAGATGAAATTATTCCAAACACCTGTTGAAATACTTGGAAATATCATTAGTATTGTTGCTTTTTTACTGTTATTACTTGGTATAATAAAAACCAGTTTGTTAAGAAAATAAGTATATGAGCAAAAAATTACCTGAGCTTACAATATTTTTCCCGTTCTGGAATGAGGAGAAAAATGTAAAACACGTTGTTGAGAATGCGATACCAATCGCCCGTGAAGTGGCAGAAAAATGGGAGATTCTAATTGTTGATGATGGGTCTTCCGACAAGACATACGCCATCGGTCAAGAGCTTGCAAAGAAGCATGAGAACGTAAAGGTAATAACTCACAATCCTAACCGTGGATATGGAGCAGCTCTTAAAGAAGGATTTGAACATGCAAAATATGATTATGTTGTCTTTACTGACGGGGACAGGCAATTCGATTTTGGTGAAGTAAAAAAACTGATTGGTGCACTTGATGGTGCAGATGTTGTGATAGGATTTAGGAAAAGAAGACGGGATAGTATCTCTCGACATATTCTTATGTATCTTCTGAAATTCTGGGATTATATTTTCTTTAGATTTTATTTCAAGGATATCGATTGTGGCTTCAAACTGTTTACACGTCACGCTCTAACCGAGATCATGCCTCTTAGATCTGAAGGGGCGATGATTACAACAGAGATACTAGCAAAAGCGACAAGAAAGAAGTTGAAAATAAAACAAGTCGAAGTGAATCATTATAAGAGGGAGTATGGAGCACAGAGTGGAGCAAACATTGCGGTTGTCATTCGTGCTGTTTTGGAAAGCTTTATTCTTTGGTTTGATATCCTCAATAAAAGGATCTAAATATTATTAATGGCAGACAAGGTTAACTGTATATGGATGAATTCGAGTTGCATGCTATTGCCACCAAGTCTGTTAAGGGCGTCTTTGCTTTAGTCTCAAGGTCGTTTCTCTTACAACTGTTGGGGGTAGCAACTAGTTTTGTCCTCACCCTATTTCTTGATCCTGCAAGTTTTGGTGTATTTTTTGTCGTCTCTTCAATAATTGTATTTTTTAATTACTTTCAAGATATTGGCCTTGCAGCCTCACTTATTCAGAAAAAAGAAGACCCTACAGTAAGAGAACTCCGGACGGTATTTTTTATTCAAGAGCTTTTGGTATTGGCTCTCATAATTCCTGCGATGTTATTCTCAAACTCCATAGTCCATTTCTACAAGTTGAATGGAGATGGATATGTTCTATTCATTTCCCTTCTTGTATCTTTCTTTTTGACTTCACTCAGAACAATCCCTACTGTGATTATGGAGCGAAAGCTTGATTATACAAAGCTTGTAATTCCTCAGATTTTGGAAAATCTAACATACAATATATGCCTTATCGTGTTTGCTGTTGCAGGATTTAAAGTGCAAAGTTTTACTATAGCGATTTTAGCGCGAAGTGTAGTCGGACTTGTTGCAACATATATTGTCTCCCCATGGTCTATTGGGTTGGCATTTGATAGACAATCATTGAAGAAGCTTGTTTCATTTGGGATACCTTTCCAGACGAATAGTATCCTGGCTTTATTTAAAGATGATTTTAGAACAATATATTTGGGCAAAGTTCTGCCTATTTCACAACTTGGATATATTGGTTTTGCAGAAAAAATGGCCAACTTACCCTTACGTCTTGTTATGGACAATGTCATAAAAGTTACATTCCCTTCATTCAGTAGGCTTCAAGAAGATAAAGATGCTTTGAAGTTGGCAATAGAAAAATCTCTTTTTCTGATTTCGCTCGCGATATTTCCTATAGCTGTTGGGATCATAAGTTACTCCCCGTATCTCATGCAATTCATACCAAAATATCAAAAATGGGAGCCTGCCGTCGTTTCGATACTATTTTTCTCATTAGGGACCGTACTCTCCTCAATCTCAACCCCTCTGACCAATTTTCTTAATGCCATCGGCAAGGTAAAAGTAACACTGTATTTCATGGTTTTCTGGACTGTAGCTATTTGGTTTTTGACTATTCCTTTGATCCATATATATGGATACAATGGAGTGGCGATTGCTTCTTTCTTAGTGTCTCTTACCTCTGTCGGCGTTTTTTACGTTTCTAAAAAGTATGTTAAATTTAGAGTTTTTGGTTCAATTTACAAGCAATTTATAGCGGCAGTAGTTATGTATATATTCGCAATTATTACAGGAAATCTTATCAACTCCTTATTATTTATGATCTGTATGGCAACGCTTTCTCTTTTTGTCTATTTTGCAGTCATAATGCTTATAGCACGAAAAGAGTTTCTTAAGACTGCTCGTTTTGTTTTAAGTTCTGTACGAAAGAACTAAATCTGCTAAACTACGAATATGAAGGTAAGTGTTGTAATTTCCGCATTCAACGAAGAGAAAAAAATAGAGAAGTGTCTGAGCTCCATAAAAAACTTTGCTGATGAAATTATTTTTGTTGATAACACTTCAACTGACGGAACAGTGGGAATCGCAAGAAAATACACAGACAAAGTATTTATTCGCGAAAACAACCTGATGCTAAATGTTAATAAGAATTTCGGTTTTACGAAGGCAACAAACGACTGGATACTGAGCCTTGATGCAGATGAGCAAGTGACACCGGAGTTAGCTTCAGAAATCAGGCAGCTGTCGGAATCAGAAGCTATCAGTGGGTACTATATTCCAAGAAAGAACATAATTTTCGGCAAGTGGATTCGTCATACAGGCTGGTATCCGGATTATCAACTCAGGCTTTTTAGGGCTGATAGTGGTAGATTTGCCGAAAAACAGGTGCATGAGATGATTTCGCTTGATGGGGTTGCCGAACACCTTAAAAATCCAATGCAGCACTTGAATTATGAAAATATCACACAGTTCTTAAATAAAATGGTTAAAACATACACGGTTTCGGAGGCTGAAAATCTAATGAACCAGGGATACAAATACAACTCGTTAGATCTGGTTAAGATGCCCCTTTCAGAATTTATGAAGAGATATTTTGCAGAAAGAGGATATAAGGATGGGATGCATGGGTTGGTCCTTTCTCTACTTCAAGGATTTTACCATTTCGTAGTTTTTTTAAGACTGTGGGAAGCAAACAATTATCCAGATGAGAAGGATGGACAAGCATTACTTTCGGAAGGAAAGAAGATGATATCCCATGAATTTAAATATTGGGTTACACATGCAAAGATAGAAAACGAACCAAATGCTCTCAAAAAACACCTGTTAAAAGTTAAAAGAAAAATCCTTCTCTGATGTACAAAGTAATTGTCTCAATACTCCATTACAACAATGATAAAGATACAATTTCTTGTTTGGATTCACTTCTCAGTTTAAATCTCACCGGTATAAAGATAAATACTTATGTGCTTGATAATGGATCAAAAAAGGAGTTTGAACTTGATTCTTCAAAGTATGATCTTATAGACCTAACAGTTATGAGAAATACAAGAAACACAGGATTTACCGGAGGTCACAACTTGATTTTTGGTAAAGTTGAGGATCAGGAATTTGATTATTTCATGATCCTAAATAACGATACCGTTGTGCATTCTGATCTTATAAAGGAAATGGTTGGTACGATACAAAAAGACGGTGTGGGTGCTGTTGTCCCAAAAATATATTTCACGAGTGGACATGAATATCATAAAGATAGATACAATAAAGAGGATTTAGGTAAAGTTTTTTGGTATGCAGGTGGTTATATGGATTGGGATCATGTTGCAAGTAAACATAGGGGAGTAGATGAGGTTGACCATGGGCAATTCGGTGATGAAGAAGCTGTTGGATTTGCAACGGGAGCATGCATTCTTATGAAAAAAAATTTACTTAGAAAAATCGGATTATTTAATGAAAAGTATTTCCTGTATTACGAAGACGCAGATCTTACACAAAGGATAATAAATTCCGGGCATAAGATTTTCTATAACCCAAAAGCAATACTCTGGCATAATAACGCAGGATCTTCATCATCAGGGTCACACTTACATGATTATTATCTGACAAGAAACAGGATGTTATTTGGTATGGCCTATGCACCGATAAAGACAAGACTCTTTCTTTTGAAGGAAAGTGTAATGTTATTAAAATCAGGTAGAGTATGGCAAAAAAAAGGAATAAAGGATTATTATCTACACAAATTTGGTAAAGGAAGTTATGAATAGAATAAGAATCCCCGGTTTTTTTCTCGTAATATTACTTGCTGTCATTCCACTTGTTGGCCTGTTACCTGCGGGGCTTCCTGTTACTCATGATGGGATAGACCATGTAGCCAGGATAGCAAATTTCTGTAAAGGACTTTCGGAAGGAATATTGTTCCCACGATGGGGAGGAAATCTCAACTGGGGTTATGGACACCCGATACTAATGTTTCTATATCCTTTCTCATCCTACGCGGCCTCAATTTTTTATTTCATTGGTTTTTCCTATGTAGATTCGTTAAAAATAATTTTTGGTTTGGGTTACGTTGCAAGTGGAGTGACAATGTATTTGTGGACAAGAAAGCAGTTTAACGAATATTTTGCGATATCATCCTCCATTCTCTATATGTACGCACCGTACAGGTTTGTAGACCTGTATGTAAGAGGTGCTATTGGCGAGCACATGGCTTTTATATTCCCGCCCTTAGTCCTTTACTTTATTTTCCAATACTTCAACAGTAAAAAAATGAGAGGCAAGACCTTCTCATTTATTGGAATTAGTGTCTCTTTTGCAGCTCTACTACTTGCCCACAATGCGATCAGTCTTATGTTCATGCCGATTGTCCTTTGTTACTCGCTACTTCTTGCATATCACAAAAAGGAATATAGAAAGTTGATTTACATTTTCATTGCAATTCTCAATGGATTTTTGATGTCATCGTTCTTCACAATTCCAGCGTTTCTTGAAGGGAAATTTACTTTAAGAGATATTGTCACGGGAGATGAATATAAGAACCGGTTTGTCACAAACCCCCTCACATTTTTGTATGGGGCCTGGAATTATGGAATAACTGGACAATTTTCAGTCCAGATCGGAGTAGCACATATTCTGGGGACACTCCTGATACCTGTTGTTTTTTTAAGAACAAAGAAAAAGGAAATAAAGGTTTTGATGCTTATGATTTTAATATTTTGTATTGGGGCAATATTTTTGATGGTTCCGCAGTCAGACTTCATATACCAAATAGTGACTACATTACAAAAATTTCAGTTCCCATGGAGATTTTTAACTTTGGTAGTCTTTACAACCTCGATATTGGGTGCAAGTCTTTTTCTCGTAATTAAAGACAAAAAAGCGTCTATCGTTGCATTGTCCTGTCTGGTCATTTTATTGCTGTTAACCACATCCAGTTATTGGCACGCAAAAGCCTATGAGAGGATTGATGACAAGTTTTTTGACACTATATACAATGGGACTACGGATACCGGTGAAAGTTCTCCTATTTGGTCAGTTAGATTTATGGAGAAAAGACCAAACGCCCACTCGGAAGTCATTAATGGAAATGCTCAAATTACGGAACAGGGCAGAACAACTACAAGTCACAAATACAGCATTAATGTAGTGACAAATTCAGCGCGAATAAGGGAAAACACACTGTACTTTCCTAATTGGAACGTATATGTTGATGGAGTGGATTTTCCTATCCAGTTTCAAGATCCATCTGAAAGAGGTCTTATCACTTATGAGTTAGAAAAGGGAAGACACAGAGTTGAAGTCAATTATAAAGACACAAAACTTCGTGTAGTTGCAAACATTGTTACTATTGTTTCATTATTATCGACAATATTAATAGGTTTTTTCTATTTTAAAAAATACAAACATGAAAAATAGATTTTTTCCTTTCATTGCAATTATTGTATTGTGGCTTATTTTTTCATCCCCATTTTTCCTTGCGGGCAAAAGCCCATTTCCGGCTGATTATCAAAACAATTTTTTTGCCCCTTGGAATGTATATCCTGGGCATGCCGGTCCAGTCAAAAACAATGCACAGCCCGATATAATAACCCAAATCTATCCGTGGAGATATTTTGATATACAGGAATACAAGAAAGGTATAATTCCTTTTTGGAACCCTTACAGTTTTGCCGGGACTGCTCATCTAGCAAACTATCAATCAGCAGCCCTGTCACCATTGAACGTTTTATTTTTCCTTCCTCTAGATTTTATTGACATATGGAGTTTTATAGTGCTGTTGCAACCCCTTCTTGCCGGTTTTGGTATGTATCTACTAGCAAGAAAAATGAAAGTTTCTCAGCCGGGAAGCCTGCTTTCCAGCTTTTCTTTCATGTTTTGCGGATTTTTGGTTACATGGATGGGTTATGCGACATTAGGATACGCGATTCTGTTATTGCCTTTGGCTTATTATTGTATCTTAGAATATGTAAAAAGTCGGTCTTATAGATGGCTTGTTATTCTCTCTTTTACTTTTCTATTCTCTTTTTTCTCAGGACACTTTCAAATGAGTATCTATTTTACAATTGGTGTATTTACATATATTTTCTACAATTTATTGTTCTCAAAAGAAAAAAAGCTCTATGGGTCGGCTTTGATATTCTCAGTCTTTGGATTGTTACTTACAATGCCTCAAGTCCTTCCTTCCATCGAATTTTATACGCTTTCAGTGAGAAGCAATCTGTTCCAGAAAATGGAGGCAATTCCATGGAATTATCTTCCAACAATTTTGTCTCCTGATTTCTATGGGAATCCGGTAACAAGAAATGATTGGTTTGGGCATTACGCCGAGTGGAGTGGTTTTCCTGGGCTTGTAGCCTTCGTTTTTTCGATTGCTGCAGTTATTCTTAAAAGAAACCGTGTAACTTGGTTTTTCATTGTTCTTGCTGTCGGATCGTTATTATTGGCATACGACACACCTTTTCTTACAATTCTTGTCAACCTAAAACTTCCTGTACTTTCAACTAGCGCAGCTAGCAGAATAATTGTTCTATTCAGTTTCTCAATAGCAGTACTTTCAGGTTTTGGTTTTGATGAAGTCATATCTGCCTATAAGAAGGACAAGAGAAAAATACTTCTATGGCTAGGGGTAAGTTTTATCCCTGTGATAGTAGTACTTAGTGTTCCCTTCCTTCATCTATTGGATGTTGATAAAAGTCAGATAGCTCAAAAAAACGTAATTCTACCGATGGCCTTTTTTGGCGTCATCGGAATTGCAACTATTGTTTTAATAACCACAAAGCATAAATATTCAAAGCTATTTTTTATTTGTTGCGTTCTTCTCGTGAGTTCGTTTGAGATGTATCGGTTTGCTTCTAAGTGGCAATCATTTACTCCAAAGAGAGACGCGTATGTAGATGTTCCAATCTCAAAGTTTTATGAAGAGAAAGGTGGTTTTGATAGATCTATTGGATTATCAGGAGGGGAGGATTCTATTTATTACCAGATGCCGGTACTTTCCGGGTATGACCCCTTGTATAGTGCAGATTATGGAAAATTTGTGCAATACGTTGGAAGTGGGTCGTATAAGACCCCTGAAAGATCTGTCGTGACATTTCCACTCAATGGACAATATACATCACCTGCGATCAATTTTCTTGGGGTGAAATATATTATCCGTAAAGATTCAGATGGCGAGATGGTATGGGCGTTTCCTTTTAGAAAGTATCCGGCAGAACAATTCACTAAAATATATGACGACAATGGATACGATGTTTTTCTCAATAAAAAATCAAGTGAACGTGCATTCTTAGTTTCAGATGTCATTGAGGTTAGTGAAAAAAATAGAGACAGTTTAAAGTTATTCAATTACGATTTATCAAAAACAGCGATTGTTTATGAGGACATAAAACCCTTATCCAAAACTCAAGGATCGGTAAAAATAACAAAATATTTATCAAACAACATAGAGTTGGAAGCGCAAACAAATGGAGAATCTTTTATGGTTCTGACAGACAGTTATTATCCGGGATGGAAAGCCTACGTTGATGGTAAGGAAGTTAAAATATACAGAACCAATTATTCCTTCAGGGGAATTGTCATACCAAAAGGGGAAAGTCACATCACTTTCTCTTACATCCCCCAAACTTTCCTAATAGGTACATATTATTTCTTAATAGGTATAATGGGAATGATGGTATTTTTTGTTATTAGAAAATTTAGATCAATTTCATGAAGAATTTAACTGCAGTTATCCTTTCCAAAGATGATGAAGATGTCATCTCAGACGCTATAAAGTCATTGTCGGGATTTGCAGATGAAATTATCGTAGTTGATGCAAACAAGAATTCGAAAACCAAATCGATTGCTGAAAAATTAGGTGCTAAAGTCGTTAAAAATCAATTTAAGGATTTTGCGGATCAAAGAAATTTCGGTATCTATCACGCAACTACGCCCTGGGTTTATTATATGGATTCTGACGAAAGAGTAACTCCGAATTTTAAAGAAGAAGTAAATGACATCATCAAACATTATAATGAAAACGATTCAGTCTCCGGATACTTCGTCAAACGAAAAACATATTACTATGGTCATGACTGGAATTTTCAGGATAGTGTACAGCGACTTTTTGTAAGAAACAGATTCGTTGGATGGAAAGGAGTGGTCCATGAGACGCCAGTCATAAAGGGTGAATTTGGAACAATAAACTCTCCCATAATCCATCTAACTCATCGCAACCTATCTCAGATGGTCAGAAAAACAAATGAGTGGTCTGAATACGAGGCAAAACTTAGATTTGAATCCAAGCATCCACCGCTTGTGCCCTGGAGATTTATCAGGGTGATGGGTACTGAGTTTTTTGCTTCATTTATAAGGAATAAGGGATATAAGAATGGCACATATGGGCTTATCGAAGCCATGTATCAGGCATTTTCAATTTTCATAACGTACGCAAAGTTATGGGAAATGCAGCAGAATAAAAGAAGTAAGTAAGTTATTTCCGTCGGAACCAAGATTTTAATTCAGTAATTGTCATCCTTTTTTTAGCAAACCAAAAGAGGTAAATTATTTCCAAAATCCCTAGATCATTTAAGGGTATGAGAATAAATAGTGCAACAAACCAATTCCGCTGCTTTAGTGACGCACTACGCCATAGGGCCATCCCTTTCCAGATCAGCTGCCAAACAGACAGGAGAATAATTAGAGCTATTATTAGCGGATCCGGTGCTGTAACGTTTTTCATAGTCTATTTGTAGCACAGTGACATTTTTTATGCAATATTGATAGAATAAAGTAATGAATATCGGAATTTATTCACCATATCTTGAAACTCTTACTGGTGGTGAAAAATATATATTTACGGCAGCACATGGCCTATCAAAAGAGCATAAGGTTAGTGTTTTTTGGGATGAACCAACAATCCTTGAGCGGGCTTCAAAAAAATTTAACCTTGATCTTAGTAATGTCACTCTTACTCAAAATTTGTTCACAAAAGAGACAGGTTTTTTAAAAAGATATTTTAAAACCTTGAAATATGACCGTATCATATATCTGTCAGATGGTAGCCTCCCAATTGTTGGGGCAAAAAAACTTCTTATTCATTTTCAGTTTCCCGTCGAATGGGTAAATACGAACAGTTTCTTGTTTTTGTTCAAGAAATCGAGGATATCAAAAATAATCTGCAATTCAAGGTTCACTAAAAAATATATCGACAAGAAATTCAATGTCGATAGTTTTGTCTTGTATCCTCCGGCAACAACCAACACAGGCAAGATCCCGGATAAAGAAAACATAATACTTACAGTAGGGAGATTTAGCGTCCTTCCAAATGGAAGTGACTACAAAAAATTAGGTTTTTTGATAAAGGCCTTTAAAAAATTTCAAAAGAAAAGGCTTAAAGGGTGGAAATTTGTTGTGGTAACCAGTGTTGCTCCCTCCGACATGGAGAAATTCGCAGAATTGGAAAAGAAAGTTAAAAGCTCACACATAAAAATTTGTAAAAATGCATCATTTGATGAGATCGTGGATTTATATTCAAAATCAAAAATTTATTGGCACGCTTCAGGATACAAAGAGGATCTAGACAAACATCCTGATAGAGCGGAGCATTTTGGAATTTCAACTGTTGAGGCTATGTCATACGGCCAAGTGCCTATAGTCATCAATGCTGGAGGACAACCAGAAATTGTTGTTGATCAGGATAATGGATTTCTCTGGAATACAGAAGATGAATTGATAGAGACTACCCATAAAGTGGCAGTTGATAAGGATCTTCAAAAGAAAGTTTCTGAGAGAGCAATTGAGACTTCAAAGAATTATTCAACAGAAAGATTTTGTGAAGAATTAAATCACATAATATGGTAAAAAAGGTCAAAAAATTCGCTGCTATATTGATCTTAGTTTTTGCCATATTATTCTTTTACACGCCATTTCTATTTAATTCCCGACTTCCCATACCTTCTGATACTATCATTGGCCTTTACCATCCATACCGGGATCTCTATGAGCCTCATTATCCGAATGGTATACCTTTTAAGAATTTTTTGATCACAGATCCCGTAAGACAAACATATATATGGAAGGAACTGGCAATTGATGTTTTTAAGTCCGGCAACATCCCTCTATGGAATCCATTTGAGATGACCGGAAAACCTTTATTGGGTAATTTTCAATCAGGGGTTTTGTATCCTCCAAACCTTTTGTATTTATTGCTTCCATTTTCCATTTCTTGGTCAATTATGATTCTCATGCAAACTCTTCTTTTTGGAGTATTCATGTTTCTTTATTTAAAAAATCTGAAAATAAATAGATATGCTGCACTTTTAGGAAGTCTTTCTATAGCGTTTTCCGGATTTAGTATCGCATGGTTAGAGTGGGGGAATATAGTCTCAACTGCTTTTTGGTTGCCCCTCATACTTTTGTCGATCGATAAAATAACATCAAGAAAACAAGAAGATAGGTTGTTTTATTGGCATTTGATCATGCTTGTAGCTTTGGTATGTTCCTTTTTTGCAGGACATTTACAATCATTTTTTTACCTTTATATTTTTTCAAGCGCATATTTTTTCTTGCGTTGGTTTGAAAACAAGAACAAAAAGGTTATTGTCGCATTTGCTGTTTTACAAATAATTTTTGTCGCTGCTACTCTTGTCCAATGGCTACCGACTTTACAATTTATTTTTCTTTCTGCTCGAGATACCGATCAAAACTTTCAGACTGTTGAAGGGTGGTTCATTCCTTGGAAACATCTTGTACAATTCATCTCTCCTGATTTCTTTGGTAATCCTTCCACATTGAATTATTGGGGGACCTGGAATTACGGTGAATTAATTGGATACATCGGTGTTATTCCACTAATTTTTGTACTATATTCTTTTTATAAAAAAACAAGGACAACTTCTTTCTATATGATTGCTGTTGCTATCTGCTTACTTATGGCATTGCCTACTGGAATTTCATCTCTCCCCTTCATCCTAAAAATTCCATTTGTGTCAACAGCCCAGCCAACGAGGTTACTTTTTCCGATCGTTTTTTCTTTATCCGTTCTTTCAGGACTTGGAATGGATAGATTCTTAGGTTTTGAGAAAGCAAAGATCAAACAATTAATACCTATCGCAATTGGGAGTGTAGTTTTTGTCTTGTTAGCAATTTTGGTATTTACAAAAAGTGGCTTATTTTTTGAAAGTCAGACAGAACAACTGGTAGCAAAACGAAATATAATTTTTCCGGTAGTTGTTTTCTGTGTTTCCTCAATCCTGCTTGTTCTTTTGTTAAAGATTAGAAATGTAAAACTTCGACTTGTAATTATAAGTTTTGTTATGCTCATCTCGTTCTTGGACCTATTACGTTTTGCGCAGAAATTTACGCCGTTTACTTCCCAAGAGTACCTATTTCCGGCAACAAAAACACTTTCATTTCTATCATCAAGGCAAGGACTTTTTAGAGTTGCAGTCATGGACAAGCGAATTATGCCCCCAAACTTTTTAACTCATTATAAGATTCAGACTATTGAAGGTTATGATCCCCTGTACCTTAAGAACTATGCAGAGTTCGCTTCTGTCTTGGAAAGAGGAAAAGCGGATATTAGTCAACCATTTGGTTTTAATCGAATCATAACTCCGCATAACTACGATTCTCCACTTTTCGATTTTCTAAATGCAAAGTACATACTTTCTTTGGATGAGATTAGATCAGAAAAATTAGTTAAAGTGTTTGAAGAAGGACAGACAAAAGTATATGAAAATAAAACTGTACAACCTCGATTATTCTTTGTCGAAAATGTAGTTGAAAATAGTAGTGATGTCGATGCTTTATTTGAAAATGACCTGACAAAGACCGCAATCGTTGATGGTGCCAGTAAAAAAGAAGGACTTGGGATTGGGTTAATTTCTGATATATCCTACTCACCTAACATGATAAGTCTGAAGACTCAAAATAGTAATGACGGATTTTTAGTTTTCTCTGATGCATACTATCCGACTTGGAGCGCTTACATAGACGGGATCAACACTCGAATATATGTGACAAATCATGCTTTCCGCGGGATTTTCGTGCCAAAAGGAAATCATACTGTACAATTTAAAGACAGCCTATTCTAAATGAAAATTGATATTATCATTCCAAATTATAACGGCGCACAACTTATCGAGCAAAACCTCAGTTCTGTGGTTGATGCCCTTTCTGGATATGATGGAAAAGTAATCATCGTTGATGATGGATCAACAGATAATGAGCAAAAGAGATTGAGCCATTTCGTCAATAATTTTAAAGATAAAGAAAAGATAGAGCTGATTATAAAATCTAAAAATTCTGGATTCTCCTCAACTGTTAATCGTGGTGTGAAAGCCTCTAATGCAGAGTTTGTGGTTCTTTTAAATAGCGATGTGGTGCCAAGGGTTGGATTTTTGAGAAGTCCCATAGCCCATCTCTTAAAAGATGACAACCTTTTTGGTGTCGGATGCATGGACGAAAGCATAGAAGACTCTAAAAAAGTGAATAGGGGTAGGGGATTGTCTCACTGGAGCAAAGGATTTTTGCATCATACCCGGGGAGAAGTGAATAAAAGCGATACATTTTGGATATCAGGTGGAAGTAGCATTGTTCGACGCGATCTATTTGTAAAATTTGGAGGTTTTGATGAAATTTATTCTCCCTTTTATTGGGAAGATATAGACCTTTCATATAGAGCTCAAAAGGCAGGTTATAAAATCCTTTTTGATAGTAATTCAATTGTTGAACATTACCATCAGGAGGGTGCTATAAAAAAGCACTACGACAATGGGCGAGTGACAACCATTTCATACAGAAATCAATTCATCTTTATATGGAAAAATATTACTTCATATAAGTTATTTATAAATCACATCCTTTATCTACCTGTAAATTTCATAAGCGCAATACTGCGTTTTGACTGGCCATTCATATCAGGATTATTTCTTGCGGTGGCCCTCTTACCTGCTATAATTAATAGACGTTTTTCACAAAAAAAATTGTACAAGATCTCAGATGAGCAAGTAATACAATTTAACTCATGAATTCATCAAAAAAGACCTTATCTATTGTAATTCCCGTATTCAATGAAGAAAAGACGATTGGAACGGTTCTTACCAATCTTTCAAATCTTAAGATTCCAAATGTTGAGAAGGAGATAATCGTTGTCGATGATGGATCAAAAGACAAATCAAGAAAAATTGTCGAAGGGCTGATGGGAAAGGTAAAGGGATTGAGTTTTATCAAACACGAGGTGAATAAAGGTAAAGGGGCGGCGGTCCAGACGGGTCTTGAGGCAGCTACAGGAGATGTCCTTATGGTTCAGGATGCTGATTTGGAGTACGATATAAATGATATTCCAAGACTTTTAAAACCGATACTGGATGGTAAAGCAAATGTAGTATACGGAACAAGACTTAGGCGTATGCCAAATGTTAAGAAAGAAGAGAAGACGTGGAGGTTTTTCCTCCATTATATTGGGAACCGTTGGCTCAGTTTGGTTACAAGTGTTTTATATTTCAGTTGGGTTACGGATATGGAAACCTGCTATAAACTTTTTTCAAAAGAATCATTTAGTGGTATCAAACTGAAATCAAGAACTTTTGATTTTGAACCGGAAATAACCGCTAAATTTCTTAAAAAAGGACTGAAGATTTTGGAGATCGATATCAACACCAAGCCAAGAGGCTATGATGAGGGTAAGAAATTGCATACTTTCAGAGATGGGTTTAAGGCTTTGTGGACTTTACTAAAATTTAGATTTGTATCATGAAAAAAATGAGGCTTTCAATTTCAAGTGTAGTTCTTGCTGCACTTCTTGTTCCCGTAATCATGACATATCAGATCTTTCCGGGGGACACTAATTATTTTCAATTTGGCTTAATCTTTCTTGGACTTTTCATCAATTTTTTCATAGACGTAGTACAGATACCGGAAAAAAGGTATTACTTATTGAAATATATCTTGTTCTGGACGTTGTTAGGACTTTCTGTCGGAGGGGCTTTTATCTCGGCAATTATGGTCAGGCATACTGTTGCCCCTGTTTTTCAGATCCATGATATTATCTTGCAACTTGAGGCAGCCATCCAATTCTTTAGGCACGGAGTAGATCCATGGGCAGCCACTTATCTCAATACTCACATGGCTTCATGGCATTATTCGGACACCATGGTAAATCCTGCTTTGTATCATTTCGTCATGATGCCGCTTTATCTTCTATTCTCTCTACCATTTTACTTCGTAGCAAACCACACAATAGGATATTTTGATGGAAGAATTCCATTGTATTTCCTTTATGTTTCTCTACTTATCACCGCTTTCAAATTTATAAAAGATAAAGAAAAGAAATTGTTGTTTGTCACTCTTCTTGCTTTCAATCCTGCAATGTTTTCCTATACGCTGGAGGGGAGATCTGATGTTTTTATGTTTGCTTTCTTTTTCGGAGGTCTGGTTTTGTTGGCAAAGAAAAGATATTCATACGCAGGAATTTTACTGGCTGCAGCATTTGCGGTGAAGCAATCCATCTGGCCGATTTTGCCGTTGTACATTGGGTATGTGTACTGTCTCTCAAAAGGTGTTTCAAAAACTGCAAAGAGATTGCTTTCTTTTGTTGTCACATTCCTAATTCTTGTTGTTCCATTTGTCCTTTGGAACCCATCTGCATTTTTAGATAGCACAGTTCTATATCTTTCGGGAAACACGCTTCATAGTTACCCAATCTCAGGGTATGGATTGGGAGTATTGCTTCATCAAGTTGGTGTTATAAAGGATCTAAATTCCTCTTACCCTTTTATCATTTGGCAATTAGTAATAATAACTCCTCTTTTGGCATATCTACTGTATCTTCTAAAGAAGAATACAAATGTACGCATGCTTATACTTACTTATGCACTTTTGGCTTTGGTGTATTGGTATCTATCACGGTATTTCAATAATAGTCATATGGGATACCTGACAATGGTATTTTTGACCGCTTATTTTTGGCCAGATAACGATGAAAATTAAATCCTGGTTCTTCCGTTATGAAGTCCTTATCTTACTATTAATTTCTGTTCTGGGATTGATAATAAGAATTTACGATCTCTCATCTTTTCCCAATGGGTTTTCTCGTGACGAGGCATTTCTTGGGTACAATGCATACTCTTTGTTAATGACCGGAAAAGACATCAATTCCCACTTCTTACCTTTGTTTCTTGAGTCGTTCCTTTACACGCCGGCCGGATATTCATATGTATCTGCCTTTTTCATAAAGATATTTGGACCAAGCATCTTTTCAGTCAGATTTGCTTCATCTTTTTTTGGTGCACTCACAATTCCGGCTCTTTTCTTTTTAGTTAAGTCTATATTTGCCCTCGATAAGGAAAGGAAATATTCAGAAAAAACTATCAAAATAGTAGGTCTTGTCACTGTGTTTCTTTTAGCCACTTCTCCCTGGCACATAAATCTTTCCCGTACTGCAAGCGTTTCTTCTGTCGTGACGTTTTTTATAATACTTGGGTGTTATTTTTTTGCTCAATCGATTGCTAAAAATAGCAGGAAATATATTGCTCTTTCTTTTGTCAGCTATATAGTTTCTTTATTTTTCTATATAGCACCATTTTCTTTTTTGCCTCCATTCATCCTCATGTCATTTTTGTTATTCAGAAAACAAATTTCAAAAGGAAATAAAAAGTACTTTGCAATACTAAGTGTGCTATTTATTATTCCCGTTATCTATGTTTTTTTGTCACCTACTCTTTCTCTTAGGATAAAATCTCTTAGTCTAACGGAGAGTCCATTGGTAAAACTCGTTTTGATAGAGGATACCGGACGGGATGGAGTCGGCAATATAAAGCCACCAGTTGCGCGTGCTTTTCATAATAAGGTGACTGTCATTTCTGATCTGTTCTTTCAAAATTATTTTAGTCATTTCTCTTATAATTATTTATTCCGTGACAATGGGTTTCCTGAACGATTTAAGATTCCTGGATCAGGACTGCTACTGCCAATAAATTTGGTGTTTATTGCGCTAGGATTGTATTATCTTTTTCGCTCCGAAGGGAAAGTCAGATGGTTTCTTTTGGGATGGGTTCTTTTGGGTCCTGTGGGAAGTGGATTTGCAAGTGATGATGTACCAAATCTTCAACGAACCTTATTTTTGCTGCCTCCATTATTGATCATTTCTTCGATAGGAATAGTTACTCTTTTTATAACCATACGAAAATCAAAAATTCTTACAATTGTTTTTGGCTCGTTGTTCATTTCTATGTTTTTCTATCAATTTATTTTCTATCTTCATCAATATTATTTTCATGAAAATTCCTATCGTCCATGGTATAGACAGGACGGCTATTCAGAATTAATTGAAAAGATAAACAAGTATCAGGGTGGATACAAAAAAATTGTAATCACAAACAGAGAGTCGGCGCCTACAATTTTCTTGCTCTTTTTTAACGCCTATGATCCTGAGTCTATTCAAAAGACAATCAAAAAAAGTACGCTTCGTGATACCGACAGGATAAGTTTTTCAAATTATCAAATAACTCAAGAAGAGTGTCCGTTAAGAATCGAACTGAATCCAGCAACTGGTATAAAAACAATAACAGGTGAAAAAGGAATACTATATGTAAATAGTGGTTTTTGTAAAAATGACAATCTTCCGCCAAATGTTAAAGTGATAGACACGGTCGTCAGAGGTGATGGTTCCAAGGTATTTTTCATAATGAATGTTGAGTAGAAATTTTTATGTACAACCTATTCTCTCTTGACTACTTATTTTTTTTCCTCTATTCATTTATTGCAATATTTTTGTCAATTTATATTCCCGGAAAAGTCATACTTAACTTATCAAAGATCAAATTACCTTTTCTAAGTAGTACTGCAGTTGCTATTGCCTCCGGGGTTTCATTGTGGGTACTGCAAGGATTTCTATTTGGTTTTATGGGTTTGCGGTTTCTCTCGTATGTTTATATTGTTCTATTTTTTATTGTTTGGGCAAAAGACTTCCGGTTGGGTCAGATCAGATTTAAAGTAAACAAGGCAATCGTTATTGCCATTACGCTTATTGTTGTTGGAGTATTAACCCAAAATATCGCCGCTTTTTTTATGGGCACACAAACCTCCAAGGGAATTTCTTTCTGTTGTGTTGATGCGAGTGATAGTCTTTATTTTGCCTCTTTGAGTCAAGAGATTATGCATAATATTCCGCCGCAAGAGCCAGGACTTTCTGGTACTATCGTTAAGAACTATCATTATTTATCCAACATCTTTGTTGCAGAAATATCAAGACTTTTTTTCATTCCAATAAATATTATTCAATTCCAGGTTTCATCTCTCTTTCTGTCCGTGATGTTGGGTGTCTCTGTTCTTTCATTTGGTCTTTTTGTAACTAAGAGATGGAGTTATGCAATATGGTTAGTCTTTTTTGTGTATTTCGGTGGAGACTTTATTTGGTTAGCTCTATTGCTTCTAAACAAGGGAATAAATCCATTCGTAATGAGTTCGTTAGAGGATGGTGTGAAATTTCTGAGTAATCCACCTCGTGCATTTGCAGTCGTGCAATTCTTCGGTGGATTGACGCTTCTTTCGTATTGGTTAAAAGAAAAGAAATCTATTGCTACAACTGTAATTCTTGCTCTAATCTTCGGAACGTTAGTAGGGTTTAAAGTTTACTTGGGGATATTTGCTGTGGCCGGTCTTTCAATTGTTTGTCTGTTTCAACTATCCAAAAGAAATTTAGAGGGGTTAAAACTCCTTGTATGTACTAGTGTTGTTTCTCTTGTTCTATATTTGCCTGTAAACAGCAACGCCGGTGGTATCTATTTCACAGGGTTGTGGTCATTTGAGAACTTTATAGCCCAACCATATTTACAGTTAGGGAAATTGGAATTGGCTAGAAGAATATTTCTTGCTGACAACAAAATACTGAAATCTTATTTTTTTGAATCGATATTTATATTAGTAACGGTGTTTTCCTTTTTTGGATCAAAATTGATAGGTGTTATTCAAACAAAGAAATCACTATCTCAACTGCCACTTCAATTACACATTTTTTTGTTAACAGGTTTAATACTAAGTTTTGTGCTTGGGTTTTTTTTCCAGCAAACTTCAGGCGGATCAAATACATTTAATTTTATCGTCAGTGTATTTATCATCGGTAGTATCTATACAGCATTATCTGTTGACTATCTTACTTCTTTCAAAAAACCAATTGCGATCTTGATTGCAGGTATTGTCATCACACTTACAATTCCAAGGGTCGTGTATGAGACATCCCGCAATCTTTCAAGGTTACACGACAATCAATTTCAATCAGTAACACCACAACAACTTATTGGATTTAACTTTTTACGAGAGCAGGAGCAGGGGCTTACTCTTATTGACAGGACAGTCTTTGGCCTGGATGCTAGTAGTCCATATATTAAATTTTTTGTTGACCAACCTATGTATGTATCAGGCGCCCAGATTTTGGAAAGTCATGGTGTAAATGTATCATCTAAAGTTTCAAAGGCGTTAGTGATTCTTGATCCCTTAAGAATTGATGAAACCGATAAGCTTTTAAGAAGTGAAGGAATCAAGTACATAGTGATAGGTAAAACAAGTCCTATTTCTAGTGTTGCTGCCCAGTTTTCGGAGACGCTATTTTCAAACAACGAGGTTTCTGTCCTTAAAATTTCGCAACCATGAGATGTTGCCAATACTTTATACTTATAAAAGTTGAAGATGTTTAAAATAAATAATACCTACAGTCTATTTGGCACGTATTTCAGAAAAATTAAGTTCAACTGGAGCTTGTCTGGAATACTTCTATTCGCATCTTTCCTGCGGTTTTATAATTATGATACCAGGTGGGGTCTTGCTTATGATCAGGCATGGTTTGCGGTTATTGCCAGACACGCTCTTAATACATTTCAACTTCCATTTTTAGGCCCTTTTGCTTCCGGTGGTCCATTTCAGACAGGTGGAGAGTGGTTCTGGATTGTTATGGCTGGTACTTTACTGAACCCATTCAGCGTGATTTCTCCATGGATTTTTATAACTTTGCTATCTATTTTTCAGGTATATCTTTTATATGTACTTGGAAAACAATATGGGGGAAAAAGTTTTTCATACATAATAGCTATTTTAGGTGCCGTATCGATCTCTCAGGTATTACAGGCGACTAATCTCACTAATCAAATGCCGTCTTCATTATGTGCATCGCTGCTTCTTATTGCATTTGTTTTGTATCTGAAGAATAACAATATTATTTATTTGTTTCTTTCAGGATTTGCTGTTGGATTGTCTTCCTCCATTCATCTACAGGGAGTTCTTCTTCTCATACCATTGTTTGGATTTATAGTTATTACAAAATCTACCAACCCCAAAAAAATATTTTTTATAGGTGCGGGTATTTTGCTTCCATGGATTCCAGTTCTTTTGGTTGATCTACAAAATAATTTTTACAATACGAAAAATATGCTCATGTATTTTACAAGTTCTCAGAGTAAGGTGTCTTACGATGAGTTGGGAAGGAGATGGCTCACTTTTCTGACAGATTATGTCCCGACATCTTGGGGAAGGATTGTGGGAGGAAATATTTTGTTTGGATATTTAGAGATTATTCTAGTGGGAGTAACTTTTCTTGTAACGCTATATAAAAAAATTATCGAAAAGAAATGGATTATAGTTATAGTATCAACAGTTCTAATGACAATAGCTCTCAGGTATATTAGAACTCCACTTTATGAGAACTATACTACTTTCATACACCCATTTGTACTTCTCTTGATTGCATGGTCTATCTTGAATTTATATAGATTCAATAAATACGCCGCTATCTTAGTACTTGGAATAATAGTTTCTTTTAGTTCTATTTCATTATGGAAAGACATCGGAAACAGTACTAATTTCACGAATATATCAACCAAGCAGTACGTATCTTTTCTTAAAAACAAATTCCCTGATGAAAAATTTGCTATCTACGACTTTAACTACGGGAACAAGCAAAACACATTGCCGCTAGTCCTTTATCTACAAACTGAAGGTCTGTTGGATGATATGGGTCGCAGAATTGGTATGGTAATAGTTGCTAATTCAACTATAAAAATAAATCCGCATAAGGCTATTTATGGTGGGAATGGTGGATATCAGCTCGTTGACCTTACAGCATCTGATAGTGCTGAGTTACAAAAAGCGAAATGGGCTTTTGTTAACCCTTCAATTATTTACAATTCTGTACAATATTGGTACAAGGATAAATGAGGGGTAATGGTATAAAATTATTGTAGAGGATTATATGCAAAAAAAGTCTTTGTTACTTATTGGGATTGTTTTTGTTGCCTTTATTGTAAGGTTTATTTTTCTTGGGAGTATTGCGCCATCTTTAACATGGGACGAAACGGCATGGGGCTATAATGCTTACTCGATAGGTATTGATGGGAGGGATGAGTTCGGGGCATTGTTGCCTATAACCTACCTGGAATCATTTGGAGACTTCAAGCCACCTTTGTATGCTTATCTTGACATTGTGCCAATCAAAATTTTCGGTCTTACTGAGTTTGCAACTAGATTTCCTTCAGCCTTTTTTGGAGTGTTAACTGTACTTTTGACGTATTTACTTGTGTCCGAATTATTCGGAAAAGACAAGCAGGGTTTGGCGCTTATCTCTGCAGGGATTCTTGCGATATCTCCTTGGCATATCATGTTGTCTCGTGCAGCTTTTGAGGCCAATGTAGCTACCTTCTTTATTGTCCTAGGGGTATATTTATTCCTCTATGCGCTAAGGTCGCGCCCACAGCTCCTTCCTTTGTCTGCTGTTTCTTTAATTGCGGCGATGTATACATTTAATAGCGCCCGGATTGTAGTGCCAATATTAGGAATAATACTAATGCTATCCTTCTACAAAAAATTGGTAAAAAATCTAAGAATCTCAATTTTGACATCAATTCTTGCGGTGATTCTTCTTCTACCAGTTGTATCTTTCATGAATTCGCCACAGGCAAAACTGCGATTTGCAGAGGTCAATATATTTACGGATATCGGAATCATAGATAGGACCAACCAAGAAATCAAAAATGATAGTAATTCTGTCTTTTCAAAAGTTATTCATAATAGAAGACTAGCCTATGGTGTAGAGTACATTCATCATTACTTGGATAATCTTGCTCCTCAATTCTTATTCATAAAGGGAGATGGGAATCCTAAGTTTTCGATACAAGACGTTGGGCAATTATATATTTGGGAAATACCTTTTTTTATCGGAGGAATATTTCTCTTGTTTCGTAAGAAGGGACAGTATTGGTGGTTAGTACCTGTATGGTTGATTGTTGGCATTATTCCGGCAGGTTTTGCTCGAGAGACTCCTCATGCGCTTCGTATAGAATCGTCACTTCCTACACTTCAGATATTAACAGCAATTGGACTTTATTATTTTGCCATATACCTTTTAAAATTTAAGAATAAAAAAATAGGGATGGGGTCATTATACATTCTTGCATTTATCGTCTTATTTAATTTTGTTTATTTTGCACAGAATTATTTTTTCCATTATGCACGCGAATTTTCGGGAGAGTGGCAGTACGGATACAAAGAGTCTATCTCTTATGTTTCATCGGTAAAGAATCAATATAGCAACATATATATAACTGAAAGTTTAGGAAGACCTTACATCTATTATCTTTTCTATCAAAAATATTCTCCATCAAGTTTCCGTCGCGAGGCAGATATATTCAGGGAAGTATTTGGGTTTGTGCATGTAAAGAGTTACTCAAATCTTCATTTTACCGACGCAATCACAAAAATAAATGATCCCGGAGCACTTTTCATTTCAACTCCTGGCGAGAAACCTGAAAAAGCAAATGTCCTTGCTGAATTTAAACTGTTGAATGGTCATGTAGCACTTGTTGCTTATACGAAGTAAAGCTTTGCTTACACACTATGAAATTTTTAAAAAAACCATTATTTCTCTTAATGTTTATTGCTCTTCTTGCAGGTGTCATTAGAACCTACAATATCGGTAAAGTTCCACAGAGCCTGAATTGGGATGAAGTAGCATTAGGTTACAATGCTTATTCAATACTCAAAACGGGCCATGATGAATACGGGAAATTCTTGCCGGTGGTGTTGCAGTCATATGACGATTACAAACCTGCTCTTTATGCATATTTAGTTGTTCCTTTCGTTTCCATTCTAGGGTTAACTGAGCAAGCTGTAAGGCTACCATCAGCTACAGCAGGTGTTGCAGCAGTTGTTATCGTATATTTCTTGGTGTTGCAACTTATGGGGGAGCGAAAACTCAAGCTTTTTGACCATGAAGTGAATGCAACAACAATTGCACTCTTAACTTCGTTTTTCCTTGCTATTTCTCCATGGCATATTCAATTCTCGAGAATTTCTTTTGAGTCAAATGTTGGGTTAACAATAAATCTACTAGCATTCTTGCTGTTTATGAAAGCATTAAAAAAACCATTATTGTTACCCTTCTCATTTATGGTGGCTGCGTTAAATATCCATATGTATCAAAGTGAAAGAGTATTCTCCCCACTTTTGATCATTGTTTTGTCACTCATCTTTTACAAGCAATTATTAAAAGTTAATAAGTGGTTATTCATTTCAGTAATTGCTGCTTTTGTAGTTGCGCTTCCATTAGGACTCTATATCTTGACGAATAATAATGCACTTTTGCGTGCAAAAGGAGTTAGCATATTCTCCTCTCAAGAGTTGGTTTCGCGTTCATCGAGGAAATTATTGCAAGATGAGGCGACAGGTAATGCTATTGGAAAAGTTTTAGATAACAGAAGACTTGAATTTGGAAAAGCAGCTGTTGCCGGATACATATCTCATTTTGATCTTAATTGGTTATTCATAACGGGAGATATAGCACGTCATCATGCTCCTTTCATGGGGCTCTTATATCTATTTGAGATGCCATTTTTGTTCATTGGAATTTATGCTTTGATTTTTCTAAAGATAGATAAGAAATACAAAATAGCATTTTTTGCTTACTTTCTTCTTGTCCCAATACCGGCTTCAATTACAAGTGGGGTTCCTCACGCAGTTAGGACCCTAAATTTTGCATGGACATGGGAGTTATTTATTGCTCTTGGATTTATTGCTTCAATACAATTCGTTTTCAAACAAAAAGGGAAATATAAAAGCATTCTTTTCAGTCTTTTGTCTATTGTCTATTGTTTACTCACTGTTATCAATGTCTCTTACTTTCTCAATCAATATTTTGTACAACTCAACTATTATGATGCGAAGGAATGGCTGTATGGGTACAAGCAAGCAATTTCCTATGTTAAGTCTGTTTCTTCTGACTACGACAAGATAGTAGTTGAAAATACTTCTCCCCTGGACCAGTCATATATGTTCTTTCTTTTTTACCTTAAAGTTGATCCTTCTTACTACCAATCATTGGGTGGCACGAAAAGCGCTGGATTTAGGGAAACTCACAAAGGATTTTACAATTATGTTTTTGAGCCCCTTTCTTCTGAAAAAGAGAAAGGAAAAGTGCTTCTTGTCGGAAAACCATCAGACATTCCTGAATCCTTAAGTAAAAGAAAAGTAATTTTGTATCCAGACGGAACACAGGCAATAGCCATTGGAGAGAAATAGTATGCCAAAGTACTTATCAAAATATTTTTCTTCGAAAATAATATTTATTATTTTCATACTCCTACTTGGTGTTCAGATATTTACAAGATTTTCATATCCTGACACAAAAAGTGATTTTAGTTGGGATCAGATTGATAATGCGTGGGCTGCAAAGAACATTATTTATGACCATAAATTGCCCCTTGTTGGGATGCAGGCAAAAGGCAATACCGGATTTTATATTGGTCCTTATTACTACTATTTAATAACACCTTTCTATATAGCAACGGATCTTGACCCCTATGCATCAATAATAATTGCAGGATTTACTAGTATAGTTATGTTTTTCTTGACCTATCTATTGGTGAAGAGTATGCTCGGTGAAAATATAGCATTATTTGCTACTTTTTTTGAAGTTTTTTCGTTCTATATTATCGGTCTTGATAGGACCCAGTGGCCTGTCAATCTTATAGCTCCCGTTTCACTTATTATTTTTTATAGTTTGTTTAAGATAATGAATGGTAAATCGATGTACATTGTGTTGTTGGTAGCAGCCTTTGGATTTTCCCTACATGTGCATTTTACTTCTGTTTTTTATGTACCACTTATTCTACTATGTTTGCCCTTCTTCCCAAGAAAAAAGCAAACATTAAAGTATATTTTGATGTCCGTTCCAATTTTCATTTTTTTCCTTTTTCCAATTATCGTTGCAACACTTGGGAAAAGTAGCTCAAATATTGCATCATACCTGAGTTCCTCCTACCTAGGGATTCACTTGAGACGACTTTTGCAGATTTCGCACGATGGATTTATTGAATTTGAAGGAATTGCTAGTCTCAAATTTTTTAAGGAAATTGGACAATTATTATTTCCAACATTTCTGTTGATTTCATTCGTTAAATTACATAGAACAGGTAAAGTATATTTAGTTTATCTAAGCCTTATTTGGGTAATCTTACCATGGTTGTTCTTTGCTACTTATGGTGGCGAGCTTTCAAATTATTATTTCTCGATTACTAGACCTGTTGTATTTATAGCATTAGCATATCTTTTATACATGCTTTTTGAATATAAAAAAACTATGGGGAAGGTAGGGGTATTTGTGATCCTACTGTCATATGTTTACGTTAATTCCAAACAATTCTTTGAATTTAAAGCAAGAGGACTTGGATACTATCGGGAAAAAGTTGATGAAAAGATTAAGAATGGAACAATCATTGAATTCGGTCAAGGCAACCCAGAATCGTTTCTGTATTTTATCAAGAAGGAACGATATGACAGAGAAAAGAAATAGATGTATTGCACTTTTTTAAAGCTGCATGATACGATTGAACATCAGAATTGCTTATGAAAAAAATACTCGTTACAGGTGGCGCAGGTTTCGTAGGAACGAACCTAGTTAAATTTCTGTTAGTGAAAAATGAATTCGAGATCGTTGTATTTGACAAGTTAGACCATCATTCGGATGAAGAGCAAGCAACAAAAATCACGTATGTTAAAGGGAATATCATAAATAAGAAAAACATTGAGGACCTTTTTGCAAAGCACGGTCCATTTGAAGGGGTTTACCATTTAGCAGGGGAGATGCCCAATAAGCTTGCCGATGCAAAACTCATGATGCGGACCAATGTGGATGGTACATCAAATCTCATTTCCGAAACTGTCAAATATAATACTAAGTTTTTCATATTTGCATCAAGCAATGTGACCTATGGAATTCCTGTAGAGCTTCCGGTTACTGAAAAGACTCCATTAAAACCGCTAGAGGTGTATGGAAAAAGTAAGGCAGAGGCTGAAAAGGTTCTAGAAAAATATAAAGGTAAAATAAATATCCAAATGTTTCGTTGTCCTGTCATTACAGGAGTAGGGAGACTTGGGCTACAAGCAATTTTGTACGAATTCATTTCAGAAAATAAGAAAGTCTATGTTTTAGGAGGCGGAAACAATAGATATCAGTTTGTTGACGTTGAGGATGTAATTTCTGCTATGACAAAAGCAAGTACAATAAAGGGGTTTGATGTATATGTTATTGGAGCTGATGGGGTTTTAACATTGCGAGAACTCTATCAAAAAGTAATCGAGTTTGCGGGAAGTAAGTCAAAAATAGTTTCTCTTCCTTGGGGACCAGCACTTTTCGCACTCTCTGTCTTGGACAAAGTTAATTTTTCACCGCTTGGTGTTTATCAATACACTATGATGGGAAGATCAATATATGCAGACACTTCAAAATTAAAAAAGAAACTTTCATGGAATCCAAAAAAGACAAACACAGACACATTTATTGAAAATTATAAATGGTATATAAAAAATAAAGGAAAGTTTGTTGTAATTGGAGGGAGTGAGTCTTCCCCAAATAAAAGCGTTCCAAAAATGGGAATATTGAAGTTTCTAAAAATGATTTCTTAACTTTATGAAATCAATAAAACGGGCGTTAGAATTTTTGCACTCAAAAAATATCCTGTTGTTTGCGATAATTCTTGTAGCAGCAGTACTTCGTCTTCACAATCTTAACGGTGTTCCTCCTTCTGCATCCCTTGATGAGTCGTCGATAGGATACAACGCCTATTCTGTCGTTAAGACCGGTGGAGATGAGTTTGGTACTTTCCCTTTAGTCTCTCAACGTGGTTACGATGATTATAGAAGATCGACGTATTTACTTCTTGTTGCTCCATTCGTTTCGGTATTTGGATTAAATGTAGTTTCTGTGCGTCTGCCCGCTGTGATCCTTAGCATTCTGACAGTCTGGGCACTTTTTGGCATTGCAAGGCTTCTTATAAAAAAGCCGGAAGGATTTAGCAACCTTTTTGCATATTTATCCACTTTTTTTCTAGCTATAAGTCCATGGCATTTATATATATCTCGAATTGGACATGAATCCAATGCCTGTCTATCTTTTTTAGTTTTTGCTATTCTTTTCTTTCTGAAGGGACTTGATAGCAAGAAGTATCTACTGCTTTCGGTAGTTTTTTTCGCACTATCGATGATTAGTTACTATTCCGGACAAGTTATTGTTCCGCTCATGGTCGCTGCCTTATTGGTAATATATCGCAAAAAACTTTTTTCCATCATTTTTTCAAGTAAAAAATCAAAATTGATGAGCATCGGGGTCATAGTTTTGGCAATACCTGTTGTATGGTCAGTTTTTTCCCCGGACGCCTTAATCCGTTTTAGAGGAACAAGTACTTTCTCACAAAGTGCCCACGAAAAACTATTTAGTGATCGTGTCTTGAAACGAAATGAGGCCGTCAAAAATAAAGATATCATTGGGACAGTTATATATAATCAGCGCCTGTTTCCGATTGTCGTTCTAACCCAAGGATACCTGGATCATTTCAATCCACAATGGTTATTTTTCAATGATGAGAAAGGAATTTTTAAAGCTCCATATGTTGGGCTCTTATATCCTTGGCAGATCCCCTTTATTATTTTGGGTATTATTTTTATTTTTACTAAAAGAGTCGGCTTTTCTTCAAAATTTCTACTCTTAATCTGGTTTTTATTAGGACCCCTACCTGCTTCTATAGCAACTCAAACTCCTCATGCAATGCGGTCATATAATGGGTTGCCGACATGGGAGTTGCTTACTGCTCTTGCAGTCTCTTGCGTAGCCTTTAGGTTTGTCCGTTATAAGACACCACTTGTAGTTCTCACCCTTTTAATTGCGGTCTTTTCCTTCCAGTCTTTTTATAATAATTATTTCTATACTTTTCCGAAGGAGCAGTCCAAGTCTTTCCAATATGCATATGGACAAGCGCTAAGATATGTTATTGAAAATAAAGACAAATATAACAAAGTTGTCATTTCAAATACAGATAATACTTTCCAGTCATACATGATTTTCCTTTACTACAGCAAATATGATCCATCACTCTATCAAAAACAAGGAGGAACAAAATCGGGAGGGTATGCTGCGACCCATTCTTTTGGGAAATACGAATTTAGACCCATTGATTGGGAGACGGAAAAGACTGAAAAAACGCTTTTTGTCACAAATCCTTCAGAGGTGCCTACCGGTGCTCACATATTATTCACAGGAAAATATCTTGATGGCACAAATGGAGCATTAGTGTATACCCGCTGATATAATAAGAATATGAAAAAACTGTCTGTCGTACTTGCGACTTTCAACGAGGAGGAAAATCTCGACAGGTGCCTTATGGCAGTAAAGGAATTAGCGGATGAAATTGTGATTGTTGATGGGACATCAAAGGACAAAACGGTAGAGATAGCAAAGTCATACGGGGCAAAAGTGACAGTAACGACAAATCCTCCAAACTTTCATATAAACAAGCAAAAAGCCATCGATAAAGCAACTGGAGATTGGATATTGCAGCTTGATGCAGATGAAGTAGTCTCTGAGGGCTTAGCCATAGAAATAAAAGAAATCCTCAAAAAAGAACCCGAGGAGAACGGATATTGGATGCCAAGAAAGAACTTTTTTCTTGGTAGATTTCTTATGAAGGGGGGTCAATACCCGGACTATACCGTCAGACTATATCGGAAGGGAAAGGGGATGCTTCCTCAAAAAGACGTACACGAACAAGCGGTGATAGAGGGGAAAATTGGGTATTTGAAAGAGGCGTTGCTCCATTACCCATATAAAGATTTTAAATTTTACGTAACGAAATGGATGAGATACAATCATCTGCTTGCTTCACAGATAAATGACGACCTGAAAAAAAAGAATATTCTTCTTCGGATTTATTATGGTTTTGCCTATATATTTGCTAAACCTGCTCACTGGATGCTAACTGCTTACGGACGGCATAAAGGCTTTTACGATTCATGGCAAGGTCTTGTTTTTGCTATAATGTCAGCACTACGTTTCCCAGTTTCTTACTTTTTATACTTAAAAAGCAAATATGACTGACAAAACAATTTTAGTGACCGGTGGGGCCGGATACATTGGTGGATTTATGGTCAGAAAGCTCATAGAAAAGGGCTATACCGTTGTTGCCATAGACAATCTTTCTCGCAATGATCGACCTGAACTCCCGGAAAGTGTTAATTTTGTTGAGGGAAGTGTCGGGGATAGACAAGTTCTTTCGACTATCTTTAAGAACTCACGTATTGATGGAGTTATTCATTTTGCTGCCTATATATCAATGGCAGAGTCTATGAAGGACCCATTTATATATTTTGAGGATAATACCTATAACACACTAACTCTCCTTGAAGAGATGAAAAATCACGATGTCAAAAACATTATTTTCTCATCAACCGCTGGAGTTTATGGCAATCCAACTGTGTTGCCGATACCTGAAGATCATCCTAAAAATCCGACAAACCCTTACGGCGAAAGTAAATTAATGGTTGAAAGTATCATGTCTTGGTATCAAAAAATACATGGTATCTCTTTTACAGCTCTTCGCTATTTTAACGCTTGCGGTGCATCGCTGGATGGAGCATACGGAGAAAGGCACAACCCTGAAACACACATAATCCCACGAGCCATGCATGCATTACTTAATGATGAACCATTTGAACTTTTTGGAAGAGACTACCAGACACCGGATGGTACTTGCGTGCGGGATTATATACATGTTCTTGATCTGGTTGAAGCGCACGTTCTAGCCCTTGAAAAGCTTTTTACTTCACCGAGTGGAAATATATATAACGTCGGAACAGGCAAGGGATTTTCTAATAGTGAAATTTTAAAGACAATCGAAGAGGTGACTGGGAGGAAGATGAATGTCGTTGAAAAAGAGAGAAGGCCTGGAGATGCCAATGAGCTAGTTGCTGATGTTTCAAGAATTACTAATGAGTTAGGATTTTCACCTCAACATTCAGACATCAGAACGATTGTTGAATCAGCTTGGAAATTCCATAGTAAGCA
>CAZAJO010000011.1:0-2443 GCA_964485575.1 uncultured Gammaproteobacteria bacterium | reverse complement strand
GATGTTGGACCTATAGATTCAAAAAGCACGAGCAGTCACAAAGTACGCGGGGTTGGAAAATACATTACTCTTTTAAAGGACAATCTTCAGAAATATGATCACACAAACACTTACATTTTTTCATCAAATCCCGATGCTGAAAAAAATGTAGATCTAATCCATTACCCATACTTTGATCCGTTTTTCATCACCCTTCCATTGATTAAAAAAACAAAGAGTATAGTTACGGTGCATGACGTTATACCGCTGACACACAAAAAGCAGTTCCCCGTCGGTTTGAGAGGGGAGATCAAATGGAAACTGAATAAAATGAGAATCCATGGAGTTGATGGGATAATAACAGACTCATTTGCATCTAAAAACGCGATACATACCATTACTGGGATAACAGAAAAGAAAATATTTCCTGTTTATCTATCAGTTGACCAGGAGTTTAGAAAATTGGAAGATGGAAAATGGAAAGCAGAGATAATAAAAAAGTACAATCTTCCAGAATCATTTATTTTATATGTTGGGGATGTAACATGGAATAAAAATCTACCAAATATTGTAAAGGCTACAAAAGAGGCGGGGGTAAGTTTGGTCATGGTGGGAAAAGCGGTGGGAGAGGATTTGTTCGATTTTAAAAGCCCATGGAACGCGTCTAGGAAAATAGTTTTGGAAGAAACCTACCAAAATCCATTATTCATAAAAGCTGGATTCGTTCCTACAGAAGATCTTGTGGGAATGTATAATCTAGCCCGCGCTTTAGTAATGCCTTCATTTGATGAAGGGTTTGGGTTGCCTGTTCTTGAGGCGATAAACTCTGGATGTCCCGTGATTACTTCAAATTGTGGAAGTCTCCCTGAAGTAGCAGGTGAAGCCGCACTTTATGTTGACCCTGAAGATCCAAAATCAATAGCCACAGCAATTAAAGAAGTTGTTGGGAGTAGCGAGTTGAGAAAAAACCTTAGTAGCAGGGGAATGTCCCAAGCAGATAAATTTTCTATTGAAAAAATGATGAAAGATACGATTTCTGTCTACCAATCTTTTTCGGATGAAAAGTAAAATTTTAGAAGTTTTAAGACACCCCCTAATATCTGGTTCGTTCCTGCTTATTTCTGGAGGAATTTTAGCAAACCTGTTTAGTTTTATATTTAATTTTTTTATGAGCAGGAACCTTCGGGTTGAGGATTATGGCACTTTTGTAAGTCTTGTATCGATAATAACACTTCTATCTATCCCTGCTAGTGCATTGGCTCCGACTATTGTTACCCTTGCCGGCACTTTTTTTGCAGAAAAGAATTTAGGGATGGTTAACGCGCTTTACAACAAGATAATACGGATACTAATTGTGATTTCAGTTGTACTTTTTATACTTTTTACTGTATTTGCAGGTCCGGTTTCTTCATTTTTCAATATTAAGGATTCATTCCTACTACCATTAACTGCTATTGCTATCATGTTCTCGTATATTTTTACGATAAACCTCTCTTTCTTCCAGGCTAGATTGTCTTTTAAGCTGCTTCCATCGTTGAGTGTTGCCTCATCATTCACAAAACTTATATTTGGAGTGATATTAGTGCTTACTGGATTTGGATTAGGTGGGGCTATCAGTTCTTATTTATTGTCTTACGTGATTCCTATCCTTATTGGGACATTTTTTCTAAGAAGTGTCTTATTTCATAAGGCAGAAAAAAAGACACATATTTCCTACAAAGAGTTAATCAATTTTGGTATACCATCAGCTTTGATCATATTTTGTTTGAATTCATTCATCAACACCGATATTTTACTCGTAAAGCATTTATTTTCCGAGAAAGATGCAGGATTCTATGCCGGATTGTCTTTGGTTGGAAGGGTAGTTTTTTATATAACTGCTCCGGTTACAACAGTTATGTTTCCAATAATCATAAATAAAGTTAAAAGCAGCCAGCCGTACAAGAACATATTGTATGCTGCTATCGGAATTACAACTGTTATCTCTCTTTTTGTAACCGCGTTTTATTTTTTGTTCCCAAATTTTACAATCTTATTCTTCTTGAAAAAATCCGAGTATCTCATTATTGCTAACAATCTCGGAATGTTTGGAATATTTATTACATTGTATTCCCTTATTTCCGTACTCTCCTATTATTTCCTATCTATAAAGCAAACAAAAATATTATATCTTCTTATTGTTGGGGTGATATCGCAAGCAGTATTGATATATCTTTTTCATTCAAGTTTTACCGAGATTATCAATATCTCGTCCCTTGTAAGTCTCTTTGTACTACTAGGACTTATTCTCCACATCAAAGCATTCCCCCTTAAATAATCGCTCTCACGATTGGCATGGAAAATACAGATCGTTTGGGTTAGAATAGAGCGAAGTTAAAATGAAAATTAAAAGTCCTCATGTAATCTCCTTAATAATCCCTGCCTACAAACAAGAAAGAACAATTTTCAAAGACATAACAAATCT
>CAZAJO010000010.1:0-66313 GCA_964485575.1 uncultured Gammaproteobacteria bacterium | reverse complement strand
TAATAAGTTTTTGTATTTCAGTTTTCAGTTTAAGAAAGGTGGCCTCACGGCCCATTTTCTCGAGTGAATGTGCATCTGAAAAACTAACTATTGACCGAGAATTGAGTTCATTTATCCGCCAGTTCATAGAAGGATCACTACTTAAACCGGTTTCAACAGCAAAAATGTATTTTGAATAATTTCCAAAGCAATCAGCAATCCTGTCGTACCCTCCTTTTGACCCATACAAAGAAAACCATGGTGTCCAAATGTGACATGGAATAAGAACTATTTTTCGGTCTATCTCAAACAACATTTCAGTCAAATCCCGTGCTGAAATCCCTAAAATTGGTCGTCCATCTGCTGTTAGGTTAAATCCACGACCAACAAAAGCCTTATTTATCTTAAGAGCTACTTCATAATTTGGAGCTAAAATAAGGCAGTGGATCCGGTATGAACCTGCCTGTCCGTCTTTTACTCTTCCTCCATAAATACACGCAACTTCTGTTGATAATATAAAATGCACCCCTGCGTCCCGTTCCCGAAGTGGCAAATTGAATTCCTGCTCTATTTCTTTTTCCCTTTTCAAACGGTAAATCCCTTCCTGCGTCTCTTCCAGCTGCGCTTTTGTCTCTTTGAACCATAATGGATACGTAAAATCGGCGATTGAAAGAACATTAAGACCCTTTTTTCGACCCCAGATATACATATTCTGAAGATTCATACGCTGGGAGACTGCTCTTGAAAACCGGGAATGCAAATGAAGATCTATAACAAGTTCCATTGATCAAGATTTAAACAGAAGGTGAATTAACTTGCAAGAGAGCTAACGGGTAAGATCAACGAAGGTGTATGAATAATTTTGATCCCGGCTTGGTCTTTCAAAAAGTACAGTTTTAAAATCTGAATAATTAGGAAAAAATGCGTCAGCGTCACTAACTGTTTTGTTAACGACCGTTAAATATAATTTGTCTGCATATGGCAACGCTTGCTCATAAATTTGAGCTCCTCCAATAACAAAAATCTCTTTCTCTTCCACTTCTTTGGCTAATTCCAAAGCTTTCTCGATTGAATCTGCCAGAATTACTCCCTCAGGTAGCTGCAAACCTGTATCTCTCGAAACAACAATATTGGTTCTATTTGGAAGTGCACGCCCAATGCTTTCAAAAGTCTTTCTTCCCATAATAACCACGTGGCCAGTAGTTTTTTCACGAAACATCTTCATGTCCTCTGGAATTTTGAAAAGAAGTTCGTTACCACGACCTAATTCCCTGTTTTTACCAACTGATGCTATGAGTGATATCTTTGGAATATACATAATTAGGCGATGTTTAAACCTAACTCTAAGGTAAGTTTGTTCACTAGATCATTCGAATCTGAATATTCAATAATTTTATCTGTTATTACCTTGAGAGAACCAGCAGGCTTGGTATCTTTTTTATAAAAACATATAACGCTCGTTTTGTATGCATCCGCCCACCCAAGTTCTATCCCTTGCCCTGTTGCAGGATATGAGACTTCGGCAAGAACAAGATCGCACCCATGCCGCTCTAACAGTAGCTTTGAGTCAAAGGGTTCATCACTTTTCTCGTGTGGAAATATGAACTCAACCGGTAATTTGGAGTCTCTAAGAGGCTGATAAAGATCACTTACAAAGTCAAAACTCTTGGCATGGCTGACATATATTTTCATGTATTTAATAATTGTAAACCTTCTCTGACAGCATTTTCAGTATTTGGAAGAAGGTTTTCAAGACTTCCAATATTTTCTATTAGCACCCATTCCGGAACTGTCTCATCAGTACCTGTGAGCTCTCCAGTAAAATCCCTGACAAGAAAAACATTCCAGAACGTTTGCATTATTTCCCCACTTTTCCTTTTGATATCACCCTGATATACAGTTGGCAACTGCACCATTGTCTCTTTATCGGGGGTAAGACCCGTTTCTTCCCAGAATTCCCGAGCTGCAGCATTCAAAAGACTTTCGTCAGGATCCAGTCTTCCCCCAGGAAGACCCCAAACACCTGTCAGGTGCTGTGCTGATTCTCCATGCAACACAAGAAGAGCTGATTCGTCTTTTATAGCAACGACTCCAACTGTATGAATTCTTTCTGACATATGGGGAAATTGTATCAGAGGAAAAGTTACTTTGCCATTTTCCCGGTCTTCTTGTCATAGAGACCGCCAGCAATTGTAAGCTCAGCCTTGAGCATTGGGTGTGGATCGTAATTCACAAGTTCTACATATTCAGGGCGAAAATCATCAATACTTTTGAAATTTTTCGTAAATTTGATTGTCGGAAATGCTTTTGGCTTTCTTTTCAGTTGTTCTTTTACTTGCGACAAATGATTTTCATATATGTGAACGTCTCCGAAAGTGTGTACGAATTCACCCGGTTTTAGACCTGCAACATGAGCCAAAACCATAGTCAAAAGCGCATAAGAGGCAATATTGAATGGGACTCCCAGGAAAATGTCGGCACTACGCTGATATAGATGTAGGGATAATTTGTCGCCACGACGGCTTACCTGAAACATATTGTGACAAATAGGAAATCTTGAAGCATCCTCGTTGGTCGCCATCGTATACAGATACTCAGGATTCCACGAATTTACTATCAAATTCTTGGCATCCGGGTCATCTTTCATTTCTTGCATGACCCATTTTAGTTGATCAATCGTTCTACCTTTTTTTCGCGTTGGCCATGCCCTCCACATCTCTCCATAAATACGAGGCAATTCCCCCCACTTCTTTGCAAAAGCAGTATTTGTTTTTATCTTTTCGGTAAATTCTTCTTTGGAAAGGGCTGGTTTTTTTGCCTTCTCCATCTTCCCTTGATAGATCTTGAATGGATAATCTGTCCAGATATTGACGTTTTTTTCGACCAAGTATTTGATATTTGTTTGGCCAGACATGAACCAATACAACTCCTCCAAAACCCCTTTCCAATACACTTTTTTTGTAGTCAGAACTGGAAGTCCTTTTGAGAGATCGTATCGTGTTTGTCGACCGAATAGGCTGTAAAGAACAATGTCTGTTCCGCGGTCAACTTTCCGTTCACCATTCTTGAGAATTTCTTTTAATAAATCGAGGTACTGATATTCACCGTGCTTTTCTGCCATAGAATTATCTAAATATACGTCGGTAGAAGCGCGCTGTCAACACTAATTTATTTTTATCTCAGGAAGTTTTTGGGGCTCTCTTTTTGCAAGATCTCCTAACACATCTGCGAATTCGCTCGTTCCAATTTTTGTCCAAGGCTCAACTATAACTCCTGAAGCCTCATAATTACTTAAGACATTTTGTATATCTGTTATTTTTACCCATTTTGCTGATCCTACTTCTTCTGCTTGTAATGTAATTTCAGCTACATCGGGGGAGAGATCAGCAACAGCAATGATACAGGTATGCACTGTTCCAACCGGTAGTTTTGTTCTGTCTTGTAAGCTTTCTTGAGGGTGAATCTCTCTAAAAGCACCTGCTAACTTTATGTCTACTTTATCTGACGAAATACTCAGCTCCTCTTCAATCTCACGATGGATTCCTTTACTTAATGACCCATCCTCTACTCCATGAGAAGTAAACTCTCTATCATCGCTTGGTTCTACTCCAAACTGTGCTACATCTGTTCTGTCGGTTGTTTCTGTGTGCCCACCAAAACCCATAGAGGCTTTTCCTGCAAGACGAGAGTCTGAAGAATGGGGTCTTTCGTAAAAGAGAACACTATCCCCACTTGTGACAAATGAATATACGATTATTTGCTGAGCATTGTAGTCGGTTTCAAGTCCTCCATCTAACTCGGTTGGCTTTCCACGCCACCGGAAACGCCTATTTTCAGTCACTGAATCCAATAGTCCTGCAACATCTTTTGTAACAACAACTACATCATTTATTTCTGATTGAACGAATCCAACGTCCGCCAAATGCTCTGTTGCGACAAATAATGCAGAACGGGGACCAACATAATCGCCCTCAAGAGGTTTTGTCGGAACTGTTAGGGTAAAATGTCCAATTACTTCGTTGTTTGGTCTTTCTGGTGCTGCCATAGGTGCATTATAACAATGTGGACTAGGAATTCAAGCTAAATCTGTTTTTCATTTTTGTTTTTTTTCAATTTATAGTATTTCTCATGTCCCTTTACATGCCACGCGTTAGGGTCTGAGTTGTATATTTCTTTCCACATTTTCTTTGCTGTAGAAGTAAACAGTTCTTTGTAGACTAAAGCACGCTTACTTTTCCAATTTTTAATAAGAGTGCTACCATTAGCGGCATGCTCGACAATTTCAAAATCAACATCTAGATTGTCGGCGTCTTTTACTATTTTAGCCTCGATTGACTTTCTGGCATGGTATTCATTGAAAAGTTCTACGAATTCTTTTTCAAACTCAGTTGAAACAAGCATATCGTTTAAAGCCTTATCCTCATCCCGAGTGCTGTAATTCTTTGAGAGATAGTTACTGTCGGGGCACCTACTCTCTCCTATGTCGTGAACGAGCGCCATTTTAAGAATTTTTTCCTCGTTCTTAACTTTTTCTGCCTTTGAAATAGCCAAAGCAGTCCACATGACTCGAAACATATGCTCTGAATTATTTGCTACATCCTCTCTGAAGAATTGTCTCCACGTACGTTGGACAAAACGAAGCGCACCTATCTCATAAAGAAACTCAATATCTCTTTTTGCCAACTGTTATACCTGCCTTTCTTTTTTTGTTGCGGCTACTCGCCCGCCTTGCCATTGACCTCTATATTTACTTCCTTTTCCTTTAATTTCCATAAACATTGCAAAGATATATCGTGCCCCAAGCTCAATCTCTACCGTTGCTGGGCCAGCGTTATATAGCAACGGATGAACAGTCCCACTGTACCCAGGGTCGACAATTGCCATTCTCGCAATAATACCAGATCTTTGAAGCGTTGTTCTTGGCTTCAGGATTCCTACTAAATCTATTGGCATATTAAATTTCTCATAAGTTTCCGTAAGATATATTTCACCAGGTTTTATAATTAGTGAGCTTTTTTTATTTGGATCAAATTCTTTGACAAGAATTGCATCAGGGGTTTTTCTATCCTCTATCCCTAGAAAGGAATTTCCTTTCAGCTTGAATACTTTACCAAGTCTGAGGTCAAATCCAGCACCTTCGGGGTTATTCAGCTCCCGATCGGCTAGATTTTCAACTAGCTTTTGTTTTTTTACAAGTTCAAGTAGTATCTTTGGTCCAAGTATCATGTTTGTTAGTTTACTTGCCCTTCCTAGTTTCTAAAAATGGAAGGTCATAAAATCATTTCTTTTGTGAGATTATATTTATAATATTTTCTGTAACTTTTTCAATACTCATTTCGCCATCAATCACGTTTAACTCTTCAGGAAATCTCTCTTTGAGGTAATTATATCCCGTGTATAGCTTTTCGATGTTTGACTCCTCTTCATAGATTTCTTTCGTATCGTCTTTGGCTCTCAGTCGTCTCATCGACTCATCAACCGAGACTTTGAGATAAAATGTATAGTCTGGAACAATGAATTGGTGGTACATGGAAAGTATTCCCTGTGATATCAAGATCACGTCGGCATCACTCTTGTCATATAATCCTCCTGTTCTATCTAATATCCCGTAAACAACAGCAGACCAAAGACATCTATCAGTAACTACAACAGCACCTCTCTCAAGAGCCGGAAGCACGGTACTATGATGATTTGCTACCCTATCTGCTGTAAATAAGTATTGAATTGCAGCAGTGGGAAGTTTTTCATTGCCAAGAAGTACTTTATGTATGACATCTCCAAGCAGTCCTTCTTTCCTCGGCTCCCGGGTTGTCACAACTTCACGCCCTTGATCTCTAAAATGTTGGGCAACTCTTTCTACCTGCGTCGTCTTTCCACACCCGTCAATTCCCTCGAAAGCAATATAGAGCCCACCAAGGGTGTTTTTCTTCAGTTCCATTTCAAAGTTAACGGGGTATTTCATAAGTAAAACATGCACTATCGTAGCATAATGTCTGATACAATAAAACTACAAAATGGACCAAATCTCAGACATTTTAAAAAAATTTAACCCGACAGAAGACAAATATATCTCACGCGAATTTCAGAACTATGGAATATATCTTTCAGAAGAATTGAACGACTACAAACATAAGGCTCTTTATATCAAATTGGCAAAGACAGTCCACCGCTCAATCCTTGAAAAAGCTCTTTCCTACTGCAAAGATGCAAAAGTTGACAGAAAAGGGGCACTTTTTATGTGGAAGCTTAAGCAATTAAAAGACGAAAAGAAATGACATGAAGCCTATACTTGCCCGCCTCCGCCGAAATCAACGTCATCATAGAAAGTTGTACTTTCTCCTCCTATTTGTGCTTGGCATCGTTCTTTTTCTTCCAATTTTTTATCAGATAAATCACAAAGAATTTAGGTCATTGGGACTTGTTGGTGTATTTATGCTCAATCTTATCGGGAGCGCTACTATATTTCTGCCAACACCTGCTTTCTTATCGGTAGGAATTTCAGCAACAACGACAAATCCACTTTTAGTTGCTTTTGTTGCAGCTTTGGGTGGTGCCATTGGTGAGGGGACAACATTTCTTTTTGGATACACATCAAGAAAAGCTTTTAATCTTGATAAGCATAAGGTACTTAAAAAATTTAAAAAGAAAGTATTTGATAGATGGGGAGGAATGGTAATTTTGGCCTTTGCTTTCTTCCCAAACCCCCTCTTTGATGGTATTGGAATGGTTGCTGGGATCTCAAAATATCCCATAAAACGCTTTTTGATACTTACATTCGCCGGAAGACTATTACGGTATATTGTAATAGGCTACGTTTCGTCGTATGTAATAGTCTCACGCTGATTTGCAAAGAAAAGTTGCAAATCGCGTAGAACTATTCATACCCGACTTTGATTTTACGTAATAAAAAAGGTATATTGCACTCAGATGATTAAAGACTACCGAGAAAAAGTTTACGAGTTAGTAAGTAAAATCCCAAAAGGAAAAGTAACAACGTATGGTGCTATTGGTAAAAAACTACATATGTCTCCAAGAACCGTTGGCACCGCTCTTCATTTAAATCCTTATGAGGGAGAGGTTCCTTGTCACCGAGTTGTTAATCGGGATGGAAGGATTGCCCCCGGTTTTGCATTTGGAGGAATAGGCGAACAACGAAAAAGGCTAGAGCGCGAGGGTGTAAAATTCAAAGACGAAACACACTTAGATTTATCAAAATATTTTTATGAAGTTTAAAATTTTACTCACATCCTTGTTTGTTGCGGTTTTAAGTTTTATTTTTGTAGTTCGCGTAAATGCTGTTGAAATCAACTCCCAGTCTGACCTTGAACAACAAACAATGGAGGCTATTAACAATAGTGTTACTGGGGAGCGTGTTGAGGATTTCCATTCAGATATCGTCATTGCAAAAGATGGTTCGATAGCTGTTAAGGAAACTATTAAATACTTTTTTGATTATCCAAGACATGGGATATTCAGAAACATCCCATTCACAAAATATGATAATGGAAAAAGATATGATGTTTCCTTTAAATTCGATACGGTAACTGATGAAAATGGTAAAAAATACAAATCAAAGACTTCAAAAAGCGGTGAACAGTGGGTTCTTAAGATAGGAGATCCAAACCGTACTATCGAAGGAGAACATACATATGTTATCTCGTATGTAGCGCGTGGTGAGTTAGGATACTTTTCTGATCATGACGAGTTGTATTGGAATGTTACAGGAAATGGATGGGATGTGCCTATTAAAAAAGCTACAGCCTCAATTACCCTTCCAAAAGTCTTATCCCCTGAACAAATCAAACTTCTATGTTATACAGGCCCCTACGGGTCAACAAAACAAAATTGCACCGGTACAACTGATGGCACAACTACCACTTTTACTACAACTCTCTTTCTCAATTCATCAGAAGGTCTAACTTTTGCAGAAAGTTTTCCAAAAGGAATTGTTGAGGTGTTAAAACCAGAAGTATTTGTACCGTTCTTTGACAGATGGTATGGTAAAGTTACACTTGTTGGAATTATTATCGGGATTTTTCTTTGGTATATCGTTCTACCGGTATATCTGATCATAATGTGGTATAGAAAAGGCCGAGATCCTGAAGTTGGCATTGCTGTCAGGGCAACATTTGACCCGCCAAAAGTAGGAAAACGGTTCCTAACACCCGCAGAAACTGGAGCTTTGATTGATGAGACCGTCAACAATCGTGATATCTTCTCTACTATTGTTGATTTGGCCCGGCGAGGTCACCTAAAGATTACAGAACCTAAAAATAAAGAGTTTCACCTTATAAAAGATGTTCCAAAGAAAAAAGATTCACTTTTACCATTCGAACAAACGCTATACAGCGGCTTATTTGAAGATGGAGACGATGTCGAATTGAAAACAATAAAACTTTATACAACAACTGCTGCCGTCCAAAAAAAACTTTACTCGCTTTTAGTCAAGCATGGGTATTTTACCGAAAACCCAAATACGAAACGCATGAAATATTATGCACTCGGAAGCATGGGTCTTTTTACTTTTAATTTCATTATGGCATTTATCGCTTTCGTATTTGGAAGAGTCATGCCAAGAAAAACACTCTTGGGTGCTCAAACTGCAAAGCAGGCCGAAGGATTAAAAAACTTCCTCTCTTCTCAAGAACGTCAACTTAATTTTCAGGGAGAAAAACAGATGTTATTTGAAAAATTATTGCCATATGCTATGGCATTCGGAGTTGAAAAACAGTGGGCAAAGCGGTTTGAAGCATTTGATCTAAAAAATCCTGATTGGTATGAAGGGATATCCTCAACCCATTTCAATTCTGTGCTTTTTGCATCAAGTATGTCTCATTCATATAGCAGTTTTGCGACATCTGCAACCCCACCCTCCTCATCAGGATCAGGATTTTCTGGTGGTTCCTCAGGTGGTGGAGGCGGGGGAGGCGGGGGAGGAAGTTGGTAAAAATTTGCAATTATCTTGTTTGCAATTATAATTCTAAATATGTCAGCTGAAAATAAGTTTACTTTTGTTGAAATCCAAGAGCTTGTCCTACAATCTGTTGCTAACAATAGAGATCAGGCTCATTCGGAATATATTTCCGATGCAACCGGCATTGATAAGACGCACATCTCGGCCGCAGCAGTTTCATTACTCGATGAAGGTTCGATAGAATTGGTAAGCGGATTTAAACTGGTTGTGGCTGAACTTGGATCCATAAAACCAGCATCTGAAAATCTAGTATCTACATTTAGCGGAATACCTGATCCTCGCCCCTGTCATTAGTTCACTTTTTCTGCAACTTAAATATTTCCTCTACTTCCTTTAAAGTCGTTGAGTCAGTACTTTTTTTGTCGTCACGGAATCGCTCTAGGCGCGGGAAACGAAGCGCATATCCAGCAACGTCTACATCAAATGCAGATCCCGATTTTGAGGCCTTCATAATGCGTCCCGCAGTATGTATGGGGGAACGGGTCAATTCATCTGCTCGTATCTCAACTACGATTTCAGGCGTTATCCACACATCAGGCTCCAACCACTTATCAACTTCGTAGAGTGTTGGCTTTGTCTTGGATTTTAATTTATCCCCTCTTTTGGCCAACTCCTTCCACTCCTCATCCGTTAGTCCGGTTCCGACTTTTGCAATTGTCATAAATTTATCCTGTGATTCGTCATAAATACCGATAAGAAATGCCCCTATTCCAAAGCTCGTTCTTTTCCCACGACCGTAGTAATACCCCATAACAACACAGTCAATCGTGTCATCAAGTTTTGACTGATATGACCTTTTTAACTTAATCCAATTCCAGCTTCTTGCTCCTGCCTGATAAGATCCATCCAACTTTTTGGCCAAAATCCCCTCAAGCCCATCAGCAATGCATTTGTCAAAATAATTTTCTATTTCTTTCCCGTCCGAGAATTTCTTTTCGTCGGAAGGATAAAGAACAGCACCCTCGCTCATCAGGTCCGCAAACCCAGCTCTCCTAATTTCGTAAGTTTCTGAAATCATATTTTTTCCATTTATATAAAGCAGATCAAAAACCATATACTTGAGGGGGATTTTTCTGGCCATCTCCTCGATATCGTATTTTCTTTTTCGCTGTGAGGTAAGTTGAAAAGGAAGATATTCGTTGGTAGCGGGATTATATGCGATAGCCTCTCCTTCAAAAATTGCCTCATCTGCTTTCACCTGTTCAATAATTCCTGCCTCAATATCTGGGTACATGAAGGTTACCTCCTCAAGTCCTCGGGTGAACAATTTAACTCCATCGCGCTTACTGTAATGTGCTTGAATACGAAATCCGTCAAACTTTGGCTCGACAGCGCATTCACCAATCTTGTCCACTATTTCCTGTCCCGAAGATAACCTCTCGGCACGTGCCATGAGAACTGGTGTGCCAACAGTAGGTTTTGTAGAGTTAAGACCCTCTACTCCCTTTTCTTTTATCAACTTGCCGATGTATCCCAAGTCTGGTCTTATGTTATAAGCTTTCTCAATTATAGGACGAAGTGATTTGTCTCCTTTTAGCATCCAGGATAAAGAATCAAGAACCGTCATGTCAGAAAATCCGAGTCTTAATTTGGCAACTGGGATACGCGCAATGTATCGGCAGGACAGAGGATCGCTTTCTTGCAGTAAATTAGATAGTGTGCTAGTTTTTTGCTCGACACTTCCCTCTCCACTTATTTTTGCGATCTTTTCTAATTCGCCAAAAACGTGATCAATCGTCACTTCTTGACGCTTACCTGTATCTCCTGCTGATAACTTCTCAGAAAGATCTCCTATATCTCCAATTTTTTTAAACTCCACTGATAACTCTTTTTCGTCAATTCCATGTGCTATCGAGAGGGCCTTTAAAACCATCTTATCGGCCATCCCAAATTCTACATTTACATACAAAGGAACTACTCTACCCTGAAGTAAATACATGACTTTATCAAAGTCATTTGCTGGCACTTCTTTAAAAAGTTCTGCCAGGAGTAGAATCATGTCATTTCTTGACGCTGTGTTTTCTAATTTTTGGAGATAAATGGAAAGGTCTTTAAACTTCATTTAAATATTGGAGTTTTGGGAGTAACCAATACATGGTCCCCTTGATGATTTATCTCGTATGTTGTTACCCATTTACCAGTCAATGCGAGTTTATCAAGGAGTTCAGGGTGAACAATTTCATCGGTTTCAGTATCCACTATCGCAACTTTAAAATCTTCACCAATCAAACCTTTCTCGCTAAGTGGCCCAGGAAAAAAAGCCTGAGAAGTGTGTGGATAGGCAAACATTATGTCTACCTGATCGATAGTGAATGGAGCTAAAGCACCAGCAAGATATGCCTTTTTCCTCACATTATTCGCCGCCTCGACTCCTCCATCTTTTACTGCAGGTGGTCTTCTATATTCTTCAGTAATTCCCCCTTCTTCTATAATCCTAAAAAAATCTAAACTTCCAAAAGTACCATCCCCTACCTTTGCTGTACTACCAATGACAACATGTTCGGCTGGTGCTAGGTGTCTATGCGTATCAAAACTCTCTTTATCTTTGTCTATCCCATTAGTTACTTCCATTTTAAGCCATGAGGTATTTAACCCCTTTAGTCTTTCCTTTCTTGACGATTATACCTTTTTTTACCAAATCTTGTACCTCACGAAGAACAGAATCTTCTGATATATCGGGAAAAAGACTTGAGAAAGATTTATTTTCAAGATATCCAATCTCCTGCATATATTCGATAAGTTTTAATTGTCTTTCAGACAACATAACCGGTGCGCCACCTAACTTTTCTTTCAATTTACTATCAATTGAGATGTGCTCTATCTTTTCTTTTATCTTTGAGAGCTCAATAGCGAGACACTGTGTAAAGTATTCTAGCCACGCAGTGACATCCCCATTATTGGCCGCAACACTCTGAAGTGATTTATAATACTCCTCAGCATTTCGGTCAAAATGTTCTTCTAAAGAGAAAAATTCCCGGATATCATAACCGTCAGAAAAAAGAACGAGCATAGATAGAGCACGTCCTACTCTCCCATTTCCATCCAAAAATGGGTGGACTCTCACAAATTCGTAGTGAACAATACCAGCCTTTAGTACCGGGTGTATCTCTTTTTCCTCATTGATAAATTCCACCAAGTCCTTCATCTGCCACTCAACTTCAACTGCATGAGGAGGACGAAAAGATACGTCACCCGTGATGCTATTTCGTATAACTACTTCCTTTTCTCGGTATTTGCCAGAAACATCGTCATCAAGAAGTTTTTCTACAACCAACCTGTGCAACTCCTGTATGGTTCCTTCGTCAATCTTTACATCTTTTTTGTCCCCAATATATTCAACAACTTTCCTATAATTTATAACCTCCTGAACGTCCCTATCTCTCGCTACTATCCTCTCTCCGTCAAAAACTTTTTGCACCTGAGTTAGAGAAAGTTCATTCCCCTCAATGTGGGTTCCATAGTGAGTTGTACGAAGTATTGCTTCGTCTTGAAATCTCTTTTCCCAATAGGGAAGTAGGGGTGCGTGTTCAATAACCTCTTTTGCTGCTTCGATCTCGCCGATGTTTTTGAGAATTTTGTTGGTGATGGAAAATGCTGGTCTGTACATAATTTAGTGATTAGTCAGTTGTATATTTATTTACTTGTAGTATTATATCAAGGTATGGCCGCACTTAAAACTTCAAACCTCAAATTTACCATCGAATTGGTAAGACAAATGCTAACACTTGCAACAGCTGCTTTCGGACTCGTTGCTGCTCTTGCCTGGAACTCACTGATCCAAGAATTTGTTGATACATATATAAAAGCTTGGTTACCGGGTGGAGGAAAGATAACTTCTCTTGCAATTTACGCTATTGTCATAACATTGATTGCTGTGCTTGTAACGTACCAACTATCCAAAGTTCTTCGCCGACTTGAGGCAAAAGAAGAGAAGAAATGATTTGTGATATATTAGCGACATGTCGCTTATATCTCTCAAACTCAAAAACGTCCGCAATCACAAAAACGCAACTTTTACATTCCCGTTAACTACCGTAATTATTGGCCGCAATACTGTTGGAAAAACATCCATTCTTGAAGCAATTCAATTTTTGTCCCATGGAAAAAGCTTTAAGGCTGAGAGGGACATGGACATCATAACTGAAGGACACGATTTTGCGAGGATTGAGGCAAAGGTAAGTGAGGATGATGGAACAGTTGCTCTCACCGGTATTCTGGCTGTCAAAGAAAATAGATTTTCGAAGAAATTTTTGGTCAATAACGTAGCCAGGCGACAAATAGATTTTACCTCCCGTTTTCCATCAGTCCTTTTTACCCCAGAGGATCTTGAAATTATAACTGACTCGCCCTCACTAAGACGCAATTACATAAACTCCGTTCTTTCCCAAACTGACAAGAAATACAGGATGAGTATAGGAATTTATGAAAAGGCTTTGAGGCAAAGAAATCGTATGCTTTGGCTAACCCGAGAAGGAAAAAAGTACTTCTCCCCAGCTGATTTTGAGTATTGGGACAATATCCTCATAAATAATGGGGGGATAGTAACCGAATTTCGGGAACAACTCGTTACCTACATTAATGAGCACAAAAAAGAAGTTTTTCCATTCGCTATTTTTTACGACAAAAGCACAATTACTCGTGAGCGGTTAGATAAGTACCATGATGCTGAACGCGCAACCGCAACAACTCTTGTTGGACCAAATAGAGATGATTTTTTCTTTCGGTTTGAAGGAACTGAAAAGCCAATTTCTGAATTTGGATCTCGCGGAGAACAGCGTCTAACAATTTTTCAGATGAAGATCTTGGAGACTTTCTATATAAAAGAAAAAACGGGAGTGACTCCAACACTGCTGTTAGATGATATTTTCTCAGAGCTTGATAATACTAATATCCATAGAGTCCTTGACCTACTTCCCCACCAGCAGACAATTTTAACAACTACCCACAAAGAATTCGTACCAAAAAAGATTTTGGATAAGGAAGAAGTAGAAATTATCGAACTGTGACAAACGAAACACTATCAGAATCAATTTTTTTTAAACGGCAAAAACCACAGAAGGAAACTGGTGCTCTAAAATCATTGTTTGAATACCAGGCTGCAAACTTACTTGGGGAAGCTCAAAAGCATCCTGAGTATGATGAAGCTTGGTCACAAGAAGAACTTGCTGACTCACTAGGTAATGCTTTTGAATATCATTGTGAATTCGAACCATCCGAGGTGCATGCAATGCTAAAAAAATATGAGATGGGCTTTACTATACTCGACTTTATTGTTAAATATCACCGTAAATCTACCGGTTTTTTTAGTAACGAACTCTTATATTCAGAATTAGACGGAGTATCACCTTCTTTATATACACGAATTGGGGTAAACTTACTTTATACTGGTCAAGAGCAAACAACCCTAGGGTCTGACCTCAATCGTTTTGGGTGGGGTACCGGAATAGATCTTTGTCCTCCTCAAAAAATATTCCCTATAGAATAGTTTCTTTCATAACCTTCGGGATTTCGGAGGATAAATCTGAAGCATTAAAGTAAAGTCCCATACTCTTTTCTAAGCTTTCCCCTGCTTTTTTATTGATATAAGAAGCAGCACATGCTGATGGAAAAGCTTCATTTTTTGAATATAGGGCAGCTGTAAGTCCTGCCAAAACATCCCCAGTCCCACCCTTTGTCATTCCAGCATTTCCGCCTGTCACCTTCACTGTTTCCCTGGGAGAACTAACAATATCAACCTCTCCTTTTGAAAGAATGACAATATTATATTTTCTTGCCATTTCGGGTACCGATACTTCCGTTGGTTCAGTTCCAAACAGCTTCAAAAACTCTCCTTTGTGAGGGGTAACTATTGCAGTTGGCGGCAATATTTCAGGGCTTATTGTCTGAAGACTTCCTCCATCTACTACCCATTTTTTATCTTTATATTTAGTAAGCAAACTTTCCGTAAGTACTTTTGTGTCATCATCCCCTTCTTGCTGACCACTTTCCCGTGGCATTCCAGGTCCGATCAAAATACAGTCTGCCTCTAAAATATAGTCATCAATTTTTTCTCGAGGAATAACTATACCATTTAAAAACTTCTCCTTCATCTTAGTCACATTCTCATTATTCTCAGAAGTTGAGGCGTAAAAAACCATATCAACAATCCGAGAAATTGTCGTAAGGGGCCAGATACTTGCAGCGTGGAATAATTTGCTACCAGCAATGAGCATCACTTTGCCATTCTGGGCTTTGTGGGAAGAAGAGGCAGGAATATATAATTTCTTAAGCTCTTCGGGGTTAAACTCTTGCATGGATTAATTTTAGCTCAACTAAACCCTAAACGCGAATTAGCCTTGCACCACTGTTCCTTCGAATTTCTTGCCTTCCATGTAATTTGTGAGGTTTGAAAAATTGGTTCCCTTTAGAATCACGGTCGTAAGTCCCATTTCCTGTGCCTGACGGGAGGCAACAGGATCAAACGGCGCATTCATCCCGGGGGTCCATTTATCCCCAACTAGTTTTCTGAATTCCTTCCATGTGCAAGCCTCTATCTTTTTTGCCTTTGGATTTTTACGAGGGTCGCTGTCATATGCTGCGTCAATATTACTTAAATTGACAATTTTTGCCACATCATAGTCTTCACATACCAGCACTGCACAAAAATCTGTTGACCAGCCCGGTTTCCAACCTGCTGCAACGACAACCGGCTCATTCACTTTTCTTATGATTTCATAGTGCTTGATAAGATGAGGGTGGGCAATATCCCTAAAGATAGTTCTTATGAGTTGAGCATTAAGTCTTGTTGCATGAATGCCAAGCCAATCCAAATCTTCATGGGTTAGTGCGTGCCCCAGTACTTCTTCACCAGCATCTCTATATTCCCGGGCAATTGTTCCTCCACCAACAACAATAAAGAATTGTAAATCAGGATTTTTTTTAAGACTAGCTCGTATAAAATTATTGAAATTTTTCAAAAATTCTATATTGAGACCGCCTTCTGGAACTACGAGTGAACCTCCGAGAGAAAGTACTATTTTTTCCTTTTTATTGGACATATTAGCTTCAAATCAAGGGCCATGCTGTTAGTTAACTTATGGAGCTTTTGCCACTATAGCAAAAACAAAATATATTCTCAACTTCCAAAAGTACCCTTTTAGAAACGCCTTGACATAAAAAAAATAATCTGGCATAGTGTTACATATGGCGTCGAGTAAATCCTCTGGAAAAATGACAATTGGAACACTTATTTTGAATACTCCATTAAAAACTATTGGTTCAAAACTTGTTTACGTCCTTTTGCTTGTCGCTTTTCTTGTCATTGGATACTTACTTGGTAAAGTCGAAGCTCTCCAAAAAGAACCTGTAGCTGCGGCTCCAACAGCAGTCGCACCAGCAGGGCAGCAAGCTCCCCAACAACCAGTAGCACCAGATCCTGAACAAGTAAAAAAAGACCTCAAAATGGGTCACCTACCAGTTGAGGGAAATAATAATGCAAAAGTAACTATTGTTGAATTTTCTGACTTTGAATGTCCATTCTGCGGCAGATTTTATACCGATACACTACCACAATTAAAGAAAGACTATATTGACACAGGAAAAGTAAAACTTTATTACAGACATTACCCTCTTCCTTTCCACCCCAAGGCAGTTCCTTTAGCACATGCAGCTGAATGTGCAAATGACCAGGATGCTTTCTGGAAAATGCATGACAAGATTTTTGATAACAATGCAACAGTTGCAACTATGACAGATGATCAAATAAAAGCATGGGCCGGCGATCTTGGCCTTGATACAGCTTCATTTAACAGTTGCTATGACGCAAAAACCCACCAAAAAGAAATTGATGAAGACAATACTGCTGGGGCTGCGGTTGGGGTAAGCGGAACTCCAACATTTTATATAAATGGAAAGCAATTGGTTGGTGCTCAACCATTTGCAGCATTCAAGGCAATAATTGACGAAGAACTCAAATAAATTGAGGTGAAATATCTCCTGTTCCTTTTAACGGTATTATTCCAAGAATCGAAAAAGAGAAAATTTGTTGCTAAAGCGTTATTGGCTGCTTTTGTGTATCTCGCGCTATCAATTATTCTGGTAAATTACAAATCATTTATTAGCTTTGGGAGAAGTGAATATGATCTTTTACCAAAACTTAAGATATTGTTGTTGATTTTTTTTGGGTCTTTTCAGGCACTATCAACCCGCGATACTATTCTTCTACTCACAACGGCGATACTTTTTGGGGTGAATATAGAATTAGTATTTAGGAAAATAAAATTTCTAGCGTCTTACGGGAACCTTCATGTAACAATTGGCACTGGACTTATTACGATAGCAGCAACCGGGTGCGCCTCCTGCGGACTCTCAATTGCCTCACTTGTGGGTCTCGGAGGAGTACTCGCTCTCCTACCCCTCCATGGACTTGAATTATATGTTGTTTCGATAATAATCCTTACCGTGTCTCTGCTTTATAATATTCGAACCCTCGTTAAGGTCTGCAATATAAGATAAATCTGTTGCCTTCTTAAACCTATAGTGGTAGAATCTTTGGGCTAGTTTTCTTGCAATCGCCGTGAGAATACAGGCACAATTTTTTTTAAGTTTACAGCGGAACAATTGGTCTCATCGGTCAGAAACGGAGGAAAGAATGCAAATTCCAGCTTGCTTCTTACCCAAAAGGGAGGGAGCACCCTACGTTACACTCGTAGCGCGGGGGGTTCGCGGGGTTTCGGAAGACGTGTCTTCCGAAGTCAGTGGGCTTACCGAATTCGGGGAGAATATCCACCGGAAAACGGGGGCCATGAACCGATTCGTCGAGAATATCGGCGTGAGGATGGTTATAGCTGTCATTCTCGGAGTGGACGTAGCGCTTGCGCTGCTTTCACCCGTGGACTACGGTTTTACCCTCTTCACCCTTTTGCTCGTCGAAACAGTTCTATTCAAAGCCATGGGATACATCCACGGGACATTGACCTACGTCAAGGAAGCGACCCTAAGCGACCAATAGTGACCAAAGTACCGCTGTTAACTCGAGGGGGATCTAAAAAGTCCCCCTCAATCCCTATCAAAATGCCTAATGTTGACATTTATCACAATAAAATGTCCCGCGTCCGCCTAATTCTATTCTTCTAATAACTCCTCCGTCATTTCGAGGGCATTTCTTTCCTGTCTTACCATAGACTAAAGTGTGAGACTGGTAATTCCCTTCTTGACCTAAAATATTTACGAATGACAGTTCTGACGCCCCACCTTCTTTAAAGCTTAACTCCATGACTTTTATTATTGAATCAAACAACTCTTTTGTTTCTGTGTCAGTCAAACTTTTGGCAGGTCTTGCCGGATCAATTTTTGCACTCCAGAGGGCATCATTTGCATAAATATTTCCAATTCCCCCTATTTTTGCCTGATCCATGATAAGTGGTTTTACTTTTGTTGTGGCTTTTGAAAGGATTGATCCAAACTTGTCTAACGTCAATTCTTCTCCCGTTCCAAGGCCAAATGGCTCAGGTCCCATTGTCCTGAAAAACGACATGTCCATGATCTCTAAAGTTTTAACGACCCTAATCCACCCAAATCTTCTCTGGTCGTTGTAATACAAAATACCTCCCTTGTCTAGGCGAAATATTACGTGGGTAAACTTACCAGGAAGTGCACCAACCTTGGGAGAAAGAGGTTCATTTTTTGTTTTTTCGTCACGGAAAATCAATTGACCAGTCATTTTAATATGGATTGCTAGCGACAATTTGTTATTTAGATCTAGAATCAATCCCTTTCCACTTCTACGCACAGCAATAACTTTTTTTCCTTCAACCTTCTTTGCCTCTCCCTGAAAAGGACCCGGATTTATCACCTCAACCTTTTCAATAATGTGTCCTACTAAATACTTTTCAAGTCCACGTCTGACCGTTTCTACTTCTGGAAGTTCAGGCACTACCTACTACCTCCTTAATTTTTCGGTCAAATTCCTTATCAGAAAATCTCTCTGCTCGCTCCACGCTGTCATTTGGATTTAACGTTAACCTTTCAAACTTTGAGATAGCATTATTTAAACTTTCTGGAGTATTTTCATCGTAGAACAAACCTGTTCTGCCCTCAACTACGGTCTCTTTCACTCCGCCTGAAGCAAATGCTATCACTGGGGTCCCTACTCCCATCGCCTCTACTGGTGTTATTCCAAAATCCTCATCATATGAAGCAAAAATAAATGCTTTTGCGCTTCCCAAAAGCTCAAATTTTTTCTCATCAGATACCTCTCCAACAAATTCTATGTTTTTGTGGGCAAGTTTTCTCAATCCTTCCTCAAATCCTGCAAATCCTTTCCCAAATATTTTTAGTGGCTTACCATTTTCGTTAAATGCCTTGATAATTACATCAATTCCCTTAGCAGCAGCAAGTCTTCCCCCAGTAACATAAATCTCTTCTTTTTTCCCTTTTATGACATTTGGAATTGAAACGGGTGGGTATATAACAATTGCGTCTCTGCGGTAGAATTTCTTAATCCTACCCTTAATCTCCTCTGAATTTGCCACAAATACGTCAACATTTTTTGAAGCGTTAAAATCCACAATCCGAAGTGCATTAAATCCAACTGCAGCCAATGCTCTTATTATTGGGTTTTTAGGCAAATTTCTACCTGTTTTGTACCCATACAGATACCGTGGAGGAGTATGGGTGTAGCAGATAAGTTTTCCTTTCTTGTGGTGAACAAGATTTGGGAAATATGCCCCAGTTTGGGAAACGATAACTGCGTCATATGACTTTAAATTTAATTTTCGAAAAGCAAAGGGAGACAATAGTCTTAATGGTGAGATGAGTTTGTGCCTACCGGGGATTGAGTTAAGCCACGTAGTCCTGATATTATAATTTTCAAATCTTTTTTTGTGGGGCCCAAGGTATTCTGGTGCATATATCGAAGTATAAATATCAGCATCAGGATAAATCTTGATAAGCTCTTCGAGTACTCTCTCTGCTCCTCCGTATTCTTTCAAATAGTCATGAACAATTGCTATTTTCATTATGTTAACTCAAATGTTATATGTTAGAACTCAAAACTGCAACTTGAAAACTTTAAATCTTGCTCTTTCCTTTCAAGGTTAAAACACTTGAGTTTAGCATTCTGCAAATTTCGTCGAGTTCATTTAACAGTTCGTCGCATCGACTTGATAGTTCGCCATAAGAGTCTTTCAAAAGATATAGCCAATACTTAGATTCGTTAGCTGATTTTAAGGCAATTTCATAATATTTTATAAATTCTTTTCTAGAACTTGACGCCTTCGCTTCAATAATATTTGCTCCTACTGATGTAGCAGACCTCAAAAGCTGATCACCGATTGACCAAAATGCTCTTTTATTGGGAAGACTGTTTATAAACTTTATTATCTCAATAGAGAAATCGTATGTCCTTATTTTAAGATCATTAGATTTCATCTTAATTGTAGCTCTGACATTTGAATTCTGAGTTCTGAATTCTTCTTTGACTCGTCAAAGAAGTTTCATTTGACCCTTCCCATTATCAGTTACTTTTCCATCTTTACCAAATATTTCATCCAACCTTCTTGGTAACGTATGAAATTCCTCCTTGATAAGAGCGTCTTTAAAGTCATCAAGCTGGATCTCTTCCATCCGAGATGCCTTGAGATCAAAAACGAATGGAACGTCTCTTACAATTGTTGCCAATTTATAGGCTATCATGCATGCCTCATGTCCTTCAGTTAATCTATCAGCCAATTTTTTGTTCTTGGTGGCAATCTCATCAAGATTTTTATAGATATTTTCAACAGATCCGTAATCATTGATAAGATTTGCAGCTGTTTTTGGCCCAATACCAGCTACTCCCGGATAATTATCGGAAGAATCTCCCTGAAGCGCCTTGTAGTCTATAAATTGAGAAGGTTTAATACCGTATTTTTCCCGCACTTTCTCCGCGTCCATAATACTGACCTCTGAAATCCCCTTGATAGGCATAAAAACCCGAGTGTCCTCATCTACCAGTTGAAGCATGTCTCTGTCTCCAGTCACGATATAGGTAAATATTCCTTTCTTGTTGGCCGCCTCACTTACAGTTCCTATGATGTCATCAGCCTCGTACCCATCAACCGCATAGGTTGAAATTCGAGCCTTTTGAAGAATTTCAATTATCTTGCCAAACTGATCAGACAAATCACTCTCCATTTTCGGACGCTGTGCCTGATACCCGACGTATAACTGTTGACGAAATGTAGGTTTTGGACGATCGAAGGCTATGACAATATATTGAGGGTCTAACTGCTGAATAACCTTAAGAAGCATGGAGAAAAAGCCGTATATTGCACCAGTGGAGGCTCCGTCTTTTTTTGCAAAGAATGGCATCGCATGATATGCACGGTGAACAATTGCGCTTCCATCAACAAGAAGAAAAATGTCTTTTTTTTGTCCTTCCATAACCACAATTATATACTACAAAAATTGTGACTGAAGGAAAAAAGTTGGCAAATTATGGCAGAGCCCCGGAGAACCGGGGCTCAATTGGAGAAAAAGGATTTGCATGAGATGGAGGCGGGCTGCAGTCCCACCTCCATCTCACAGTGAGAGGTGGGGCTAGCCGGCGCCGAGGGCGCTGGCAGCACGGTGATTCCGCGCGGAGCCGTCGAAGTTCCTCATCGCAGCGCTGAAGGCTACGGCGAGGGCCACGAGGGCGATGACGAGGAATGCCTGGTCGGCGGGCACGGAGTGCACGGCCGAAGTCGTCGAGCTGGTCAGCTGGCTGAGGTCGTGGCCCATCGCTGTGAAGTTGATGTGCCGGCTCATGCCAGGGACGTCGCCGTCCACGGTGCCAACCAGATATCCAGTCGTCGTCGAGATGACGCCCTTGACCGCAGCCTGCGAAATGAACGGCGAAGCCGGGATGTCCGCAGGGATGCCAAGAGCGGCGTCAGCGAGGATCACGTGGAGGCTGCCCATCGGGAAGGCAGTGCGAGCCGCGAAGTCCAGGTAGGTACGCGTTGCCGTAGAGGCGCCGGTGCCAACCGCGTCTTCGATAATGCCCTCGCCATGGCCAGTCACAGCCGCTGCAAGGTCGCTACCGAGCGAACCGCAGGCGCCGGTGAAGCAGGTGCTCTGGTCGAGGAACTTCGTGAGCACGGAACCTTGATGAGCCACGAGGCCGACGTGCTGGTCGATGAACTGCATGGTATCGCCGCCGGCGCCTTCGATGGCACGGGCGTAATGGTCGACGGTGTCAGCCCACGAGATGCTCGAGATGTTGAGTCCGCGCGCTGCTTGGTCGAGGGTCGTTGCGAACCAGAATGCCTGGTCGGCGGGAAGCGTCATCTTGTCGTTCGCGCCGAGGACGTTCGTCACCGTCGGGAAGACCTGAGAGTACTGCTTTACCGTGTCGTCGAAGCCGTAGACAGCCGTGACGATCGCGTTGTTTTCGACGCTGCCAGGAATGATCCCGGAGGTACCGGCGCCCTTGACGAGGTCGAAGATGGTACCCGCGCCGGCCGCAGTGTGCAGCTGGTACGGGAGGTTCAGCGAGTAGACGATACTTGCGCCGCTGTCGTTCAGGAAGTCGACAATCGGGGCGGCGGTGATGGCGTTTGCGGGCGCACGCGACACGTTGATCGTGTTGATCTTCATGTAGTAGCTGCCCGTAATGACTTCCTTGATGAAGTCCGCGGAGTTCGTGGCGAACATGATGCCGTAGTTGGTGTCCTTCGCGACCACGAGTGAAGCAGCCGGGGGCTGAGACAACACATCGTAGAACTGGGAGAGGGCACCGATCTGGGCATCGAGGGTCGTCGTCAGGCTGACGGGGAGGGCGTTGAGCGGGTTGCTCGGGCCGGCCGCGGAAGCGATGCGTGACGTCGCGTTGATGTCGCCTGGTAGGTAGTGGGTTGGTGCGGCGGCGAGGCTGGCAGGTGCCAGATCGGCGGCGCCGATGACGTGGGCGGATGCCCTGTCGAAGTTGGGTGTCGCGGCGGTCGTGCCGCTGTCGAAGTTGAAAAGACCAGCGAAAGCAGCGAGGAGCACGATGCCCAAAACTGCTACGAAAGAGCCACCGAGAAGCTTTGTGACCTTCGTCACGAGATATCCCTCCTTTAGGGGGAAATTTCGGTTGACGGTTGTCCGCTCATTGATCTGGCGGGGATCTCTCCCCTGCTATGTGGTCTCAGGTCTTTCTGTTCCGAAGAACTGGGCAAATACCTCCTTTCGATTTTGTGTGTCTTTACCAATCCACTCTATTGGTGAAGACTTTACACCGCCAAAAATCTTAGCAGCAGAAAGTCTTCACCAAAAATAAATACTATTCATTTTTCATGTAAATCAATTTTCAATGTGCGTCATTTCCAATAGATAAACGCGCGCATTGTGCGTTTGCTACAAAAAATGAACTAATATTGGAATTGTATGCCTAAATAATGGGGTTTTCAACAGTTTGGGTGACTTTTCGACCATATCTCTCTTTTGAGAGTCTGACGATATCTTCCCTATTATCATTCTTAAGACTTGGTAATGGGAGCGTTTTTGCGGCAAATGGGAGGGACGTCATATTATCAATTGACAATTTCATGACAATTTCATGCTTGCCTAACGACACTAAATCATTTTGTGAGTATATATCTGCGTATTCCTTTGTCAAAAGAGATGCGTCCCCTGCTCCAGTAACGAAGGATATGAGCGTACCTGCATTACCAAAAATAGACTTTTGAATTGTTACGTCCAACTGGTCTATATACTGGTTAGCAAGAGTAATTGCCAAGCGGTATTTTCTTGCCTCAGAAAGAATTTTAATAAAAGATGAGGTCGCGAAATTTTGAAACTCGTCTACGTACAAGAAAAAGTCTTTTCTATCCTCTTCTTTCTGAAATGCACGGTTCATTGCAGATAGCTGAATTTGAGTAATTATCATTGCCCCCAAAAGTGCGGCGTTGTCCTCTCCTAATTTTCCCTGAGAAAGGTTTAGAAGTAATATTTTTCCGCTATTCATAATGTCTTCAAGGTCAATTGAAGACTTGGGGCTTCCGATGATGTTTCTTATCATTTTTGAACTAACAAATTGACCTACCTTGTTTTGAATTGGTGAAATAGCCTCAACCCTCAACTTATCAGTCATCTTGTCAAACTCCTGCTGCCAGAAGGCTCGAATAACCGGGTCTTGGATTTGAGGTACAACCCTATCCCTGTACTGCTTATCTGAAAGTATCCTCAAAGCATCAATAAGTGTTGTATCTGGAATCTCAAGTAGGGAAAAAATAGTGTTTCTTAAAATGTATTCGAGCCTAGGCCCCCACGAATCAGCGTAAATTTTGCTAAAAATTGAAACTATCCCGCTGGCAATAAGGTCTTTGTGTTGTTTGTTTTTTATTTCCAAAACGTTAAGAGCAAATGTCCTTTCAGTATCAAATGGCTCTAGATACACAACGTCATTGAGTCTTCTCTTTGGGATATAGTCCAAAATTGTCTCACAAAGATCTCCGTGAGGGTCAATTATGCCAATCCCACGACCTTTTCTTATATCATCAATTGCCATATTTGCTATTAAAGTTGATTTTCCAGCTCCAGTTTTACCCATAATATATACGTGTTTTCGGCGGTCAATATCTTTAATTCCAAAAATAGTATTCTGATTCTTAAATTCTGTTGCTGCAAAAAAGTTTACGTTCTTTTTTTCATCCTCAGTCATGTTATTGGCAGCCGGAATATTCTCAGGTGGTTCACCGGCTAAAGTCTTTCCCCACGATATATTTTTGATTCCAGAAAGCATCTTTCCCGCTGGATGCCACAACGTAGCCAATTCCTGTGCATTCAAAATCTGACTTCTACGCTCTAAAAGTGTTGTTGATCTAGTATGCATTCTTTTTAGAAGCCTACCTTTATTTACTAATGGACGCTTGAATTTGAGATGATTGCCCTCTCCCGATGAAAAACTTCCGAAAGTGCCTGCCACATTATGAAGGTAATGGTATGGATTCTCAGTGTCAGTTGCTGCAATAAGCCTGATCAATGTCTTTCCTCCCTGATACTGAGTCTTTGTTGCAACAGCGCTTGCAGAAACCGTCCCCTCTTTTGATGTGGTCCCATCTGAATTTACTTTTGGTTGGGTTGAGGCAATTGCGTGTGACTGCCATGGAAAAGACGCTGGGGTAACTAATATTTGTATTCCTATATTTACCCCCTCTTGTTGTTTTGCTAGAAATCCGATGAGAGATGCAATAGGATCTACGTCACTAAAGTCTTTATAGGTCTTTAGAGGATAATGATACGACTCTTCAAGCTTCAACTCCCCCACTTCTTTATGTTTTGACTTCATAAATGTTGCCATAGGGTCAGTAGTTTCTGCAATAAAAGCGCGGGGGTAGGATGAGACCATCAGGCTTGTTACAAAAGTTTCAAGTTCTTTTGGTACGACGATATAAAAGTATATTTTTTGGTCTAAAAGATAAATTTCAAAAGAAGCCATACGTGGAGTATGCACAAGTCTTTTAAAAAGCCCCATATAATTTGGTAATAAAGCCGCAAATACTTGCGTTGAGGACTCGAGACTCGTCTCATCATCTTTCGGGGTTCTAATGTGTAGATAGACAGGATCTTTCATAAAAATAAGTATATCAGTTTCAAAGGCAATTCGGATACTAAGCCTTACTTTTCAAGGGGGATTTTTTTCCAATCGTTTTCGTTCCTTTCATTATCTTCTCAAATTGTTCACCTTCTAATGTTTCTTTCTGAAGTAAAATTTCAGCCACTTCATCAAGCTTTTTCCTGTTCTGCTTAAGAGCAAGAACTGCTCTCTTGTAAGCCTCGTCTATGATAAATGAAACCTCACGGTCAATTGCTGTCTTCATAGACTCTGAAATATTTTGACCTTCTCCAAACATCGTCGGTTCATTTGCCTCCATATTAACTGGCCCAAGCCTACTCATTCCATATTCAACAACCATTGTACGGGCTACCTCAGTAGCCTTTTCGATGTCGTTTGAGGCACCGGTTGTCACCTCAGCAAATATGAGGTCTTCCGCAACTCGTCCTCCAAGCATGGTCGCAATCTGCTCCAAAAGTCTTGTTTTAGTCTCATGCACCCTGTCAAATTGAGGTGGAATAAGAGTGTGTCCCAAAGACATTCCACGTCCTACTATCGAAATTCTGTGTACTGGGTCAGCTTTTGGCATAGCGTAACTCACTATTGCATGGCCTGACTCGTGATAGGCAGTAATCTTTTTGTCTTCGTCGGTTTGCATTCTCTTTTTTTCAGGTCCCATCTTCACTTTCGTGGCTGCCTCCTCAAGGTCATCCATATTAATAGTCTTTCTGTTTGACCGTGCAGCCAAAATCGCGGCTTCATTAAGCATATTCTCAAGATCCGCACCTGAATATCCAACTGTTCTTTTAGCAACACTCTCCCAATTTACACTTGCGATAAATGGCTTACCTTTTGCATGAATCGCCAAAATTGCTTTTCTACCCTCAATGTCAGGATAGGAGATCATAATTCTACGGTCAAATCTTCCTGGCCTAACTAATGCAGAATCCAAAATATCCGGTCTATTTGTAGCGGCAATTACTACTAGTTGCTCTGTCGGTGTAAATCCATCCATCTCAACAAGAATTTGGTTCAAAGTCTGTTCACGTTCATCATGCCCTCCCATCATATTTCCTCCTCTTTGACGTCCAATTGCATCAATTTCATCGATAAAGATGATTGCAGGCTGTGCTTTTTTTGCATTCAAAAAGAGGTCTCTGACCCGTGCGGCTCCAACCCCTACCAACATCTCCATAAATTCTGATCCTGCTATAGAATAGAACGCTACTTTTGCCTCTCCTGCAACAGCACGTGCCATAAGAGTCTTTCCGGTACCAGCAGGACCTACCAAAAGTACACCTTTTGGAGTGCGTGCTCCCATCTCTGTATATTTTTGAGGGTTTTTTAAGAAGTCTACGACTTCAGAAAGCTCTTGCTTTGCTTCATCAACACCAGCGACATCATTAAAAGTAACTTTTGGAAAAACTTTATTGAATGCCTTTGCTTTGTTATTACCAAAAGAAAATATGTTTTCCTGTGCTCCTCTTGCCTGACGAAATACAAAATAGAAAAATCCAATTATAAGCAGAACTGGTAAGAAATTAGCCAGAATTCCAATCCACGTATTGAGAGTTGATGAATCCTTGATACTGATTTTTACCTTACTTGCATCAACATTTGCATCCTTAAATACTTCATACAATGAAGTGCCTGGTTCTTTTTTTGTAATTGCTTTCTTACCATCCTTGTAAAGGATGTCCATTTTATTGTCAGAAACAACAATTTCCTTTATTTTGCCACTTTTTACCTCAGAAAGAGTTTGGGAAAGTGAAATATTTTGCTCTTGTCCGCTATATGAGAAATCACCAATACCAATTGTTAAGAATAAGAGGAATAGTATTAAAAAACCATAAAGAAAAAGGTCCTTCCAACCGAAACGAAATCCATTTTTTTTACTTTGCCTTTTAATCTTCATGATTTTCTGTCGTAAATGGGGGGGCAACTTTGAAACCGACCAAATTGTAACATAGTTCAGCCTCAATTGCTACTACTCTTAACTAAGGGATCGTACCCTCCTTTTGAGAAGGGGTGACAGCGAATTATTCTTTTCAATCCTATTCCCAAACCTCTAATTGCTCCATATTTTTCCACTGCCTGATAAGTGTAATTGGAGCAAGAAGGCTCAAATCTACACACGCTATCGGACATAAAAAAGACTTTAAAGACTTCGTTGTGAAAAAAAAGCGTTTTTTGATAGCCTTTTATAAATTTTAGGAGAATTTTCTTCATAGTGTCTCCCTTTTACTAAATTCTGTAAATGACTCTCCTGCTTCTTCCCAATCAACAACAACATCGGTCACTTGGGCAAAAAAAGGTCCTCTTCTACAAAAAGCTATCAGTTTTTTGACTTTTTCTTCATCGCCCTGAAAAACCCCTTCGACTCTATCATCAGATAAATTCCTAACCCATCCAAATACACTTAATTTTCGGGCTTTTGCTCTTACATATGCACGAAATCCTACACCCTGCACAAATCCGGAGACATACACGTGAGCTTGTTTCATAAAAAGAGGTTATTTAAGTCCCATTTTGAAGCGAACGTCATCAATTGTTTCTCTTGCAATTTCTCTGGCCTTTTGAGCTCCATCTTCAATTACCTTGTTTACATATTCGGAATCTGCCTCAAATTTTGCCCTTTTTTCTTGTATCGGAGCTAACTCTTCATAAATTGCATCTGCTAGTTCTCTTTTTATATCCCCATACCTGACTCCCTCTCCCAAATATTGAGCTTCATACTCTTCTCTTTTTTCTTTACCTTCAAAAAGCTCCACAAATTCAAATAAATTCTTGACCCCACCAGTAATAATTGTCCCTTTACCACTATCCGTTGGGATTTTCGCTATTTTTCCCTTTATCTCATCCAAAGAGTCTGTTAAATTAATGTAACTTCCCTCAACTGACTTACTCATCTTGCCGTTTCCAGTAAGTGAAGGGACGTATTTCCCTTCAGTCTGAAAACTTACAGGTTCTGGAAAATCTGTACCATAATCCTGATTAAATCGTCTTGCAATTTCCCTGGCTACCTCTAAATGAGGTTCCTGGTCAATGCCAACTGGCACTAGACTGGCTTTATAAATCAAAATATCAGCCGCCATAAGAGCCGGATAGTTAAGAAGGGCAAGGGTTGCGTGATCTGGATATTGTTTCACTTTATCTTTAAATGTGGGTAAATGCTGCATTTTGGCAATTGTTACAACTGATGAGAAGTAAAAGGCAAGTTCTAGATGCTCAGGCACCTCTGATTGTTGAAAAATAATTGACTTCTCGGGGTCAAGTCCTGCTGCTAAGTAGTCGAGAATTACTTCTCGTCTGTTCTTTCTGAGCTCTTCTATGTCATATGGGGTCGTGATCGTGTGAACATCCGCAACCATATACAATGTCTCGTAATTTGGGTCATCTTGAAGCTCTAACATGCCCTTTACGGCACCAAGATAGTTACCGAGATGAAGTCGGCCGGTAGCTCTAATTCCTGACAAAACTCTTTTAGTCATATGCGTATTGTATCAAAGTTTTCCTACCTCACTCTTGAATTGTTCTCCGCGGTCTTTGTATGACTTGAACATGTCAAATGAAGCACACGCGGGGGAAAGGAGCACCACATCCCCTATTTCACCAATTTCTGAAGCTTTTCTGACAACTTCCTCCATGCTCTTACATTCCTCAATTACCCTAACTCCTGATTGTAAACCCCTAATTCCTGCCTTTATGCGAGGCCATTCAAGACCAATTCCAATTATTGCCTTTATCGTTCCTGACTCAGAAATAATTTGCCCAAGCTCTGAAAAGTCGGAATTTTTTGAAGATCCGCCAAGTATAAGTATTTTTGGCTCTTCAAAGCTTTCTATCGCGGCAATTGCGGTCTCTGGCGTAGTTGAGAATGAATCATCATAATATTTTACTCCACCAACGAGACGCACAAACTCAATTCTGTGCTCTAACCCCTTAAATGAGCGCAAAACCGGGAGAATGGATTTCATTGTAACCCCAGCACAAATTGAAGCAACAACCGCCGCACAAACGTTTTCATGATTGTGCTTTCCCAAAAGTCCTAATTCATTTACTGGTAGGATTGCCTCTTCATGCCCATCCATCTTGAGGTAAATTGCGTCATCTTTTACAAAACATCCCTGCATTATTTCCTGAAAACGACTAACTTGATAGACCTTTCCTATTGTATGGATATCAGATTCGTTGCTGGCTGGGTAATCGCGGTTAACAACAGCAAAATCTTTCTCAGTCTGATATTTAAAAATGTTTCTTTTTGCCTCAATATACTCATAAACGTCTGCGTGATAGTCCAAATGCTCTGAAGTTGTCATAAGCATTACTGATACATGAGGGCTTTTTTCAAGGTCAATGAGCTGAAAGCTTGAAAGTTCAAGAACAACCTTAGAATCAGGGTTTAAACGAGAAAGAAAACTAAGAGGTGGAGTGCCTATATTACCCCCTAGAAACGCGTCAAAGCCCTCTTTTTTGAGCATTTCGTATATAAGTGTAGAAGTAGTACCTTTTCCTTTCGTTCCAGTCACGCCAACTATCGGATATGGACATAAATCAAAGAATAATTTGGTTGCTGAAGATATTTCTACCCCGTTTTTTGATGCTTCTACTAACTGTGGTGTTTTTGGATGAAACCCGGGAGACCTAAATACAGCAGAAAAACCAGTTAGATTACCAATTCCACCAAGTTCAAACTTAATACCATTTGCCTCATACCGTGCCATAACCCCGGGGTCAAAATCATCTCTCTTTTTCTCATCAAAAACTGTAATTTCAGAGCTCGATAGGAAATCAACAACACTCATTCCTTCAATTCCAAACCCTAGAACCGCTATTTTCTTTCCTCTATATTTCTCCATAGTTATAAATTAACATGCGTTGCCTTAATTTCCCTTTTTGTCAGTTCGTTTGCAACCCTTTCAAATTTCTTTTCATCACCTGTAGTGTAATATAAATCCAGTCCTTTTTTCACAGAAAGTAACTTTTCTTGCTCTAAAACAAACTCAAGTCTTCGTGCAACTGCTCCTCCTGAATCAACAATTTTTACCTTTGAACCCACAATCCTTTTAATTTTTTCCTTCAAAAAAGGGTAATGAGTGCATCCCAGAGCAATTGTATCTACTCCCTCTTTTACAAGCGGCAATAAATGGAATTTTAATCTCTCTACTATTGCTGGGTCGTTGATACTCCCATTTTCAATCAATTCTTCCAGATTTGACCCACCTACTTTTTCAACAATTATATTAGGCGCAAATTCTTCAATCAGTTTTGCTAGATATGGACTTTTTGCGGTTGCTGGGGTTGAAAAAACTGCGGTTTTACCAGTTCTTGTCATTCTGGCGATAACTTTAATGACAGGAACCGTACCAATTATTGGCATCTTATATCTTTTTCTCATTTCATCAATCGTGTAAACGGTTGCAGTATTACATGCAACAACAACTGCTTTTACCTCCTTTTCAACAAAAAAATCCATTATTTTACCTACCCTCTCAATAAGTTCATCTTTTGACTTTCGCCCATACGGAACGTATGCTTGGTCAGCAACAAAAATTGAATTTTCGAAAGGTAACTCTTTTTGGATTTCTAAAAGGACTGATAAGCCTCCAACTCCCGAATCAAATACACCGATAGATTGGTTATTCATAAAACCTTGAGGAAAATCGCTACTAAAAAATAGTAGCTGGAGTGGGGTTTGAACCCACGACCGCCGCGTTATGAATGCGGTGCTACGAACCAGCCGAGCTCTCCAGCCAAAATGTGCAAGTCTAAAAAGAGCTCCTGAATGCGGTGATGCAAACAGTCGACACTGAGCACTGCTCAGTGGGATCGCTCTCCAGCCAAAATTACTAGCTTGTTATTGTACCATTTTGAGGTAAAAAAACAAAGATTTACTTGCGGAGGAGGCGAGATTCGAACTCGCGAGTGCTTACGCACGCATACTTTCCAAGCATGTGGAATGGACCGCTATCCGACTCCTCCGTATTATTGTTTTCAAGAGTTGGAGAATATCTTTTGTAAAAGATTTCATCCGACTCCTCCTTACTAATTTAAAATGTGCGCCCTCGGCGGGAATCGAACCCGCATCGGAGGGTTCGGAACCCTCTATTATATCCGTTTAACTACGAGAGCTCTTTATAACTCATGCGGAGGGTACAGGAGTCGAACCTGCGCCTCCCGTGAGGGAGAACGGTTTTCGAAACCGTCGCCATGGACCACTCGGCCAACCCTCCTCTCTGCGCGCTCGGTGAGGGTCGAACTCACAACCTTCAGATCCGCAATCTGATGCTCTATCCATTGAGCTACGAGCGCATGTAATCATGAGCTTGCAAGCTTTGCTTACGAGCGCATGTATGGTGTATTATAGCGAATTTTTATACGAAATGAGCTATATGAGAGTTTCAATTGAAATAAATACAAACTCGATTATAACAATTTTGAGGCAAAAAACCTACTTTTTGCAAAAGCAAGCTCCGCTAACGTTCAAGTGGAAAATTATGGGCAAGCCAATCACCGCTTTTATCCATGAATGACGGTTTTACTACTTCTCTATACGGGAGATACCCTATCAGGACACGTCGTATGTGATCCATCGGCACTTCCCCCAACGAAATCTTCAATTCTCCAGGCAACATGCTTTTTGTACGGACAATAAGTACCTCCATACCTTCAAATTTTTTAAAATAAAAATCGTATAGTTCCTCCCAGATAAAAAAATGGTCTTCAACTTTAATTCCTTGAGTACTGATACGATAGTGAAAATTTTGAGGTGGGATAGTCGCAAGTGCCACTGAAAAAAAGTACAGTGTACCCACAACAAACATCAATAAATATTCAGAAAAAATGAATAATATCACCTCAATCAAAAATACGATAAGCAGTCCAGTATAAAAAAATTCTTTCCCCTTTTTTCTGAATGGCCGCCCCGGAGCAGACCAAGAAATTAGTGTTTTGACATCAGAATATGAATGGTGGTCCATAATTCTACTATGTCACAAATACGGAAAAATTTAAAGTTCTTGAAGAGATGTAGCCTCACCCGGTTTGAAGTCTTTCATATATTGTAAATATCGCTCTGTTGAAGAGAGTCTTTTGTGCCCCAAAACTCGGGACAAAAATACTAAAGAAACACCATTTTTGAGATGATGTGCGACAAAAGTATGACGAAGATCATTGATCTTCACATTCTCAATTCCTGCTTTTTTGAAATATCTCTCTACTGCATCACGAATATTTCTCACTAAAAATGGCCTGCCGGTTTTTGTCACAAACACATGGGTATCTTCGGTTTTTGCACGCGTTTCCATGTAGCGCTTTAATGCTTCTTTTGCGCGTCTATTAAGTGGCACTTCACGTGCTTCATGACCTTCATATGTTCTAATGTGTAATGCATTATCATTGATATCCTCAACCCGCAGATTTGCAAGCTCTCCTATTCTGATACCGGTTTGCAGTAAAACCTCTATTATCGCATATATCCTTGAATCAACCGACGCTGCATCTCTCAAAGCTCTATATTCCAATGGAGACAACATTCTTGGCGGATTGAGCTCATATTTAGGGTGTTCAACAAGCAGTGATGGGTCATCAGTAACAAACTCGTTAACCTTAAGATATCGATAAAATGTTCTTGTAGAATTTAGTTTTCTTGACAATGATTTTGGAGTATATCCTTCGTCTTTGAGCTTGGTTAAGAATGCTTGGATGTCGGTTCCGTTGATCTCATGGATATTGTTTTTTTCCAATGCCTCAAGAAACTCAATCAATTGCTCGATGTCTTTACCATATGCTAATATGGTTGCGGACGCCCGATTTTTTGTTTTGAGGAAGTCTTGGAATTTTCCATGAGCGTCCCTGAGACGTAAAACGTTGGTCATAATAAATTTTGAACACGAAAGCTTGGTCCCTAAATTTAATTTGAGCCTATAATATCAGTAAACATGCGCTTTGTCAACACAAAAACAGTAATTTTAGTTATTGCCGCAATCGCTCTTCTTTTCATCATCAAGAATATTGTCGGCTCAATCCTTACTTTGAGGCAAAATAGTCGTATAGTAACGACTCTTAAAGGAAAAGAACGCGATGAGCAGCAAAAAAAGCAATTTCTGAAGCAACAATTATATTTCGTAAATACTCCTCAATTTGTTGAAAATGAAGCAAGAGAAAAACTTGGAATGGTAAAACCTGGAGAGCACATTGTCCTTGCTCCACCCCCTATAGATAAGCAGATCACAAAACCTATTGAGGACAACTCACCGAATTGGGAAAGATGGTGGAAACTATTTTTCTAGGTAACTTTGCTTGCGCTTGAACCTAGCAGACTGTATAATACGAAGACTACGCGGGGTAGTGTACGGCTGCACAGGAGGCTCATAATCTCCTAGATAAGGTTCAACTCCTTACTCCGCAACACATTCGAAAAACTCAGTGTCAGGAGCAAATTTATTTACTCCGCAACACATTCTTATTTTCCTCCCCTCCTTGTGTTTTCAAGCATCCTTTAGTAGAATAGTCAAATATGAAAAGAGCAGCATTAACAGCAGAAAAAAGGACAATCACCGGTAAAAAGGTAAAACATTTGAGGAGAGAAGGGATTCTTCCAGCAAATATGTTTGGAAAGGGAATGAAATCTACGTCACTTCAGCTTCCTCTAAAAGAATTCCAGAAAGTATATGATGAGGTTCATGAAACCGGACTTGTTGACCTGACTGTTGATAAAGAGACCCACCCTGTACTTATTCAGAACATCCACACCCAACCAATTACCCATACTCCGCTTCATGCTGATTTTTTCAAAGTAAACCTTAAAGAAAAAGTTAAAGCTACAATTCCTGTTATTGGAATTGGTGAACCAAAGGCTGTAACTGACAAAATTGGAGTTTTACTTCAGTCCCTTTCAGAAGTCGAAGTAGAAGCTCTTCCGGCAGATCTTCCAGAGCATATAGAAATTAGCGTTGAAGGACTAGCTCAAATTGATGAAAGCTTGACCGTAGGAGACCTAAAGGTTCCAGCAGGAGTTGAAATACTTGCAGAACCGGCTGAAATGGTATTTAGAATTGCCGAACTTGTAAGCGAAGAGGCTGAAGAATTAGCGGCGGAAGAAGAAGCCGCTTCCGAAGCTGCATCTGAGGAAGGTGCAACAGAAGGCGAAAAGTCAACTAAAGAAGGAGCACCCGAATCTTCCGAAAGTGAATCAAAAGGAGAAGCTACTGAAGATAAAGCTTCAGAATAATTAACCCCTACTACTGATCTCATTTTTCAATTCCGTGGCTTTTTTGAACAAAGGATCCAGCTGTAAAGCTCTATCGATGTATTCGATTGCTTCTTTTTTCTTATTATCATTCAACGCACTAAGCGAAGCATTATATAGTATGTCTGGGATTGTGGGATATTGGGCGGCCACACTACTCCAGTATTGAAAGTCTTTCGCGTGATTCTCATACTGCTCGCGAGCAACGAGTGTTTTTCCACTTAAAAAAACCAATGTCTGAAGCAGAATACCTGCCAAAATAAGAAAAAGCAAAAAGAAAAAGCTTGATAATCTGTATGCTATTTGACCTTTATTCGGTAATAAATCGGTAATTTTGCGGAGATAATCTTTCATTCACTTATTTTAGTGGGATTTAAAGTAAACTTCAAGCTAATTCTAGAAAATAAATAGATAGATTGTTGAGGCGAAAACAAAAGCAACTGATAATAGAAACTGGGCTGTCATTCCAAAATGAACAGCTGAGGGAAGCGCAATACTCATCTTGTCTTCCATTTTATTGGCTTCTTTAATCTGAAAATAGTTAACGAGGGCAACCATGCATCCTGCGAGTAAGAGAATTATTTTGAATGATATTATTATAGCTCCCATAATATTAGTTACTTGTATATCCATAATTCACATCGCCTAAGAAGCGATATTTATTATTTTTAAGTTCTTTAGACCACAGTGGCTGCAGTCCTTGTCTTTGTCCAGGTCCCAAGGTCTGATGAATTTGAGCCGATAGAAGATTGGCAATGGCTCTTGGTGAACGGATATCTTTAATTATAAATACTTCTTTGTGGGTTGGCCTATCAAAAGTTATCTCGACGTTACCGATCCCTAAGAGTTCCGGAATTATCCCATACATTTCGACATCAATCTCTGTACACCTAATTTGCTCTAATAAAACCGAGTTGATTGCATGTGAAATCAGAGGATTATAATGTACCTCAATCAATTGTTTGTTGGTTGCAATATACATATGAAAACTCCAGTGTATGAGGTCTCTGACAGCCAAGAGCCCGGTTATTAATACCGTAAGGAAAAAAGTTCCTGCAGCAAGAGCAGTACTATGGATAAGTAGGATAAAGATTGATGAACAGGCAGTTGCCATAAACAGTCCGACGAATGATTTTCTGACCAACCTCAAGACAATCGGCAACCAATGCTCCCTACAGGCAAAAATTAACTCTTCATCGTTGAACAATTTAAATTTCTCGATTTGGGTTTCTGTCAATCTGTCTTTGAAGAAAAATTCTTTATTTTTCATGCAAGCATACAATACCAATTCGAACCCATAAATTCCGTAATAAAGATTACAGAAAGAGTGTTAAGTTGCTAACACTTTTCTTACCTGATATACTGCAGCCAGTAAATGGATTTGACTCCAAGTGAAAAATTAAAGAAATTTTTTGCTACTTCAAAACCCAGTCACTTCAAAAATGGCGAGATAGTTCTTCGTGCCGGAGACCAACGTTCAGCAGCATTCTATCTGAAAAGAGGATATATCAAGGATTCAGCTTCGTCTCAAGATGGTCGCGAATTCACACTATTTATATTTAAGCCGGAAGATATTTTTTCATACACTTGGATTTTTAACAAAATTCATAACGGACATTCTTTTAGAGCTATGGGGGAATGCACAGTGCTTGAGAAGAACCGTGAGGCTTTTTTGCTGTTTCTTGAACAAAATCCCGACGTACAATTCATGATTGCACAAAATATATCAATCAGAATGAGAGGACTTATGCAACGCATGGAACAGATGGCATTCGGAAGTGCAACTCAAAAAGTAGCTTCTATCATCCACATATTAGGTGAACGCTTCGGAAAAGAGGATGGAGACAAGATCAATATACCCCTGAAATTAACTCAGCAAGATATTGCTGATCTTATCGGCATTAGTCGTGAGACAACGAGCATTGAGATCAGCAAGCTAACCGTTCAAAATATTCTTACTCACATGTCCGGCCGCTATGTTATAACTGACCCTAAAAAACTACTGAAGTATTCACATTTAACTGTCTAACATGTGCGGTATATTTGGTTTTGTATCAAAAAAACAAAAAAGTGCTTCAGTAATTCTTAAAGGGCTTAGATCCCTAGAATACAGAGGGTATGACTCCTGGGGAATAGCAATAAAAAAAGGGGCTGAAATCGAAATTGAAAAACACATAGGGAAAATAGGGATGGCCAAAACATCTTTAACCTCAACCTCGCTTGGCATAGGTCACACAAGATGGGCAACCCATGGAGGGGTAACTGAAAAAAATGCCCATCCACATTTAGACTGTTCTGGACAAATCGCGCTTCTTCATAATGGAATTATTGAGAATTTTGAGAAACTAAAAGCGGATTTATTAACGCTTGGACACAAATTCGTTTCCCAAACCGATACTGAAGTTGCTGTGCACCTCATAGAGGAAGAGCTAAAGACAAATGATTTTGCTCTTTCTGTCAAAAATGCGTTCAAAAAACTTCATGGAATGAATGCAATCGTGGTCATGAATGCCAAATCGTCTGAAATTATCGCAGCTAAGAATGGCTCTCCTCTTGTTGTTGGTAAAAGCCTTGATGGCTACTTTTTAGCGTCAGATGCAGCTGGGATTGTAAAACATACAAAAAAGGTCATGTTTATTGAGGACAATCAAATGATTGTGGTTGGCAAAACCCTGCAGGTAATAAATCTACTGACAGAAAAGAAGATAAAACCTAAATATACTACCCTTTCCTGGAAATTTGAAAAAAGCGAATTGGGCAATTTTAAGCACTACTTTATTAAGGAAACACATGAAGAGCAAAAGGTCATCAACCATATAGCCCGTAACTCACAAAAGGATGCTACAGAACTTTCAAGATATATCAAGCAAGCAAAAGGAATATTTCTCGTTGCATGTGGTTCTGCTTCATATGCTGCGATTGGTGCTACATATCTTTTTTCAAAAATTGCCCATCTTCACGTAAATTTTGCGATAGGATCTGAATTTAAATACAGCGAGGATTTTGTGAATTCAAAAACACTTCTCATACCCATTTCCCAAAGTGGAGAATCAATTGACGTCATCGAACCTGTGACCCGCATGAAGAAAAAAGGGGCAAAAGTTGCCTCCATTATAAATGTTGAAGGCTCAACCCTCTTCAGAATCTCTGATTATGCAGCTCTACTAAATTCTGGCCCCGAAAAAGCAGTTGTTGCAACAAAAAGCTTTACAGCAATGCTTGCCATGTTAATACTCACTGCATTCACATATGCAGGTGGAGAAAAGAAAGGGAAGTATATACTTCAAAAAGCTGCTGTTAATGTTGGAGATATTCTTACCCCTTCCTACATAAAGAGGGTTGAAAAATTAGCCGTGCACCTTAACAAAAGTGAACACATATATATAATAGGCCGTGGATTTTCATATACCGCGGCCCTCGAGACAGCATTAAAACTTAAGGAAGGAAGCTTTATTCACGCAGAAGCCTTCCCTGGTGGTGAATTAAAGCATGGGGTAATGGCACTCATCGAAAAAGGGACGCCTGTAATTGTATTTGCTCCAAATGACGAAACGTACGCCGAGATCATCTCAAATGCCCAAGAAGTAAAAGCCAGAGGTGCATATGTGGTTGGAATTGGTCCGCTAAATAACAGTGTGTTTGATGATTTTCTCCCAACAGCAGATATTGAAGAAGCAACTATCCTTCCCCAAGTGACAATTGCTCATCTTTTAGGCTACTATGTCGCTTTAGCAAGAAAAGTTCCAGATCCCGACAAACCAAGGAACCTTGCAAAAAGTGTAACTGTAAAATAATTCAGGGAAGATTTTTTAAGTACGCAAGTGCTCCATAGAGGCCACCTTGCTCGTCAATCTCAGCCATTTTAACCAATGGCACCTCAGGATAAATCCTGCAATGCTTCTTCAGATATTCATTCACTTTTTCAAAGTCAATTCGCTGAGGAACAGACCCTCCAAGAACGATAATATTTGGGGACCACATAACTGCTACGTTATTCAAACCAACTGACACATATTCAGAAATTTCCTCCCAAGCATTCTCATCTGTGAGGTCAAATGGGGAGACTCCATACCTCTTCTCAATTGCGCTTCCTGAAACGATGTTCTCTAAATAGTCTTGTCCTTCAGGCCCATTTATCAACATGTTCCCTGGCTCAAAGCTGTATTCAGTCTCATCGGCCTTACCGTTTGTGATTCTGCACCCTCCAACACCGGTAGATAACGTCACATATGCAACTATTTTTTCGCCCTTCCCTGCCCCATGGACGGCCTCTCCCAATCCTACCATCACACAATCATTCTCAATAAACACATCTCCCCACGCTTCCCTCATTTTATCTAAAAGAGGGACACCTACCCAGAGTGGGATTGTTGGGTGATCAAAAAGGGATCCATTTTTTTTGTTGTATGATCTAACTCCCCCAACAACTGCGTGGTACTTTTCACCATTAGCAAAATCGGAAGCAACGCTTTTCATCTGCTCCATGGCTTGGTCAAAATCGTGATTTGTTGGGAAAAGCTTTACATCATCAATCTTGTCACCGGTATAAGAAACAGCAAAACGAGTTGTTGTACCCCCTATATCAAAAAGAAGAAACATATGATTTTAGTGTAGCACAGAAGAAAATTTGAAAGCTAGGCTTGCGGCCAGGAGGATATCATTATCGAATCTTGAGAGTTATTTACTTTCCTATATATCTCGTCCGTCACAAAGGGCATTATTGGATGAAGAAGTTTTAAAATTGTAGAGTAAACGAATTCTAAAGTTGGTTGCGCTTCTGCTCTTCTGTCTTTAGTCGATTCTATGTATTTATCTGCAAACTCATGCCAAGTAAATTCGTAAAGAAGATCTGAGATGTCATTAAATCTATAAGAAGCATATGCTGCATCAATCGTTTTTATAACCTCATTAAGCTTCGAAATAATAGCTTTGTCGTCTGCATGGTCAGACATTTCACTCTGAGAGTCATCAGGTTTAAAATCAATAATAAATCTACCCATATTCCATAATTTATTTGTAAATCTACGAGCCGCTTCCAATTTCGGATAAGAAAGCGCCTGATCATTACCAAGTGCTGTCCCATAAACAAGCGCAAATCTCACTGCGTCTGCCCCATATTGATCAACTAATTCTAAAGGATTGACAACATTGCCCTTACTCTTACTCATCTTCTTTCCAAGAGGGTCATTGACGAGTCCATGAAGTACTACATTTTTAAAAGGAACTTTCCCTGTGGCAAAAAGCCCCATCATCATCATGCGGGCAACCCACCATCGCAGAATATCATATCCAGTTTCCATAACAGTTGTTGGATAAAAAGTCTCATAATCTTTTTCGTTTGTTGTCATAAGGGTTGCAAAAGGCCATTGCGATGAAGAAAACCAGGTATCAAACGTGTCACTATCCTGCTCCCACTCTTCACCTTCTGGAGCTTTTCCTTCCGTAATTTTCCACTTCCCTGTTTTTTTGTTTTTCCATGCAGGAATTCTAATTCCCCAAACAACCTGCCTTGAAATATTCCAGTCTCGAATGTTTTCCAAAAATTGAAAATATAACTTATCAAAACTTGCTGGATATATTTTTGTGTCACCTTTTTTTACCGCTTCAATTGCTGGACCTGCTAATGGCTCCATTTTTATGAACCACTGCTCTAAAGGAAGCGGTTCTAAAACATTTTTACACTTATAACAAAGTCCTACCCTGTTATTGTAATTCTCATCTATCTTTTCGATAAGACCTTTCTCCTGCATTTTTTCAACAATTGCTTTTCTTGCCTGCTTAACATACATCCCAGCAAATTCTCCAGCTTCCTCCATCATTTTCCCATCAAGTCCAATAACTTGTTTCATTGGCAAGTCGTGACGCTTAGCAACTTCGAAATCATTAAAATCATGTGCCGGAGTAATTTTTACAACGCCAGTCCCAAATTCCATGTCAACCATGTCATCAGCAACTACTTTTATTTTTGACGGTCCGAGAACAGTTTCTATTTCCAATTCTTGTCCAACATATTTCTCATACCGCTTGTCCTTTGGATTAACAGCAACAGCCGTATCTCCAAATTTTGTTTCTGGACGTGTTGTTGCCAAAACTAAGGGGCCGTACTTTATGTAATACAGCTGACTTTGTCTCTCTTCATGAACTACCTCTAAATCAGAAAAGGAAGTCCCGTCAAATGTACAATAATTAACCAACCGCTCTGCTCTATACGCCAGTCCGTCATCATAAAGCTTCTTAAAATTCTTATAAACAACTTCAACAATTTCCGGATCTATTGTGAGTTTTTTTCGCGACCAATCAAGAGAGAATCCCATCTTCCGAAGCTGTCCCTCCATGATAGGTCTATTGCCCTGGACAAATTCTAAAATCATTTTGTATAGAGTGTCGCGGTCGTAATCAAATCTACTCTTCCCCTCCAATGCTAGCCTTTTTTCAAAAACAAATTGAGTCTCAAATCCTGCATGATCCGCTCCCGGCTCCCACAAAGTCTTGAACCCCTTCATTCTATGATAGCGGATAAGAATGTCTTCGATAACATACATGGCGTGCCCGAAATGTAATGGGGCATTGGCATTTGGGGGCGGCAGAATTATAGAATAGGGCTCCCCCTCAGGATTTATTTCGGGCTTGAAGTATCCTTTCTCTTCCCATTCTTTATAAAGAGCATCCTCTACTTTCGTGTGATCGTACACCTTGTCCATTTCCCAATTCTACCATGAGGCTAAGTTGGCTTCAACAAATTGATACAGTTAGACTTCTTGCACCATTTTTTTAATTTTGTTACATTGGTGCTAGATTCTTGATTTTATAATGGCAGGGGAATATCCCAATCCTTCTAATTTTGACCCAGCTTCCGTTTGCCCAAAGGAGCGTTTTTATTCAATGGGAAGAACAATTGATTTTAGAAGCCCTGAGGGTGTACATGAAATACAATTATTCCATGACTCTAGGTTTCAAAAAGACACAGAACCGTTTGGAACGATAACTCATACTTTCCTTGATGATGGTGATTCCTTCTTCCTTTTGAATGATGGTTCCGATGAAAACCGGTCTGGGGTCGCGATGCTCTCCTGCAGAGAAGAAGCAGATATATTAAGTTTTTCAGGTCCCGATGCAGCCGGCCAAGAATTAACTGCATCTTTTACAGTGACTACTACACGCGTGAAGGGTAATAGCAATGAATATTATGATGATGTTATACTCACGCAAACGTTCCGGCATGGCGAGCTAACACAACTTTTTACTGGAGAACACCACAAGCGTTTAGTCGGAATTTATAAAGCAGCGAAATTTATTAGAGAGAACAAACCCTACTATAATTTTATGTCTTTGCAGGCCTTGTTTGCCCCCTTTAAACCTACCCCCACATTACCATCAGGACAAAAGTTGTCAGATGTCGTCACTAAACGTTGATTAGTTCTTTGTACCCCGATATACTTTCTATATGCAGCGCTTGTCAGGTCTTGAGCTAAAATCAGTCTCCCTCAATACTCTTGTCCAATTTCTGATTCGTATATCCACAAGTATACCAACGTTGATTGCGACACTGCTTATCGCTTATTTTGCCGGTTATGAAACGCTTGGGAGCTTTACAAAGATTGTTGCCTTCGTCTCAATATTTTATCTAATCTTAGATTTTGGCATGAATTCCATTTTTATAAAGGAGCACTACGAAAATATTGGTAAGTATTTTGGGAACCTCATCATCCTCCGCCTTCTCTTCTCTTTCCTCCTGATACCACTCATCGCTTTTCTTGCACAGCTACTTCCAGAAAACAAGTTAGCTGGCACTGGTTTTTCGGAAATTGAAAAATACGGAATTGTAATATATTCTCTGACTCTTATTGTTATTGGAATAAATATTTCACTCCAAGCATTTCTTCAAAGGAAACTCTCCTATTCTGTTTCTCTTATCCCAAGCATTCTTTCATCGATTGTTTTATTAGTGTTTATTCTTTTTGCCTCCTCTCAAAAAAATCTTTCTTTACTTTTACTTTCATATATCGTTTCCGGATCTGTTCTTGTCTCAACACTCTTTCTTGTCATGAAAAAAAAGTATAACCTTAACATCAAAAAGACATCAAACTTTAATTCTTTTTCAAAGAATTTAGTTATTGCGTCACTACCGCTTGGCATGATGCTTTTTTTCAATTTACTTTATGCAAAGGCAGATATATTTATCTTGTCTGTATATCGTCCAACAAGTGATGTTGGAGTTTATGGAATTTCATATAAATTCTTTGAGATACTTCTTGCTTTCCCAGCATATCTTGCAAATAGTGTTTACCCTTTGCTGCTTCGTGAAAGCAAAAATCCGAAAACCTATACACCGTTAATTAAACGCTACTCATCTCTTTTCATTTTTTCCTCACTAGCAATTACTTTCATCGCATTCTTCGGTGCTCCCCTCCTAACATTTATTAAAAGTGATTTCTCACTATCGGTTTTGCCATTTCAAATACTAGCTCTCTCTCTTCCGTTCTTTTTTATGACAAGTCTTTTGCAATGGCATTTCGTCATCAATAATAAATTAAAATTCCTTGTTCCTCTATATGGTGGCGCTTTACTTCTCAATGTTATTCTGAACATTATTTTTGTTCCAAAGTATTCTTATAATGCATCCGCAATCGCCACAGGAATATCTGAAGCCCTAGTTTTTCTCTTCATGCTATGGTATTTTGTAAGAAGCAAAAAAGCTTAATTTGACGGTCTTTTCGGTTACCACCATCGAAAAAAACTGCAATGCATAAATGAAACCGCATTCAAAACTCATCATATACGGAGACGGAGGTTCACGGGGGAATCCTGGAGAGGCAGCCTATGGATTTGCCGTTTTTGACGAAAGTAATAATCAGATCTATGGAGAAGGAAAAAGAATTGGCATTAACACGAATAATGTTGCCGAATACTCCGCAGTCATCAATGCATTCCGCTGGGTCATAGAACACTATCCAAATATTGAGGAGGTTGTCTTCCGTCTGGATTCGCTTCTGGTTGCCCGTCAAATGGATGGTAAATTTAAAGTGAAGCACCCTAACATGAGAGAACTGTTTATTGTTGCAAAGAGACTTGAATCCCAATTATCAGCTCAAATTATATATTCTCAGATTCCACGTGAACAAAACAAGGTAGCTGATAGCCTTGTAAATGATGCGCTTGACTTCAAAATCTAAAAAACCTTCCAACACCAGTGATGTAACCTTATTCCCGCACTACGTTCAAAATACTCGACAAGCGGTAATTATATCTCTACAATTAATGGTATGCCAAACATTCATCTAGTGGAAGAGAAAGATGCGAAACTTCCCTTGCTTTGTATCTATGGAGATGAGGAATTTCTCCAAGCTCAATTGGTGAACCAAAATACGAAGAAATTTCGAATAATTATAGTCTCAAATAGGAAGCCTGAATTTCTTGAAACCCTCCCTGAGATCTACTTTCTAACGTATCAAGACGCTACCCTGCTACCAAAGCTCGAAGAAACAATAGACTATGCTCTTGTACTTTTAGCAGGTGAAAAAGCGGGAACTTTTCTATCACCCGTCATGTCAAAATTTGCGTTGGATAAAACGACTGTGCTAATTACAATTGAAGTGTTTGCTCTTGTAAAAAACCTGGAAATCATTAGAGAGTATAAGACGAGTGCTCATGTCAGGTTTGCTTTGTTGGGTGAACTTCTTGTACAAAAAGATGGCGAACAAAAAGGGCAGCTTTCGAAAATTATTGAGAATGTATTATCAAAAAGAGAGATCGACTTACATGGCGATAACTTGTCCTCCATCTATCCAATTTCTACCAAGGATGCAATAAGCGGAATACTTAGATTATTGTTGGGAAACTATAAGAGCGGAATAATCCACTTCTTGTTCTATAAAAACCCAGAGACAGTTCTTGCACTTTCGCATATTGTCGCTCGCATAGATCCGGATATAAAAATAAATTTTTCTGACGAGAAAACAAATTCCTTAACAATTTCCCGTGAGGAAATAAAATCAATTCTCGTGACACGACTTCAGATGAGTGACACCTATATGGATGCTGCTTTTGAGGGGTTTGAAAAAGCAATAACACCAATATTGGAAGGGAGAGATATTCAACATGACACTACGAAGTCTGGCAACTTTACGAGTAGATCAAAAAAGACGAAGAAAAAGAAACAGCTATTGAGTTCCTTGCGATTTACACTCCTAAGTATCTTTTTTGGGACGTTCCTTTTTCTATTTATCAATCTTCTCTTTTTCGGTCTGGGACTTTTTTATCTACGACAAGCTGTAGAGGACATAAAGTCAGACAACTTTAAAAATGTTGAAAAGAATGCAAGAATCTCTAACTACTTTTTGACAGCAATAAAACCTACTACCAATATTGCTTTTGACTTAGTAGGCAATATAGATACATTCCAAAGAGTTACAACGTATTACACATTGATACAAAAAGTTGGTGAGCTTTCACGAATTACTGGAGGCACTATGACTTCTTTGTTCAATGGAAACATTTTGTCTGAACCGCTATTGTCGACACTCACATCAAATCTTTCCTTTCTTTATCAGGAAGGGCAGAGGGTCACACTTGAAACAGGAAACAAAGACATTTCAGCAAATCTAAAACAAACATATTCAAAACTCTTAAGTTTGTCAGGAATTCTTCCAACTATTTTAGGTTTTAGTGAAGAAAAGAATTATTTACTTTTATTTCAAAATACTGAAGAGCTTCGTCCGACAGGCGGATTTATTGGATCTATTGGCAATGCAGTTGTTAAAAATGGGAAAATTGAAAATTTGACGATCCAAGATGTCTATGAACTTGATGGTCAATTAAGAAATCATATTGAGCCTCCCTTCATAGTAAGGAGATATCTCCAACCTCATTTGTATTTGAGAGATAGCAATTTTTCTCTCAACTTCCAGGAATCTGCTAGCATGTCTGCTTTTCTATATAACCTCGAGACTGGTAAAAAACCAGACGCAGTCATTGCTGTTGACCTGGAAGTGTTAAAAGAAATTCTTAAATTGTCAGGTCCGATAACATTACCAAATTATAATGTTACAGTGACCAGTGACACTGTTTCTGATTTCATCCAAAGCACAATCAAAACAAATTTCTTTCCAGGTTCTACCCAAAAGCGAGACATACTCAATAACCTTTTTACCCAACTGTTATTGAAAACAACAACTGATTCTAAGTTCTATGTCAAGATTGCAAAACTAATCCCAGATTTATTAGAGCAGAAAAATATTCTTATCTCATTTAGTGACAACTCCATCCAAAAAGCTTTCTCGGCTAATGGGTACGCAGGAGAATACAAGGATACGAGAGGGACTAGTGCAAAAACTATTAATGACTTCTTATATATTAACGAGGCAAATATAGGAGCAAATAAAGTCAACGCGCATATATCAAGAGAAGTGACATATGAAGCCATGTTGGAGCAAGGAAAAATCGCATCTCAAGCAAAACTCCTCCTTACAAATACTAGCTCTGTCGATGGCTATAAATCTTATATCAAGCTCGCTGTCCCAAAGGGAAGCATCCTGAAAGAAATAACTATAAACGGAGTAAAACAACCAACTACGCCAGCAGTTACTGACTTTAAAATTTATGAAGCTAAAAACTTCAAGCAACCTGATAAGCTAGAAGTAGAGCAGTACAGTCGTGACAATTTTACGTATTTTGCCTTTGTCTTAACAGTTCTTAAAAATGAAAAAGCTGAAATCGAAGTTAAATACGATAACGGGTCAGGCAAATTATTGTCTACTATTGTTGATTACTCACTTTTATATATTAAACAACCGGGAACCAAGCCATATAAAGTAACTACCATAGTTGATTATCCAGAGGGTTATGTACCAGTAAATACTTCTGCCGATTCATATGGCAAAAATTTTCTTGAGACATCAACTCTTGCTAAATATGACTTCCAGAACAAAATTGAAATTCGAAAGGCTTCTGTGCAAAAATAAGTAGTTATACCTTATGTGATACAATCATGTTTACCAAAAAACAGTACTCAAAAGCCCCAATGAAAAAAGCGACGAAGCATCTAACCTATCCCTTTCGCCTGATTGCAAAAGTTGCGAAAAAACCATCAATGTTATTCAGAAATAAATGGTTAATAGCAAGCTATGTTTTATTGGCAATACCAATTACCCTTGTTGCTATAGCAATACTTTTGGTTCTAAAAGACGTTCCAAGAGCAACCGTAATAGGAAGTAATAGCTTTCCTCAATCAAGCAAAATCTATTCTAGAGATGGAAAATTGCTCTATACGATCTATGCAAGCAGGAATCAGACATTTGTTTCCTTGAACAGAATTCCAAAGTATTTACAGCAGGCAACAATCTCAATCGAAGATAAGAATTTTTACAATCATGGTGCAATTGATATTAAAGGGATAGCTCGCGCAGCATATGTAACTCTTTCACATAAATCAGTTCAGGGAGGATCAACAATTACCCAGCAGCTTGTCAGAAATTCTCTTCTGACGCTTGATCGAACAATCACAAGAAAGGTCAAAGAGGTATTGCTTTCATTTGTCGTTGAATCAATATATTCAAAAAACAGGATTCTAGAAATGTATCTTAACCAAGTATCTTACGGAGGTACTGCTTGGGGAGTCGAAGCGGCAAGTCAGATATATTTTGGCAAGGATGTTTCAAAATTAACTCTTTCAGAGAGTGCGTTTCTCGCCGGCCTACCACAAGCACCAAGCGTGTATTCGCCTTTTGGATCCCATCCTGAAAATGGAAAGGGAAGACAATTACAAGTCTTGCAAGCAATGAAAGATTCAGGATACATCACTGATTCCCAACTTGAGAAAGCAAAAAATGAAGAGTTAGTTTTCAACCAGATACAAGACACGATCGTGGCTCCTCATTTCGTATTTTTTATAAAGGATCTTCTTGTGCAGCAATATGGTGAAAAAATGGTAGAGCAGGGTGGACTTACTGTTACAACCTCATTAGACCTAGATGTTCAAAAAATTGCTGAAGATGCAATAGCAACTGAAGAGGCAACACTCACTGGGAAAAATTGGTATAACGCCGCAAGCATGGTAACAAGGCCAGGAACAGGCGAGGTCTTAGCCATGGTTGGGAGCAGAAATTATTTTGATACCGAAAGAGACGGAAATGTGAATGTCGCAATTTCAAAAAGACAACCAGGATCTTCCATAAAACCAATCAACTACGCGACAGGTCTTATCAAGGGATATACCGCAGCAACCCCATTCGTTGATCAAAAAACATGCTTTCCAAACCCTTCAGGTGCCCCTTATTGTCCTCTCAACTATGACCTTAAATTTCATGGGGTACAGCAAATGAGATATGCTCTTGCAAATTCATTCAATATTCCAGCTGTTAAAATGCTCAAATTGAATGGTCTTGAAGCCATGATAGCAACCGCGTCTGCAATGGGAATCAATTCTTTCACCGACCCTGATAGGTATGGGCTTTCTTTAACGCTTGGTGGAGGAGAGGTAACAATGGTTGAAATGACTGAAGCATATGGCGTATTTGCCAACTCTGGTTATAAAATTGGACTACATCCAATTCTTAAAGTCACTGATTCGAAAGGAAAAACTATCCAACAATACAAGCCGGTCGAAAGTCCACTGCTTGGGAAAAAAGTATTACCAGATGGAGTTGCATATATAATCTCAAATATCTTGGCGGATAACGGGGCGAGGAGTGCATCTTTCGGAAGCAATTCCCCACTCAACATAAAAGGTCAGACAGTCTCTGTTAAGACCGGCACTACAAACGACTACAGAGATAACTGGACCATTGGATATACCCCTTCGTTTGTTGTCGCTACATGGGTAGGAAATAATGACAACAAACCGCTTCAGGGAGTTGTGTCAGGAGTAACAGGAGCTGCTCCAATCTGGCACCAAATTATGGCAAAACTGCTCGAAGGAAAGCCTGCTGAGACCCTCAATAAGCCTGATAATGTTATCGGTGCGACTATATGCTCAACTTCAGGCCTACTTCCACAACCTGCTGGTTCCCCATACGTTTGTCCGACACGCTATGAATATTTTATCAAGGGTACAATTCCTAGAACTGTTGATCCTGGACTTAAAAAAGTCTTTGTCGATAAATCAACCCAAATGCTTGCACCAGCTGGAAAAACTGATAACGTCGAGGAAAGAGATGCCGCAATCGTAACTGATGCAACTGGAGACTCTTATTGCACAACCTGTCCCCAACCTCAAGAACCTACTCCAACCCCTCGTTAGAATCGATTTTAGAGAAGCAAAGCCCAACAATAATCGCGGTCAGAAGTTGCCCCTGTTGAAGAGTGAGAAAATAATGATCAAGCATTCCAGAAACTCCAACACATACCACAATAATTGAAACAAACCGGTAAAAATTCCTTGATTTTTTTATGTTTAAAGATTTTCTTAAAGCGTAAATTAACTTCTTTAAAAAATAAATTAAGACTATCAAACCCACAATCCCGGTTTGAGAAATCCAGTAGAGATAAATGTTGTGAACTGGCTGTAGCAGTATTGGACTCAGAGTTTTTTGATACAAAATTTCGCTATAGAAGAAGTTATGCAATCCCGTTCCAAAGATAAAGTTTGTTAAAAAAACTTTTACCCCAATTTCAATTAGCTCCTTTCTTAATAATAAATCTTTAACAAGAGTAAACTCAAATCTTTGAAAAAGCAAAACACAAATAGTAAAGAGTCCTAATAAAATCGGAACTGTATTTTTTCCACCTCTAGGTTTTATTTTAACAAGCAAGATTCCTATTAATAGCAAAATAACTATTCTTGAAAACGTCAAAAAAATCCCTATACCTATTACTAATAAAGCCAGAATCTTTATGTAACTTAAGAATGCTTTTCGAAATTTAGAGGAAAAGAGTAGCCAAGAAAAAACAAACAAAAGGAAAAAGGCGACAACGTTTGGATGAGGAAATGTTCCATATGCTCTTAACACATCCGCACCATTAATTTGAAATGTTGCAATCCCTGGTGTTGATGTGTTAAAAGTTCTCTCTCCAAGAAAATAAAAAAATCCACCAAGAGAATTCTGTGAAATGAATTGAAAGAAAATAATCACAGTTTCAACTAACGCTCCGAGGGTAAGAATAAATAGAGCACTCTCAATATCTTTTCTTTTGAAATATTGAGAAATAAATAATCCAATGTACATAAATTCCAAAAGCTTAACTGTTCCGAAAATCGCCGCGTATATGTTTGTGGCAAAACATATTGAACCAATCAAACTAATAATAAAAAGCAAACCAAATTTTGAGAAAAGTAGCTTTGCAAACATTGCCTTAAGAGAATGAAACGAAACAATAAAAAGAAAAATGAAACAGATATCGCTTATGTACAATGTTGGGGAAAGATAGTCAATCCGAATTCCTTGAACGAATGAAAAGTGCGGCCAGAAATGTTTACCTAATTGTATTGGGAGTGTTGCGAGCAGTGAAAAAAAAGCTATTCTTTGAAACCGGGTCACTTCTTTTTGATAACTAGTGTTCTATCGCGATCTTCACCTACTGATTCTGTCATAACTTCTTCATCTTCAGAAAGATGCATGTGTAAATATCTTCTTTCCCAAGGCTTTAACCCTCTAACCTGCTTTTCGTAACCAGAAGTTATTACTTCCTCTCTTAACTTGTCTGCAAGCTCTGACAAGTACTGTTCGCGCTCGGCTCTATAACTTCCTATTTCTATTGTGGTTCTCTTGAATTCTCCAAGTTTGTTGGCGACTATCAAATTTACGATCAACTCTAATGATGCGAGAGTATTGCCGTGCTTACCGATAAGAAGTGCGTTGTCTTCAGATGCATCAAGTACAATTGTATAACCGTCATCATTGCCCTCTACGTTAATGGTTGATTTAACACCAATTTGAGAAAGCAATTTCTCTACTTCCTTTTGTATAACTTTAACTTCTTTTTCCATGTTTAGTTTTTTTGTTGCTTGCTACTTTTATAGTTGGTTTACTGTAGTATTTTTCAGCAAACTTTTGCCATTGTTTTAGGCCACCAAGACCAACTAAAAAGTACTGCTGAAGTATACCAAAAATTGTGAATGCATTCCAGTACAAAGAGAGTCCGAAAGGCAATTGAAAAGAGAATACACCAATCATGATTGGGAATATAAAAAGTGATTGTTTTGCAAACGTTGCTTGAAAGTCATCATGCTTGCCTGATGGTGCGACTTCAGGAGCCATCATCTTTGAAAATATAAGCTGTAGCACAGCAGTAAGAGCAGGGACCAACACTATTAAAGGCATGTCTTTCATGAGATGGGAAGGGGACTGGGCGAGTGGAATTCCAAAAAAAGTTGTTTCCCAAAGACGCGTCAGCTTTAATCCATCAGAGTACATAAGACTATTTATTTCTTTAAGTTTAACGATAGAATTTGCATTAACTACAGTACTAAGTACGTGGTAAAGACCCCAAATTATTGGAATCTGAACTATTACGGGTAGACATCCGGCGGCAGGATTAACACCAAATTCTGAATATAACTTCATCATCTCTTCCTGCTGTTTCTTCTTGTCGTCCTTGTGTTTTGTTTTGAGGTTTGAGATATGAGGTGCCATATCCTGCATTTTCTTACTTGTCTTTATCTGAGATGCTGTAAAAGGATAAAGCACTATCCTGATAATAAATGTCAGTAGAATTATTGAAAATCCAAGAGCAAATGGGATATGAAGAAATGCGAGAAGTTGATAACATCCAACTAAAAGATTGGTTATCGGTTGAGTTAAAAGAATTGTGAAAATCGCTCCTATGTCCATATTTATATGTGAATTTCTTTCAAAGCTTGTTCTATTGTACCCTTTATTATTTCTCTATTCGACTCATTAATTTGTTTTTTAATAAAAAAAACTAGGTCGTATTTTAAATCTTTTGACAAAATTTCTCTCAGCATTTCGTTAATTTGTCTTTTTATTCTATTGCGAACAACTGCTCGTTTATCAACTTTCTTACCTACAACTACCGAACAATGCAATTGGTCGTTATTGCTATCATACCTGACAACAAACAGGGGTGTAGCAAAAATTCGCCTTGGTGCACCCTTCCTAAAGGAAAATCTATGACTCCGATCTAGCATTAGAGAGTTTTACGACCCTTTTGTCTACGTCTTTTAATAAGCTTATTTCCTCCGAGCGTCTTAAGACGTCCCAAAAAGCCGTGCTTTTTCTTTCCTTTCAGCTTGTTATTTTTTGTCATTCGTTCAGACATAGGTTCTATTATATTCGATGAGGCCAAAAAAAGAAATAGCTAACTATTTGTCCTATTGAATAAAAAAAGTATTTCTTCTACTATAAATATATGGTTCGCGTTGCGATTAACGGCTATGGTCGTATTGGGAGAGTAGCCCACAGAATAATTATTGAAAAGTTTGGAGAGGAGATTGAGATCGTTGCGGTAAACGCTGGGTCATCCACAGACATGCAAGGGTGGATGTATTTGCTAAAGTTTGACACGATGTACCATGAGCTTGTCCACCATGCTCTTTTTATTCAAAAACCAGAAGAAGTTGAGGCAAAATATTCTCTTGAAACAATTGGAGCACTTGTAGTTGATGATAAAGTAATCCCTTTCTTTTCCGAAAAAGATCCATCAAAACTACCATGGAAAGACCTTAACGTTGATGTTGTTATAGAATCAACCGGTGCATTTACTACTCCTGAAAAAATTCAACCGCATATTGATGCTGGTGCAAAATCAGTTATCCTTTCTGCCCCATTTAAAGACGAACAAAGCGCAGCAACATATGTTTTGGGTGTTAACTTAAATGATCAGGACGGGGAAAAACTTGAGAATGTTGTAAGTAATGCATCCTGCACTACCAACTGTATAGCGCCGGTTGCTGCAATTATCGAGGAGACTTTTGGTATTGAAAAAGCAATGATGACCACAATTCATGGATATACATCGGACCAAAATGTGCACGATGGAGGACATAAGGACTATAGACGTGCACGAGCAGCAGCACAAAACATCATCCCTACCTCATCAGGTGCCACGATAGCAGCAGCAAAGGCTATTCCCTCATTGCAAGGTATCTTTAATGGCTTGGCAATCCGCGTTCCGGTAGCTGTAGGTTCTCTGTCTGATTTTACATTTTTACTTAAAAGGGACGTTACTGTTGAAGAAGTAAATGGAGCACTCAAGCAAGCTTCTGAAAATCCTCGCTGGAAGGGAATTTTTACTGTTACTAACGATCCTCTTGTTTCAAGTGATATAATCGGTAATTCTCACTCCTCTATAGCCGATTTGTCGCTAACGCAGGTAGTTGCAGGAAATATGTTAAAAATAATCGCATGGTACGACAATGAATTTGGGTATTCTAATAGACTTGTTGAAGAGACTCTAATTCTAGGTCGCAAAGCTCAGGGAAACCCTCAAAGTTAATTCATTATGAATCCAAAAGACTTAGGCACTATACGAATTATCGCTGTTTCTGGAAGAATTGCTTCTGGTTCAACAACTCTAGCAAAAAGATTAGCTCAACACCTTGATTGGAAACATATTGAAGGAGGAGAAATTTTTTGGGAAGCAGTAAGACAACACATGCAGCTTGCCCCAAAAGATACAAGCTTAAGACCAGATGAAGAAGATTTATTGTTTGACGAACAACTTAAGAAAATTATCAGTGAAGACAAGAACATAATATTAGAAACAAAACTGGCTGGATTTAATGCTCAAGGTGTAGATGGGATTTTCAAAATTCTAGTTATTTGTGAAGACGAACATGGTAATGATCAAACCCAAATACGAATTGATAGATTAGTAAATCGTGAGGAAATTTCAGTTGAAAAAGCGAAAGAAGAAGTGATAGAGCGCGAAAGAAATGATGTTGAAAAATGGCAGAGATTATACGCAGATGGTGACACAAACTGGACTTATATGAACAGGGACTACTATGATTTGGTTATCAATACATTTTTATTGAATAAAGATCAGTCCTTACAAAAAGTTCTGGAACACCTAAATCTCACCTAAAATCCCGAAACATTCTCTCGGTGTTCGATTGATAGAACTTCATTCCCCCACACCATAACCCCAATCGCATCAATCCGCATCTCATCAGGCATATCCGGATGGAGTATATATTTATAGAAGTTTGCTCCTTTAATAAGAAGTCTCAATTTGTGCGGTGAAATGGCCTCAAAAGGAGTCCCATATTTGTTTGAAGATCGTGTTTTAACTTCAACAAACACTATGGTTTGACCATGCAGAGCAATGATGTCAATTTCTCCATATCCTTTCCTAAAATTACGCTCAAGGATCTTGTATCCTTTCTTTGAAAGAAATTTACAGGCTTCGTCTTCTCCAAAAACCGCTATGGGATTTGTAATTCTCACATCTCCATTCTACTAACTTCTTAACAGTTATTGTTGTGTTAGAGTAGGGGTAGGAATAACGATTTTGCATGAATCTTTAGATTCGGTCCCTCGTATGAAATATGCTTCATATCCAAAACAGTTCTTAACGACAATATCATCTGGCATAGTAATCTCGGCTGGCTCAGTACTATTAAGCATATTCTCCATTATTCTGTGCCACATAGGAGCTGCACCCGTTATTCCTGATGCTAAAGCTTGAGAAAGGGGAGTGTTGTCGTTATTTCCAACCCATGTAGCAACTAAAGTGTCTGGAGTAAATCCGACTGTCCAATTATCCCTCTTGTTGTCTGTCGTTCCAGTCTTAACTGATACCTTCCTGTTGGGAATGACGAGGGGGGAATTGGTCCCAAATTCTATGCTTCTTGCCCTATCATCTGCCAAAATATTTGAAATAATATAAGCAATGCCAGCATCAATAACTGATGTCTCTTTCACCTCTTTTTTTGCCAAAACCTTACCATCAGTATCCGTTATCAGAAGTATTGGATCTAGCTCAACCTTATTTCCTCCATTTGCGATGACCCCATACACAGTAGCCAGATCTTTCATCGTTACCTCAGCTGCCCCTAGTGTAATTGATAAACCGTAATTTTCGGCTGAACCCCAGGATGATATTCCCATTTGTTTTCCAAACTCCACAATGGCTTCAACTCCCATTTTTTGGGCAACTCTGACTGCAGGAATGTTAAATGAATTGGCAAATGCAATCCTCAAAGGAACTTTCCCGTGAAATTTTCCGTCGTAATTAACAGGGGTATACGTAGGTCCACCTGGACTTGGGATACTAAGCGGAACATCCTCTAGAATTGATGCCTCTGTGTAACCTTTCGAAAGGGCTAGTGCATATGTTATTAGTTTTATCGTTGAGCCTGGTTGTCTCAATGAGGTCGTTATATTTACATTACCGTCATGATCCGTATCAAAATAGTCGCTACTACCAACCATAGCTAAGATGTCACCGGTTTGAGGATTTGTGACAAGAGCTGCACCATTTCCTATTCCGAGATATCCATCCCGTTCTACTTCATCGGCAACTACTTCTTCTGCCATTTTTTGGGTGTTGATATCAAGACTGGTAGTTACCTGGAGCCCCCCCCTTTCGACTTCAAATAGCCCATATTTACGAATTAATAAATCTTTAACATACATTACAAAATGTGGAGCTTGAATAGGAACTTGAGATGAAGCAAAAATGAGCTTCTCTGAATACGCTCTTTGGGCCTGATCTTTTGTGATGTATCCTTCAGAGACCATAGAGGCAAGCACTTCTTTTTGTCTCTTTTTTCCAAGACTCCCATCTCCAGCAAATGGGGAGTACTGGCTTGGTGCTTGAGGTAATCCTGCAATATAAGCGCTTTCGGAAAGTGTCAGGCTAGATACTTCTTTACCAAAATATATTTGGCTTGCTGCTTCAACCCCCCAGGCAGTGCCTCCGTATGGTACGTAATTGAAATATAATTCAAGAATTTGACTTTTTGTATATTGCTGTTCAGCCCAAAAAGCAAGTACTAACTCCCTCACTTTTCTTGTGATTGTCGGCTCCGGAGTTAGGAGGGCAGACTTGATAAGCTGCTGCGTAATAGTTGAGCCTCCTTGTAAATCTTTTTTTGTTGCGTCTACATACATTGCCCTGGCTATTCCTTTCACATCAAATCCATCGTGTTTATAGAAATCCCTATCCTCAATAGCAATGGTTGCTTCTTGTAATTTTTTTGGTATTTTATCCAATCTTACTATCGTTCGATTTTGATTCGCGTAGATTTCGTAGAGCAAATTTCCATTTCTATCCAAGATCTTGGTTGTCTTTGGAATATAATTCACAGATAAATTTGACAGCTTCGGTAAATCTGAGAGGAATAAGAAAAATAATGCAGGAATAAAGAAAAAGACGCAGGCAAATATTGTCCCCAATCCTACATATTTAAATTTGAGCAATAATGATGGCTTAGTCGGAATTGATACAAATCTTTGGGCTCTTGCCACTTTTCTTTTTGGAATCTTAATCCTAGGAATCAATTTAAAAGGAAATACAAAAATTGAGGCTAAAAATCTGATTAAAGCAGAGAATTCTTGAAGCAAATATGAAAGAACAGAGACAAATATACTCGTTATTTTCGAAAATAATACGAAATCTTTTTTAATGCTGCGTCTTATAGTTTTGTCCTTTTTGTAACGGTATTTTTTTTCTTTTCCGTGAAAATGGGACAGTTGATATGCCCCCTTCTTAAAAAGGGCGAGACAATACAAAACAGGCGAGAGAAGAAGAGACAAAAAAGAATGAATCGCAGAGTAGACGAGATCCCCAATTTTTATGAGGATGAATAGTATTATATAAAATAAAAATTTAAAAAAAGCCATAGGCCCTCCAATTGTTTTTTAATAATTACAACAGAGGGCAGAAACCTGTTTAAATATTTTTCGTTAGTATTACATTCATAAAATGAATAAATACTAATTTAATAACAGTGAATTGTGTTACTAAATTAGTATTATAGTAATGGTTGCTTCGCTACGCAACTAGTAAATACATATCAAAATACTCTAAAAACATTCACTTTTAGTTGCATTACTAAAGTTCACAAGTATACAATGTTTGTATGAAAGTTTTGGTAATCGGTTCCTCACTTTTTGATGTGATCGTCGCTCTTGAAAATAATCCCCATGTCACAATTGATGGAAAAAAGGCCTCTTTTACTCTTGGTGACAAAGTTCCCATAGACATCAAGGCTTTTTCTATAGGTGGAAATGGCCCAAATGTTGCCTCAGCACTTCAAAAACTTTCTATTCCAAATCTTTTCTACACATATCTCGGAGAGGATGCACTTTCAAAATATATTGCCCAACAATTATCGGATGAAGGTATATCTGTCTGTTATGAGAACACCAACTCAAAAACCGGACCTCTTTCTCTCATCTTCGATTTTTCAGAAGATAGAACAATTTTTTCTCATCACCCAGAATTTGATCATTCCTTTGATGAGGGGAAGTTTGGAGAAAAACCTTCTCATATATTTCTCACTTCGTTAGGCAAAACTTGGGAAGGTGCTTATGAAAAAATTCTTTCGTATGCGCAGGCAGCAAATATACCAGTAGCCTTTTCCCCAGGCTCTCAGCAAATGAAGTCTATCAATGAAACGTTCATCAAAACTGTCCATCAGTCAAAAATGCTTTTTTGCAATATGGATGAGGCAAGAATCATAAATAATACTCTTTCAGGAAATAGTATCGAGGACAAAAAAGAACTATTACTAAACCTTAAGAATAATGGATTTGATCTTCTTTCAATTACAGATGGTGCAGAAGGTGCCTACGCAGTTGACAACGAAAACAAAGTTTACAAAATACTAACCCTAAAGCCTGATGGTCATGAAAAAACTGGAGCAGGGGATGCATACGCTGCCGCTTTTTTGGCATCATTCATACTAGGCAAAGACATTTCAACGTGTATGAAATGGGGAGTACTTAATTCATTAGGAGTGATGTCTCATATCGGTGCGCACACCGGACAACTCAAGCTTTCTGAAATGGAGCAAAAAAACTCAGAAATAGAATTGATTGCAGAGCAAATATGATATGAAAATATACCTAGCAACAGATCATGCTGGATTCAATCTGAAAGAGAAGGTTAAAAAGACATTAACTGACAGCGGATATGATATTGAAGATTGCGGAGCATATGAATTTGAACCTACTGATGATTACCCAGATTACATAAAAAAGGCGGCTGAGAACGTCTCCAGAAATCCGGAAGACAAAGCCCTCATTTTCGGGAGTTCAGGAGAGGGAGAGGCAATTGTGGCAAATAAATTTAAAGGTGTAAGAGCGGTAGTTTTCTATACCCCTATTATTCCAGCACACGCTGTTGATGTTACAGGACGCACTAGTAGTGATGCTTTTGAGATGATCAGGTTAACCCGTGAGCATAATGATGCGAATGTTTTGTCTATCGGCGCAAATATCCTAAGCGAAGAAGACGCTCTTCATGCCATCAAGCAGTGGTTAGAAGCACCATTCTCTAATGATGAAAGACATATCAGACGCATCAGAAAAATTTCCCAAATAGAAGATCATGAATGAAGTAATCCCAAGTCCTGGTACTGAAAATAAAAATTGGGAAGAAATTGAACAAAGACTAAGCCGTATAAAACCCTTCGCAAAATCTGTCCATATCGACGTTTTAGATGGAAAATTTGCTCCAAATACTACTTTTTCAGATGCTTCTAAATTTTCAGAGTTTACAAAAGAAACTCTTTTTGAAGTTCACTTAATGGTCGAAAATCCTCTTCAATACTTAAAAGAGTGGGCAGATGCAGGATTTAGAAGATTTATTGGTCAGATAGAAAAAATGCCTGACCCTATTGAGTTTGTTGCCCAGGGACAATTACTTGGGGAGGTGGGTCTTGCAATAGATGGCCAAACGGGACTTGATGTCTTGGATAACATAAATCTTAACGATTTAGATTGTTTACTTATAATGACAATTAACGCTGGTTTCTCTGGACAAGAATTCCAACCTGAGAGGCTTGATAAAGTAAGAGAAATTAAGGAAAGATATCCCTACCTAACGATAGAAGTTGATGGGGGAATAAATGAGACTACAATTATCGAGGCAAAAAAAGCTGGAGCTAGTAGATTTGTAACAACAAGCACTCTTTATGAGGCTGATGATATTTCTGAAGAATTCAATAAATTGACCTCACTCATCAAATGAGTCGGGGTGCCGAGGGGAGTTACCCCCTCGACACCTTTAGACTGCAAACACTCTAGGAATTGGTCCACCTGATCGCGAAGGACCTCGTCCCACCCGTGAGGGTCGTTATCAGTATGTCGACATTGAACCTCTTTTTGGTGGTGTCAGGCACTGGGGCCGCTGTACAGGTTGGGTCCTGCGCACACGGAGCGTCAGGCTGAGCAGTAAAAACGAAATCCCAGCACTTTCCGGCAGTAGCGCAGGACGTATCCTGCGTCATTTGTGTTGGGTTTCCGTTTCGCGGATATTCTGACCGATCCATCGTGATCAAGATTGTCGCGCCCGCCACGACGTCTGGAGTACTCAGATCGAAGTGCTCAACGTCCGGAGGGCACAAGATCAGATACGTGACCGTCAGAGAGTCACCGTTTGTCGCTGTGAACGTCGTCCCCGGTGTGTGTGTACACGAAACGGGGGGTGGCGTAGGCGTGCTGGTTGGCGTAGCGCTTGGACTTGGACTCGGCGTTGGCGTCGAGGTCTTAGTCTGGGTCGGACTTGGCGAAACCCCGGGCACCGGTGTTGAGGTACTCGTTGATGTTGCCGTAGCCGTTCCGGTCGAAGTGGCAGTTGCCGACGGAGGCACCGTCCCCGTAGAAGTTACGCTCGGACTCGGAGACGGAACTGCGGTTCCAGTCTTTGTCGCCGTTTGAGATGGCGTGGCCGTTCCTGTTCCGGTCGCCGTCGGAGTGAGAGTACCGGTAGCAGTTGATGAGGGTGTCGGCGTGGTTGTGGTTGGTGCCGGAGTTGGTGTCGCACATCCCGTAAGGGCAGCTGCAACAGCTTGTACTTGAGTACTTCCGTACACCTTTGACCAGGCATTAACCCAGTCTTCGTTGAGGCCAACGACCATCCCGATTCCGACGTTCTTGCCGTCGGCAACGAGCTGGTCTGCGACCAATGGGTCTTGAGCGATAGCGCTTACAGACACCTGATCCGCTGCAATGATGCTTGCTGATTGCGCCTGGACCTGAGTGCATCCAGAAGCACTGTCAGCAGCAACGAATGCGGCATACCGGTGGTAGGGAAGTGAGGCGCCAAGAGACGCCTGACTCCCGGATGGTCCTTCGGCACTTGCCGGATCGTCCACCCTTACGAGGGTGAGAACGAGCATGACAAGAGCGAAGGAGAGCATCACGACCGATGGAATAGACTTTCTTGAACGGGCTTTCACGAATGACTTCCTTCCTTGGTGGGTGTGCTGAGTGTTTGCAGGTTTTCAAGGAGCGTTTCCGCATCCTTAAAAGCTCTTTTGAGGTGCGAAAACACAACTCAAAGGTATTATATAACATCTTCCCGAAGGAAGATGTTTTCTTCAAGAAAGAATAACAGTTATGTGAGAATTATTTATTGCCGCGGTCTGTGTAGATGGTTTCGGCAATTTTAGCTATAGTCTCTTTTGCCTCATCCCCATCGGAAAGATTGCTAGATGTGACTACTAAAATAAATGGGGTCTTTCCGTTTGAGACTATTCCTCCATCATGAATAAAATTTATTCCATCTCCGGTTTTGTGATAGACATGAAGTCCCCGCGGCAGAAGTCGTGGGATTCTATCCTCAAAATCTGTGTTTTCCATATATCCCATCAATTCCTTTGTAAGTGCGGGGGTAGAGATTTTATTGGTATATAGCATCTTAAAAAAGGTTTGGATATCTCTGCACGACGTGTCGTTTTCTACCATGTTAGTAGCACTCATCCCAAGTCTGTATGCATATGCCTGTATATTGTCTTCCCCAAGCCTGATATTAAGGACATGTGCCGCGGTGTTGTCTGATTTTTGAAGAGCAAGTTGGGCGAGATATTGGAGAGTATATGTTTTTCCAGGCTCTTCGTAACGAATGACACCAGTTCCGTAGTCTTGAATGTCTGATTTTTGGATAACGACAGTTTCTTGAAGATCGATTTCTTTTTTCCCTGCTAAAGAATAGAGATAACCAACAACTGGCAACTTGTTCATAGATGCTCCAGTAAGAACTGTATCTGGATGAATACCAAAAGACTCATCAGTAGTAAGATCCGTATAGCAGACGTTAAATTCTCCTTTTTTATTCTTGAGAAGATCCGCAACGTCCTGACGTATCACTTCAATATCTTTTGCTTTTTGAGTCCCTCCCAACTTCACAACAGGGATAAAAAGGAGATTTCTTCCCAGGATAAGAAGAAAAAATGAATAGAAAAGAAATATTGCTGTCTTTCTCATATTAGTCGATGGTTTTTGGGCGGTATTGCAATGCTTCTAATATGTGAGCTGAGTCGACCTCTTTACTTCCTTCAAGGTCAGCTATCGTCCGAGAAACCTTAAGCACTTTGTTAAATGAGCGGGCAGATAGAGAGAGTGTTCTCATCGCATTTTTCATAATTTCCTTTGCACTTTCTTTTAATATTAACAATTCTTTCAAATCCTTCGATGACATTTCGCTGTTCATTATAGTCTTTTTATTAACAAAACGCTTACGCTGAAGCTCAACCGCCTTAACAACTCTTACCCTTATTTTTTCAGAATCCTCATAGTCATTCGTGTCGTCTACGAGTTTTTCTACTTTAACAGCTGGAACGTCGATATGGATATCTATCCTATCAAGTAGTGGGCCGGATAATTTTTTTTGATATTTGAGTACCTGACCGGCCGAACAGGTGCAAACTTTTGTGTTGTCTCCAAAAAATCCACAAGGGCATGGGTTTGCAGCTGCAACAAGCATAAAACGGGAAGGGAAAACGACCCGCTCCCGTGCTCTTGAAATACTAACGATTCCATCCTCTAGTGGTTGGCGAAGCGCTTCAAGCACATATCTTGAAAATTCAGGTAATTCATCGAGAAAGAGTACTCCTCTATGAGCAAGGGATATTTCACCTGGTTTTGGATTTGCGCTCCCACCAACAAGGCCAATGTGGGAGGTTGTATGATGAGGACTTCTGAATGGTCTGGATCTTAAGATGGATTTTCCCTGCAAAAGACCTGAGATACTGTATATTTTGGTGACCTCAAGCGCTTCGTCAAATGATAGAGGAGGAAGAATTGAGGGGATTGTCTTGGCAATAAGTGTCTTTCCCGCTCCGGGTGGACCTTTCAGTAAGATGTTGTGCCCGCCGGCAACAGCAACTTCAACTGCACGTTTAACGTATGCCTGCCCCTTGATATCTTTCATGTCAAAATCGTATTCGATCCCATCTTGGTCGGCATCAAACTGAATAGGAAGAAGTGGCTCAAGGATTTTGTTTCCGACTAAATGATTGAATAGTTCTTTGAGGTTTTTGATTGGATAAATTGAAATACCAGAAACAACTTCTGCCTCTCTTTTATTGGCACTTGGAATGTAGATATTATGAATTTTCTTCTCTTTAGCAGCCAAAACGATAGGCAAAATTCCTTTTGACAGCCTCAATTCCCCATTTAGGGAAAGCTCTCCAACAAAAAGAGAGCTACTCGAATCAAACTGTAGTTGACCGGAGGACAGGAGTATTGAAACCGCAATTGGCAGGTCAAAGGTCGGACCTTCTTTGGGGAGATCACCTGGCGCAAGATTGACGGTTACTTTTTTTGTCGGAAAATCAGCACCACTATTTTTGATGGCCGAGCAAACCCTTTCTTTCGACTCCTCAACTGCTTTGTCGGGAAGTCCTACTATCTTAAAAGCAGGAAGGCCATTTAAAATATCTGTCTCGACCTCAATCAAAACACCATCAAGACCAACAACTGTTGCTGATAAAACTTTACTGACCATGAATTTAGTATATTGTATTTCGTATATTGTATATAGCTACAATTTGACTTTAGTTTGAGGGAAACCTATAATCCTGCTGTGAGCATGCCAGAGCGACCGGAAGTAGGTTCCAAAACAAATCCAGAAGCCCCACTTAGTGTGGAAGTGGGTCAAACCTTTAAGCCATTTGAAGGACTAGGAAGTCTTACCTCTCCTAAAGACAGGATCGACTACTTAAACTCTGTTTACTACTCTGATTTTAGAGAAATTACCATTGAGGGAGCCACTTTTTCTCTAGCTCTTGTTGTTGAAGAGGATATGTATCAACCTAATTTTAGATATGGTTTTGAGACTCCTCTAGGAACTCCGTCAGTAGAATATGATCTTTTGACTCGTAGTGAATGGGTGTGTAGAAAAACTCCCCTAACGATAGCGGCTCTAGCTGTTCTTGAAACAAGGATGGAATATGACACTCTGAGAGACCATAAATTAAGACTAAAGCTAGGAGGAGAATTTTTCGAATTAGATTGCGTTGAAGAATTGGATGAAGGAGACTTAGAAGACAGGTTTGATGGAAGGGAATCATGGCTTTTAAGTGAGTTGGACGGAGTTGTTTTGCCTTTTGATATTGAAAAAATTTCTCAGATTGAAGCGACTATTGTTGCTAAAGACAAATTTATTCCTTCATTCGAAAACACCACCTAACGATTTTCTTTACGAATTACTAATTTTAATCCAGACCAGGTCTCATCAATTGCGGCAACTTTTACATCAACAAGTCCCAATGGTAAACAAACTTCACGAATCACATTTTCATTCATGGTGGTTTTAATACCAGATGAGGCTTTTGGCCAACTGACCCAAATCGCACCATTTGGTTTTATTCCCATCATGAGTTTTTTAATTTCTTCCTCTAGAATTTCTTTTTCTTTCACAAAAATATGGATAAAATCATGATCTTTTCTTACCATCGGAAAAATTTCACAGTCATCAATGTCCCCAAGACTTACTATATAAGAGAGAGGCGCGTAAAGAAAAACAACAGAAGATCCTGACTTTATCCCAAGCTTATCTCTCAATGATTTTGAGGAGTAACCAGCCATGATCAGAGTATATCATGTGCTACAATTGGGGCACGATGGATGATGTTGATCTAATAAAAAGAAAAGTTGATGTAGCTGACCTTATTGCCTCATATATTCCTATAAAAAGAGCAGGTCGCAATTTCAAAGCAAATTGTCCATTTCATAACGAAAAATCTCCTTCATTTGTGATATCTCCGGAAAGACAGATCTGGCACTGCTTTGGGTGCGCGAAGGGTGGGGACATATTCACATTTGTTGAAGAATACGAAAGGATGGATTTCTCAGAAGCTTTAAAATTACTCGCAGAACGTGCGGATGTAAAGCTTCACAAAACGGTCTTTAAGACAAAACAAGACGAAAAAAAGACAAGAATCTATGAAATAAATCACCTCACTTCACAGTTTTATCACTATCTACTGACTGATCACGCCTCTGGGAAAAATGCTCTCAAATATGTCACTGACACGAGAGGGTTGACTGAAGCACTCATCTCAACTTATGGGGTGGGATATGCTCCCCGGCAAGGGAACGCCCTTTGTAATTATCTCCAAAAGAAAAAGGGGTATAAGTCTGATGAGTTGATTGAGGCTGGTGTAGCCACGTTACGAGGTGGCAGGCTCTACGATTTTTTCCAAAATAGACTCATGTTTCCTATCCAAGACTCTCGGGGAAATATTGTAGCTTTTTCTGGACGGGGACTGACTGATGATGCTATTCCAAAATACATAAACACGAAAGAGACACCAGTATACATAAAGGGTGACACGGTATTTGGACTTTTTCAGGCGAAAGACAGTATCAAAAAAGAAAAAAAAGTTCTTCTTATGGAAGGGGAATTTGATGCCATAACTGCATATAAAGAGGGGATAACAAACGCTATTGCTATCAAAGGAACAGCTCTTACGGAAAATCAGGTACGACTTTTAAAACGTTTTGCGCAAAAAATAGTCTTTTGCTTTGACACGGATTCTGCAGGCACTGAGGCGCAACGAAGATCAATTGCTCTTATTACCCATGAAGGAATAGGAGCAAGTGTTGTAATCCCTCCTGAAGGGAAAGATGCTGATGAGATTTTAAGAGAAAACCCTACACTTTTTAAAAAAGCGTTGAAAAATGAAATCAATATTTATGACTTTATACTTCAAAGTTCAGTTCAGACACAAGACCCTGGTTCAGTTGAGGGGAAAGAGCACATTCTTTCAAGAACCCTTTCTTTTATTACGGATATAGATAATGAAATTGTTAAAGAGCATTATCTCAAAAAGCTTGCAGATCTTCTCGATACTTCATATGAGTCAGTAGTTAAAGAAGCTGAGAGAACAAGAGCTCCTCAGCCAAAAGTAGAGGCTCCCGTTCTTTCTGTCAACAGACTTTCACGACAGGAAATGCTTGAAAATCATCTTTTAACTCTAGCCCTCCAGTCGCCTCGTCCAAAAGAGTCAATTACAATTATTGCTAGTATTTTAGAAGCAGTTGAGCCTAAAACTCCTGCAGTAAAGGAGATTTATAAGGTTCTCAAGCAATTTTTTATGACTAATGAAGAGCTCAATGTAGCAGAAATCACCAAATTATTACCTGAAGAATTTATCCCAATTTTTGATCTGTATTTCCTAAATCCTATTCCAAATCTTCCAACTGATGAGAGTTATACCCATGAGATAGAAAAAACTGCAAAAATTTTAAAGCAAGGACTTATCAAAGAACGTCTTTCGGAATTATCAGACGAGATGAAAATAGCCGAAAAGAAAGAGGATGAGGAGGGCCTGCAAGCCCTTCGGGTTGAGTTCAACAATCTTGCCTCCCGCTTCAAGTGACAATATGCATTTTGTCATCCCGGACTTGATTCGGGATCCATTTTGAGGTATAATAAGGTTCATTCTTTCACGTGGTAGCTTTTTCCTTCGGGAATTAGCATTTTTCTACGTTTAAGTACAACATTATGCGAGTAGGTGCTGTTAAAAACGAACACATTGAGGAGCTTCTAGCCTCAGCAAAGAAAAAAGGGTACATTACCCAAGAAGAAATTCTTCAAAAATTTCCAAAACCAGAACACTTCTTAGAAGAGCTTGATTATTTGTATGATCAACTCCTTAAAAAAGAAATAGATATCTTCGAAACAATAGAGCAGGAAAAAGAGACTCACAAATCCATTGAAGATTTAGAAAAAGAGCTTGAAGCGCTCAACCTTATCCAAGGTGGAACGGTGTCTGATCCGGTCCGTATGTACCTGAAAGAGATAGGACGTATCCCACTTTTGACTTTTGAACAAGAGGTTGACCTTGCAAAAAGACTTGAGGCTGGGGATGAATCAGCTCGAAAAAAATTAGTCGAGTCAAACCTTCGACTTGTTGTATCTATTGCCAAAAAGTATGTAGGGCGTGGCATGACTCTTCTGGATCTTATCCAAGAGGGAAATCAGGGACTTATAAGAGCAGTTGAGAAATACGACTGGAAGAAGGGATTCAAATTCTCAACATACGCAACATGGTGGATTAGACAAGCAATAACTCGTGCCATTGCAGATCAGGCTCGTACCATCCGTATTCCGGTTCATATGGTCGAAAACATTAATAGAACCATGCGCGTACAGCGTCGCCTCATGCAAGAAATCGGCCGCCAACCAACTCCTGAAGAAATTGCTAAAGAGTTAG
>CAZAJO010000009.1:41439-67568 GCA_964485575.1 uncultured Gammaproteobacteria bacterium | reverse complement strand
CAACAATTATCCGGAGGAGAACGTCAACGAGTAGCGATTGCAAGAGCTCTCGTCTTTGATCCTGAGGTTATTCTTGCTGATGAGCCGACAGGAAATTTAGACATAGATACAAGCATGCAGATTCTTGACCTATTGGAAAAGATCAATAAGACGGGTACTACCATCTTTATGGCAACTCACAATGACAGAATTATTGATACAACTAAAAAGCGAGTAATCGTTCTTGAGAAAGGTAAATTAAAGGAAGATAGGAAAAAGAAGAATGGGGGAGAAACACATCATGCTGCAGAAACACATTCCGAAAAGAAAACTATTGAGCATAAAGAGAGAGTCGAGGAGAAGAAAGAAGAAAAAAAAACTCGTGAAGACGGGAAGATCAGTCTTGATGAACTAACAAAAAAAGATTCATAATTATGCATATCCAAACAGTTTCAAAATACATTAGAAGATCGCCATATCAGTCGATTGCGGCAATTCTTATCATGTCTCTCACTTTCCTTTCTATTGCTGTTTTCTCAATCATTACAATCATCTCAATTAGGGTCATTAATTATTTTGAGACACGTCCACAACTTTCAGTCTTTTTCAAGCAAGATGCAACAAATGATGATATTAAGGCTTTGCGAACACAATTAGAATCCACAGGTAAAACAAAAAGCATAAAATTCGTATCTCAAAATGAAGCACTTTCTATTTACAAACAACAAAACAAAGAAGACCCGTTATTGTTGGATCTAGTCACATCAGACATATTGCCGGCATCACTTGATGTTCAGGCAACTGATGCTCAGTATTTATCATCACTCTCTCAAGTAGCCAAAGGTTCAAAAGTTGTTGATGAAGTAGTATTCCAGAAAGATATCGTTGATACTCTCATCAAATTTACGAATGGACTTAGACAGATTGGAATAGTCATTATCTCAGTTCTACTATTGGTGTCTATTTTTGTGATACTAACAATTATTGGTATAAAAATCACAGTCAGAAAGGATGAGATAGAAATAATGAAGCTCATAGGAGCGAGTAACTGGTTCATACGGACGCCATTTTTATTGGAAGGGATTTTCTATGGAGCAGTGGGTGCTGTTGTGGGTTGGGGAATCTCATACGGAGTCCTTGCTTTCTATGCAACACCAAAAATAGAATCATTTTTTGGAGGGGTGCCTGTCCTTCCTATAGAGCCAATTCTCATGGCTGAAGTATTTGGGATTCTATTTCTTTCTGCAATTATTTTAGGTGCATTTTCAAGCTTTTTGGCAGTTCTCCGCTACTTAAAATAATTTTTATCATGGCACACTTGAAATATTTCAAAACAGGGCTTGGTATATTCTTAGTTTTAATATTTCTTGTGGTGCCTGTTGCAAGTTTTGCAGAAGATCCTACGCCTACACCAACTCCAACTTCCGGACCAAGTTCTGCAAATTCTACTAGTAACATTGGTGATTGTAGCGATAATCACATTTCAGTAGCTGATTGTCCGAATTATCTTCAAAGTAAATTAGCGACTTTGCAGGGTCAAGATAAGACGTTGTCATCACAGATTGCCATTGCTGACAGTCAAATAAAATTGACTGAAGCAAAAATTGATAGCACACAAGCACAAATTGAAAGCCTAGAGGAAGATATTGAAATTACGAAATCAAAAATTACAAGCTCAGAGGGAGATCTTGATAAGACATCGCATGCGTTCGTAGGACGGGCAAAGGCTGTCTATCAAGTCGGGACTGTTGATCCTTGGCAGGTACTTTTAACATCAAACACGTTAGACAATTTCTTTACGAGACTTAAATATCTAAAGATAGTTCAGCTTTTTGACAAGAAAAATATATACGCTGCAGAGCAAGCAAAGGTAAATTATGCGAATCAGCAAGACATTTTGGTTGATAAAAAAAGACAGGAAGAAGCGTTGAATGCAAAGCTCGAAGATTATACAGAGCAACTCAACCAGGATAAGGAATCGAAGAAGAAACTACTTGCAGAAACTCAAGGAAGTGAAGCGAATTATCAAAGGTTACTAAATGCAGCGAAAGCACAACTCGCTGGATTTAGTAACTTCGTAGCAGCACAAGGAGGAGCATCTCTTCTTTCAGGTCAAACCTCTTGCGACGGGTGGGGATGTTACTATAATCAGCGTGATTCAAGCTGGGGAGCGATGGCTCTCAATGGGACACAATACACACTTGCAAGTGATGGGTGTCTTGTGACTTCGATGGCAATGATATTTACACATTATGGTCGTAATATAACACCGGTTGATATTAACTCCAATCCTTCTAATTTCGCTTCTTACTATCCGGCATATCTCTTGTTCACCATCTCTGCGGGGGGCGCAACAGCTCAACGTGTTGGTGCATCAATGGACTCTGCTCTGGCTTCAGGGGACCCGCTTGTTGTTGGAATTAATGCATATGGAGGGACACATTTTGTTGTCGTTAAGAGCGGCTCAAACGGAAATTACGTGATGAATGATCCATATTTAGCAAATGGACATGACATCAGTTTTACTGATCATTATTCGATGGGAAGTATATTCTCGGTGCAGAAGGTAGTGTTTATGTAAATTGGCTTCACATTACATGTTTGCAAGTGACGCTCAGTGTGCTGTTTTCTCAATTCAAAAGTAGTACCCATCTTCGCTATATGAACGCCTCTTATAAGGGTTATTCGAGCTCAATTGATTTTCAGTTCGGCGTTCAAATCACTGTGCAAACAGTAAATGTTCTGCCTTTAGAATGGAGTAAGTGGGGGTTGAAAGTTGATAGCCTTTCCTTTTAAATCAGAGTAAGAAATCACCGTGAAATTATTTACCAAACTTTTATCGCTAATTTGTTTTGTTATCATTTTTTCTTTCCCACAGAAAATATATGCTGCTTTGTATATCAATGAATTTAGCTCCAGCGGTAGTTCAGATTGGGTTGAAATTTATAATTCAGATTCCACAAGTGTAGATTTGACAAATTATCTTGTAAAAGACGCTAGTACAAACACGCATAATCTGTCAGGATCTATAGAAGGAAATTCATTCATAACGTTTGATTGGAATGATAATTTGAATAACAATGGCGACACTATAAAACTTACTTTAAATGACAATGTCATTGACGAAGTCGTATATGGAGCTAATGGAACAGCGGCACCTTCAGGTAGCCAAACAGCAGGGAGAATTCCTGACGGATCATCAACATGGACTTTATTCACAAATGCTACAAAAGGATCAACAAATAACTCTCCAACTGTTGCTCCAACACCAACTCCATCACCAACTCCATCTCCCACACCGACCCCAACGCCATCACCAACTCCCACAAAAACACCCACACCAACTCCATCTCCCACACCGACTAAATCCCCAACACCAACTACCAAAACATCTTTAACTCCTGTGCCTACAATTGATCCTAATCGTGAAGGAGGCACAGAGTCAGCTACATTTGACGAGCCGGTCGCGGGTAACGAAAGTATATTGGGCAACAGTACCGGGTTTGACAATCTGCAATCAGGGATTTCAGATGACAAGAAGACATACAGTTGGGGTAAGCTTTTTATTCTTATGGGTGTTGTTCTTGTTGGTGGAGCCTGTGGTATACTTTTGTACAATAATTATAGAAAACAGAAAGATGATGGGTTAGCTTCAGGTTCATGATAACAGCAAAAATTACAAAAACAGCAGAAGAGACGGAAAAAGCAGGCGAAGAGTTTGCCCGCATGGTAAAGCCTCAAGATGTCGTGTTTTTAATAGGTAAATTAGGAAGTGGTAAGACTACGTTTGTTAAAGGATTGGCCCGTGGTTTAGGGATAGTATCAAGGGTGATTTCTCCCACATTTGTCGTAGTAAGACAACACAGTCTTCCGACAACAAATTACCAGATATTAGACGGAAAGGTAACAACCCTTTACCATCTGGATCTTTATAGACTTCAAAGTACCCAAGAAGCCTTGGCAATTGATATGAAAGACTACCTAGATGACACTCATGGGATTGTGGCTATAGAATGGCCAGAACTCTCTCAAAAAATTGTCAACAAAAAAGTGTGGAAAGTAAAATTTGATGTAAAAAGTGAAATGAGGGAGATTAGTATGTCCTATGAATAATGATGAAATTGTAAATAATTTCAGAGACGGAAAAGTAGGCATCTTCCCCACAGATACTGCTTTTGGAATAGGATGCAGGATAGATGCTCAAACTTCGATAGAAAGAATTTACAAAATCCGCAACCGTCCAGAAGAAAAAGCTCTTCTTGCACTTGTCAGCTCCGTTGAGATGGCAGAACAATATGTCACTATCCCAAATGAGGTTAAGACCCAGCTTGTGGAAAAATACTGGCCAGGGGGACTTACGATAATCTTAAATTGTAATGTGGAGAAGGTCCCCTCTGTCGTAAGAGCCGATGGACCTACTCTTGCAGTCAGATGGCCTGATCACAAGATGCTTTGCGATATCATAACAAGAGTTGGTGTACCAATTGTCGCTCCCTCAGCAAATTTTTCAGGAGAGTTGACACCACTGAGTATGGATGAGGTAGACAGTCGGCTTCTTGAGGCAGTTGACTTTAACGTTTCCGGTGTGTGTACAATAAAAGGCGTAAGTACAATTATTGATCCCACCGTCACTCCTTGGAAAATTGTTAGAGAAGGAGTCGTTGAATTATGATTAATTTATATATAGATACCAGGGATAATAAGAATGTAAAAGCAAAACTTGAGATTGACGGTGAAGTTTTTGAAACACAATCAACAAATGAGACAAGAAGGCCGGAATCGATCGTAAATCTGATAGATGAGGTTTGCAAAAAAGCGGGAATAACAATAAATGAAGTGGACGAGATAAATGTTGAGGAAGGCCCAGGATCGTATACTGGCCTTAAAGTAGGAGTAAGCGTTGCCAATGCTCTTTCTTTTGCCCTAAATAAAAAAGTAAATGGAAAAATGAGTGGTGAAATTATCGAGCCGACGTACGAATAGAAATTATTGCTGCCTCTATGCACATCTTACATTTTTTTATTCCACATAAAAAAAATAATCATCGGGCGAAATTACTTCATAATGTAACTTTAGCGGTACTGATTTTAGCAGTAGCACTGGCTTCCTCACTATCTGTCTATGTCCAAAAAACTCATCCTGAAGTGCTTGGGATACGGTATCAGATATCAGATCTTGAGCTTCTTAGTCTTACCAATTATGAGAGGGCTCAGAATGGATTACCTCCACTTTCTTTAGATTCTCAACTTTCAGAAGCAGCCAGTAAAAAATCCGCTCATATGTTTGCCAACAATTATTGGGCACATTTTGCCCCAGATGGAACGACACCTTGGGATTTCATAAAAGGTGCTGGGTATGAGTATTCATATGCTGGCGAAAATCTAGCGAAAGGATTTACTACTTCTTCAGATGCTGTTACCGCATGGATGAAATCTCCAACACACAAAGCCAACATTCTGGCTTCACAATATGAAGATGTGGGTTTTTCTGTTGAAGAGGGTAGGCTTCAAGGGGAAGATACAATACTTATTGTTCAGGAATTTGGTGCAAGAGAAAATGCAGCAGCCGTCAATCCCAATGGGACATTAGCTCTATCTGCTGCTAGTGGTGCAAATAAATTTCCTGAAGTCAAAGGTTCATCGGGAGTTCAAGCTCCTAAAAATATCACAAAGCAACCTTTACTTGACATTGGTATAGTAGCAAAGACAATTACTTTTATTTTACTCTCAGCGCTTTTGATAGCCCTTGTTCTCGATTTTATAATTATAGAAAAGAAGAAGATTCCTAGAGTTGTTGGAAATAACTTGGACCATATAATCCTGATAACGATTTTTGTGTCATTTCTGCTCATGGCAAAATTGGGAAAGATTATATGATTTTGACACAAGCTCTGCTTATGGCAAAATTAGGAAAGATTATATAGTATGAAAAAAAATCACGTATTACTTTATCTTATTGAGTTTCTGATAATAGGAGGAGGGTTTGCTTTGATATTGACTTTATCTCTGCCTTTTTATACGCAGCTTGTTGTCATTTGTGCAATTCTTGGTCTTTATATTACAATTGGATTATTACATCACAAGACACATCGTGATATTAGCATTAAGGTTGTGCTAGAATATATTTTAATTAGTACACTGATTTTTGCATTATTTGTGTTTCTTAACACATCAAGAATATAACTATGAAAGGAATAATACTTGCAGGTGGAAAGGCAACTAGATTAAGACCATTAACAAAAATTACTTCAAAACAATTACTTCCGGTTTATGACAAGCCAATGATTTACTACCCAATTGACACTCTTGTAAAAGCTGGAATAAAAGATATTCTAATCATTGTAGCACCAGAATATTCTGGTCATTTTCTAAATCTATTAGGATCCGGTAAGGATTTCAACGTCAACTTTTCTTACGAGGTCCAAGAGGAACCTAGAGGATTGGCTGATGCTTTTAGGGTTGGCGAAACATTTATTGGTGATGATAATGTCACAATGATTCTAGGAGATAATATTTTCGATCAGGATTTTACTGAGAGCATAGCATCATTCCACAAAGGTGGAAAGGTCTTTGCTAAGAAAGTTCATGATCCTGAACGGTTTGGTGTTGTAGACTTTGATGAAAATCACAATGTGCTCTCTATAGTTGAAAAACCAGAAGTTCCAAAAAGTGAATATGCTGTCGTAGGATTATATATCTATGATAATAGAGTTATACAATACGCAAAAGAACTAACTCCCTCCGAGAGAGGAGAAATTGAAATAACAGATATTAATAATAGGTATTTGAGAGACGGAGAATTAGTTGTAGATATAATTGATGGTATTTGGCAAGATGCTGGAACTTTTGATAGCCTATACGAAGCAAGTAAATACTGGTATGACAAGAAAAAGACTAACAATTCCTAAATTTTTTTGGTATAGTTTTACATTATGGCACTAGCAACAACAGAAGATGCAAAAAAAGTCCCAACAAGAGATCATTCAGGAAATGATAACGGGTTTTTAATCGAATTATTCAAGGATAAAGAGACACAACAAAAGACAGAGGTCTATTTAACTGCTGCTATTCCTGGTGCATTTAAGGGATATCATTTGCATAGAGTGAGAGCAGCTCGATACGTTGCGCTTAAGGGGATAATGAAAATTACTCTTTATAAGCCGGGTGAGCCAGAGTCTAAAGAAGAGCACATTCTAGATTCTTCAAAGCCTTCACGTCTTTTTATTCCAAAAGACATTGCAACCGGTCTTGAAAATGTAGGAGATGAAGAAGCATGGTTACTCAATTACCCAGATCCAGCATACGACCCTACACTTACAGATGAGCAAGTAGAATACACCGAAGAAGAACTCCTCCAGGGCGTAGTTAAATAATATCTCTCATTGATAATAATTCTTGTTCGCATTACAATTCAACCTTATTATGGCAATTCAAGAGAGAGATATTCATGCGGTTGCAAATATAAATACAGCAGGTGATGTAGATCTACAAGTTAAGCAAGTTTTTGAAAGTGTCTTAGATACAATGCAACAAGATGTGGTCCAATTAGAAGCGAATGTTGATATTTCGATTGGGTATTCAAAGGTGGAAATTAAAGCAATCCCACACGCTCTTCCAATTATTACACCAGTAGGAGCAGCAGCTTCATATTTTGAAAGATTGGTTAGAGTTCCTCTATCTCAAGCTGTTTTGATTCATGATCAACCTTCAAGTGGTATATTCGATAGTCTTACTAGGGGCGTCTATTTTCTTTCGAGTGCGTTAAAAGAAGCAGATGGAGCAATGAGGATGGGTGTACCCGCTCAAGTTCTAACAGAATTAGTAGATCAAGCAAAAGGGTTAACACCTGTTGCTCGAGAAGACTTTATTGGACGTCACAGGCTATTTAGAACATTTTTAGCAAACCGAAGAATGGAAATTTATATGAGAGATAAAACAGCAGGAGAATTACTTTGGAGGGAGTATTCAGATATGTTAGATTTGAGTGAAGGAAAACTGCCATATTTTGAGGAAGTGGATATGAGTCCAGACACTTTAGATAAAACAAGTGTTATTGGAGGAGAATTTGTACTTGACGCTTATCGGATAATTTATCCTGTAGCAAAAGCTAAATTAGGAGAAGGGATAGTTGTGAGTCAGTGATATAATGCACCCATGGGTTTAGAAGCTGGAGAATCTACCAATCAACACGTATCACCTGAACAGGCTATTGAAATGTTTGGCCCAATTCCGAAAGTCCAAACATCTTTTACAGTTCAAGAATCGCAAGTTCCACCCGAATTCGGACATGTTACTCACCCGACACAAGCCACCATATACTTCGAAGAGATGATGAGAATCATGAATGAACGTGGGTTAGGATTTCAAACTCTTCTTGAAAATGGTGTTAGGGCTAGTGTTTTGGAGGCTCATGCTAAATTGGGACGAGATCTAAAAGTTGGGGATGAGGTTGTATTGACGACGGATACTGTTGAACTAGAAAAGCAAATCAGATTTGACCAAGCTATGAAAAGAGGAGCTAAAGATATAAGCACTCATAATTATCTTGTGGATCTCAGGGGAATGAGACGTGGAATTCCAATCGATGTTCCACTCTGGGTTAGCGAGAGATTGAGGACTGACATCAACCCTCCTGAAGAAATAGTTTCTGATATACTTTCTGAGTGAAAACCGTCGCCTTTGTGATCCCTGGATATCATCATTCTCCTGACAGGAAAATATACACAGATATTATTGATTGTTTTGAATCTAAAAATATTAAAACAGTACCCATAAAAATTTCTTGGCAGTACCACACGATGCTCTTTTGGGTAGATGAATTTCTCAAAGTTTTTGAAACTAACAAGGGGGATAGAAATATATTCTTGGGTTTTTCGTATGGGGCAATGATATCATTTATCGCCTCAACGAAAGTAAAAGTAGACACTCAAATTTTATGTTCCTTGTCTCCATATTTTGCAGAAGACCTGAATAGTCTACCTCATCGATGGAAGAAGGGAAAAAGAAGGTTAGCAGAATTTGAAAAGATATTTGCAGAAGATCTCGCTCCTAAAATAACAGCTGATACTTACGTCTTTTATGGCACTCAAGAGGGAGAGCAGATCAAGAAAAGGGCTCATAAAACATTTGAACTATTAACATCCCCAAAGTACTTAATCCCAATCAAAAATTCGAAACATGATATAGGAAATTCCGACTATTTAACAGCCATTGAAAAAGTTATTGCTCAACTTTGATATACTGAAAGCATGGATCTGAAAAAGTTGATCTCCGAATACTTCGAAAGTGCACAATTGCTTCAGATTATAACTTCTGTCAATGATCAACCATGGGGTGCTACTGTGTATTATGCATATGATGAGGCTTTAAATATTTATTGGATCTCAAGGACTGATAGAAGGCATTCAAAAGAGATTATGCAAAACCAAAAAGTTGCAGGAGTAGTTGTTAAATATCACACGTACAGTGAAAAAGTGAGAGGTGTACAGCTAGAGGGAGTTGCTGAAGAGTTGATGGGTGAAGAGGCTGAAAGATGCATGATGATATACGAGAAAAGATTTAATGTTCCAAGAGCAAGAGTGCTTAATATTTCAGGTGAAGTATATCAAGAGAGAAAAGTACTTTATAGACTAAAGCCGTCATATATAGTTCTTTTTGATGAGGTGAATTTCCCTGAAAATCCAAGACAAGAATATAGACCTTAATATGGATCTAAAAAAACTCGTTCAGGACTATCTGGCCAGTGCTCAAGTTATGCAGATCGCGACTGTCCATGACAACAAACCATGGATTGCAACTGTTTACTATGTAGCTGATTCAGAGCTCAATCTTTATTGGATTTCAAAAGGAATGAGAAGGCACTCAAGAGAACTTGAAAAAAATTCTCATGTTGCAGGGAGCGTTGTTGTTAACCACGTGTATGGTGAAAAAGTTAGAGGTCTTCAGGTTGAAGGAGTTGCAGAGCAATTGAAAGGAAATGATGCTGAGCAAGGAATAAATGTTTATAAATCGAGATTTTGGATTGTTGAGGAAAGGGAAAAAGCGTTGGCTGGAGAGAACGAGCCTGCCTATGTATATCGTATGAAACCTGAGCGCTACGTGTTGATAGATGAAGTTAATTTCCCCGATAACCCACGTCAAGAATTAAAAATGTAACATGAGGACAAAACAAGAGTATCTAGATGACTCATATCTACAAGAAATGGATGCAGAAGTTTTGGAAGTGACTGCCGAGAGCGAAGGAAGATATCGTTTGGTCCTTTCAAACACTGTCTTTTACCCGATGGGTGGAGGGCAAGCGACTGATCAGGGGAGTTTGGAATCTTCAGATTGGAGAGCGGAAGTATACCAAGTCATGTATAAAGATGGTGACATCTGGCATTTTGTAAAGTGTGAGTCAACTCCTTCGGTCGGCGACAAAGTTCATGGAAAGATAAATTGGGAACGAAGGTACAAAAATATGAGGCTTCATTCTGCAGGTCATATCGTTGATTTTGCAATGGCCGCTCTTTCTTACTCTCCAAAACTTCTTGTCCCACAAAAAGCGGACCATGACAAAAATCCTCACATCGTTTATTCAGGTATTCTGGGTAAAAATATTCGTGAAGAACTACAAACAAAAACAAACGCCCTCGTGTTAGAGGACAGGGAATTTTCCTGGTATTTTCAACCATTTGACCAACTTCAAAAAGAAGCAATTTATCTGCAACCTGGATTGCCAACTGACAAGCCTCTTCGGACATTAAAGCTTGAGGGAATTGGCGTTGTTGCCGATGGAGGAACCCAAGTAAAAAGAACTTCAGAGGTGGGGAAGATAAATATTGACGCGATTGAGGAAAAAGATGGGTCGACTGTAGTAAAATACTCATTGCAATGACTGATGATAAAAAAACAATTTTCGAATTTCTAAAAACGGTCAATCATGGAGCTGTCGGAACGGTAAATAAAAACGGATATCCACAAGGAGCAACAGTGGGATTTGGGCAGACGGAAAATTTGGAGATAATTTTTGGTACGAGTGTTCTCACACAAAAGGCAGAGAATATTTCCCAAAACAATCATGTCTCATTTGTAGTAAATGATGGTACCTATGCCGTGCAATACGAAGGGACAGCAAGACTTCTTGAGGGCGCGGAAAAAGAGAAGTATACAAAAATATATTTTGAAAAAAATCCAGGGATGGCAAAATATTACGAGCTAGAATCCCAAGGATACTATCTAGTAACTCCACATTGGATACGATATATAGATCACACGAAATCCCCCAACGGAACTATAGAAATAAGATTATGAACGACTATCAAGAGTTTATTAAAAAAGTTTTAGAAGAGTCATCTGAGATTGCACGCAAAAATTTCGGTAAAACTTCTTCTATCACAACAAAAAGTGGTGACAACAACCAAGTCTTGACCGAAACAGATTTGGCCATTGGAAGGCTCATCGTTGAAAAAATAAAAGAGACATTTCCTGCTCACAATATCATTGATGAAGAAGCAGGGGTTATTAACAACAATTCAGAATTTACATGGGTTGTCGATCCGGTGGATGGGACAAGTAACTTTGCCAACGGCATTCCATTATATGGAGTTATGGTTGGATTACTAGAAAATAATATACCAACTGCAGGAGGAATTTCTCTTCCATCATTTAATGAAATATATGTTGCAGAAAAAGGAAAAGGAGCATTTTGTAATGATGAGCAAATATACGCAACAAAAGATGAAAGTCTTTTGAAAGTTCTTGTTGCATATGGGATTGATGGACATCAGGAAAATCCAGACATTACCTACAATGAAACAAAATTACTTGCCAGAATAGTTTTGAATATTAGAAATTTGCGTTCTAGCAACAGTGCATTTGATACAGCGATGGTAGCCAGAGGCGCTTATGGGGCAACACTGAACAGGACTAGTAAGATTTGGGATAACGTGGCCCAGCAAATTATCCTCGAAGAGGCCGGGTGTATCTACACGGATTTTTTTGGAGAGCCAATCGACTATAGTAACCCTGTCTCAAAAGCAAATGATAATTTTACTTTTTGTGCAGCTCCCCCAACACTACATAAAGATCTTCAAGCAATCATTCACAAAAATTGAGCCTGGTGATATACTCACACTATGAGTGCAAAGCAATATAAACCATTTACTCATTCTTTCGAAAATATTCCTCTTATTGTCTATCCGATTAAAGACGAACACCCATTAGATAAATTGTTTGATAGAAACGATTCCAGCTCTATTCAAAGATATCTTGACGAACTATATGAGAAAAACAAAAATATTCTTCTGAGTGGGACGTACCACATTGTATTTGTATGGAATTTAGAAGACACTCGAATGGCTGACATTTGGGTACACAATATGGATAATTTTGCAGATCCAGGATCTGGACCACTTATAGATTGTTTTATCTTCAAAGATTTAGAAAGAAGTCTTGATGCAGGGATAGCATCGGGAGACAGTATTGTGGTTCTTGGACGAGAAGAAGAATTGAGAAGAAATTTTGATGACATAGATGAGTTTGTTGATCGGGCAAAACATATGCCCGATTTTCCAGAAGGCACAACCCCAATAGAGGAGTACTATCTTAAATAAAATGAAAGGTAACGTGATAATTTTGCATGGAACTGGAGAAGATCCGCAGTATATGTGGCTTCCGTGGTTAAAGGAAAAACTTGAGGGGCAAGGATTTGATGTCTTTCTACCTTCGCTTCCCAATACTGACGATCCAAAGCTAGAGGAGCAGACAGATTTTTGTTTGGGAAACCTAGATATAAATGAAGAGACAATTATGATAGGTCATTCCTCAGGGTGTCCATTGATTTTAAGTATTCTTGAAAAAACTCCAAAAGTAATTAAGAAAGCAATCTTAGTTGCCGGCTATACAAAGCCATTAAAAATTGATCCGGCAAATACAAAGAACATAAAAGAAGATTTTGTTTGGGAAACAATAAAAAAACATTGTAAGGAATTTGTGATACTAAATTCTGATAATGATCCATGGGGAGCAGATGAAAATCAAGGAAAATATATCCAACAAAAAGTTGGAGGTAAATTTATTCTTATGAAAGGACAAGGACACATGGGATCTTCAAGTTTTAACGAACCTTACATGGAATTTCCGTTTCTGCTACAATTAATTGATGGCACAAAAGAAGAAAAATAATCACATGCTTCTTATTGTTTTGGCAATAATAGTTCTTATTATCGGAGCAATTTCATATTTTGTTTTTACAAAACCAAAGGTTACTCAACCACCAACTGAAAATCAAACCCAAACGACCACTCTTCCATATTCAGATGAGATTCAGGTAGTAACGCCTGCGCAGAACGAAAAAGTTGTGTCTCCAATAAAAATTACAGGTAAAGCGAAGGGATCTTGGTATTTTGAAGGAACATTTACGGCTGAGCTTTTGGACAGCAACAATACTTCTTTAGGAACAGTACAGGTTAATGCAAAGGGAGACTGGATGAGTGAGGATTTCGTGCCATTTGAAGGAGATCTCACCTTTTCATCCCCAGCCACAAAAAATGGAACATTGGTCATAAAGAAAGACAATCCATCTGGCCTTCCTGAGAACGACAAGACACTTTCTATCCCCGTCACCTTTTGAGATACGGTCTAACTTTGGTATACTTACATACGTAATGTCTAAAATTCTAGTAACCGGTGGAGCCGGATTTATCGGCTCAAATTTCGTCCTTTATTGGGTCAACAAATATCCACAAGACACGGTAGTCGTTTTTGATAAGTTGACCTATGCAGGCAATCTCGAAAACCTCACATCAATCGAAAAAAAGCCAAACTACCTATTTATTCAAGGAGATATCACCGTCCCTGAAATGGTGGACAACGTCATGAAAGATGTTGATATCGTAGTCCATTTTGCTGCAGAGTCCCATGTTGATAGAAGCATCAAAGAGCCGGCCGCATTTGTGAAGACAAATGTACTTGGAACCCAAGTGTTACTTGACGCTGCAGTAAAGCACCAAGTTAAAAGATTCCATCATGTTTCAACAGATGAGGTATTTGGAGCCTTAGCACTAGACACCACTGATAAATTCAATGAATCTACTCCATACGATCCCAGAAGTCCTTACTCAGCAAGTAAAGCAGGTTCTGACCACTTGGTCCGCGCTTACCACGAAACATTTGACCTACCGGTAACTATCACCAATTGTGCGAATAATTATGGTCCATATCATTTCCCAGAAAAACTTATCCCACTTGCCATAACCAATCTATTGGAAGGAAAGAAAGTTCCTGTTTATGGAGATGGATTGTATGTCAGGGATTGGCTCTACGTAGAGGATCATGTGAGAGCTATTGAGCTAGTTCTTCAAAAGGGAAAAGTTGGGGTGACTTATTGTGTAGGTAGTATGACCCAAGATGTAAATAATTTAGAAGTCGTCAAAAAAATTCTAGCAATCATGGGTAAGGATGAGAGTCAGATAGAATTCGTAAAAGATAGACCGGGGCATGACAGGAGATACGCTATCGATTGGTCAAAAATACACAATGAGTTAGGGTGGGAGCCATTGAACGATTTTGATACATGGTTGTCTAAGACAGTTGATTGGTATAAAGAAAATGAGAAATGGTGGAAGGATATAAAAGAGGGTACTTACAAAGATTATTATAAAGAGCACTACAATCTATGAGAATAATTCTGTCAGGAGCTTCAGGACTCATCGGTTCCCGGTTTGAAGAACTGCTTTTCGAGACGCATGAGATTATTCCTCTTTCATCAGAGCATGGGGTTGATATAACAAGCCAGACATCTCTTTCAGAATTCTTTCTTGGTAAAGGAGTTGATGTCGTCATCCATTTAGCGGCAAAAACAGATGTTGACGGATGTGAGACAGACCGCGACGATGATATGAGTCATTTGGCAATTGATCCCTCAGACATACTCAATTTGGATGTAAAAAATCTGTATAGCGATGATTGGAAGGATAAAAAAACAGCATTTGCTGTAAACAGCATTGGGACAAAAAATCTGTATGAGGTAGCTACAAAAAACGGAGCAAAATTCGTCTATATCTCATCTGATTTTGTCTTCTCAGGAAAGGAAGGCTCGTATGACGAGGAATCAAAACCAAATCCCGTAGATTGGTATGGCATGACAAAATATTTTGGAGAAAAAGTTGTTGATACGGCAAACAATTTGATAGTTAGACTCTCTTTTCCATATGGTCGAAAAAGCCCGGTCAAAAAAGACGTCGTCTGGAAGTTATACGATTTTTTGAGTTCAAGGGATGAGGTAAGTCTCATATCAGACCAGGTAATAACCCCAACTTTTATCGACGACATTGTATATGGTTTGGATTTCTTGTTGTCAAAAAATGCAACAGGAATATACAATTTAACCGGTAGTAGTTCATTGAGCCCGATGCAGATAGGGGAAAAAATAAAAGAAGCATTTTCCCTTTCTACAAAGATTGGTTCTTCTCATTTAGAAGACGTTTATAAAGATAAAGCACCCCGTCCACTAACTTCAATTATGAAAAGCGAAAAAATAGAAAGCTTGGGTTTTAAAACCAAAACATTTGATGAAGGACTAGCTTTGATTGCGACAACATAGTAAAATGACTAATCTAAATTCTAAATAAAAAAATGAGAATAACATTCATCGGACACGGGTACGTAGGACTAGTAAGCGCTTCAATATTCGCGGATTTAGGCAACACAGTAACGGTCATAGGGCACACCCCTGAAACAGTAAAAAAACTCAATAACGGAAATGTGCATATCTATGAGCCAGGACTTACCGAGCTTGTACAAAAAAATCTCGCCGCAGGAAGACTTACATTTACCCTAGATTACGATTCGGTAAAAGAGGCTGAACTTGTATTTGTAGGGGTTGGAACACCACCAAAGGAAAGTGGAGAAGCAGATCTTACAACGGTTCTTGAAGTTGCAGAGAATATAGGAAAAAACCTCTCAGGATACACAGTCGTCATAACCAAAAGCACAGTACCAATCGGTACAAACAAGAAAATAAAAGAGCTTATCTCTAAAGTAAAAAATCCGAAAGCGGAATTTGATATTGCTTCATGTCCTGAGTTTTTGCGACAAGGGTCAGCTATCTCAGACACATTATATCCGGACAGAATAGTCATAGGAACAGAAACAAAAAAAGCTCAAGATCTTCTGGTCCAACTACACAAACCATTGCAAGAAAATACGAATTGTCCTCTTGTTCTTTGCAATCTTGAGACTGCAGAGATGATAAAGTATGCAGCCAATTCTTTTTTGGCCATGAAGATATCATTCGCAAATTCTATAGCACAGCTTTCTGAAGTAACCGGAGCAGATGCTCTTCGTGTTCTTGAAGGAATAGGGTTTGATAAAAGAATCGGGAATTACTTCCTTCAACCTGGACCTGGTTATGGTGGAAGTTGTTTTCCAAAAGATGTCAAAGCGCTTATTTCTATCGCTAAAGACTATCACTACGACTTCGAACTACTAAAAGAGGTTGAGAACGTAAATCACTCTGCTAAAAAATCAGTCGTTGAGAAGGCAGAAAAATTACTTGGTAATCTTGAGGGTATGAAGATCGGAATTCTAGGATTGGCATTTAAACCAAATACAGATGATATGAGATTTGCTCCATCAATTGAAATTATTGAATGGCTCAAAGAAAAAGGGGCAGAGATAACTGCTTATGATCCTCAATCCATGGAAAAGGCAAAAAAAATAATTACAGGAATATCTTATTCTGAAGATTCATATAGCGTGACAAAAGACGCAGACCTTCTAATAGTTGTTACTGACTGGAATGAATTCAAGGAACTGGACTTTGCGAGAATAAAAGAGAATATGAAAGGTCAAAACATTATCGACGCAAGAAATATATATGATCCGGAAAAAATAAAATCCCTCGGATTTAAATACATGGGAGTTGGACGTTAATCATGCCAAAAGCTTTTGTCACTGGAATAAATGGGTTTGCAGGCACTCATCTCAACAATCTACTCTTGAAAAAGGGATACGAAGTTTATGGAACGGTAAAGCCAGATGGGAATAATTCTGATAACGGGAACCTCTTTTCAGTAGATATCCAGGACTTTCAAGCTTTAAAAAGTGCTATCGAAAAAGTTTCACCTGACTACATATACCACCTAGCAGCTCTGACAAGCCCGGGTGAAAGTTTTAAAAATCCTTCAGACACAATAACCACCAACATAAGCGGACAGTTAAATATTCTTGAAGCCGTTAAGCAGCTTCAGCTTATGGAGACCAGGGTCCTTGTCGTTTCATCAGCTGAAATTTATGGAGCCGCTAAAGAATCTGATCTGCCTATGAAAGAAGATACACCTCTTCGCCCATTGTCCCCATATGCAGTCAGCAAGATCGCTCAGGATTATTTAGGATACCAATATTCTCATTCTCAAAACGTGAAAGCGATAATAGTCAGAACTTTCAATACAGTAGGGCCAAATCACGCTCCAATTTTTGTCGTTCCATCATTTGCAAAGCAGATCGCGGAAATAGAGAAGGGAATAAAAGAGCCCATACTTCGAGTAGGAAATCTAGAGGCAAAACGCGATTTTACAGACGTACGGGATGCGATGCGTGCGTATGAGTTGATCATGTTGAAAGGAGAGCCAGGTGAGGCGTATAACGTCGGTTCTGGTAAATCCCACAGGATAAAAGAGGTATTGGATATTTTATTGTCTTTCTCAGAGAAAGAGATAATTGTCGAAAAAGATCCGGCTCTTATGAGACCGGGTGACATACCGGAACTTCTTTGTGATTACTCAAAACTTCACCATGCAACCGGATGGAAACCCGAAATTGAACTTGAGCAAACGCTGAAAGATACCCTGGACTATTGGCGCAATATTGTTTAGAATTATTAACATTATATGAAGAAGGCACTTATCACGGGAATAACAGGGCAAGACGGAAGCTACCTCGCTGAACTACTTCTTTCAAAAGGCTATCAAGTTTATGGATTAGTAAGACGCCTTTCAACCCCAAACACTGAAAACATCAGACACCTGCTTGATAAAGTAGAGTTGATCTCCGGAGATCTCTTGGACCAAAAATCATTAGATGATGCTTTGCATGAATCCCAACCTGATGAAGTTTATAACTTAGCAGCTCAATCGTTTGTTAAAACATCTTGGAATCAAGCCGTTCTGACCGGAGAATATACAGCTTTAGGTGTTACAAGAATGCTTGAGGCAGTAAAAACAGCTGCACCAAAAGCAAAATTTTATCAAGCATCATCATCTGAAATGTTTGGGAAAGTGACAGAAGTTCCACAAAGAGAAACTACGAGATTTTATCCCAGAAGCCCCTACGGAGTCGCGAAAGTTTATGGACACTATATAACACTCAATTACAGAGAAAGTTATAATATTTTTGCCTGCTCCGGAATATTGTTCAATCACGAATCTCCTCGTCGTGGAATCGAATTTGTAACAAGAAAAATTTCCCATGCAGTTGCAAGGATTTCACTTGGTAAGCAAGACAAGGTAGTTTTGGGTAATTTAGACAGTAAGCGTGATTGGGGATTTGCAGGAGATTATGTAGAGGGAATGTGGAGAATGTTGCAACAAGACAGCCCGGATGATTATGTTATCGCAACAGGTGAGACTCATAGTATCGAAGAATTCGTTGCTGAAGCATTTAAAGTTGTTGGGATCGAGGATTGGCAGTCTCACGTTGAATCAAATAATCCTAAATTCATGCGACCTGCTGAGGTTGACTCACTCATAGGGGATTACTCGAAAGCCGAGAAGGTTTTGGGCTGGAAGCCTTCAACTAGTTTTAAAGAACTCGTAGAGATGATGGTAAAGGCTGACCTTGAGGCAGAAAAGAAAAACGAACATTAAATTCTACTGCAGTAACACTCTTTTAAATTCCATTTTTTTGATACAATAAATGTACATTTCGTAACAATCTTATATGAGTAAAATACTAGTTGCTGGTGGTGCTGGATTTATTGGATCGAACTTATCTAAAAAACTATTGAATGAGGGACACGAAGTCATAGCTGTCGACAATCTAATATCAAGTTCCGAATCAAATATAGCTGGACTTGTAGAAAACAGTGCATTTAAATTTGTTAATCATGACGTCACAAAACCTCTTCCGGATGACATGACTGCTGAGGTAGTTTTTCATCTTGCCTCACCAGCATCACCAAATCATCACAGTCGAATTTCGTATCATTCGTTGCCTATGGAAACTATGATGGTAAACACCCTAGGTACTTTGGAGCTTCTGAAATTTGCTGAGAAAAATAACGCAAAATTTCTTTTTGCCTCAACTTCGGAGGCTTACGGTGATCCTCTAGAGCATCCACAGAAGGAAGAATACCGTGGAAACGTCTCAACCACAGGTCCTCGTGCAGTCTATGATGAGGCGAAAAGATTTGGCGAAACAATCACTTCGTATTTTTGGCGTGAAAAAGATGTTGACGCCCGGATCGTCAGGATTTTTAACACCTACGGACCAAATATGCACAAAGATGATCTTCGGATGATCGCACGATTCATCATGCAAGCTTTAGCCAATGAACCTATCACAATTTTTGGGGACGGATCACAAACACGTTCTCTTTGTTATGTCGACGATCTTATTGAAGGACTTTCACGACTTATGTTTTATGAGAATACGAGGGGTGAGGTAGTAAATTTAGGCAATCCTGAAGAGCATACGGTAATTGAATACGCACAAATAGTAAAAGAGCTGACAAATTCTTCAAGTGAGATAGTGCACACAGAAGATCTTCCAAAAGATGATCCATTGAGAAGATGCCCAGATATAACAAAAGCCAAAAATCTTCTCCAATGGGAACCGAAAGTGACTTTGAATGATGGCCTCATGAAGATGATAGAGTACGTAAAAACACTATGAGTAAAATTTTTATAGTTTCCGCTGCATACAACGAAAAAGAAAATGTTAGGGAATTGATCACTATTTTTGAAGAAGAAGTATTTCCTCAGATCAAAAATCATGACATGCATATCTTAATTGCTGATGATAATTCACCTGACGGAACCGGGGATGTGGTCCGTGAACTTATGGGTAAATATAAAAATTTGGGTATCAATCAAGGAGAGAAAAAAGGACTCGGAGCAGCATATGTCAGAGCGATGGGGTATGCAGTAGAACACGAAGGGGCAGACGTTGTTATAAGTATTGACGCTGACCTACAACACGATCCACGAGCTGTTCCTTCATTTATCAAGAAAATGGAAGAAGGATATGACGTTGTGAGTGGGACCAGATACAGTGGTGGAGGATCGATGCCAGCAAAATGGCCAATCCAAAGAAAACTTTTTTCTGTAACTGCAAACATTCTTATGAGGATAATTACTGGAAGATTTTTTCTTCATGACTGGACAGGAGGATATAGAGCAATCAAAAAAGAGGTATTTGTCAAAGAAAAAGAGAAAGTACGTGAATACAAAGGATACACTTTCCAAGTAGCTTTCCTATACAAGACATTATTGGATGGATTTAAAGCAGGAGAGGTGCCTATCCATTTTAGAGTTAGACGGGTGGGGGATTCAAAGATTGCACCACTTGCTTATATCGTCAACGTCTTGAAATACGTAATAACAGAAAGAATAAAGGAAGTAGCAACGGGACCATTTGGAAAATTCATAATAGTTGGGGGATTTGGATTCTTAGTAAATGCAATTATATTGCGTATTTTAGTTGACAAATTGCATTGGGTGCCTTACTACGCTAACTTGATTGGAGCTGTTGTAGCAATATTTTCAAATTATAATTTAAACAACCTTTGGACCTTTAAGCATCACAAGGCAAGCAGTTTTTGGAAATATATCCTCAAGATGCTCCAGTTCTACATGACTTCAGCTTTTGGTGTAATCGTAATTCAGACGGGTACTATTTTTATCGGAGTTCATTTCATAACTGAGCAAAAAGACTACTTCATTTACTTTATAGGAGGTACCGGAATTCTTCTCGTTTGGAATTTCTTTGTTTATTCAAAGTTCATCTGGAGAAAGAAATAGGCATCTCACATGTTTGAAAAAATCAAAAAATATATTTCCCACCACAAGATAGAGATTCTCCTCTTGTTAGTAATACTTGTAATCGCTGCTTTTTTCAGGATTTATAAGATTTCCGACTATATGACTTTCTTGGGGGATGAGGGAAGAGATGCGATTGTAGCAAAAGATATTTTACAAGGGAACTTTACACTTCTTGGGCCACGCGCAAGTGCTGGCGACTTTTTCTTAGGTCCTATCTATTACTACATGATGGCGCCATTTCTTTTCATGTCCAACCTAGATCCCGTAGGACCTGCAATAATGGTAGCTCTTTTTGGTGTTGCAACGGTTTTTTTGGTTTACTATGTTGGACTTAAGTTCTTCAATGCTCGTGCTGGACTAATCGCAGCATCTTTGTACGCTATCTCACCATTAGTTATTGCGTATTCCCGTTCCTCATGGAACCCAAATGTCATGCCATTTTTTTCAATCCTCATGCTCTACCTGTTGTTTGTCGCTTTAAAGAAGCAGTCTTATAAATTATTTATATTAGTTGGCTTCCTTCTGGGAATAGCAATGCAGCTTCATTACCTCTCAACTTTTTTGGCAGTAATCATTTTCTTTTTTGTCCTTTCAGGAGAGTGGCTGCTAAGGAAAGAAAATGTCATCAAGAGAATTCTTTCGCATTACGGTGAGATATTTGTAGGTTTTGTAGTTGGTATATCTCCATTCTTGGCTTTCGAAGTGAGACACGGATTCCCAAATATCACAACGATCCTGCGATTTATTTTTGAAGATAATGCAGCGAAGGGATACAACATACACCAGTCATTTATCGGAAATATATGGGATGTATTCTTTAGACTTTTTGGAAGACTGGTCACGAAATTCCCACCACCTGATCAGATCAATGTAGGATTACACACAAATCTTCAGGTTTGGTTTGTGGGAACAATTGTGCTTGCAATTGTATCTATCTTTGCACTCAAGTATGTTAAAGAAAAATTGAAGGTACTACTTCTGGGTCTCTGGTTATTTTTCGGGATATTACTTTTCGGACTCTATAAAAAATCAATCTATGATTATTATTTAGGCTTTATGTTCCCCGTGCCATTTCTTCTCGTGGGAGGGCTACTCAATCATATCAGTGAATTAAAGAAATTCAGGTGGATGGGAATAGTTGCCGGAATAGTCTTTATTATTCTTGTCGTAATCAATCTTTCGGGCAACCCTTTCCGCTATCAGGGTAACAAGCAAAGGGATCAGGCAAGAAGGATTGCTGAGGCAGTGCTTGCACAGACGGGTGGGAAACCATTTAATTTTGCTCTTCTTACAAAAGGCAATTCAGATCATGTATACCGTTATTTCTTTGAGATAGAAAATAGAGCGCCTGTGACGTTGCAAAATATTATTGTTGATCCTGAACGCAAAAGTGTAACAGATCAGCTAATGGTCGTTTGTGAAGACCAAGAATGCCATCCTCTCGGTAACTCTCTGTGGGAAGTTTCCGGTTTTGGAAGAGCAGAAATCACTGGAGAGTGGAGTGTGCCGTTCGTAAAAATATATAGACTCGTTCACTACAAAGAACCTGAGGCAACACCTACCCCTAAGGTGTATAATCCTCCTCATGCAACCAAGTGAAAGAGAATCTACCCCACCAGATAACAATGTCCTAAGAATTGTTCCTGGAGTACCGTTCAATCCATTTGAAAATGCTGAATCATATTATAAGAGGACGGATTTTGAAAAGGACAAGGAGGTTCCTTGGGATCAGTCGTATGACCTTTTTCTAAGAAGGAAATTCAATTTTGACAATATTGAAGGATATATAGATATAATAAATGAACAATTCCAGTTTGAGAACCAACCATATATAAATCCCTATGGAGCGGCTAATTTTGTTACGGAAGAAATGGAGGATGAAACTGTACTGTATCATGATCTACCTTCAATTTTGCGATTTAGTTTCTTTCTAAAGAACCCAAGAGATTTTGTTGCATTAAGTAACACCGGCATTACCTTCTTAAGCCCAGAGGAACAATATATTTTGATACACACCTACGCCCCACAAACTCCTGACATACTTCATGCTTTAGATGAGGGAGTTGAAGTCCCAATTGTTGAAAGACATTTTTCTGAAATACAAGATTTTATACAAACTCTCAAAAACGTAAAAGATCCCGAAGGCATTGTCGAGCTTAATGTAAGCTACCTATGGTTTACAAAGAATATAGAAGATCTGAAAAAAATAAAACTATTATTTGAAAGACAAGGAAGAAAAGATGACAGTGATCCTGATCCTGTTCCGCCTCCTTCAACTGGGAGAGCATTGGTTGCAGTAGGTTAATATCCTAAAAAGTTAAGGTGGAGAAATCCGCTTGTAAGTAATGCAAAAAGAAGAACGTCAAAAGCAGCAACAATTCCAGACGCAGCAGTAATTGCAGTTATGTCATGCTTTAGATACTCTGCATCCTTTTGTTCTACCGAAGAATCTTTTGGTTTGATGTCTACCTTTATTCTTGCCTTGGGCTCAGGAGTGCTCAGGCTTGGGATGGAATAAGTTGGGGCTTCTTGATGGATATGATGAGTTTGATTCTCAATCTCGACCTGATGTCTTACTGAAGCTAATTCTTTCTGCTTTCTTGTTTTTCTTTTCTTGGACATAGAGCCTCAAGTTATCATATTGACTCTCCATTTTCAAGATACTAAAATGGTAAGACGCTTATGAATTCGATCCCCCTTTTGATTCTCGTTGTTATCTTGATAGTGTGGAACGGAGTACTATCATACTTCTTCTATAAAATATGGACATCTCTACAAAAAATATCGACAGGCGAAAAGAAAGAAACGATAATTGATCTGTTAAATAGTGTGCTTGATCATGAAAAAAAATTGAGTCAAACCCTTGTTGAAACGAATAAGAAAGTTGAGGGCTTGATATTTGACTCGCAATTCTATATACAAAAGATAGGGCTAGTTCGGTTTAATCCATTCAATGATACTGGAGGAGACCAAAGTTTTATCCTAGCACTTATTGATGAGCAAGAATCTGGAGTAGTCATCTCTGGACTTCACACAAGAAATGGTACAAGATGGTATGCTAAGAAGATAAGTAATGGGCGCGGAGTAGAGCACGAATTGTCAAATGACGAAGTAAAAGCAATAAAGTCGGCTACTAAGAGAGCCAAAAGATGATATGCAGGAAGAGGTTGTGAAAGAAAAGAAAGTAGAAAGTAAAAATAGTATGAATTCAAAAATATTAATAACCGGTATTGTTGTTTATATCGTAAGTGCAGTTATTTCTTTTCTTATCTTTAGTGGACTTTCAGGACCGAGCAACACCCCAGTTGCCGCACCTAAAAAGACCGCTAATGGAAAATTGATGTTTGACGATACTCTTCCGAAGACTGAAAGTTGCCCTATAAGTGGGGAAAAATTTTCAAAGCAACAACGACAATGGTGGGAAAAGCATGAACCATTGGGTGTTATGATTGAAAACCATACTGAAGCCCGACCACAAAGCGGTATTTCCTTTGCTGACGTTGTTTATGAGGTAATTGCTGAAGGTGGAATAACAAGATTCTTAGCCGTATATTATTGTCAGGATGCAGAAGTTGTAGGACCAGTAAGGTCTGCAAGAACGTACTTTGTAGATTTCCTCTCTGAATATGGTGCATTCCCACTATATGCTCATGTTGGAGGTGCAAATAGTGATGGTCAAGCTGATGCTCTCGGACAGATAGAGACGTATGGGTGGGCAGGGGTCAATGACCTTAATCAATTCTCCATTGGTTTTCCTGTGTTTCTGAGAGACTATGATAGATTGGGTAGAACGGTAGCCACAGAACATACTATGTACTCTTCAACTACGAAATTGTGGGACTATGCTGCTAAATCACGAAAGATCACGAATGTGAACGAAGATGGAGACAAGTGGGATGAAGACTATGTTCCGTATACTTTCAAGGAAGACGCAGCGCTTGCTGCTCGCCCTGCTGCTCAGACAGTAAAGTATGACTTCTGGGATGGATACGGCGACTTTAGTGTACTTTGGACATATGACAAGACAACAAATTCATATTTGAGGACCAATGGGGGGAAACCTCATCTGGATCTTAATACGAAAAAACAATTGACTGCAAAGAACGTGGTCGTATTATTCATGAGAGAGAGCCGTGCAAACGATGGATATGAAGGCAATCTTCACATGCTCTATGGCACAAAGGGGACAGGAAATGCAAAGGTATTTATGGATGGAGTAGAGACAGATGCAACATGGTCCAAAAAATCAAGGACAGCTCATCTATATCTAAAAGATAAAAGAGGCAAAGACATAGAACTTAACCGTGGAAAGATCTGGTTTTCTATAGTTTCTCCTACGACAGACGTGACCGTTAAGTAAAATTCAATATTGTTCCCCTATTCTCTCTTGTAAATCTTAAAGGACTAGTATAATATATGTACTCAGAACCATATGTTTGATGATTTGATTACTTCCAAAACCCGCATCAAAATATTACACCTTTTTCTGGATAACTTAGGCGAAATGTTTCACGTTAGAGAGATCGTAAGAAGAGTCGACGAGGAGATCAATGCTGTCAGACGAGAGTTGATGCTTCTTGAAAAAAAAGGAATTCTAAATCGTGAAGCTCGCGCAAATAGGGTCTACTATTCCCTCGATACTTCTTATCCCTTCTACAATGATCTTGTAAAGATTCATGCAAAGGATTCTGGACTTGGTCGGGATATAATCAAAAATAGGGCAAAACTGGGCAGAATCAAGTACGCGATGCTATCAGGGGATTTTGCCAAGAACTCTTCAGACACTGGCGACAGTGTTGATCTATTAGTCGTTGGGATTGTTGTGTTGCCAGAACTATCATTGATCATCAAAAAGGAAGAAGAGCTGAAAAAAAGAGAAATTAATTATACAATTATGAATGAGGATGAATTTAATTTCAGAAAAGGTAGACGTGATCCTTTTATTTCCTCAATCATTTACGGTTCACGGGTGATGCTTCTTGGCGATGAAGAAGCATTGGTTAAAGAATAATTATTCCTATATGCGAAATTCAAAAATATTTAGCGTTAGCCAAAGATTTTTGTAAAATATATCCCTATGCGAAATTCAAAAATATTTAGCGTTAGCCAAAGATTTTTGTAAAATATATCC
>CAZAJO010000009.1:38961-41339 GCA_964485575.1 uncultured Gammaproteobacteria bacterium | reverse complement strand
TATGCGAAATTCAAAAATATTTAGCGTTAGCCAAAGATTTTTGTAAAATATATCCCTATGCGAAATTCAAAAATATTTATTTGGATTATTTCTGTAATCTCAATCCTCCTATTGTTACAAAATATTCCTGGAAAGATTGATCTTCGGTCAGTAAAGATTCCGTTCATTGAAAAGAACAAGCAAGTACTAAATGCGGTTATTGATCCTCAAAAATTTGATCTTGGGTTTTTGGGTATACCTCTTCAAAAAGACCTTTCATACAAGCTGGGTCTAGATCTTCAAGGAGGAACTCAATTGACTTATACGGTTGACATGAAAGATGTCAAGAAAGAAGCACAGCAAGATGCATTTGAGAGCGCAAGAGACATCATAGAAAGGCGCATAAATTATCTGGGTGTGTCAGAGCCTACCATCCAGACGATAAAACTTGGTAACGAATACCGTATTGTCGTTGACCTTCCGGGAATGTCCAATGTCTCACAGGCAATTGATCTTATAGGTGCAACCGCGCAACTTACTTTCTGGGAGGGTGGGAAAGGAAAACCGCTCACTGCGCCAGGAAAAGATATGTTCGAATATTCTCTCTCACAAGCGATTGGAGCAAACCCAGTCCCGACTCAACTCTCAGGAAAAGACTTGCAAAAAGCAACCGTTGTTTTTGATCAGACTACGGGAAAGCCACAAGTGCAAATTCAGTTCACAAAACAAGGAGCAAAATATTTCGATGAAATTACAAAAAGAAATATCGGACGTCCTGTCGCTATAGCTTTGGACAATCAAGTCATCAGTGCACCGGTAGTGCAAACAGAAATTGCAAATGGAATTGCTGTAATATCAGGAAGCTTTACTTCAGATATCGCAAAAAATCTAGCGATAGCTCTTAATGCAGGAGCGCTTCCCGCACCACTTCATGTAATCGCGCAATCTTCGGTGGGACCATCTTTGGGTATAGACTCACTGCATAAAAGTATGTTTGCTGCAATCATCGGATTTTTGTCTATCATATTCTTCATGACATATATTTACAGGAAAGAGGGAGTGATTGCTTGTGTAGCACTTGCCATGTATACGGTGATTACACTATTTATTTATAAGCTTATTCCAGTGACTTTAACGCTTGCGGGTATTGCAGGATTTATACTTTCAATAGGTATGGCAGTTGATGCAAACATCTTGATTTTTGAAAGAATGAAAGAAGAACTGCGTCGAGGAAAGCCACGGGATATTGCTATGAAAAATGGGTTTTCTAGAGCATGGACCTCAATCCGTGATTCAAATATAACAAGTATCATCACTTGTGTGATCCTGTTCTATTTTGGGAGTGGAATAGTGAGGGGATTTGCTTTAACTTTATTTTTGGGGATAGTAGTTAGTATGTTTTCTGCGATCACTATCACAAGAAATTTACTATTTGTTTTCGACACAAAAGAAAAGAAGCTAAAAGCTAAAAAATAAAAATATGGATATCGTTGGAAAAAGAAGAATATTTTTAACCGTTTCTGCCATTGCTACGGTTGTTGGACTTGTCTCAATCGTTCTATTTGGTTTTAAATTGTCTATCGAATTTACAGGAGGTTCAAAGCTGGATGTAGCATCAACCGATGGAAAACCGCTTGATGTTGTCAAGATCAAAGAGATATTTACTGACCAAAAGATAAATGTAGTAACTATCACAAAAAATTCTGACAAGGATGTGATGATAAGAACCGATCAGATAACTGATGCACAGAAAAACCAAGTTCTTGCAAAAGCCTTAGAGCGGAAAATAAACATAAAGGAGAAAAGTTTTGACACACTAGGACCTATAATCGGATCGGAAACGACCAATAATGCTCTCAAAGCTATTGGGCTTGCAATACTAGCAATAACACTTTACATAGCATTTGCTTTTAGAACTGTTTCAAAGCCTGTATCGTCTTGGAAATTCGGAATCAGTGCGATTGTTGCACTTGTACATGACGTATTGATTGTTGTTGGTACATTTTCCCTTCTTGGAGTATTTTTTGGGGTTGAGGTTGATGTTCTTTTCATAACCGCTGTTCTTACCATCATGGGATTTTCAGTACACGACACAATTGTTGTGTTTGACAGAATACGGGAGAACTTGATAAAGAATGTAAGAAACCACACTTTTGAAGAAGTGGTAAACCAAAGCTTTAACGAGACCTTAGCAAGATCTTTGAATACGTCACTTACGGTAGTACTTGTTCTTTTTGCGCTCTTACTTTTTGGAGGAGCAAGCATAAAGTGGTTTATCGTCGCATTTTTGGTTGGAATAATAACAGGAACATATTCTTCAATATTTATAGCAAGTGCAGTTCTTATCGAATGGTATGATCTTAACAAGCGTGGAATAACTCTTAAAAAACTCCTGAATA
>CAZAJO010000009.1:0-38861 GCA_964485575.1 uncultured Gammaproteobacteria bacterium | reverse complement strand
TTTTTCGCGGACGATTGTAGAAACGACTGACCCTTCGGCTTTGCCCTTAGTTTTTGCCGACAATATTCCCATTACTTTTCCCATGTCTTGCATGGAAGAAGCCCCAGTTGTGGCAATAGCCTCATCAACAAGCGCTCTTATATCATCTTCAGATAACTGTTCTGGCAAATAGTTTTGCAGTACTTCTAGTTCCCGCTTTTCTTTGTCTGCAAGTTCTTGACGGTTTCCCTTCTCATACATCTCAATGGACTCGCGTCTTTTTTTTATCTCACGACCGACAACTTCAACAACATCCTCATCAGTTGCAGTATATCCTGCCCCTCCTTTTTGGATCTCGTGATATTGAAGAGCTGATTTTAACATGCGTATAGTAGACAGCTTTTCTTCAGCTTTATCAAGCATCGCTTGTTTCAAATCTTCCTGGATGACGTCTTTTAACATAGTTTATATTATACAATACTATCCTTCGTTTCTGGCGAATTGACCAGTCGACAATGATTTCTTGTAAAAATAATAAAAAAGTAACCAACTGATAGCTAAATAAATCATATTAAGAAAAAATGCAAAAAAGAAACTTCCCCAATCCGTCGTTGTTGTATTGAGGTTTTTTCGAGCACTCTCAAAAACGTGAGTTGCCGGAATATAGTGAGAGATCACCTGAAGCGGTTTTGGCAAAATAGATATCGGGAAAAAGGAAGCAGTTAATGGTTGAAACAGAAAAATAAAGCCCCATGACATTGCTTGGATTCTCGTACCAAATCTAAATATCACACCAGTAAGAAAAATCCCAATTGCCCATGAGAAAATTATTAGATTTACGAAATTCAGAATAAGATTTGTAATTCCTATCTGTAAGACATTAAACCCCGCAGTGAAATAGACTATGAGTATTAGAAGAATCAAGACAAGAGCACACTTAAAGATAGAACTTATCATGAGAGCAAGAAAGAACTCAATTGTTGAAAGAGGAGTTACAAACATATTACTCAGATTCCTCGACCAGACATTCCAAAGAACAGAAACAGTTATCGAGTATTGCCCAATTCTTATTATCTCCCACAAAACAAGTCCGATTATGAGATAGTAAGCCCCTGTGGGATTTGAGCTTCCTGCAAGATATCTAGAAACAAAACTAAAAACAGTAACCGTAATCGATGAAAATATAAAAAGATCAAAAATAACTTCCAAAGACCTTTTGGTTATAAAATACTCCTGCTGCATGATTGCAATGATCCGATTTAGCATACTATTCGTTTCTGGCAATATTTAAAAATACATCTTCAAGAGTTGGTTTTTTTACTTCAATATCCGTAATATATATTTCCTCGTTGCTGATTCCAAAGATCAATTTTGGAATAAGAGTCTCTTTGGTATCTATAAGCACAGTAAATTTATTTGGGAAGGAGAATTTCTGATCTTTTTCCGATAGATACTTTTCAACTCTTTTTTTGTCTCCTTCAAAAGTTAGTTTTAACTGTGCTGCATCTATTCTTTTTGTAAGTTGTAGTGGGGTATCGTGAGCCACAATCTTTCCATGGTTGAGGATTATGACTTCATCACAGATGCGTGTTACTTCTTCCATATTGTGACTGGTGTAGAGTATTGAAAGTTTTTTATCCTCACGTAATTTTTCGATAAAACTCAAAACTTTGTCTGCGATATCAGGATCTAGAGACGCAGTAGGTTCATCAAGCAACAATAATTCTGGGTCGTTGAGAAGTGCTTTTACAATGTTTACTCTTGTTTTTTGCCCTGCTGAAAGATCCCAAAATCTTTGATCAAGAATGTCTTCAATTTCGAAATAACCAGATAACTCAGAGATTTTCTTATCGACATTTTTTACATTGTAAAGTCTTCCAAAAACTAACAGATTTTCCCGGACTGTTATTCTTCCTTGAAGTGTATTGTAGGCTGATGCGAAGTTAATCTTTTGTAGCACTTGTTGTCTATTTCTAAAAAAGTCTTTTCCAAAGTAAGTGATAGTTCCTGAAGTAGTAGAACTGATACCCAAAAGCATTTGGATAGTTGTTGTTTTTCCGGCACCATTAGGACCAAGAAAACCCAGGATCTTACCTCTCTCTAAAGAGAAAGATATATTATCAACGGCAGTAAAGGAGCCGTACTTTTTTGTTAAGCTGATAACTTCTAGTACTGGGGGCATTGCCTAATTGTACCAAATTTATATCTTCTTGAGTATTTTGTAGAGTTTTGAAGTATTTATCTGTTTTACTAAAACAATATTTCCATTTCGTTCTAAATTTGTTATTCCATTCATAAAATCATCCCGGCTTCCAAGAAAATGAAGACTATTCCATGTATTTCCTGTATCTATTAGTAGATATTTTGGATTTCCACCCACGCGAAACCACCTGCATGTTGGAAGTCCGCATGGGCTGTTAGTTTTAAAGTCTCTTAAGCTTGGGAATAACGTGTAAAGTTCTTTTCTGTGGGCAAGATGGGCACCAATATTAATCTGAGTAACTAGAGATTCATCATTAGGCATCAGTTTTACTATCTGATTGATATTGGCAACTTCCGGAGGGATTGTCCAAAAGTACTTTTTTGTCAGATAACTTAACGGGAGGTGAAGATAATATTGTAGTATCGCTGCACAAACAAGAAGATACAAAGCAGTCTTCCAATTATTAAGTCTTTTAAATTTGGACATAGCAATAATTGTTGGCCAGACTAGAAGTAATCCCACCGTACTTCTGTAATGGAGAAAAATTCCTTCAGTCCTAATAGCAATGTGACCCAAAACAAAATAGTGGCCCAAATCCCCGACAAAAGGAATAAGATATATGAAAGAAAATAAGGGGAGAAAACCAAACCATCCTAAAGAATACAAAAATGTTTTTTGTTTGTCGACTGAATCAATAAAATAGTATGGATTTAAGTCACTTAAAAGACCGTTGGGGTTTGCAAAATGATATCCTCCAGGTACAACATTCGGAAAGTAGATAAAGAAAACAAAAATTAAATAGAGGAGAGAAATAATCCCAGAAATTATAGAAGTTCTTGTTTTGTTTTTTAGAAAATAAGTGATACTGATAATAAGTGTCAAAAGAGCTATATCTTCTTTACAGATTATGGCGAGTATCAAAAAAAGATAGGAAAGCTTATTTTTTTTACTTTCAAGGAAATACAAAAACCAAGAAATAAAAACAACCGCAAATACCAACGTATGAACATCCGACCAAACTGCAAACTGTAAACCGAAAAATGCAAGGTATGATGCAAGTAGAGCGTTTGAAACAATTGGTTTTAATCCATATTTCTTAGCTAACAAATATACGGCAACACCTGAGCCAATTACACTTGCAACTTGAAGAATAATCAAAACATGCACACTGTTTATAACCCAATAAATAGGGGCAAGTAAAATAAGAATAATTTCCAAATGATCGAAATATATGGGTGCGTCGTAGTATACATGAGTTGTTGAAATTGGATTTAGAAATCTAGAATATTTCCATATTGCCTGGTCGATTATAGAAAGGTCATATCCGGAAAGATACGAATAGTGTTTAATGAGGGAAAGAGTGAGATATGCTACAAAAAACACGAAAGCAATCGAAATAGGAATGTAATTTTTTTTGATGAAAGAAATGATAAGTGAGGACCTATTCTTTTTCGATTTCATGTAGTCTATTCATGAGATACTCCTTGTTATTTTTTGACAAATCCTCATCAACTTCCAAAAATAACTTTTGCAAAATATCTCCAACTTTTCTTCCAGGTTTTATGTTAAGTTCTGTCATGATGTCATTTCCGTCTAGTGCCATATCATTTATAGAGAATGGTGGATTGAGCTGTTCTTCTAGTCTCTCTTTGAATTTTCTAAGTCTCCATGATTCGGCAGTTTGCGTTCCCCCACCAAGTCTGTCTCCAATACGAAGATCAATCATATCTTTTACGTTCTCAAGTCCAACACGTCTTATAAAACGCCTCACAGCGCTATCTGTTATGTGCTCATCAACCGTGAACATGTGCCAACGGATAAGCGTATATATTTTCTCTTTGTCTTTGTTTGAGAATCTTAGTCTTTCTGCAATTTCTTTTGCAACTTTTGCCCCTACTACTTCATGGTTGTAAAAAATAATGTATCCGTCATTATCTGTAGCCGCAACATATGGTTTTCCGACATCGTGAAGAAGCGCCGCAAATCTTACAAGCGGATTTGTTGATGGGCACTCTTTGAGTGACAGAAGGTTATGAGTGAATACATCTGTTGTGTGATGTCTTCCGGGCCTTGCTTGTGAAATACCTTTACCCTTAAGTAGTTCTGGAAAAATAATATCAAGGATTCCAATCTCATCAAGTAATACTATGCCGTCGTATGCATGATCTGTTGACAGAATTTTTATTATTTCATCCCTTATCCTTTCGGAAGAAATATGCTCAATAAGGTGACAGTCATTTCTGATTGCCAAAAGCGTTTGTTCTTCTATCTCAAAATTGAGTTGTGCACAAAATCTAATAGCACGCATAAGTCTCAGAGCATCCTCTTTGAACCTTTCATCAGCATTGCCAACTGCCCTTATAAGTTTTTTCTTAAGATCTTCCTGCCCATTTACTTTATCGATTATTTCAACCTTATCATTCTCAATCAATTTTATAGCAAGAGCATTTACTGTAAAATCCCTCCTTGTTACATCTTCTTCTAACGTTTTACCCCATGATACTTCCCCCGGGTGCCTATGATCTGTATATGCTGATTCGGTCCGAAATGTGGTTACCTCTGCATAATCTTTTTGGCCATCTATTTGAGTGGGGTACTTTACGCCAACTGTACCAAAGTCATTGTCGCAAAAAGAGTCCGGAAATACTTCTTGAATCTGTTCTGGTGTGGCATTTGTTGTCATGTCCCAGTCAGTGACCGGAATATTCATCAATAAATTTCTGACACATCCACCCACAAGATAGACTTCATATCCTGCATTTTCAAGTTGATGATAAATATTTTTAACCTCGTCTTTGATAGATAAATCCATGTGTTATTATGAGAGTTACTATAAAAAAGTATATCATGAAACATTGGAAAATTATTCATCAGGAAACAGGGGACAAGGTTGAAAAAACAGTTGATGAGATTGTTAAAATACTACTTAAGAACAGAAATCTAGTTTCAAAGAAGGATATCCAAACATTCTTAAATCCAGACATCACTAAAACAACACTTACTTCATGCGGTATAGATGAGAAGGCGTTTTTAAAATTTAAAAAGAGGATAGAAAAAGCCATTGAGAAAAGTGAGAAGATAATAATTTTTGGTGACTACGATGTTGACGGTATTACAAGTTGTGCAATACTTTGGGAAACTCTTTATTCAAAGACAAAAAATGTGATTCCCTATATTCCGGACCGTGCTGATGAGGGGTATGGACTTTCAAAGAAGGGAATTGAAAATGTCTTAAAAAACAATCCTGACACTAAAATTATCATTACTGTCGACAATGGAATAGTCGCATATGATGCGGTTGATTTCGCAAATGGAAAAGGAATAGATGTTATAGTAACGGACCATCACGTAAAGGGGAAAAAATTACCTGCTGCTTTTTGCATAATACACACAACTTCCCTTTGTGGTGGAGGAATTTCTTGGGTACTTGCTAACGAGTTGCAGTATGAATCGCAAGAAAAAGTAATTGAGAAACTCGAGCTTGCGACTTTAGCAACCATTGCCGATCTCGTCCCATTAATAAATGACAATCGCGCAATAGTAAAAGAAGGACTTGAGGTTTTAAGAAATACCAGGAGAGTAGGGCTAATAGAACTTTTGAAGGAAGCGGGTGTTGGTAAAGAAAATATAGGAGTATATACAATAGGGCATGTTATCGCTCCAAGGTTAAATGCTACCGGAAGAATCCAAAGCGCGATGAATGCTCTAAGGCTTCTTTGCACAAAAGATTTAAAAAAGGCGGAAGAATTGGCAAAGATGTTGGGTGGAGTTAACCGTGACCGTCAGGGATTAACAGAAGAGTCAGTAAATCACGCAAAACTTTTGGCCCTTGAGAATAGTAGTCCTCATATAACAATCGTATCAGACGTTTCTTACAACCAGGGAGTGATCGGACTTGTTGCTTCTCAATTGGTCGAAGTCTATTACAAGCCAGCAGTCGCAATAGCTGTTGGCGATAAAGTCTCTAAAGGATCTGCAAGATCAATCTCTGGAGTCAATATCATAGAACTTTTAAGAAGCGTTTCTGAGCAATTGATTGAAGCAGGGGGCCATCCGATGGCAGCAGGTTTTAGCGTAGACACGGATCGCATCGGAGAGTTTGTAAAAGAATTAGAGAAAAAGGCATCCAAAGTTGTTACGGAGGAACTTTTAAAAAGATATCTCAAGATTGACACTTTAATTCCATTCTCAATAATTTCTATGGAATTTTTAGATGCGATAGCAAAATTAGAACCATATGGTATGGGAAATCCTGAGCCAGTTTTTGCAACGGAGAGCGTTTCAATTTTAGAACTGCGAAAACTAGGAAAAGAGCAAAATCACCTTAAAATGAAAGTGGAATCAGATGGAAAAGTGTTTGATGCGATCGCTTTTGGAATGGCAGACAAGATAGAAATATCTGAGGGAGACACTGTAGACATTGCTTATATTATTGATAAAAATGAGTGGAACGGGAAAGTAAGTCTGCAGCTGAAAATTCGGGATATAAAGCTACGCTGATTGTTCTACCGGCTCTAATGGTTTTTTTTCAGAAAAATTAGAATGTTTTACTACTGTTGTTTGTGGACTATTAGATAGCTGTTCTGCCCAGTCATTCATGCGCCTTCTCTGAGCGATTTCTTCAGGTGTTTTATATTCAGTTGGTTGCTTGATTCCTTTGCTTTCTAGTAGTTTGCGGTATGCATTGGATTGATTAGGTGTCGCATCCATTGCCCCCGGCTTCATTGGTGTATCAAATGGCTCAACAGTATCTACTGAATCGATATCAGACATATCAATATTTAAACTGAAGTAAATTTAAAATGCAATTAGCTAATGTCCGTTGCCTCACCAAGTTTTAGTGCAAAATAATTATCTGGAAGAGCTGTGAAAGCCAATTCACTTCTTCGAAACTCAACAGGACCACCAATAGCGCTTGCAACATCCTGATACTCTTCTATAAATGCCTGAATTTTTTTTTCAGATAAGGGAGACGGTTTGATACCTGGAACTTTTGATGGCTTTGTCCAAACGTGTTCAATGTTTGAAACAGGAGCGCAAAGGCCCTCTCCAAGGGTAACTGTTTCTAATTGTAATGATGCTTCTATTGTCATATTTTTTACCAAAAAAAAACTCCCTCATGGAAGGGAGTTCGCATATTCGCACACACGGACCCCTCAAAGGGCTTTACCCTTAAAGGAGTTTCTATTCACGGCGTGTTGCAAATTTTTCATTTCACAATCATTATATTAATTCATTTTTTTCTTGTCAAGCTATATTTTGAAGCAAAATATGATATGATACAGCTATTATGGAAAATCGTATTCTGACGAGCGAGGTAGTCAACAAAGTTGGTGAAACAGTCGTTATCTGTGGATGGGTAGAGAGAGTGAGGAGTCACGGAAAGATAGCATTTTTTGACATTCGTGACCGTGGTGGTGTTCTTCAGGTTGTAGCCGCAACCTCAGAAAGCGTAGCTTCAGTCGAAGTACTCTCAGTGCAGAGCGTCGTTACTATAACCGGAACCGTAAAAGAGCGAGGAGAGCGTTATGTAAATCCTAATATCCCGCTTGGATCTGTTGAAGTAGAATTGACCAAAGCTGTTGAGATCATATCAAAAGCCGAGGAGATGCCATTTGATATGGGTGGGAATGAGTTAAATCTACAACTCCCAACGCTTCTTGATTTCAGGGCGTTGTCTTTGAGGCACCAGCAGATTGCTCCAATTTTTAAAGTGCAGGAGACAGTGATAGATACTTTTAGAAAAGCGCTAAAGGCGCGTGATTTTACTGAGTTCCAAGCACCAGTCATAATTCCTCAAACAGCAGAAGGAGGTTCTGAAGTTTTTGAAGTAAAGTATTTCGAGCACAAAGCGTACCTTGCGCAAAGTCCACAATTTTACAAACAAATACTTGTTGGTGTTTTTGAGCGCGTTTTTGCAGTCAACAAAACACTCAGAGCAGAACCTTCCGTCACGACAAGACATCTTACCGAGGTAACTACTTTAGACGCAGAGTTTGGTTTTATAAATTCGTGGGAAGATGTCATGGAAATGGCTCAGTACGTCATAACAGAGATACTGAATGCAGTAGATGCTCAACAGAAAGGAGTTCTTGAGGCTTACAAAACAACAATACCAAAAGTCGGAAATCCAATTCCAAGGGTAAAGTTGAGAGAAGCACAAGAGATAATTGCAAAACGTACTGGAAAGTCAGTTTCATCTGAACCCGACCTGTCACCTGAGGATGAAAAAGAAATCTGCAAATGGGCGCAGGAAGAAAAGGATAGTGATCTGGTTTTTGTGACGCATTACCCGGTAAGCAAAAGGCCCTTTTATACGTATGAAGATCCGGAGGATCCTGGATACACACTTAGCTTTGATCTGATAGGGCGTGGTACCGAATGGTTGACTGGTGGGCAACGCATCAACGATTACGAAAAACTTGTAGTAGCAGCAAAGGGAAGAGGAATTGATTTGGAAAAAAGTGAATTGTATCTACAAGCATTCCGGTACGGTATGCCTCCTGAGGGTGGATTTTCATTCGGATCTGAAAGAATAGTCATGCATATTTTGGGACTAGCCAACGTACGGGAAGCCTCTCTTTTTCCAAGAGATATGGAGCGAATAGATGAAAGACTCTCAATCCTTGCCCAAAAAAAATAAGAATAAAAAAAACCTTCCAAAAACACACGTTTTCGATTTAGCAATCATACTTCTGCTTTTGGATATTGCAGCCGTTGCCGTGGCTGTTTTTTATATACAAAAGATCAATTCATATTCAATCCCACAGTCAAAAAATCAATATCTTAAAGTTAGCCAAGTTCCTTTGTCATCAGATCTTGAGAGCATCAACGCTTCGGCTGAGGCATATGTTGTTTACGATACATCAACAAGAAGCGTGATAGCTGGTAAAAATCAGAACCTACGGTTTTCTCCGGCTTCAACAGCTAAAGTCATGAGTGCAGTTCTTGCTCTAGAACATTACGGACTTGATGATTACCTTACCGTGCCAGCAGATATTTATACTGTTCAGGGTTCAAAAATGAATTTAATGCCACTTGAAGAGGTTACAGTGAGAGACCTGTTGTATGGGATGATGTTGCCATCAGGTAATGATGCGGCTCATACTCTCGCATACAATTATCCCGGTGGAGTTGATGGATTTGTAAAAGCTATGAATGATAAGGCTCGTGAACTTCAATTGAATAATACATATTTTTTAGACCCTTCAGGATATGAAGATGGGAATTACACGACTGGAGCAGAGCTTGCGAGACTCGGTGCATACGCGATGCAAAAAGAAGTATTTAGATCAGTAGTAAAGACCCGGAACATTGATGTAAACAACAGAACTTTCACTCATAAATTCCATCTCGTAAATCTCAATGAACTATTACAATTCAATAACGTTTTGGGTATAAAGACTGGATTTACGAATGAAGCAGGGGGTGTTCTTCTAACGGCAATTGTTAAGAACGGAAAAATGTTAGTCGTTGCTGTACTTAAAAGTCAGGATAGATTTTCTGATACAAAAGACCTAATGAATTTTATTCAAGAAAAAGTCGATTTTTCCTACCCAAATAATTAATCCGAAAAAGAAGATGGAGGCAACGCCTCTACGTATGCGGTAAAGTTGATACCGGTGAACATAATGATAGGCATCAAAAACTCACTACTATCGCGATTAAGGTAATATTTCAATTCGACATTTGTTATATCAACTGATGTTAGATTTTGAGGGTTTATCATATAGGCATTCCCACTCTTGAGATCCTCTAAAGCCATCGCTGCAGATTTAACCGGATAATCGCTTGATTTTTCCATGTCGGGTTCGTGGTTATAAAACTCCCCTTCAAGTATTTGAAAACTTCCCCCTGGATAAGAAACTACAAATTTTATTTGTGAATCGTTGGGATTGTCATAAACAATTGGTATTTCATCTACGCTTTTTTGGATAAGTGAGACCCGTGCGTATTTTGCGCTTCCAAGGTTTTGTGCAGGAACAAGGCCAGCCCCTTGTAACTGAAGATACTCGACTTTAGTCTTGTCCATATCAAGGTCTGTCACTTTTGCATTCAGCGTCTGAAGGAACCCACCAATATCAGATTTGATACTATCCTCAGCTGGCATAAGGTTTGTTGACGCAAGAGAAGGGTTTTGTAGGTAGTTAGAAGTGATTACAAAATTTTTAGTGACAATATCATACTTAATAACAGCTCCACTTTTTGGCTGCGTCCACTGGTACAGAGTGTCGGTAAGTTTTGTTTGATTGTCTATGAAATTTGCTGAGTCAACCGTGTGCTTTGCACTATCTAAAGCTAAAAGATTTGGTTCTGGGTGTACTAATTTGTATACATTAACTTTTGACGGAAGAGTTGGAAGTGTACCATCGACCGTGTTGACGGTAAAGAGTATTCCAGGAGTACCCAAGGCAGGGAATTTTATATGAGGTAACTTCCCAAGTGCTTCTTTTGGAGGCTCAGGTGGTTTTGGAAAAAAAATATTTTTGAATAACACTCCTCCCTGAACGAATATATAAATAAGTAGAAGGATTCCAGCTCCTATCCCCCCCACTTTTAAGATGATTCTGCTGTCTTTTGTTACCGTTACTAAATTGGCCATATTTTGAACTATATTGAGTATATTGAAATATTACGCTAGAATGCAATAGTATGGATTCAAAAGTCAAAGTAAGGTTTGCTCCAAGTCCGACTGGGATATTGCATGTTGGTGGGATAAGGACTGCACTTTTTAATTATTTTTTCGCAAAATCAAAGAATGGCGAATTTGTATTGAGAAATGAGGATACAGATCAGGCTAGAAAAGTTGAAGGTTCAGTCGAAGCAACTCTTGAGTCACTTACCTGGTTGGGGGCTTCTTGGGAAGGATTCGTAACCCAATCTGAGAGACTTTCTGAATACAAAAAATTTGCACAAGAGTTAGTTGAAAAGGGGCTTGCGCGTGATGAAGACGGCGCTATACGTTTTACAACTCCAACCGAAGGAAATACTTCCTGGCATGATCTGATTGGAAACAAAGATATTTCTTTTGAGAACAAAGATATTGAAGATTTCATCATTCTTAAAAAAGATGGATATCCCACCTACCATCTTGCAAATGTTATTGACGACCATCTCATGGAAATAACACATGTCATCCGTGGAGAAGATTGGATCCCATCAGCTCCGAAGCATCTCATGTTGTATGCCGCTTTTGGATGGACACCCCCATTTTTTGCACACGTCCCAAATGTATTAGGAACCGATGGAAAAAAATTATCTAAAAGAAGAGGTGCAAGAAGTGTTTTGGATTTTAAGAACGAAGGATATTTATCTAGTGCCCTTTTGAATTATTTGATGCTACTGGGATGGTCTCCAAAGAACAATAAAGAAATAATGTCAAAAGATGAAATAGAAAAAGAATTCAGTTTGGAGAACATAAATCCATCTCCTGCTATTTTTGATGAAAGAAAATTGTTGTGGATGAATGGAGAATATATCCGGAGCATGACTCTTGACCAATTGGAGTACGAATTGCTAAATTATGACCCGACTATAAATGAAGGGATAGACACATCTGATTTTAAGAGATACGTTGCAAGTGCTCAGACCAGAATCAAAAGATTATCAGAATTTAAAAATTATGTTTTGCCATTCGTAAAACCTGAAAGTAATGGAAGTCCTCTGCTTCAGAGTTTGGGTTCTGTTCTTTCATCTCTCTCAGAGTGGAATAGAGATGCAATAACAACAAAAATGGTTGAATACATGAAAGCAAATAACGTACGGTATCCGGAAATATATTTTGATCTGATTGGGCAAAAGCAAGGATTGCCGTTGGGGGATGTGTTTGAAATTCTTGGAAAAGAGAAAACATTACAACTCTTGAAGTAATATACTAATTCCTATATCCTTAAGGAATGAAGCTCTTAGCAAATATTGTTGCCTACCTACTTCATCCGGTAACACTTACTCTTCCAGCCGTCTTTTTGATCGTATACACTTCCACTTTTGACTTCAATCTTTCTCTCTATTGGACATTTCTGTCAGTAGTCTTTACTGCTATCATTTCTGTTTTCGTTCTTTTTGGTGTTAAGAAGGGATTCTTCAATAACATTGACGTTTCAAATAGAAAGCAGCGGGTTATCCTTTATCCAGTCGTAATTGCAGTCGTATTGTTGTTTGCATTTTTTGTATTTTCCCAAAATGGTCCAAGGTCTCTAGTGTATGCAAGCTGCATGTTTGTTGCTGCATTGATAATTTTTGATATCGTCAACACAAGAATCAAAGCAAGCATTCACGTTGCTGCAGTAGCATCACTTGTAACAGGAGTTGTCTATCATTATGGAAGTAGTGCATATCTTTTGATTTTGTTGATACCACTTATGGCATGGGCAAGAATTGTTGAGAAAAGACATACCTTAAGAGAAACAATCGTTGGTGGAGTCATGGGAGTGATATTTTCATTTATTGCTATTTATATAGTACAATTTATCCGATGAACATAAAAAAATTTATCAGATCCTTCGGCTACGCAACTGAAGGCTTAAAGCTGGCAGTACGGGTGGATCAGAATGTACGGTTCCATCTAGTCGTTGGAATACTAGTATTTCTCGCCGCAGTACTCTTGAAAGCTTCTAAATTGGATCTTCTATTTGTCATTTTTGCAATATTTTTTGTAGTCATTACCGAGATGATAAATACAGCTATTGAGGAGATGACAAATTTGATCCTGAAGGAACATAGTCAGGAAGCTAAAATTGCAAAAGATGTTGCTGCCGGAGCGGTGCTACTTGCTGCAACATTTGCATTTATCGTGGGAATTACCGTTCTTGTTCCAAGACTAATTAGTTTGATTTATTAAACTGCAAACGTAAAACTTAAAACTTCAAATAAATTTAATTCTTTTCCCGTGTCTGAGAGTGTCCATGGGTGAGTGCTAGGATCTCAGATAATTTTTTTTACCTTTTGTGTAGCAAGGCGAAACAAACAGGCAAAAAAGTCAGTGGATAAAATTAGTTCTTTTCCCGTGTCTGAGAATGTCCGTGGGTGAGGGCTAGGATCTCGGACAGCTTTTTTACAAATTTGTGTGCGTGATCGCGGCTCATACCGATTCTAGACACAACTTGTAGTTGATTTGAATTTCCAACTTTTTGACAAATATCAAATGTAACACCGTCGTCATTCACATTCATAAAAACGGTATCAGTATACAGGATATTCACCTTCTCAGGATTTAGATTTATTTGAAATTGTTGATCGTCTTTGGCTGCCATACTTTTATTTTATCTTATAGAACTTCCAGGATCAACTTCTTTTATTGGTGATATAAGGGTGATATTTTCCAGATTATCTCCTGTTGCAAGTATCATACCTTGACTTTCTTCTCCCATCATCATCCGTGGCTCGAGATTTACGATAGCAACAAGCTCTTTACCAATAATATCATCAGGAGAGTAACTTTTTCCGATTCCTGATAGAATTTGCCTTTCCTCAGAATTACCGATATCAACCTTAAGCTTCAACAGCTTATCAGATCCTACCATCTGGGTTGCTTCCAGAACCTTAATTATACGAAGATCCAATTTTGCGAAATCGTCGATATTTACCATAGCGTATTGTTATGCTATCGCTCGGAGTATTTATTGTCAAGTTTTATATAGGCAAAATAATCTCCGATGTGACTTCTTTGTATGTAATTCTTTTTGACGAATTTGCCTATCGCCGATTCGTCATTTTCGGAAATCATGAGAACAATTTTTACATCTTTGGCTATAAGATTATAGATAACTGACTGTTCATAGATTGCGGGGGATACAAAACCTGGAAAATCATACGGTGTTGGATTCCTTCTTTCTAAAATGAAATATTCTAACGGAGCGTATGTGTTTATAAAAATATAGTCTCCTTTTTTTGAATTCTGATCAACTAATTTTGAAAGGGAATCGTTGATGCTGGCAAATTGTGGATTTGTCAGAACTTTTACCTTCCCACCTACATATTGATTATTCTCAGATAGCATCCTATCCCACCGGTAATAACCCCTAAAAAGAGCGCTATGAAATCCAAGAAGAATAAGAAGGATGACAAAAGAATATACTGTTAACTTTATTATGCTTGTTGGTAATTGATTGGCAATAATAATGATAGGGAGTCCCACAAGGCTTAATATTGGTACAACATGAACATAATCGGTTGTTGGTCTGATTCCAACAAAGAGGAAAAGAAGAACAGTAAGTGGAATATACAGCAAGTAATATCTTTTTCTGTAGATCAGTAGACCTATTGCAATAATTGAAAGATATAGTGGGGAAAAGTAGAGCAGAGTCCGGGCTACAATTTTGACTGGAGTATCACTATAAAAAAGTGGGGTTGTTATGTCATTGTTCAATAACACTTTCTTGATAGTAAATGTATAGAAGTCAAAGAGAAATGCAGAGAAAGAACCAATCGCAAGCAAGTACGAGCAAAAAATAATGATCCCCCATAATAGACCATAGGTGGCGTATAAAACATCAGATTTGTTGCGGTTTCTGGCAGTAATTAAAGCGAGTAGTACCGGTACAAATATTATTCCAAAGTTTTGTTTGAATAGAAAAACTATAATGCACAAAAATCCGGTCGTGAAAGGAACCCATAAACATTTTTTATAACTATTTTTAGCAAGTAAATATAGTATCAAAAGTGAGGTAGGTAGAACAAACATGACAGGCCATGCAAAATTAATGTGACTGGGTCCCCATGCAATAAACAATATTGAACTTACATAACCATAGATATCACGTTTGGTAATAATTTTTGCTGTTTTAAATATCAAAAAGACACTTACGAAACTGACAAGTATCATAAGTATCCGCGAAGCAAGAACCGATTGTCCGAAAATATAAAAGAATAAAGTTACTAGATATACACTTCCTGGGGTATAGCTGAAATGAAAATCTCTATAAAGAGTGTGACCCGACAATATATTAACAGCACTATTTAGAACGTAACCTTCATCGTGAACAATAACACCTCTCGTATGGAAAAAAATGAGAACAAGAAGAGAAGAAATAAAAAAATAAGAAGAAACTGATAACTTCATCCTGCCCATGAATTCAACTCATTATAGCAAAAAAAGAATAGTTTGATATATATCAATGGTTGGTTATTTTACGTATAATTAATACTTGTCCCGCGAGCTATGTTCAAAAAACATATACAAAAAATATCGGAGAATAGAAGCCTTGCAATAATCGGGCTTATTGCTATTGTCAATGCTTTGGGATACGGGATCATAATTCCGATCCTCTATTCGTATTCAAGAAAATTTGGACTTTCCGATTTTGAGAACGGAATGCTTTTTGCTTTATTCTCACTCTGTTCATTCATATCAACACCTCTCATTGGACGGCTTTCTGATAAGTATGGTAGAAAACCCTTACTTGTCATTTCACTTGCCGGAACCGCACTCTCTTTCATCGTCGCTGCATTCGCACCAAGCGCTCTATTTCTATTTTTAGCACGTGCATTGGATGGGATAACAGCAGGAAATATCCCCGTCGCATCAGCAGTCATCTCTGACACAACTCCTCCGGAACAAAGGGCAAGAGGGTTTGGAATCATCGGAGCTGCTTTTGGATTTGGTTTTGTCTTCGGTCCCGCAATTGCTGCAGCAACAGTAGGATTTGGACTCCAGGTACCATTTCTTATAGCAGCTTCCATATCAATCGTAGCGGTTATACTTACGTATTTTTTCCTGCCAGAAACCAACAAGCATATGGGCCAAGTGCAACACGGTAGGATATTTGATTTCCCAAAGATGATAAAAGCGGTAGTTGATCCAAACGTAGGGTTAACCCTTTTGATCTCATTGATCTATAATATTGCGCTTGGAATGTTCATATTTGCCTTTCAACCGTTCTCGGTTAAAGTACTAGGACTTAGTCCAAATCAGATCGCGTTAGTATTTACGCTGTTTGGAGTGATAGGACTTATAACTCAAGTGTTTATTCTCCAAAGAGCAGTTAGATTTTTGGGTGAGAAAAAGGCATTTACTTTAGCACTTCTCATATCAAGTCTTATGTATATGGCAATATTTTTGACGAGAAATGTCAACGTTTTTCTGATAGTCATTACGATATCTGGACTTTCTAACTCTTTTGTAGGTCCTCTTATCCAAACACTCTTGTCTAAAGAAACCGATGAGAAGTCTCAAGGGTCAATCCAGGGACTCAATGCTTCCTACATCAGTGTTGGCAATATTTTAGGTCCGATCATTGCAGGGCTTATTGCTACATTTTATTTACCATTGCCATTTTTAGTAAGTGGTTTTGTTATCCTCAGTTGTTTTTTCCTTTCATTTAAGGTTATGAGAAAGGGAGTCCCCAAAGAGCACGCCTTCTAATATTTAAAGCGGGTGAATATACCGGTAGGTGATAAGAATCGTAAGAAATATCAACAAGTAGAACCACGAATTTGATAAGAACTCAAATAGTTTTCTTCTCTTCATAATCGAAGACACGAATAGTGGCACAAAAAGTACGAGTAAAATCAAACGGAAGGTGAGAGGTGTCAATCCATATTTTGCTTCTATTCTATATTGAGTAGCAAACATTCCTATGAATAATGATGCGACTAAAATGTACCATTCATTATTCTTGATACTCTCAACCAAAAGTTGTGCTGTAAAAATAGCAAAAAATGGGAAGAGAGGGATCATGTACCATCCCATCTCAGCAATACTCGTCAAAAAGAACATGCAAAGGAAAAAATAAATAAATGAAGGGATTAGAAGTATTTTATTTTTTTCAAATTGCATAAATGAAGCGAAGAAGCTGACAAATCCCAACAGATACCATCCATCCATATATTTTTTATTGACAAGAATTGGATTGAAAAATAAAGTGTGGAGTGTCTCGGGTCCTATTTCGCGCGCTGATTGAACAAAGACAATTGTCCTAAATAATTCCCAGTTGTACAAATAACCGTAAAGCAAATAGAGTAATCCCGATAGGACAAATATTGAACTTAAAACCACAAGCATCTTAAGCTTGGTCTTTTGCAGCAATAGTAATGAAAAGACTGCGAGAAAAACAACAATCCCTAATTCTTTTACCCAAAGACTCAAACCTGAAATTATGCCAAGTAAAATAACTTGCTTTAGAGAAACATGTTTTTTAACAGATACTACTATAAGTATTGACGCAAGAAGCAAGGGGGTGAAAAGATTTTCTGCAAATACAGTTCTAGTCTCCATCACAAAAATAGTCGCAGTTGAATAGATGAGTAGCGACCAGATTGCGGTTTTTCTCCCATACAATTTGAGAGCTAACAAATAAACAAGTAGAGAAGTTATCATCCCAAGAAATATGGGGACCTGTCTTATTGTTTGTAGAGTAATGCTTTCAAAAGTAGTCTCCCCATTGAGTATCGCCCATGCTCCTACAACAACCCCGTAAAGTGGAGGGTGGTCAAAATAGGGAGTTACTATCGGGAAATATATGTGGTCAATTGTGAGTTTTTGAGTGCGAGCATATTGAGAGTAAGCGGGAAAATGTGACCAGGATGTAGGTACACCAGTCTCAAGTATACTCATTCCTAAGAATGAATAAGTGTATTCGTCTGATGAGGCACCACGTGGAGGTTCATTTGTATAATTATTTATCCTTAAAAGAAAACCGATCAATAAAATTGAGAAAACAATAATATTTGCTCTTGTTAAAAATTTTTTCATTTTATATATAAATATACATCATCTTTCTCTTTTGAGAACTTCCAATCTTCAAACTTGAAATGATTGGAGACTATCTTTGTTCCAGGTTTTACCTCTTTTTGAAGTTTCTTGCCTAAATTTCTTGTCATGTGTTTTGTTCCCCATATCGTAATATAGTCATAGTCGGAAAAATCCATTTGCCACGTGTCTGAAAGAATTATTTTGGTATTTTTGGCTTTTTTTACTTTAATATTTATGAGTGAGTAAGCATACAGGATTGGATTTATTTCAACACCAAATGAAGAAAGTCCGTGTCTTGATGCTTCAATTACAATACGTCCATCTCCTGATCCAATATCTATCGATTTTTTTCCTTTCTTAACATCTAATAAATTGAACATCGCCTTTATTCTTTTCCTTCCAAGTCCAGCATAGGGGGCACCAAAAATGAGTGAATAGCTAAGAAGTAAAATCACGTAAAGAAGAAGAAGTAATATGAAAATTTGGATAATGATCATTAAATTTTACATTCGCATTTTTTATTTCTTAAAATATTTTTTTGTTCAGCAATAGTATGCACGAATTCTTTTTGATAGCCTGACCCAGTAGCAAGTTCTTTAGCAAGTGCGCTATTGTGATTGTATCCTCTATTTTTCATTTCGATAACAAGCTGGTCGTGTCGTCTGTAAAGTGCTTTCAATTTTCCCACCCATCTTTTTGTTTCCGGATGATTGCTGTATCCTTTCTTGTGTTGAGATATCACGGTCCATATTGCGTGTAGTTCCCTATGCTCCCCAAGTAAATGCTTTCTACAAAGAACTGATGGTGGAAGATCCCAAATTCTCATATAATCACCAAAATGTTACCCAATATTCATTGATAGCAAGAATTATGAATAATTGCAGTGCAAACAATAATACAAAGTGCTTTGTGGCAAAGCCTTTCTTATCAAGAAAATTTATAAGTGGAAGTATATAGAATGGAACAAACGGAAGCCAAATGCGAGCAACCTCTCCTCTAACTGATCCAGAAAAATTTACGATAAAAAGCATTAGTGTAAATGAAACAAACAATACGTCGACTTTTTTAAATTTTCGGTTGAGTATGCTTCTTGTTTGACTAATAAAAAGTAAGACGAAAACAATTGTTAGAGGAATGCCGGTAAAAATGAAAAAATCATATAGGTTGTAAAAAACCCATGTTGTGTAATTTCGACTTTCAGGAAGTCCTTTCATAAGAATCTGAATCATCTGAATAGAATCAAATTTGAATAGTAACCAAAGAAAAATTGGAATCAACATGTTTCCAGACAAAAAATAAAGTAAGAACTTTACAATAATTTTAGTCTTTAGATTTAGTTTGGTAATAATAAAAACTACAGATATTAAAGCGAGTGGAAGAAGAGAAATGCTGAAATATATTCCAATTGAAAAAACAAATCCCGATAAAATGGTCAACGATGCATTCTTCTCCTTCATGCTTCTCAAAAGTATCAGTAAGGAAATTAATGGAAATATCGAAATGAACACATCGTTGATGGGAATAAAAAGAAGAACACTAGGGACAAATAAGTAAGTGACAAATGTCCTAAGCGCAATTTTTGAATCATAAAGTTTTTCTGCTAAAAAATACAATACGATAGATGAAAAACAAACAATAAGTGGAATAAAAAATGTTGCAAAAAGTGCTCCCATTTTTTCATTGGATGAAAGATTCATCCAAATGAGATTGATTGATTGCGTTGAGGGGGATATTCTCTCAACATAACTATTTAAAAAAGAAAAAATCTTGAAGAACTCAGAGATCCAGTAGAAAAATAATATTGCAAGGGGTGGATGGCCTTGTGCATGCATCGAAAAAGAGAGAACATTTTGGTTGTAACTATTCAGAAAAGCAGAGATAGAAGTAATTTGTGTAGCAGTTGTAAAATAGCCGTTGACTCCGGGATGGATTATTCGACTAAGCAACCCATTGACACCTGCACGATTTGCAAAAAGAAGTGCATACTGAAAAATCAAACTTAAAACTGCAAACGATAGGAGCACTCTGACTTTATATTTTTGCAACCATTTTTTATTTTTTTCAACTTTTACGAAGAGAAAAAGTATTGTAACTGCAGCAAGAATTGGAGCCCAGATTTTAGGGTATGTATTTACAAAATTATATTCCCATCTCCAGTCAGGATAATACGGAGCTGGTCCTCGAAGATATGGACTGAGATCAATAGTGATGGCAACGACAAATAGTAGAGTTATGACACTGGAAATGATAAGAAACAATTTAGATCTCATCATACTGCTTTTGAACTTCATTCGAGAATTCGACAACTACATCATTCGGAACTATAGCCTTCTTCCTATATATAATAAGAGTGGAATTGTCTTTTGGCACAGTGATAGTCTCAACTTTTTTGAAATAATCAAGAATTTTTTGATTTTCTTTAAAAGCCATATTTACGGCAACCAAATATTTGTATGCATTTTCCCCGAAATAATTATCTGTTGTCACACCGGATTTTGTGACGATAATTTCTGCTTTTGAGAACAGTTGATGTGAATAGTCTCCAGCGGATTTAAAACTTGGGACTCCCATACTGACAAAATTGCTGATATTAAGTGGAGTTAGGGTGTGATGTTTGTTGAGAGAATAGATAGGATTGTCTATAGGGTGATATGAAAAAAGTAAAACTATTTGAGCGTTTTTATTATTTCCAACATTTTCATCTAGCGATTCAAACAATTTCCTAGCATTAGTCTGCTCCGTTGTTGGTGGCCAAACTATGGAGCTTGTGTGTACATATCTAGGGTGTCCGATTGGCATCGGTATGAGAAGAGATGAGAGACCTTTGCCCATGGGTCCAATTCCCCAAACACACCCAAAAAATGAAACGATAGATAATAGACAAACACCCACAACAAACAATTGTTTGAAGACTTTATTTTTAATCAAGTCATAACTTGTCATAGATATTATCGCCATGATTGGATAAATCGGCACAATATACCGGTCAGCCTTTATGATGGTTGCAAAAGAGAACGCTAGATAAGGGATAAGAAAAGCAAGGATAAGACTCATTTTCCCCTTCCGTTTCCAAAGCAACAACACTCCGCCAATAACAAACAACGTGAAATGAAAAATAGAAAGTTGCTCAAAGATCTTGAAGTAGTAAGCCGCTGACTGGAGGGACACATGATTTTTCTGTTCTTGGGGAACTAAAGTCCACAGACTTCCACCGAAGAGTTGTTTGTCTACATACGTCCCAAAGAAATCACTGATGTTAAGGATATATGGCCAGATCCCAAATGCAAAAATTAAAACCAACGAAATAGATATGATCTTAAGATGTTTTTTCAAAAACTTTTTTGTATACAGAGTTTTGTTAAATAGCAAAACAATTAGTGGTCCTGCAATAAAAAGTAGACTTACCCAACGTGTCAGAAGGGCTAGCCCAAACGTAACCCCAAACATAATTGTCGGATTTTTTAACGAGAATTTTTTTGTCTTTAACAAATAAAAGATAGAAGCAGTCGTAAAGAAAGTAGTTGCAGTCTCAGAATAAGTAAAGTGGAGATAGAAAAGAGACCACCCGTAGGTTGCAAACAGAAGCCCTGAAAGCAAACTTGCTGTTTTGCCGAAATAAAATCTAGCAATCCCATATACTGCCCACAGCGTCCCGATGTAAAAGAAGACATTTGCAAAAAGCATTATCTTATATGAATAGGAAAGACCAAAAAGTAGAACGAATGGAAGGACAAGGATGGGGTATCCCGGTTGACGGTACGGAAGATACTGGATGATTTTTGCCGGAGAATCAAAAGTTGGATGTTGGAGGATTTTGTAATAACCAGTCACCATGTCCATGTAATTTTGCTCATCCATTTCGGGATATTGTTGTGTTTGAATCGTATAAATAGTGTGGCTCACTAAAATTATGAGTGATACAAAAATCAGAACGAATAGATGAAAGTGCTTTTTCAATTTTTCCATATGGTAAGTCTTCCTATCTCCTCAAAACCTGCCCCTTTTGCATATTCTAAATCTTTATCTTTTTCATAGCCAACAATGGGTTTGTTTGCTTGAATAAGACCAATGATTTCTAGCCAGATGTTTGAATTATTTTTGTCAAACACATTCGAAACCGAAATCACTCCATCGTAATCAAAGATTATGAAACCTGCTACTATTTTCCCACTTTCCAATTTTGCATATATTCCAACTTCCGGTTCTAGCAATAAATTTGGTAGAAAAATTTTTTCTTTACTCTCACCCCATGCATTTTCCCATGCAATCAATTCTTCATCAAGAGAAAGTTTTTTCCATGAATTTAAGTTTGAAGTTTCATTATTCTTATTCTCAAGGCCTATCCAAGAAGCATCAAAAAGTTTTGAAAATCCCTGGTTATCTAAATTTAATTTTCCAAAACTATCTTTGACTGAAAAATGATCCAGAGGAATTGTCGCAATTTCATCTCCAGAAGAGGTGGGGGTCAGCGTTATTGCATTTGGGTAAAATTCAGGGACTTGGGAGCGTGCTATCCACACATCAGGTAAGAATTCTGTATCAATGTTGTGAGTAGAGCATATGAGGTCGCACCACTGGGCATTATTTGCGACTGCTTGATTTAGCAAATCGTCATTCATTTGCCCCACCTCCAGCGAGGCTTTTCACCAGTCTTCCAACATATGACGATAAGAATTATTGTCGCAAATCCCATCTCAAAGAAAAAACGGAAAAGATAAGAAGTTGTCGTATCAAACATGGAGTCAAGTACAAAAGCTCTGTAAACCATAAATCCTGAATATATCCCAAGAATAATCCACCCTTGCCAGGTAGACGGGTACCATCCCCACCCGTATTTTTTTGCAGCAAACCATTTCTTAGTCACAATTTTTTTATCCAACTATCGGTAGTGGAAATTCTTTTTCTAAATATTCAAAACTTTTTAAAATAGATTCCCTGTGATCAAAGGCAAATTCTTCGTCAGTAGGTATTGTTTCTTTCGTGAACCAATGGATATCAGAAACTTCATTATTTAGGGTTGATGCTCCTCCAACAACTCTCACAAGATAAATAAAATCGACATTCTGTCTGTCCTCTTTTGGTCTATTTGGATTTTCGTTAACCCGGAACAAAGATACTATCTCCCCATCAAATCCTGTTTCTTCTTTTAGTTCTCTTAATGTTCCTTCTGCTGTATTTTCATTTCTGTCTAAAAAACCGCCAGGAACAGTGTATTTGCCTCCGTTATGAATATTTGCTGCACGCTTTACAAGAAGTACTTCATTCTTTTCATTAAGAGCTATAGCCCCGACTGTAACATGTCTAAGTCCTCTTTCTGCTTTATTCCCGTTTTCAAAACTACACTGTATCACCCCTAAAGTATATCAAAAATTATTCGCTATTTGAGCCCCAATTTAGTAAAATATGACGAGTTTCAAACATAATGGGAGTTCGTCTAATGGTAGGACACGTCCCTCTGGAGGACGGTATTGGGGTTCAAATCCCTGACTCCCAGCAAGATTCTAAGTAAATTATGAAATATTTTTTATCCTCATACAAATTAGGTAATGAACTGGAGAAGTTGCATGAATTGATAGGGCAGACTTCTGGAAAATTCGGTTATATCCCAAATGCTTTGGATTTTACGGGCGCAGACCCGGAATGGAAAAAAGAACACATAAAGTCTGATATTGAGGATCTACGTAAAAATGGTGCTGAAGTAGAGCTTCTTGATCTGAAAGATTATTTCGGGAAAGAAAAAGAATTGGGAGAGAAACTACAAAGCCTGGGAGGGGTTTATGTAAGTGGAGGGAATACTTTTGTTCTGCGTCAAGCCATGAAAATCAGTGGGTTTGACCAAATTTTTTCTGAACTTACGAAAAGAGATGACTTTTTATACATCGCCTATAGCGCTGGTGTTTGCTTGTTATGTAAAACAATGAAATATTTTGCGATGACTGACAACGCAAATGATTTTCCATATAAAGAGATCAAAGAAACAATTTGGGAGGGACTTGGCGTTCTTGATTTCATTTTTGAGCCTCATTATGATTCAGACCATCCGGAATCAGAAAGCACGGACCGTGAAATAAAAAAACTTGTGGATGAAAAAGTTCTTTTTAAAGCCTACCGCGATGGTGAAGTCCTTATTTTAGACTAAATTGAAGGAAGAATAGAATTTTTGAATATATAATCTCCTATTTCATGACTGATAAATTCCACGCCAACAGCGGAGGGATGTATATCATCTGATTCATTAATATACTTCATATCCCCATCCCCTTCAGGTGTCAGTGATTTTTCGTAGATATTTATTATAGGTATATTGTGTTTTTTCGCGTAATCTATATGATTTCTGAGATACAAAATTCTTTCCCCAGCCTGTTTTGATCTCTGCTCCTCAGAACTATTTTCTTCTGTGCCTTTTGCATAATTTTGTATGTTTGGTGAGATGGTTGCAACAAAAATCACTGCTGTTTTTGGAGACTTTGTACGGATTTTTTCCATCAGTTGGTTAAGTGCGAGGTTTTGCTGTTTTATAGCCTCCTCAGGTTCATATTGAGAGAGAGGATTGTAGGCGTAGGACTCGACAAGTAACAGGTCGTAATTTTCTGAGAGTAACGGACCAAAAGTATATTCACTAATGGTTGTTTTCTGCTCAAGCTGATTGTCAACAGCTTGGATATTACTTGATTTGGCGTAATTATCAATGATGATATGCTGGACCTTGTCATCGGGACTGCTATATAGAGAATTCATATATTCACTCAAGACTCCTCCATGTGGTCCCAATATTGCCGTCATAGAATCCCCAATCATGCTGATTTTATATACTTGCTTTCGCAATATTTTCGGCGGGTTATAGGTTGTGATCTTGATCTGTGATGGGTCAGTTGTTGGAATATATGTAGGGACAATGGATTGTTGAAGCTTTTGGATCTTATAATCCCTTCTAAAATTGTAAAGGAAAAGAAACCCTACCAGAAGAATGGGGAGAGTTATTAATATGACATAGTGTCTTCTTAAATGTTGGGTTAGACTCATTCGTATAGTTATTATGGGACATGAGTATAAGATGATTGAGAGAGAAATGTGAGAATTGTGTAAAAATTTACTTTTTCTTAGGTAACTTTTGAAAGCAAGGGTTTCCGTTATAAATTCCAGTTGACAAGGTCAAATTGTGGGTTTAATATCTTACAATGAGCGGGGAAAGATACGCACTTCACCTAAAAGAACCAACTCCAGCAGAGGTTGAGCAAAATCACATAGCACTTGCCAGAATGCTTGCGGGAACTGGTCAATCCGCTGAAGAGATTGCACAGACTTTCAATTTTCCAATAGAACAAGCACAAGGAATAGTAGATGAAGCTAGTCGTATAAAGTATGAAGGTAGTATTCCCCCACCTGCTCCTGAATATCCTTGGAGCAAGATACCATATGTTGACCCAGATGTAAAAGAACAAGAAAGGCTAGCCATTGCACAAAAGGAGGAGGAAGAAAGAGTTAGGGCAAATAGAGATAATCTTCGAGCAGCACTTCTTCAACCAAGGCAACCTTTCGTAATCGATACACCAAAACCCCAATCTGATGAAGTAACGGAAAAAGATGCAGATTGTGACCTTACATCAATAGAAAGTGAATTTTTGAAAGGCTTTATGTTGGGAAAGTTCTCTTTCGAAGAGGTTGGTTCTGGGAGTGAAAAGGTTCTAAAAGTCATTTCCTCATCTGATGTTTTGCGGAATAGATTAATAGGAATCCTTGGATCGTATGGGGATATAAATGATGTACCCACCCAAACAACTATAAAATTAAATTTTGACAGATTCGCTTTTCTTAAAGGAGAAGCGGGGATGGAAATACCCAAAGGCAAAGAGGATTTTGCTGCATTTTTTATGGGTTTAATTCATGGGAGGATGAGTGAAAGAAGGGGAAGAATAACCGTTGACGAAGATTTTATGATGCACAAAATTAAAAAAGCATTCGAAATGCACTATATGGACAAAACAGTATTGTCATTACTCCAAGACAGGAGTACATATAAAGGTCAAGTTCGTGAATTCGAAGTTTTAAGAGTTAAAAATCAACAAAAAGTAATAGATTATCTATTGGGGGGAGAGGAATTGAAAGGCCTTCCTTTTTATGACTATCTCAAAGAATTTTATAATCAAAAATGAATTATTATACGCATTTGTTCATTTTTTCTTGAGTAACATCTGAGAAAACCCTCCAACAATAATAAAAAATCCTATCCCTATTCCTATAGTTAGGATTTGAGTTCCTGCCTCAAGACCCACGGGCACTGCATACTTTCTAGACGTTAGTGTGCACACATTGTTTGTTTTTCTCAGACAATCTCTTTTAAAGACCTGCCCATTTGTTGAACCTTCAAGGACATGAATATATATGACAACGGCAATTACGACCCACAAAAAAAGCCAATATCCTGCCATAAAGAGTGGATATTCATATTTTTTTGTCGGTAGTAATTTCATGGTAAATTCTCACAGACCTGTCCGTCTCCGTCGTGATCCAATTGGCTGAGGGTTTTTAGAGTACTGATATGTTCTTCATAAAATTGTTGAGCCTCGCTTCTTGTTATGAATGAACCACACGTTGGGCTGGCGGCATTAACTATTGGCGCTTCTATATAATTCTTGCTGTGATAAAGAGGGGCAAGGTATGAAAAATAGAAATAGATAAGAGACAATTCGAAAAGTACAAGAAATATACTTAAAAGGGCAAAAAGTACGCGCATAATTACATCATACACTAGTTGAATTGGCCTTGACTTGAGGAGTTTTTTGATTTATCCTTTGTATATCCTTTCATCTTGAAATTATTCCCTTATGTTTGACAATTAGCAATTAATCTGCTACACTGCTAACGTTTGTATGTCTGAAGTTTACGATAATTACAACGAAAAACTAATCCCAATCATTCCAATCCGTGACGGTATCGTCTTCCCTCACACAGAGTCAATTTTGACTTTCGGAAGACCACGAAGTCTTGCCGCACTTGAGACTGCATTTTCAGGTGAGCGTGTAGTCTGTTTTGTCCTCCAAAAAAATCCACGACAAGAAGACCCAGAGGTTTCAGATTTGTACCAAATGGGTACAATCGCCCACATTGAGCGCATGATAAGATCTGATGGTGAAGTAAATGCATTGGTCAAAGGACTATCCCGTGCTCAAATTGTAAGTTTTTCTGAATCTTCACAATATCTCCAAGCGATGGTCCATGAAATTGATGATTTTGAGCCTGAAAATCCTGAAGTAAAGGCTCTGATGAACCACCTGACAACTTCATTTAAAAAGGCTTTAAGTCTTGGAAAGCAGGCAGACTTTTTAGTATTTATGAACATAATGTCTGAGATATCAGCTTCAGAACTTGCTGATCAGATCGCATCAACCTTGGATATAAAAGGATCTGAGCGTCAAGACATTTTAGAGACGGTGGATGTTAAGAAGAGACTTACAAAAGTCAGCGAATTTTTAGACAAGGAGGTCAAAGTTCTGGAACTTGAAAGGAAAATTGCATCAAAGACTCAGGAGCAGTTGGAAAAATCTACTAAAGACGCAATATTACGTGAAAGACTCAAGACTATCGAAAAAGAATTGGGTGAGACAGATGATGGTGGAGAGATAAAAGAGCTGTCAGATAAGATAAAAAAGGCGGGAATGCCAAAAGATATTGAAGAAAAAATGATAAAAGAGTTGAAAAAACTCCAACAGCTGACCCCCTACAACCCAGAGTCAGGATACCTTCGAAATTACTTAGAATGGATGGTTGCACTTCCATGGAATAAGAAATCTGAGGGTAAAAGTACTCTGAAATCAGCAGAACATACGTTGGATGAAGGGCATTATGGCCTCAAAAAAGTAAAAGAACGTGTTATAGAGTATCTGGCAGTCCACCAGTTGTCAGGAAAAATGAAGGGACCTATCCTTTGTTTTTCAGGACCTCCAGGAGTCGGTAAAACATCCATCGGAAAAAGTATAGCTAAAGCTTTAGGACGGGAATTTGTCAAAGTCAGTCTTGGGGGAATACGGGATGAAGCAGAAATTAGAGGTCATAGAAGGACTTATGTTGGTGCGCTTCCAGGACGTATTATCCAAGGAGTTAAAGACGCAGGGACAAAAAATCCAGTCTTTATGTTGGATGAGATTGATAAAGTTGGAGCTGACTTTAGAGGAGACCCATCATCTGCGCTTCTTGAGGCTTTGGATCCGGAGCAGAACGGTGGATTTTCAGACCACTATCTAGAGGTTCCATTTGATCTTTCAGACGTTATGTTCATTACAACCGCAAATTCGCTAGACACAATTCCACCTGCATTAAGAGATAGGCTGGAGATCATTGAATTTACCGGATACACACAGGATGAAAAATTCCACATCTCAAAAGACTTTTTACTCAAAAAGCAGTTGGCTGCTCATGGACTAAAGGCTGGGAATGTAAAGATTTCAGATGAGGCTTTGCAATATATCATTCACAGATACACCAGAGAGTCTGGTGTCAGAGGTCTTGAGCGTCAAGTTGCAACAATTTTTAGGAAAGTTGCTAGAAAAGTTGCAGAAGGGGAGAAAGACAAAGTTCTTATTACCGTCAAAAATATCACAAAATATCTTGGTCCCGAAAAAGTCTCATCAACACTTGCTGAGAGAAAAGATGAAGTAGGGATTGCAACAGGGCTTTATTACTCACCATCCGGTGGAGGAATACTGTCTATTGAGGTTGCACTTATGCCTGGAAAAGGACAGCTTATCCTAACAGGACAACTTGGTGATGTTATGAAAGAGTCATGCCAGGCAGCTATGACCTACGTTAGAGCACGGGCTCACAAATTTGGTCTACCTGACGATTTTTACAAGACAATAGACGTTCATGTGCATGTTCCTGAAGGCGCTGTTCCAAAAGACGGTCCATCAGCAGGAGATGCTATCACAACTGCTTTGGTATCTGCACTCACGAAGATTCCTACAAATAGACTCGTTGCTATGACCGGTGAGGTCACAATCCGAGGTAAAGTCCTTGAAATAGGAGGAATTAAAGAAAAAGTTATAGGTGCTCATAGGGCAGGGATCAGAACAATAATCCTGCCAAAAGAGAACAGGAAAGATATGGAAGAGATTCCAAAAGAGGTCGCAAAAGACATCCGTTTTGTTTTTGTGTCCCATATGGATGAGGTACTAAAGGTTTCATTAACAAAACCAATTGCAGGTTTTAAGGAGATTAAGGGAGAGAAAGAGAAAAAACCAAACCTAACAGTTCCAACCCCAACACTCGCTGATTAATATATGTCCTCAGAAATTAGACAAGAGCTCTCTGGTATCAATTTTCCTGAAACTAAGGTTTTTTCAGGTAGATACAATGAATTTGTCATAAAACCTGGTAAGGTAATAGAATTTGAAATGGGAGTTAGAGCACATCCCTCATCGTGTATATTCGCAGGACCAGACGGAATACAAAGATCACCTGTCCATTTTGATGTCATGATGGGTGGGGGAGTGAGCTACACCGCAGTATATGAAGGACAAGATATCACAGACACTGTTACGCCTCAAATTTTGGAGAAATTAAGATAATTATTTTTTGATTCTTCTTGATAATTCACCACGAAGTAATTTTCTGATGACTTCATTTGCTTTCTCTTGTTGCTCTTCACCTTCTATATATGTCTTTATCAGATGATCTATATCTATCTTTCCACTCAAAGAAATCTCTTTGAGTAAATGTGCGCTTTTTCTGACGGTTCTTTTTCCTGTCACAGGATCTACTTCAACCAGACCAAATTTTTTTGAGTATCCTTCAGCCCATTCAAGATTGTCAACAGATGACCAATGGATGTAGTGTCTCACCGGTATTCCTTCTCGAAGAGCCCGCCATACTGCAACAAGATGCGTGAGAATGAAAAAAGCTCTGTGCTTGTCGTGTCTGTCTGCAAGCCCATTTTCTGTAATAAGGATGGGTTGCTTATATGAATGGTGGAGGATGTGAAGAGTGTTTAGCAAAAAATCTGGAACGATAGGCCAGCCAAAATCTGATTCATATGTATCTGGTTGTTCCTCTTCTCCAAAGATAAGAGTCTTTGCCATCCTGTGCTTGTCTGACGGAAATTTTAGTTTTACTTTTAGTAAATTTAAGTTAAGAAAATATCCTGTATAGAAATTGCACCCGATAAAATCAGACGTGCCAATCATAGCATCAACGTACCACAATTCTCCAAAGTAATTGACCATACTTGTATAAAGTCTTTCAAATGGGTCATTTACATTTGAAGCCCTATCCCACCGGAAGTCAAAAGCCACACCAACTTTTGCATTTGGATTGGCATTTTTGATGGCGTGATACGCTCTCTTATGAGCTTCTATCATGTTCTTGCTTGCTTTGATGGCTGCAAATAGACTATTTCTTTGTGGTGGGAAGTAATTTGTGACATAACCCATGATGATAGTCACATTTGGTTCATTGAGAGTAAGCCAATGGGTTACCTCAGGAAACTCTGCCACCATAAGTTCAACGTATCTGTGGTAGTACTTGGCGATATTTGGAGACTCCCAGCTTCCTTCTTTTGCCACCCATTCAGGTAAGACGTAGTGGTTGAGAGTGACAAGAGGACTCATTCCAAGAGAGAATATCTTTTTGATTATTTGCCTGTAACGTTTGATGGCATCGTGATTGATAAACCCTTTTTCAGGCTCTATGCGCGCCCACTCAATGCTAATCCTTTGTATCTTAAGTCCTAGGTCTGCCATCATGGTCAGATCCCTTTCAGCAACTCCCTCTTTCCACCACTGAGGTCCTTTTTCGTGAGGTTTTATGATATGAGGATTATTTTTTAAAAAGACATCCCAATCAGCCTTTCGTTCTCCACTATCTCCCTCTACTTGGTAGGCAGCAACAGAACTTCCGAATTTGAAATTTGTGGGGAAGACAAGGATCTCATTGTCGTCCATTTGCTCATAATCATCCATATGGACTTAGATCTCGCCACGCTCAATCTTGCGTTGCTCAGGGGTTTCATCGGGTCTATTGTAGTCGTCTTCAAGTCTCCAAGTAGTGTTGCCTTCAGGTAGTGATGCTTCAATGATATCGCAATCCGTTATACCACAAAGTCGATGTCTTTGACCAACCTTTGTGCTAAAACCCTCTCCGTACTGAAATATTGTTTCTATCATTTCGCCTTGGTTGTTTTCCCATTGAACTTTTCCTTCACCTCTTATGAGGGTCCAACTTTCAACTTTCACATCGTGTACTTGAAGACTCAATCTTGCACCAGCGTTAATATGAATTATCTTTAACATGTAAGGGGCGGTTTCAGGTACGAGATGGAGTTCGTATCCCCATGGCTTTTCTACTCTTCTTACGTATTTTTCGACATCAAAAATTGACTTATCAAAATCCGCAGGATCGTAGGGTTTTGTAGGAGCTAGTGACATTGAATTAATAATAAACAAAATATCAAGATCTGGCAAGTCGTGGGGTTAACCCAAAGAATCTCCCGTATTTTTCGGCGGTTTTTTGTAGCTGGTTTGTCTGAAATTTTGTGAACTTCTCAAAAGGGCGAAGATCTACAATTGCTTCTTTTTTTGTAAAACTTCTTCTCCATGCGGCTATGACTTTCCCCTCATGCATCACGGCATTTAAGAATAATGCATTTCCTGGCCTGCCCATAATATCTTCGTTTTTATTATCATAAAAAAGTTCCCGTTCTGTATAGGCGATTGTATTTTCATCATACGTTGGAAGAAGGTAGATTCCATCCGGCATTGTTGGAATGTCACTCCTGAAAAACCAATATGTTTTGTTGCCAACTATTTCATGTTCAACACTTTTTCCTAATAGCGCAAGGCCTCTTCTTGCATCAGTAGTCAGTAGTCCAGACCACCAAACAAAATCTTTTACAGTAGCAGGTCCATGGCTTTGAAAATATCTTCTCGTAAGCTCTAAAAGTGCTTCTTCATGACCCAGACGCTTTGCATGTGGAGCACGATCTTCTACCAATGCATACGTGTGTTGTTTGCCTCTCATTGGTCCACTACATATCAAGCCATCTAACTCTGCCCACGAAACAATATGGGCAAGTCTTTGAGTGGTAGCCTCAATACCGATTTTTGATAACAATTCTTTTATTTCTGCCCGAGTCATGGATTTTCCTTTGAGATTTTTAACGAGCAAACTATTTGTTTTCTCAAATAATTTTTTATCAAGTTCCAAGTTTTTGTTGTAGTACTCCATGATCCTTTTTACCCTTGGAGAAGTTAACTCCTGCATCCAAAGGATGTCATTTGGTGCTACAAAATGCCACGTTGGACGCATAACATGTGTTCTTAAAATCTCTCCGTTATTAAAAGCGGTATCCATGCTCTCATTTGTCGCTCCAATCAGTCTTTGTCCGACAGCCCATTTGGCACCGATGTATTCTTGAGATTGTACAGCTCCAAGATGGGTGACTAAGTCAACAGGATTTGTAGATTGAGGACTTGTGAGATGTTGATTGTAGAGTCGAAGACTAAGGATATCGTTAGGTGACATTATTCAGTTGTACAGGTAAGAAGTTTTAGGCCGGTCATCTCATCAAATTCTCTTTTGATATCAATTCCAAAATCGGTCAGATAGATCTCGCATGATGCTCCCACTGTTCCTTCTTTGAGGTGTCCGCCATACGCTATAAATTCATCATCCGATACAACTACGTGAGCATGAATAAAGGGTTTGTTTTCGACGAGTGCAACATTTCCTGTAAGAGATACTATCTCAAGCATTTTTTCGATTTGTTGCCATTTATATTCTTTAGTGTCTAGATTGTAGTATCCAAGCTCCGGAGTCTCGACTGCTCCTATTCCATGAAATACACCAGAGTGGATATTTTCTTTTTCACAAAAAGAAGTAAGAGCATCAACTATTTTCTCTCCGCGAACTAGACGGATAATATAACCCTTATCTGTAGAAGTATATTGCACTTTAGATTATTTTATCATGAAGAATTTTTACTTGTGGTCTTTATTCTTTGGGTGAATTTGATTGAGTATATCCAATGCAGTAAATTCAGCTTGAGGAAAAGAAATTTCTTCAACAGGGTGTTGCACTGCAAGCAACCTGAGTAACTTTTCCGATGCTGTTTCTTGAGGTAATTCACTTTCGTTGCCCCTTAAATATCTAAATCTTTCTCCTTGCTCCATTTGGCAATGATACTGTATCTAAGGGCTAAAGTAAAACAAATAGTATCAATAAACAACAACTCCACTTTGACCGAAAGCATTCCATTTCATATCAAAAAATAGTCGGGGCCATTGTACTTGACCAAGCAACGGATCGTTGACGATAATTGCTGTAGGATTGTCTATCTGTCCGACAAAACCAACAGCAACAACAGCGTGTTCTCCTCGTACAGCCTGTATTCTGGTGCCTGTAAGAGTATCCCATCCTGTTGGAGTACCATTGGAACTATAGACCCATACGATAACCGGGTTATTTGCTTTTATCATCTTTGTCAGCTGTGAGATATTCCAACCACGAAATTCTGTTGCATTTCTGTAGTTCCTTGCAACCCGCGCAATTGGTTCCCAATATACTCCATATCCAGTGACCATTTGCTTTCCATTCACGTTACCAACGAAAGCAAGATGAGGATTTCCCCAGATATTCCCATCTTTTGGAGTGTTGTCAGTACCAATCTTTGCCAAAATTTCATCTTCCGAAAGAGATATACCTCTAAATTCGAGAGCCATCTTAAGAGCGGCTATTTCACACGAGAGAGAGTATTTTTGAAGGTATGACGGAACTCCAAGCTTTATTGTTTCATCTTGAGTCGTGAATTGTGTCTGAAAGTTTTCCGTTGAGGCAAGACCCCTAATGCTTTTTACGTCTTTTTGTATTTCAACAGTGTAAAGAGTGCTGTAAGAATAAGAAGTTGAAGGATGGAATATCAGAGTATTTCTATACCAAGAAAAAGCTCCTTCAATAGTAGGAGTTATCTTAAATTTACTCTGAGCGTCTGCTTTATCTACTTCCTGGTCAAAAGTGACTTTAATCTCGTTTGTTATGCCAACTGCCTTCCAACCATTTTCAGGATACATTTTCTCAACATGCACCCTTCCTATAGTTGTGAAGGACTTTTCTACATTACTCGTCAAATACCCTCCACCTTTGGACTTTGTGTCTTTAGGAATTTTCACTTGATATGTGGTTTCGTACTGCATATCGGTTGGATTGAATATCACTGATGAGTCATTCAACCATGAAAAGATCCCATTCAATTTAGGATTGGTTATGAAAGTAGATTCAACAGAAGTCCTGTCCATCGGTTGAGTAAATGTGATCTCAATGTTTGATTCCGGTTGTATCTCCCCACCTGATGGTTGAAAACGGGAGACCCCCGGTTGTTCTTTTGTGGTGAAAGTGCCCTCATACGCATTTTGAGTATTTGACCTCTCAACAATGGAGTTTGATAGGATATGAGTGAGAGTATCAGTTTTTTTTACAACAAAAGAGTATGTGGTTCCTTGCTGTAAATTTTTTGGAGTAATGGAGTAAGATCTTCTGTCATTATCCATTGTTACGTCAAAAACCACTTCTGGTGAAAATTGGAAGTCAAAGATACTTTCGCTGTCATTGACGTCCGAAAGTAGAACTTTTATCGGAGAGTTGATCTCTACATTTTGTGACCCTGATGAAGGGACAACTGATGTGACTGTTGGGGTTTTCTTAGTCGTGAAAGAATATGAATAATTCTTTGCCGGTGAAAGCTTCAGAAAATTTGAAATATTTGATAACTCAACGGTATATTTTGTTGAAGGACGGAGAGAGATAGTCGGATGGAATACAAGTTTTTTATAAAGATGAGTAGCGTAGATAGGATCTTCATAGGTCCATACCCCCGGAGTATCAGGAGTAATCTTTTTTATGAGAGAACCCCTATTTACCGGTCTATTAAAAGCTATTTCGATTCTTGGTTTGGTGATAACTCCAGTCTCTTGCAATTTGGGTACTGTCTTTTCTACCCGTGGTGTTGGAAGAAGCCAAAATGAAGCGGCTAGACCAATTGTAGTAACTAAAGCAATTTTTAGAAAAAGTGAAATGAAAAGAACTAATTTTAACTTGTGTGATAGAAGTAGTGGTTTTTTAATGAAGTGAAATAAGGTGTAAAGAATGATAAGACTCACAAAAAAAGTCAAACAATAGGCAGTTATCATTTCAGGTGTTATCAAGGGACTACCGGCTACTGGAGGAGGGGAGGAGATACCTAAAACTTGTGCGTCATTTAACATCCATTTCATTGTATCCGTAATTTAGAGCCAGATTCAAGATTTTGTATAATAATATAGGTATACTATTTACATGAAGTTCTCCACGTTAAAGCATAATTTTTTAGCTTTGTCGGGAATTTTTTTCCTTGCTCTCTTTCTTAGAATAACTTCGTTGTTTTTCCTTCCTCAAAGTTTTCATACAGATGAATTGGTCGCCGGATATGTAGGTAAATACATATGGATCAATGGACAAGATATTTATGGTAATGTTTTTCCTCTCTATTTTGACAAATTCGGAGACTTTAGACCCATCGGAATATTCTGGTTCTCCGGATTTTCGGCCCTATTTTTGGGTCTGAACGAATTTGCCGTCAGACTTCCCTCTGCACTTTTCGGAGCGCTTTCTGTCTTCCCTGTCTTTTTATTAGTAAAGGAGCTTTTCAGAAAAGAGAAAATTGCCCTTTTGTCTTCCTTCTTTCTTGCGATATTACCATGGCATATCGTTCTGTCCCGTGCCACATCAGAGGGGATTATTGGAATGTTTTTCCTGGTATTTTCAGTCTATTTTGGTTTTTTATACATACGAAGGCGAAGTTTGAGGTTTTTAGTTTTCAGTTTGCTTTTTGGCCTGAGTGCATACCTTTTCTATCATGTGTTTCGCTTGCTTATCCCATTTATCTTCCTGCCCCTGCCACTTCTTGTCCAAGGAACAAAATATAAGATCAGACTCGCGATCTGTGTCGGAATATTTTTTGCAGTAACGGTAATACTTTCAACAACAAATTTTGGAAGTGGAAGATTTAGCCAGGTCGCATTTTATAAGAATGAGACTTTAAATAACACAATAGAGAAATTCACGATAGGTGAAGGTCAAAATAATATCCTAATGGCACGGACTTTCCATAATAAAGCTGTTGTATATACTCGGGAATTTATCAGACAATATCTCACCTACTATTCTGTAGATTTTCTTTTTGAAGACAAGGGATTGCCAGACAGGTATGTAGTGCCAAACCAAGGATTATTGTTCTACGGATTTATCCCGATTCTACTTTTGTTCTTTCTTTATTTTCACCCAATTGCAAAAACCCACAGGACATCATGGTACATATTGTACCTTCTGTTACTGATGCCACTTCCAGCCGCTTTGACCAATGAGGATTCTCCAAATCTTCATAGAAGTATGTTGATGATCCTGCCATTGGTCATCATGATGGGTGTAGGGCTACATTCCTTGTGGACTGATTCAGATAAAAAAATCAGGAACGTTTTTATAGTCGGTATAACTTTTGTTATTGCTCTTGAATTCATATTCTTCTGGCATCAGTATTCCGTTCACCAAAAATCATACAAACCGGTATATAGAAATCAGGGGGAGAAAGAGTTGATACAGTATGTCCTCAAAAATAGAAGTAAGTATACGACAATATACATGCCGCTTGAGGGTGATATGCCATTATACTACCTGTTCTTTACTCAAAAATTAGATAAGTTAACAAAAGGAACAATACAAAATAGGATCAGAGTGAAATCGATAGACAACATCCAATTTGTTGATGATCCATGCATTACTGACAGGATTGTACAAAAAGCGCTTACCGTAGGACCGAATTCACTAATAATTGAAAGTGGAGATTGTTCAGAGAAAAAAGACATGACAAGTGAGATAATAGTAACAAGGTCTGATGGAACAAAGGCGTATAAGGCGGTTAAGATCCTTCAGGAGAAACAATAATTTCTGTATCAAATCCACCAGATTCATTTGCTGTTGTTACAATTACTTTTGCCGCAGGTACTCTCACTTTAACTATTTCATGGTCTCCATTTTCTAGAAATTCCACTTTTCCCTGAACGAATATAGAAGGATAAAGCACAGGATTGGGTTTTTCAGAAGCGATTTGTGGTTGTTCCACCGCCTGGGTAGGTACAGAAAAATCTTGAAGACTTCCCTGTATCGCAAATTCTTTGAAGCTCATTTCGTATTCTAACAATTATGTTGTTAGTAATTCAAGAGAAAGTGGACTAAATAGACCGTAACTAAATAATTAGCCGATGGAAACTTCTAGACTTCCACTTGAAAACCCCAGGGCAGGTGATTGAACATTACGTTCTTAAGAAATAACTCTAGTCTTGCTATACTAGATGCATGGATGAGACAGGAGAACTTCCACAAGCAAAGCCGCCAGTTGAGAGAAAAATTGTAAAAAGAACAAATCTAAATCCGAATAGGTTCAAATCTGTAGTAGATCCAAATGAACCGGTTATTGGTGGACCTGCTAACACAGAGTATATTCCGCAAGGACCCAATTCCCCAAAAAAACCTGAAGAAACTGCAAGTTTTGGGACAAAAGCCGTTCTTACTGTTGCGGGTTTGGCTACAATGGCTGGAGTTGCAAAAGGAATTGATGAAATGCATAGTGCAGATGCTGCTGAGCCTCCAGCGCCAGTAGTTTCGGTTCAGCAGGATGAACAAAATCAACCTGTTCAAGAAGTCATGCCAGCGGAGATGGCAAAAGAGTTGGTTGCATCAGAAGTCAAATCTGATGAGTCTCATCTATTTGATGAAATTTTCCACGATCTTTCTCCCTTTCAAAAAGCAGAAGCTCAAGCAGAAGTTGCAAAGTTCAAACAAAGAATTTTAGAAAAAGAGGATTATGAAAAAGAGCATATGGATATCCCTATGCAATATAAAGACATCATTGAGCAGACAGCAACAGCGTATGGAATTTCAGTAGACACTCTCATGGGACTTATTGGTACCGAAAATGGGGGAGGACCTGACAAGATAAACTCTGTTTCAAAAGCAAGAGGAGTTGCGCAATTCATGCCAGCAACAGCACGGCAATACAAGTTAATGGATGACAAAGTAGATCACAGAGGAGATCCGGTTCTGAGTATCGATGCAGCGGGGAGATATTTAAGAGACACTAAGTCGCTTTTTGCAGGAGATGAAGGTATGGCGCTTTGGTCATACCATGCAGGACCAGGGAATGTCTTTACTGCTCTTCGCATTTATTTTTATGATGTTAATCACGAGAATATCAGTGATTATGGAGCTGCAATTGAAAATGATAATGCGCAAGAAAGAGAATATATTGAGAGAAGAACGAAAGAATTAATTATTCAAGACAAATTGGACATCTCAAAACTACTATCAAACCCAAAAGTTATGGAATTTACTGCAACTTTAAAAGATTATTCAGAAACATATCCTGCAACCGTTGTTGCCATGAGTCAGATAATAAAAGAATACGAAAAACAGCATCCTGTCCATGATTTGGGAGATGGGTTAAGAGTTTCGATAGGAGACAAACCTACTTCTAAGCCGACGGGAAGATGAAATTTGGTGACCCCACCGGAATCCCCCTTCGCCTAGAGGTTTCTGTAGTTGAGTTTTGTTAATGTTTCTTTCAAGGCCTTCTTTAGCTGCTCTCTGCCAAATCCACTTTTGAGAAACTTCTCGCGAGCTTGTGCGTCTTCTTTGTCTATAAATGTTTCGTGATAAATCAATTTAAGCGGTCTTCTATCTTTAGTCGATGTCACTCTGCCAGAGCTGTGTTCTACTAGTCTGTTCTCAAGATTTGTAGTGTATCCGATATAAAGCTTGCAATCCTTTTTAGAAAAGAGGATATAAGTGTAATAATTTTTAGGCGAAACGTCTGACGTTTCTGACATAAATAAATTATATTTGAATGGCGCGTCTAACGCGACTTTCGCCAAACTCTTACTCCTTGCGGAGCCGAGTTTGACTCGGTGACCC
>CAZAJO010000008.1:0-67970 GCA_964485575.1 uncultured Gammaproteobacteria bacterium | reverse complement strand
GAACCCGGACGGGTTTGTTGGGATTACTTCCACTCGTGTTTGCTCAGGGATGTTCCTATGAGCCATAACCCAAGCGACAGTCCGAAGACGGTAGCTGGGATGATCCAATGCCTCAATTCAACGCCTTCGATGACGAAGATAAAGAGAACACAAAAATCAGCCCAAAGTACTACTTTTGAGAGTTTTACAAGTGACCATCCGAGGATGGCAAGGGTAAAACTCAGGTTTGTCCTGTTGGCCATTGCTATCCTCACGGGGTTTGTCTCGCTGTCACAAATGACGGTCCGTTGCACTGCGCCGGTGGCGCAAGAACAGACCGTACCGTATCAGTTATCAACGAGCAGGTAATTATACTACTTTTTGGGGTCAATTAATAGACTATGGGTTGCTAGGGGTTGGTGTTTCTTCTTCCTCTTCTTCAGTCACCATAACAGCAGATCCTACTTTTTCGGTTTTGTCTGTAAAGCGCATGAGGATAACTCCTTGAGCATTTCTAGAAAGGACCGGAACAGATTTCAGAGGGATTCTTACAACTTGTCCTTTTTTGGATGTGATAATTACTTGTGCTGAGTGTTGAGGGACGACTGACGAGAAGATAAGATCCCCAGTTTTTGGAGTAAGATTTGCGATTTTTACTCCCTGCCCTCCCCTGTTCTGGTTTCTTACTGCACTAACTTTTGTTCTTTTTCCAAGACCATTTTCTGCAACAACTAAAAGTTCGGCATCTCTGTCTCCTCCATTGACCAAATCCATTGATACTACTTCATCATCATGTCCGATCTTAATACCTCTTACCCCTTGCGATGATCGACCAGTTTCTCTTACTTGTTCTTCCTTAAATGATATGATCTTACCCTTCTTTGTAACAAGCACGACATCATCGGTTCCTGATGATAGACGTACCCACGTCAACTGATCGCTTGGGTCAAGTTTTATGGCAATAATTCCATTGCGTCTGATGTTTCCGAAGTCATCGATCGATGTCTTTTTGACTGTCCCTTTTTTGGTAGCTAGAAATACAAATTTCCCACCCATCGTCTTTTTAGGTGAATAGGTAAGGATACTCTCAATCTTCTCGCCTGATGAGATATCAATGACATTAACAATAGCCTGCCCCTTTGCTATCCTTGATCCTTCTGCAATCTCAAATACACGGGTTGCGTAGACTTTTCCAAGATTTGTGAAGAACAAAATGTGATCATGGGTTTCAGAAAATAGAATATGTTCTATATTGTCCTCTTCCTTTGTCTTCATACCCATAACACCCTTCCCTCCGCGCGCTTGGGTCTTGAATGATGTGACCGACTGGCGCTTTATGTAACCAGTTTCGGTAATAGTGATAACAGTCTGCTCATTTTGAATAAGATCCTCCTCTGAGAATTCATCAACTTTGGATTTGTAGACTTTTGTCCTTCTCGCGTCCTGATACTTTTCTTTGATTGCTACTAATTCATCTCTGACAACTTTTAGAAGTTTTAATGGGTCTGCAAGAAGCCCTTCAAGATAATCAATAAGTGCCTTTATCTCTTTCCACTCTGCCTCTAATTTCTCAACTTCAAGTGCTGAGAGACGACGTAGTTGCATGTCCAAGATGGCATTTGCCTGGATTTCTGAGAGCTTGAATCGTGCCATCAATTTCTCACGGGCGTCTTCAGTATTTTTGGATTTCTTAATAATATCAACGACCTCATCGATATTATTAACCGCGATGATTAGTCCATCTAAAATGTGGATTCTAGCTTTTGCTTGGGCTAGTTCAAACTCGGACCTTTTTGTTATAACTGAAAAACGGTGTTTGATGTACTCATCAAGCATGATTTTGAGATTTACAGTCTTTGGAATTCCATCTACAAGCGCGACACAATTTGCTGGGAATGAAGTTTGTAAAGCAGTTAGTTTAAATAGATTATTTAATACTCTCTTTGGGGTGGTGTCACGTTTTAACTCAACAACGACACGAATTCCGCTTCTGTCTGACTCGTCCCGAAGATCTGTTATACCCTCAAGTCTTTTTAACTTTGCCAGTTCTGCAATTTTTGCTACTAATGCTGCTTTATTTACCTGGTATGGAAGCTCTGTAATAATAATTGCACTCTTTCCCTGCCCAATATCTTCAATGTTTGCAATTCCCCGGATTAATATCCTTCCACGTCCGGTTCTGTAAACATTTCTAATTTCAGCGATATCAAATATCGCACCTCCCGTTGGGAAATCCGGTCCTTTAATGTATTCCAATAGTTCATCAATCTCGACATTTGATGAAAGCCTTGAGAGCTTTGATTCGAGAGTCTCAGCGAGTGCTTGTTGCTTTTCCTTTTCTTTGTCTGTGTCACTTTCTTGAGCGTTTTTGACGACATTGTCTTTCTTTGTATCATAAGTAGTCTTATCAATGGTGTGCACCACTGCATCAATTACCTCGCCAAGATTGTGAGGTGGAATTTTTGTTGCCATTCCAACTGCAATTCCCTCACTACCCATGAGAAGAAGATTCGGCAACTTTGAAGGAAGATAAAGAGGCTCTTTCATCGTTCCGTCGAAGTTGTCTCCAAATGCAACTGTCTCTTTGTCGATATCAAAAAGCATCTCCATGGCAAGTGGAGTTAGCTTTGCCTCTGTGTACCTCATGGCAGCAGCAGAGTCTCCGTCCATGGATCCAAAATTTCCTTGACCATCTACTAATGGGTAACGCATTGAGAAGTCTTGAGCCAGACGAACCAGAGAATCGTAAATAGCCATGTCTCCATGTGGGTGGTATTTACCCATGGTTTCTCCGACAATCTTTGCGCTCTTTGCGTATTTTGCTTGAGGTGTAAGATTCATTTCAGACATCGCAAATAGTACGCGTCTGTGAACCGGCTTTAGACCGTCTTTGATGTCAGGAAGAGCACGGCTGACAATTACGCTCATCGCGTAATCAAGATATGCTTTCTTCGCTTCCGAAGAAATATCTATATGTTCTAATTTTCCAATATCCATAATATAAGGGTTTAGTTGATAGCGTTTTGCGTTTAGTTAAATCTAGGCACCAAACGTTAGTACTAAACTACTTTGCGGCATTGGTTATGCCGTCAGTAATTTCCTTTAAAGCGTCTTCTCTACCCTTCCATCCACTTACTTTCACCCATTTACCAGGTTCATTTTTCTTGTAGTTCTCAAAAAAGTATTTGATTGATTCTGTAATTTCTGCCGGAAGTTCGGAAATGTCATTATACTTTCCAAATTCTGGGTTTGCTTTTTCTGTTGGTACTGCAACAAGCTTGGCGTCCATTCCTTTTTCATCCTCAGTCTCAAGCATCCCAATCGGTTTTGCAACAATGACAACCCCTGGCGCTAAAGAGTAAGGTGCAAGGACCAAAACATCAACTGGGTCACCATCTCCTGACAATGTGTTTGGAATGAAACCATAGTTTGCTGGATAACCTTTGTCAAAATAAAGGAACCGGTCAACGGTAACCATCTCTGTTTCTTTATCAAACTCGTATTTTACTTTGCTGTCTAAAGGCACCTCAATTAGTACGTTTACTAACTCTGGCGCTTTGTCTCCTGTTGTTAATTTCATAATTTAATTGTCACCCCCTTAGATATCAAGATTTGCAAGTTTTGCGTTTTCTTGAATGAAATGTTTTCTTGGTGGGACTTCTTCTCCCATAAGCATTGAAAATACCATATCACTGTCTTCACTGTCAGCAATGCTTACCTTTTTAAGAATTCTGTTCTTTGGATTCATTGTCGTCTCCCATAATTGTTCTGGATTCATTTCTCCAAGACCTTTATACCGTTGAATAGAATAATTTTTGCCGCCCCCCGCTCCTGTTATGGCATCTTTCTCATCATCAGAATAGACATAATGTTCCTCTTTTCCATGAGAGAGTTTGTACAATGGTGGTTTTGCAACATACAGGTATCCGTTTTCAATGATGGATTTCATATGTCGATAAAAGAACGTTAAGAGAAGAGTTTCGATATGTTCTCCGTCAACGTCAGCATCAGTCATGATAATTATTCTGTGATACCTAAGTTTATCTAAATTTGTAGAGTCCCCTATTCCCATGCCCAGTGCAATTATCATGTCTTTCAATGATTCAAATTCTACAATTTTATCTAGTCTTGCTCTCTCCGTATTAAGAATCTTTCCTCCAAGAGGCAAAATAGCCTGAAATTTACGGTCCCTACCCTGCTTTGCTGATCCTCCTGCAGAATCTCCTTCGACGATGTAAAGTTCACTAACAGCAGGATTTTTTTCCTGACAATCAGCTAATTTTCCAGGAAGTGATCCACCTTCAAATGCACCTTTTCTTAAAATCGCGTCTTTGGCGGCTCGTGCTGCTAAGCGTGCTCTGACAGCAAGTTGTCCCTTAGCAACTACAGACTTACCGTCAGATGGGTTTTCTTCAAAGAAACGGTCCAAGCCTTCCTTAACTACTGAATAAACGAGAGGTTGGATTTCTGTGTTTCCCAATTTTCCTTTTGTCTGACCTTGGAACTGAATGTTGTTTTGCTCCATACGAATCGCAATAACAGCCGTCAGTCCTTCTGATGTGTCTTCTCCTGTTATGGATTCTTCGCCCTCTTTTATTGCACCGGTCTTTTTTCCGTAATCATTAATACTTCGAGTAAGTGCAGTCCTAAATCCTGCAACGTGAGTACCTCCATTTACGGTGTTGATGACATTCACAAAACTCTCTACGTTTTCAGATATCCCGTCATTATATTGGAGCGCAACCTCAACCAGGACGTCTTTAATTTCCTTTGAGAAATAGAATGGTTGATGGATAGTGACTTTATTCTCATTCAATTTCTTAACTAATGCTGCTATTCCTCCCTCATAATACAAATGGGTCTCTTTCATTTTTTCCTCCCTCATGTCGTACATGTGGAAGTAAAGCTTGCTAACAAGAAATGCGCGCTCGCGGATGAGTTTCATAACTGTTGCTCTTTCAAACTCTACCGTCTGAAAAATTGATCCGTCAGGGAAGAAGGTGGCAGTTGTTCCTGTCTTTAGAGCTGCTACTCTTTTGTCTGGGAAAATTTCACTAAGCTTTGATTCTTTGATAGGTAGCTCAAGAAGTTTGGTTGTTGGGATACCGACTTTGTATTCCTGTCTGTAGACTTTCCCATCCCGCCTAACTTCAACCCACATATCTGTTGAAAGTGCATTTACAACTGAACTTCCTACTCCATGAAGACCTCCGCTGACTTTGTAAGCACCACCACCAAATTTTCCTCCGGCGTGAAGCTTTGTCATTACCATCTCAAGCCCCGATTTTTTGTATCCAGGGACTTCATCAACAGGGATTCCACGGCCGTCATCAATTATTGTTGCTGACCCGTCTTTATTGAGAAGTACCCAAACATTTTTGGCATGACCGGCTAAAGATTCGTCAACTGCATTATCTATGATTTCACGGAGTGACTCATGGAGACCGATAACATCGGTTGAGCCTATGTACATGGCTGGTCTTTTTCTGACTGGTTCAAGACCTTCTAATACCTGTATATTCTGCGCTGTATAGTCGTTATTGTTTGCCATATTTCAACAAAAAACAATTGTATAGAAATGATTTGGATGTTGCAAGTTGGGAAGTGTTTTTAGTTTCAAAATGAATTCAAAAGATTATAAGAATATAAAATATTGTATCAGATTTGAAGCGATATGGCAAACTTCACGGTATTGGTTTTGAGCTCATAGCGATGTATAATATTCCCTTATGAGTGAACGAGTTATACATTTAGTCAGGCACGGTGAAACTGAATGGAATAAGATCAAGCGTGTTCAGGGAAGTCAGGATAGACCCTTGTCTCCTACTGGCATAGAACAGGTAGAACAACTTATCAGAGAGCTTAAAGATGTTGAAATAACGAAAATCTTTACGTCCCCTCTCAGAAGAGCCCTTACGTCCGCCCAGATGATTTCTTTTGCATTCGACAACCTACCGATAGTAGTACGCCCCAACTTATCAGAAAGAAATCTAGGAGATTTCGAGACGAGATATGTTTCTGAAATGGAAGAAACCCATGGAAGGCAATGGCACCTACTAACGCCTCCAAACGGCGAATCGCACGAGGATTTTAGGACTCGTATTATTGGAGAATTTAGGGATATTCTAGAGGAGTATCCTAATGAAAAACCTTTATTTGTCTGTCATGGTTGGGTGATAGGGGTTTTGGATGGTGTACTCCCGTCAACTGATGAGCGCAGAGATGGATATGATGTTAAAAATGCGACTCTTTATACCTACCCGCTTCCTACTGGATTTGAGATACCAGTGAATATATAGGGGTAATAACTGAGATAATAAGGAATGCTACAGAGACTCCTAGAATGATGATAAGGATAGGTTCTATGGAGGTCGTAAGAGTCTTTACCTTAATATCAAGATCTCTTTCAAAATATTCACTTACTTTCAGAAGGGATTCGTCAATTTTTCCGGTAGATTCTCCAACTTTTACCATTTGTATCATTAAAGGTGGAAATATCATCTGATTTTGTAAAGCGACCGACAGTCCAGCTCCTTTTTCAACAAGAGAGCTCGTTCCTTTGAGAGCGCTTTTGTAATAGACATTTCCTGAAACATCTGCGGCAATATTTAATGCTCCAATAAGGGATGCGCCGGAATTTACCAGCAATGAGATGGTTCTTGATACCTCACTTAAGATAGATAACCTCATGATGTCCCCAAAAACTGGAGCTCTTAACTTTATTTTATCGATAATCCGAATGCCTGTTACTGTTTTTGCAAATCTCTTAAAACCAAAATACCCGCCAATAATAAAAAAGATAGAGAAAGGAAGAAGTGTTGTCGTCAATTTTGATCCAGCAAGAACAATCCTAGTCATGATAGGCAACTGAAGATCAAGACTTTCGTATAATGCACCCATTTGTGGGATAACAAAAACATTCATCATGACGATAACAATTACTACACCGGAGATAATGATCCCTGGGTAAAAGAGAGCTGATTTTACCCGTTTGTGGATTTCTTCTGACTTTTCAAGATTGTCGGCAAGACGGGCAAGCACTTTATCCAAGATACCACCCTCTTCTGCCGATTTTATAAGGGCAATATAGGTGGTCGAAAAAACTGCCGGATAATTTGCAAGAGCAGTTGATAATGGTTTTCCTTCTGAAAGATTTGCTATAAGATCATCGACAATCTTTTGCATCTGTGGTTTATTGTTCTGTTGCTTTAGAATATTCAAGCTCTCAATAACGGTAAGACCGGTTAGGATCATTGAAGCAAGTTGTCTGGTAAAAAGAACGATGTCATTCCCTTTGACACGGGAAAAATAACCCATGAGACTACTTTCCCTCTTCTCAAGACTCTTTACTTCAAGTGGGGTTAACTCTTTCGACCGAAGGTAATCAACTACCTCTTTTTGATCATTGGCCTCAAGTTTTCCTTTTTGTTTGAGTCCTTGCTTGTCAGCTGCAACGAATGAATAATCCATAGTTCTATCCCATCATGCGGGCAAGGCTATCAGGTCTTAATGCATAAGCTTGTGCAACATCAAGGGTTATGATGCCTTCCTTAACGAGTTGTGCGAGAGATGCTTCAAGTGAGTTCATTCCCTCTTCTGAAGACGTCTCGATCGTCGAATCTATCAAGTGAGTCTTACCTTCTCGGATGTTGGCCCTGACTGCATTTGTGGCAAGAAGAACTTCAGTTGCAACAATCCTTAGACCATCAATCGTTGGAATCAGTCTTTGGGATACTACTGCTTCAAGTGTTGCCGCGAGTTGGATCTTTACCTGATTTTGTTGGGCTTCTGGAAATGAGTCGATTATTCTGTCTATTGTTTGTGCAGCCGAATTTGTGTGAAGCGTTGACAGTACTAAGTGGCCAGTTTCGGCAATAGTTATAGCACTTGCTATGCTTTCGGGGTCCCTCATTTCGCCTACAATAACAACATCGGGGTCTTCCCGTAGTGCGCTTTTAAGACTTTCAGCCCAGGATAATGTGTCGTGTCCAAGTTCTCTTTGAGATATTATGCTTCTTCCCTTGGGAAAGACATATTCTATTGGATCCTCAACTGTTAGAATGTTTGCGGCTCTTGTCATATTTATTTCATTAACTATTGAGGCAATTGTAGTTGTCTTACCATGTCCGGTCGGTCCTGTGATCAATACAAATCCATGCTTTAGAGTAGCTAGCTTGTGACAAATAGGGGGGAGGCGAAGTTCTTCTATTGTCTTTACTTTCGGAGGAAGTAGTCTAAATGCTGCAGCAACTGAATTTCTTTGGTAATAAACGTTGACCCTAAATCTACCTTTATCTCCAAAATTTCCACCCCCATACCCATACGAGAAATCCAGAGCGCGGTTGGTGACAAACATATCTTTTTGTGCTGGGGAGAGCAAAGACATGACCATTTGCTCAAGTTGTTGATCCGTAAGTGGTGGTACAGTAGATAGCTGCTGGAGTGCTCCATTTATTCTGTACACGGGAGGTACACCGACCATAAGATGAAGGTCTGAAGCATTTGTTGTGATGGCCTTTTCTAATAATTGATTGATGTCCATATTTATTCCTGCGCAACTCTTAGAATCTCATCGATTGTTGTTACTCCGGAAAGAACCTTGAGGTATCCATCTTGTTTCATTGTAATCATTCCCTCTTCCTTGGCTTTTGTCTCAATTGTCGTACTGTCTTTTCTCTCTAAGATGAGTTTTGCAATCCCTTCACTGATAGCCATTACTTCATAGATTCCGACCCGACCCAAGAATCCTGAGTGGCCACAAACCTCGCATCCTGAACCTTTAAATAGTTTTATAGGTGCACCATTACCTTTTGGCATCAGTGGGCCGAGAACTTTTCTCATCTCTTCAATGATCTCAGGTGGCGGGGTGTATTCAATCTTGCAATGAGAGCATATCTTTCTTGCGATACGTTGTCCCATCGTCGCATTGATCGTTGAGGCAAGAAGAAAAGTTTCTGCACCCATATCGATAAGACGAGGAAGAGCTCCTGATGCGCTATCAGTGTGAAGTGTCGAGAACACTAAATGTCCGGTCAATGAAGCCTGTATGGCAAGTTCTGTCGTCTCTTTGTCACGAATCTCTCCTACGAGTATGATATTCGGATCTTGCCTCAAAAATGCCCGGAGACCTGTGGCAAAAGTAAGGCCTACATCATCATTGATCTGAACTTGATTGGCGCCAGGAATTTGGTATTCGACAGGATCTTCTAGGGTGAGAATATTTACTCTTGTCGTATTGAGTTTTGACAGGACTGCATAAAGAGTCGTTGTTTTACCAGATCCGGTAGGTCCGCAGACAAGAATGATTCCATGAGGACGAAGCATGGCAGCTTCAAGTGTCCTTAGGGATGTTCCTCCCAGGCCAAGGTCATTAAGAGTCGGTACTCCCCCGGATTTTCGAAGCAACCTCATGACAATTTTTTCACCAAAAACAGTCGGAAGTGAACTTACACGAAGATCAACCTCCTCTTCTGCAACCTTAAAATTAAAACGACCATCCTGGGGAGTTCTATGCTCGTCAATTTTAAGACCCGATAAAATTTTGACACGAGAAATAACGGCTTCACTTACTCCTAACGGCAAAGATAGCCTCTCATAAAGGATGCCATCTATCCTGTATCTCACTCTCACTCTATCCTCTTGAGGCTCAAGATGTATATCAGAAGCTCTACTCTTAACAGCATACTCAAGAATTGTAGAAACTATTTTGGCTATAGGTGCTTCTTTAATAACCTCTGAAATGCTTTGTAAATCAAAAGTTTTAACTTTTTGGATTTTCTCGCTTTCTTTGAGAGCTGCTTTAACTTCACCAACCAGCCCGAAACTGTATTGGGTCTGTATAGCCTGTGTAACTTCGGTAGGAATTCCCTGGAACACCTTGATAGTTGCGCCAGTTTTTTGCTTAATAAATTCAATAGCCTCAACATCATTTGTGTTGCTCATGACAACAGATAGAACTTTTGCCTCCCTATCAAATGCGAACGGAATGAGATTAAACCTTTCTGCCACAGATTTTGGAATAAATCCAAGAGCTTCAGGTGAAAAAGGAAGAGTAGTTACGCTTGTAAAGGGGACATTGAGCATTTTTGCTTGTGCTTCGAAATATTTCTCTTCGGGGATGATCTGAAGATCGTGGATAAGCTTATCAATATCAATATTTTGCTTTGCTGCCTCAACCTTAAGATTTGCGAATTGTTCTGGGCTTAAGAGTTTTTCTTGGACAAGGATACTTCCAATACTTGGCCCAGCACTATCAACAGGGGCGTTAAATTGATTTTGGACAGTAGGCATAGTTTTTCCTCACTACAAACCCCGCTTCCTAAAAGCGGTACATTTATCGTAGTTGAAATTGCCATTGCCGTCAACAACACTTTCTATATATGGTATAAAATAAATTGAATGAATAGCATCTTATTAATCGGTGACAAAAGACTTACGGATGAATATTTAGAGAGATACCAGATAGAAAATCTCTTCTCCCCTTTCGAGACTGAATATATTGATGAAATCATCAAGATTGAAGATGCAAGAAATATAAAAAAATCCCTCAACTACAAAACGCCAACAAAAAAACTGATCGTTTTTAGAGGTACTCTTACTATTGAGGCACAGAATGCTCTTCTTAAAAATATTGAAGAAGCAAATGAGAATATTTATTTCATTTTTGTATCAATGAACGAAGATTATTTGTTGCCGACGATTCGTTCCAGATGTTCGGTTGTCAGAGTGGGATTTGAAACAACTATTATTAAAGAGCTCCCTAGCCTGATAAGGAACATATGCAAGACAAAAGGAGATTGGGGAACGATAGATGATGCAGCAATTTTTCTAGAGGATTATTCTTTAGATGAAATTATCCCTGTTTTAAGGACACTACTTCTTGAAAGCATCGATGATGAAAACGTAGTCAGTTATTTTCATTATTGTAAGAAAGCTTTACCTCTTTTGAGTCTTACCAAAACCAATAACATAAATAGAAAAATTGCCATTGAATCTATCTTCCTTTAAGCGTGAAAGTACCCCTTGACAAGGGAAATTCATTGTGGTTATGATTGACTTAATATGAAATTGTCACCTGTCCGACAGTTACAGAAAGGTTTCACCCTCATCGAGCTTCTCGTTGTTATTGGTATTCTCGGTATCCTCGCTGCTGCTTTGGTTGCGACTATTGACCCTTTCGAGCAGTTGAATAAAGCACAAGATTCAAATTCTAAAAATACTGCGGTTGAGTTTCTGAATGCAAACATTCGCTACTACACTACTCATAGTGCTATGCCTTGGGGGGCAGCAGGTGCTGAATGTATGGGCGTAGGCAACAATACGTTGTCAGCAGTCAATTTATTTACCGATTCTGCTATGTTCACAACATGTCTCGGAGTTCTTATAACTGAGGGAGAACTCAAACCAGCCTTCACAACAGCTACCGGAATACTTGCCAATCTATATGCTAGTGAGACAGGTGGGAATATAACAATGTGCTATCAGCCAAAATCAAAATCTCAAGAGCGTGATATTAATACAAAGTATAACCAGGATGGTACTACTCCAAGCTCAAATGCAGCTTGCGTAGGAGGTCCAAACAATCCAGTAGCTCCTAATAATGCCAACTGCTACTGGTGTACACAGTAATTCATCTTTAGTCTTCTCTTAATTTCTTTTTTTTGATATAACTTTCAATAATGTCTATTGGTGGAATAAAAATAACAATCGGCTTTTTTTCCTTCTTCGTCTCTATTTTTCTGTCCATAATCTTATTTTTCTATATATCTGGATTGACAAGTGATATTTATGGTGGGGATGTTGGAGATCTCGTTACTGCTGCTGTAGTTGGTGGTGTTGCTCACCCTCCGGGATACCCACTCTTTACAGTGCTTGGTTTTGCTTTAAGTCATTTGCAACTAAATCTTGAGCCTGTTACTAAAGTTGGACTGATCTCTGCTTTTGCAGCGATAGGTTCACTTTTCGTTTTTTGGAAAATCACAAAAATCTTCATATCGGATAAGATGATCCAAATCATAAGTATCGGAGCGCTGGCATTTTCCTATCATTTCTGGCTTTTTAGCGAAATACCTGAGGTTTTTATGCTCAATATATTTCTTTCCCTTTGCATGGTTTACAATATTTTCATTTTTTATAAGAAGGTGAGATTTAAAAACTTAGCTTTGACAGTATTATTTTTGGGCCTTGGGTTGGCAAACCACATGACTATTCTCATGCTGGTCCCACTAGTTGTCTTTTTGGCTATAAACAAAAGACGGGAAATTTTTTCTTTCCGCAAAAAATTACTATGGTTACCCCCTGTTTTTCTTTTAGGGCTGCTTCCATATCTTTACATCCCAATAGCAGCTGTTAGAAATCCGGTCGTAAACTGGGATGACGCAAAAAACCTTCCGAATTTCATCAACCTTGTATTAAGAAGAGATTATGGTACATTTTCAGCAGGAATATTTCCTAGACCTGCATTTGAATTGAGGAGTTTCCTATTGAAAAACTATTTTGAATCACTCAGTTCTTCATTAACTATACCAGTTGTAATTATTTCACTACTTGGAATATATAACATGATTCGTAAAGAAAAATATTTAGGGTTTTTGATGATGGGGTCTATCCTACTTCTAGGTCCAGTATTTATCCTTTATGCAGCTTTTCCTATAACCAACAATTTTGTTCTTGCAACAGTTGAACGTTTTTATCTTCTTTCTGAGGTCATGTTGGTCATATTTTTTCCGTGGGGATTACTATTTATCTACACTTTTTTTGCAAGAGTCTTTTCAAAAAAGATATATTCAATGATTCTTTTGGCGGTTTTTATATTGATTCCACTACTGCAGTTCACTAAAAATTATCAAAAAACAAACCTCTCAAGCATGTCGATTGGAAATGAATTTGGAGCCAATTTCATGAGAAATTTACCTAAAGGATCAATACTTGTTGCAGAGGGGGATACGAAATCATTCAATACGTGGTACATGCACTTTGTGAAGAAGACAAGGCCAGACATAGAGCTTGTTGAAATAGGAAATTTTGCCATAAGAAATGACTATTTCACACCTCTCTTTGAGCAATCAAAGAAAGAATACAAAAAAGACGATCTGTACGCCTTTTTTAGGACTATCGAAAAAATATCAAAGAGTCGTCCCGTTTTTGCGACAACGCAGATCAAACTCAACAATAGCGAATTTATGTGGTTACCGAGGGGAATAGGTTATCAACTTATTGAAAGAAAAAATTTACCCTCCGTTGAAGATTATAGGAGGATGTTCCCACACGATTTTGCCAGTATCGACATCCCAGAACGGGCAAAACTACTACCAAGTGAGAGGAATCTTACAACGTCAGACATTCCTACATATTATGCTGATGCATTCGTCAAAATTGGGGATGTTTTTTTTAGTGAGTATGCTGATTTTAGCGCCGCGGCTAAATACTATAAATACGCAACTGTTATTGATCCTGAGTTTTCTAAAGGATATGCAGGCAAATCCAGAGTTGAAAGCCAATACGGTAACTGCTCGGATGCAGATACGGATATGAAAAAAGCAATAGATCTGTACCCTATCGAGAAAAGTTATTATTATTTCTGGTACTTCAACGCATTAAATTGTTACAAAGATAAAAAGAAGGTAGATGAGGTTGCTAAATACTACAAGAGTATTTTCAATGAAGATATAAAGAAAGCCATAACAAAAGAAGTACAAAAATAGGTATACTTAAGGAATGGTTCTACTACTCTCTTTTATAATTGGTAGCGTCTTGGGGAGTTTTCTAAACGTTGTTATTGATAGACTTTCAACGGGGCGTGGTATTGTTGGTGGAAGATCGTACTGTGAACACTGTAAAAGAATACTCTCCCCACAAGATCTTATCCCTATAGTCTCTTATCTTATCTTGGGTGGAAAATGTAGATTTTGTAAGAAAAAAATTCCGCGAAGGCTCATCATTGTTGAAGTTTTGACTGGTATAACATTTACGCTTGTTGCCACACTATTTATGGCGCAGACAATTACTATGTTTTCTGCCTTGTTTTTAGCTGTGATATTGTGGAGTCTTATAGGAATCTTTTTTGCCGATATCGAATACGGGATTATACCTGACTTATTAGTCATAGTGTCAACGATAGCAAGCATCTTTTATCTTTACGAGAAGCATGTGCCGCTAACAAATCATCTATATGCAGGAATCGGTGCACTGCTGTTTTTTCTTATACTTTTCGCAATTACAAAGGGGAGGGGAATGGGGTTTGGGGATGTTAAATTTTCCTTCGTATTAGGGTTTTTATTGGGATTTCCATCAGTCATCGTAGCCTTATATATGGCTTTCTTGACAGGTGCTTTGGTCTCAATCATACTGGTTGTATGGCGCAAATTGCACTTTTTTGGAAGCACAATTCCGTTCGGACCTTTTTTGGTTGTTTCAGTCGTGATATCCCTTTTTTGGGGAGAACAAATCCTCAATATCTTCGTCAACAACTTCTTGTAGGGGTAAGTGGTGGATTTACTCTCATCGAGCTAATTACGGTCATCGGTGTTCTTGGAGTTTTGTCCGCACTCATCCTTGCCGTTGTCAATCCAGTTGAGCAGTTCAATAAAAGCCAGGACTCAAAAAGAAAAGGAGACCTTGCACAGGTCCAAAGAGCACTTGAGGTCTATTATAACGACTTCCATAGATATCCTCCAGCCTACCAAGCTGCAAACATAAATGAGATATCCACAGATGGGACAAGCGGTACCGCAGTTGCATGGGGACACACATGGAGTCCATATATGGATGTACTCCCAATAGATCCAAAGGTTGCTAAGAATTATGCGTACTGGTCAGATTCTACCGGGCAGTCGTATGCACTTTATGCATCTTTAGACAGAGGTGGCAATGATCCTCAGGCTTGCAATGGCGGAAGTGCTTGCCAAAGTACGATTGGGACCGGAATTGGCGGAACAGATATAACCTGCGGAACAAATGTGCCCTGCACCTATGGAGTTACAAGCCCAAATATATCGCCATGAATTGAGAATTGAGATTTGAAAATTTAAAAATGTTCACATTATGGACAGAAATCAATGGAAAAAAGAATTTATGCAACGTTTGATTTCTTTTTCTTCAGATACTATAAGGTTGTCTAATATGTTTCCAAAAACTCCTGCAGGTTACGCGTTAGCATCTCAAATTGTTAGGTCTGCTACTTCAATTGGGGCGAATGTTTACGAGGCGCAAGATGCATCATCACCTAAGGATTTTAGGCAAAAAATGCTCATTTCTCTTCGAGAAGCTAAGGAGACATACTATTGGCTTGAAGTCATTGAGGTATCAGGCTTGCTTTCGGCAAAAGAACTATCTAAACTTAAAAGTGAATCAAATGAGATTGTAGCCATACTGGTTTCTATAATTAATAAACTTAAGAATCAATCATGAAATTCTCAACTCTCAAATCTCAACTCTCAAACCCTCGAGGTTTCACGCTCATCGAATTATTGGTTTCAATCTCTATAATTGCTATTCTCACAGCTCTTTTGACAGCAAATTTCATTGGTGCAAGACAACGAGGAAGAGACGGGCAAAGAAAGTCAAATATGTACCAAATGCAGTCTGCTTTAGAGCTTTACAGAGCAGATAATGGTGACTACCCTGCTACTGCAAATCTATCTACTTGTGGTAATGGGATTTCAGTAAATGGGACCGTATATATGCAGAAAGTACCATGTGATCCAGTTACGGGTGACCCTTATATATATACTGCAGCAGTTGACGGATCTACCTACACACTATTTGGTTGCCTTGAGAATTCAAATGACTCTGAGAAGGATACTGATCAAGCCGACGCTAACGTTTGTACTTCCCCGAATGTACCTTTCAAATTAACCAGCCCATAAAAATTGATAATTGAAAATTGAGAATTGATATTTAAGTATGAAATGTTTTACCCAGAAGATCACAAATTTAAAATTCTTAATTCTCAAATCTCAACTCTCAAATTCTCGTGGTTTCACCCTAATTGAGCTTCTTGTTGTGTTTAGCATAATTGCTGTACTTTCTGGCATAGGAATTGTGTCTTTCGTTACGTATAGTCACTCCCAACAAGTCAATCAAACCGGCAATAATATAAAACTTCTTGTTAGTCAGGCTCGATTCAACGCACTATCTGCAGTCAAGACCAATCAAGACCTCAATGGCAATACCATCTCTTGTGGTTCTGATTCTCTTGGGGGATACACAATAAATATGCTTGGTAATTCTCAGATGGAACTCAATCAATTGTGCGAGAATGTAAGCCCCTCACGCATAAGACTTCTTGTTTTACCCAACAATTTAACTTTTTCTGCTGCAACTACTTGTACTCAGGTTCATTTTAGTCCTTTGTCGTCAACGGTTGGTGGGGCTCCATGTAATATCGTAGTGATTGGATACGGTCAGACAAAAACTATCACTATTGATTCCGGTGGAAATATTTCTGTTCAATGATATGAAACACAAACTTCAAAGGGGTCAAACAATTATTGAAGCGATAGTTGCGCTTATGACTATCCTTCTTATCATTACAGCTATAGCTATTGTGATTGTGAATGGACTATATAATTCTACTTTCATAAAAAAACAAAACCAAGCCAATAAGTATGCGCAACAAGGAATCGAATTCGTAAGGAACATACAGAAAAACGATCTTTCAACCTTTGCTTCATTTAACCAAAATGCAACATACTGTATTGATGAAGATAACAATACTTTAACAACTACATCTTGTAGCGATACTGGAATCAACCTGGGAACAACTTTTAACAGGACAGTTGTTTTTTCCCCAAGTGGGGGGCAATGTCCAAACACTGAAATAAAAGTAACTGTACGAGTCAAATGGATTTCGACGAAATGTCCCTCGACAAACACATTTTGTCACAAGTCAGAACTTATTGCATGTATGCCATATGCGTATCCTGCCAGTAATCCATGATTACCAAACTAAAAACTATAAACTACAAACTAAAAAATGGCCAAAAGGGCTACACTCTTGTTGAGCTTTTGGCTGTTACAAGTATCATTGTGATTGTGTCGGGGCTAATAGTCGGTATTCTCTACTCTACTCTTCGTGGTGGTAATAAGACTAAAGTAACAAATGATGTTTCTCAAAATGGTAATTATGCTCTTTCAATTATTTCAAATACTGCAAGATTGGCTGAGTCAGTGACAAAAGTTGGAGGTGTTGCCATCTCAGATTGCACTACTCTTAAGTCAGGCACGTCAATCGAATTCAAGCAATCCGATAACTCACTCGTAGCGTTTTCTTGCGATATTCAATCAGCAAGCATAGCTTCCTCCAGTGGTTCTATAACTACCTATCTAATAGACAATAATTCAGTAAAAGTTGATCCTGCTAGCTGTACTTTTTCGTGTTTACAAAATAATGCAAACCCTTATTCTCAGCCTATCATAAGCGTATCTTTCACCGTTTCACAAAGAGCAAATACTACAAGTGAAAATACAGCAAATAGTCCATTCAATACATCAGTTACGATGAGAAACTTTAGTCCATAGCGCAACCTGCATAGCAGGTCGTAGCGCAACCTGAATAGCAGGTCGTAGCTTGACATCGTCTCCGCTTTGACCGTATTATTGATATGTCTATGTCTTTTAGAAATGGGATTATTCGTGGTGGTCAGAAAGGACAAATCCTCCTCATTGTGGTATTGACCATGATCGTTGCATTAACAGTTGGATTATCCATTGCAGCCCGGGTTGTAACTGAATTAAAACTTTCAAAGCAAAATGAAGAATCTCAAAGAGCTTTTCAGGCTGCTGAATCAGGCATTCAACAAACAATCGAGAGACAAAGTGGTATCGGTACTTTAAATTCCCCAATAAATCTAGATAATAACGCCTCTTTCTCAACTACTTTTACGACAGACAATGGAACTGCTATTGTCATAAACAATGGACAGGAGGTTGATCAAGCTTCAGGAGCAGATGTATGGCTATCTGATTATTCAGCAAATCCAGCAAACCTTTTCCTCAATCAAATGGGAGCAGGAAATCCCGTGGGTATCACTCTATATTGGGGCAATGTGTCACAGACTTCTTGTTCAGCTTCAAGTGGTGACAGTGTCGCTCCTGCAATCGAAGTAGTTTTGTTGAGAGGAACGGTTGCCAATCCTACAATTCAAAAAAATGTGTATGAAGCATCCGGATGTTCAAGAATTTCCGGTGCGGCAACTGGCACCACCTCGGGTGGGCCATTCACTCTAAAAGGAGTAACATTTAGAAATTCAGCCTCACTCACTTTTGGAGGAGCAAGTCTATCAAATGGTCTTATCATGAAAGTCATCCCAATATTTAACTCAAGTCTTGTTGGTTTTCAGTCTTCAGGGGTAGTCTTTCCAGCTCAAGGATCCGTGGTAACTTCAACGGGTACATCCGGGGACACGGTCAGAAAAGTTGTTTATTTCCAGTCATATCCCCAACTGCCACTTGAGATATTTCCCTATTCATTACTGTCACAATGAGCGATACATTTGGGTTAGACATTGGAACGACGTCTATCAAGGCGCTTTCTCTTAAAAAAGGAGGAAACTCTTTTGCTATAGAGTCGATGGGCCTGGGTCCAGCTCCACAAAAGGGAATCATGTCCGAATCCCCAGAGGATCTTCATAAGTTTGCTGAAGCAGTAAAGCAAATCATTGCAAGTGCAAATATAAAACAGAAAGAGGTAAATGTTGCTCTGCCTGAAAGCCAGGTATATACAAAAATTATTGAGATGCCTGCGCTTTCCGAAAAGGAATTGGCAGCGGCTCTTAAATATGAAATGGAGCAATACATTCCTCTTCCATTGGATCAAGTCAAGACTGATTGGCAAGTACTTAGTCCTTCAACTGCGCAAAACAAAACATCTAGAATACTTCTGGTAGCTGCGTCACTTTCGCTCATCAAGAAATACGAAACAGTACTTGATGAACTTGGTCTAGTACCTTCTACTATTGAGACTGAAATGCTCTCAGTCCATAGATCCATCTTTCCACTCGTAAATACCGGTACCTCTAATATGATTGTTCACATGGGGGCAGCAACCACAAACATTGCTGTTGTTGAGAATGGGGAACTGATAATGGTATTTACGGTTGATAAGGGAGGTATTGCGATAACACGTGCAATATCATTGGATCTTGGTATTGATGTTACCCAGGCAGATTCATACAAAAAAGCCTATGGTCTCAATAAAGATGCATTTGAGGGTAAAATAGGAAAATCACTCTTCCCTATTTTGGAGTCTATATTGGGAGACATAAGAAAGACAATGTTATTGTATAAAGAAAAGAATCCAAATCAACCGATAACCCAGATGATCCTTTCAGGTGGCTCTGCTCAGTTGCCTGGTGTTGACATATATTTTACAAACCAACTAAATATTCAGGTAGTTCTCGGAAGTTCATTTCAGGTTTATGATATGAAAAATGTTCCTCCGGAAATCGGTGCCGACTCATTGAGTTTTAATGTAGTCTCAGGACTTGCATTAAAGGACGCAATTTAGCCTCTATGAAACAAGGAATCAATCTCTCATTAGGTCGTAAACGTGTAGATAACGCTTTAAAGAAATTCTTCTATATCACTGCCGGAGTTTTTTGCTTCACGGTTGTTATCTCATTGGGACTAATCGTCTACAGACTTGTTCTGAGGGGAGTTTACGACAGTCTTGATCAAAAGGAGCAAAAACTTAATGCTCAACTACTTGCTATGCAAGATAAGAAAGACAAGTTGATAGAAATAAAAAGCAGAATAATAGATGTACAAAAAGTTTTGAGCAAGAGATCTCCAGTTGTCGCAAGACTTGATTCAATATCCGGTGTTATACCACAAGATTCAGAAGTCGATGCAATCAATGGTACAGATACGGAGATGCAGGTTACATTGGAATCTGAAAGCCTCTCTTCTCTCAATGATCTTATTGAAAGTAAAATTGCCCAGCTTGCGTCAGACAAAAAAAGAGGGATCAAGAAAATCGATATGAGATCGTTTGGCTTAAATCCAAAGACCTTAAGATACAGTCTGACATTCGGGATAACATTCAAATAATATATGCACGAGTTAGAATTGATTTACAGAAAAAGAAAGAAACAATTGTTGCCTTTGATATTTGGCTTTGCTTCCTTTTTCGTGTTTTTCCGGATTGTAATGCCCCAGTGGTCCGACATCCAAGACGTGCAATCATTATTGACCACAAAATCTTCGACAGTCGATGCAAAAGACCAAAGCGTAACCCTACTCAATTCTCTTCCGCAAGCAGTCGTTGACGAGAATTATGAAGTAGTAACTACAGCGCTCCCTTTACAAAAAGACGTAGTTTTGATATACACTGAGCTCAATAAGGCAGCAGAAAGAGCAGGAGTAAAGCTCGGTGGTTTTAGTATTAAAGTAGGTGGAATTTATGCTTCAGAAACTGATAAGAAGGTGCAGCCTACTGCTAAAGTAGTGAATGGCATACCATTTCTTAATATTCTAGTGAATGCTTCAGGAGAAAATGTTAATCTACGCAAATTTGCTCAAGAATTGTATAAAAGTATTCCGTTGGTGGATATAAAGGCTATTGATTTGGCAAAATCTGATGCAAGACTTGACGTTAATTTCTATTATAAACCGGTAACGATAAGACCCTTAAACGCCGATACTACTGCTGTTAAAAACTTAACGAAAGCAGAAGAATCTCAACTTAACACTCTTAAGAGTTGGCGTTAGTCTTTGAGAAGATCGGGTCTCTTGCTCTTCGTAGTTTTGATGGCCTCGTTTTTTTTAAATTCAGCTATTTTCTTTGGATCGCCTGACAATAATACCTCCGGTACCTTCTTTGAATTGTATTCTTCCGGTCTTGTGTACGTTGGACCTTCAAGGATTCTACCCTCTTCTGTTTTTGAATGTGATTCAAATCTGGTTGCATTTTTGTCTTTAAGTACCCCATCAACAAGTCTTGTCACGCTGTCTAGAATGATCATTGCAGGAATTTCGCCTCCGGTAAGGACATAGTCTCCTACAGATATCTCAACGTCTACCAGATCCCGTACTCTCTCATCAAATCCTTCATAGTGTCCACAAACTAAAATAAGATGATTGAGTTTTGAAAAATCTTCTGACTTTTCTTGAGAATAGACTTCTCCTTGTGGATCCATAAGAGCCACAACTTCGCCTTCTAGGTTCATTTTTACGGAATCAATTGCTTGACTTAAGACGTCAACTCGTAAAACCATCCCAGCTCCCCCTCCATATGGTCTATCATCAACCGTTTTGTGAGCTCCTATTCCAAAATCTCTGTGACTGACGATATTAAATTCGACCAGCCCTTTTTCAGTGGCACGTTTTAGAATAGAATGATTGAGAATAGGTTCAAATATTTCTGGGAACAGTGTTATAACGGAGATTTTCACGTTACTCTTGGGGTTCTGATTCTGACTCTTCTACATTTATTTCAACTCTTTTGTTCTCGCGGATTGCCTGAATTTTTACTAACTGCTTCATAGCGTTGATGACTTTTCCGCCTTTTCCGATGATTCTTCCTATTTCTTCTTGTGGAGCGTGAATTGTTAGGATAATGCTTCCCTCTTCCTCGCTTTCTGTAACAGTAACATCTTTATTGTCAATGATTGCAGCAAGAATATATTCGAGTGTTTCTTTCATGTTAATTTGTTTTTGGAGCCTTTACCTTTTTTTCTCTTTTAACACCTTCAATAACGTCCTTAACAGAAGGTGTCATTTGTGCGCCTTTTGAAATCCAGTACTTTATTTTGTCAGCATCGAATTCCTTCGTTACGGAATTAACTGTTTTTTCGTAGAAGCCAAGCAAATCTACAGGCTTGCCGTCTCTTTTACTTCTCTTTTCTTTGACGACGAGTCTGTATTTTCTCTCTCCTCTTTTTCCTGTTCTTGTAAATCTAATAACTAACATAGTAAGGTGTAATTGTACTATTTTTGAGGCTCAATTACAAGCATTTAATTAATATGAAACGTTCATTGTCTCAAGAGCCTTTTGTGCAGCGTCTTTTTCAGCCTCTTGTTTTGAATGTCCTACCCCTTTGGCTATCAATTCACCATTCAAAAATACGCCTGAAGTATAATTTTTGTCGTGATCAGGTCCTTGCTCATCCAAGATTCTATAATCAGGACTGACTTTAAACTTTTCTTGCATATATTCTTGCAGCATGCTTTTTGCGTCTTTTAGTCCTTGAGATCCTACGAATTCATTAGCATTCTCAATAATAGTTTGAGTAATGAATTCCCGAGCTGCATCTATCCCTTGATCAAGATAAAGACCTCCCACAACAGCCTCGTAAGTATTTGCAAGAATAGTCTTGTTCGTCCTTCCACCGCCGTCTTCCTCCCCTTTACTCATAGTAAGTAGATTGCCAAGTCCTAAAGCTTCTGAGACGAGATACAGAGTCTGCGTATTTGTTAGAACTGATCTGAGACTAGTCAGATCCCCTTCTTTTATGTCCGGGTGTTGTGAGTAGATGTGGGATGAAACGACAAATGAAAGGATACTATCCCCCAAAAATTCAAGACGCTCATTTGACTCTTGTACCTCTTTATTTTCGTTAAGGTATGACCTATGGGTAAAAACTAGTTTTCGGATTTTTTCATCCTTGAATTCTGGTAATTTAACATTCATAGACTTTTTAACAACTTCCCAAGAGCTCCATTTATAAAGCCTGGAGACGATTCTCCTCCAAATTCTTTAGCTAACTCAATTGCTTCATCAATGATTACTTTCGGTGGAGTGCTCTTCTCAAATTGTAACTCATAAATAGCCAGACGTAAAATAGACAGGTCAACTTTGTTGATTTTGTCTATTGGGAATTCGGGAGCTATATTATTTATTTGTAGATCCAATTCCGGAATTTTTGATATTACTTCTCGAGCTTTTGGATCAGAAATTTTTTGTTCTAAAAAACTGTAGGAAAAAAGAAGTTGAACAATGTCCTGTCTCTTCTTATGCCTTGGATCAAGAGCAGTTTTCATGAAGTTATATTATTTAGAAAGTACTTGGCGGCCTTTGTAATATCCGCATGCTTTGCAGATAGTGTGAGGTACAACTACAGATCCACAGTTTTTGCAAACTGAGGCTGCAATTGAATCAAGAGAAATAGAGCTTCGTCTTTTCCCCTTTCTTTGTCTAGAATGTCTTCTCTTTGGCTCTTGTGGCATACTTCTCAGTATTATACAGAATTTGAGGCTTAATGGCAATACTAGTCGGGGTGGACTAATTTTTGCGAGACACTTTCCACTTTTTCTAAAAGCTTCGGATTATTTTCCAGATCTTTGATCAAATATTCAGCTTCGTTTTTTGCTTTTTCAACAAGTTCAAAATTTGAAAAATCTGCAATTTTCATGCCGCCTGCTCCGTGTTGGCGTGTACCGAAAAGGTCTCCTCCACCACGAAGTTTTAGATCCAACTCTGCAAGTTCAAAACCACTATGGGAAGTTTCCATAAATGATAGTCTTTTTGTAGCAATCTCAGATTCAGATTCGGTGAATAAGAGACAATAAGACTGCTTGTCACCCCGGCCTACCCTACCTCGGAGCTGGTGTAGCTGGGAAAGTCCAAATCGCTCGGCGGCCTCAATTACCATGATTGTGGCACCTGGTATATCAATTCCTACCTCAACAACAGGTGTTGCGACAAGTACGTGTGTTTTTTTATCCTTAAAGTCCATAAGCACCTGATCTTTTTCTTTTCCTGTCATTTTTCCATGTAACAATCCAAGCTTGAGTCCTTTCAGATCCTCATGCTGCAACCTTTCAAACTCTGATTTTGCTGCTTTGATGGTGTCCATGCTTTCAGAATCTTCTATAAATGGACAAACAATAAATGCTTGATCGGCAAATTCACTTTCGACAATCTGTTTTTTTATCCATTCGTATGCTTTCTCTCTTTTTTTGTTGGGGACAAGCCAAGTCTTTATCTTTTGCCTTCCCTTCGGCAATTCATTTAATAATGAAATATCAAGGTCTTTATATACAGCCAAGAGAATTGTTCTTGGGATAGGTGTTGCAGTCATCGTCAAGAAATGAGGGTTAGTACCTTTTTCTCGTAAGATCGAGCGCTGTTCTACCCCAAACCGCTGCTGCTCATCAATGACAACAAGTCCTAGTTTTTCAAAATTCACATTTTTTTGAATAAGAGCGTGAGTACCTACAAGAATTGAGAATTGAGAGTTGAGAGTTGAGAGTTTAGAACCTGTTTTGGACGAACCGGTGAGGAGGCCGACTGAAACACCTAGGGGTTCGAAGAGTTTTGAAATAGTATCGTAATGTTGGTTGGCAAGAATCTCCGTGGGTGCCATTAGTACTGACTGGAAAGAATTGAGGTGTGCTATATACATCGAAATCGCTGCAACAACTGTTTTTCCACTACCTACATCCCCCTCCAAGAGTCTATTCATTGGTATATCCCTTTGTAAATCATTTTCAATATCTGAGAGTGCTTTTTTCTGTCCACCTGTTAGCTCAAATGGCAAGGAGTTTATAAATTTTGTAGTTTGCAGTTTGTAATTTGCAGTTTGGAATGGTACTCCTTTATTTTTTTCTTCCCATTCGCGTCTTCTTTTAATTGCTGCTAAGTGTGAAAGTAATAATTCATCAAAAGCTAGTCGCGCTCGTGCAAGGTCAGCTGATTTTATATCTTGGGGAAAATGACAAGTCTTAAGAGCAGTATACAAATCGGCGAAGTTGAGTTTTTTCAATTCTTGTAGAGGTAAATATTCCTGAACAGTCGTTTTATTATTAGTGAGGATGTCATTTATTCTGTTTCGTAACCATTTGGATGAAAGTCCTTTCGTTTCATTGTAAACAGGTACAAATCCAGTTGTATGAAGCCCAGATTCGTTGGATATGACTTCATATTCTTTTACTTGAAAGGTGGGTTTTTTCCCAAAAAAATCAAGCTTTCCGACAAGTCCTATTTCGTCACCTTTATGGATAATTCGGGTTATATATGTTTGATTGAACCAAGTGCATTCGACAGTTCCCGTGTCATCCATGATTTTTGCTTTTTGAAGAACAAACCTTTTTTTTGTGTACTCGTTCTTTATATCAAGAACCTTTCCTCTTATCACAGATTGTTGCCCTATCTTAAGATTTCTAATGGTAACGGCATTTGTGAAGTCCTCGTACCTGAATGGGAGATGAAAAAGGAGATCTCCTAGAGTGAAAATGTTGAGTCTAGCAAGTGCTGATTTTTTAAGTCGGAATGTAAGTCCGAGTTCTCCAACAGGAGTATCAAGATTCATCTATTGTATGACGTAGGGTAAAATGATGGTTGCGACCATAGCCAGTGTCACGATGACCATAAGGGTGCGCATAATCCATTTTTTCTTCCGTATTGTTTCCATGTTAGCTTTTTTTTATTTTAGCATAATTTCTGTTTCCTATTTTGAGAATTCCGCCAGCGGGCAGTTCATCATTTTTCATGAATGGATTTTCTATCCGCTTTCCATCTACTGAAACTGCACCTTGGGAAACGAGTCTTTTCCACTCAGAATTTGAATCAACAAGGTTGTTTGAAGTGGCTGATGCCGAAACCGTTGTACCGTTTGGAAAATCAAATTCAGGTATATCTGATGGTACAGTTTTTTCTTGCACCACGCTTCTAAATGTTTCTTCTGCACTTTTTGCGTCACTCTCGGTATTCAATTGCTTCACAATCTCAAATGCCAACCTTTTCTTAAAAATAATTGGATTCTCATGCTTTATTTTCTCTTCAATCTCACGTATCTCACTCATCGGAATGTCTGTCAGATACTCCATTGCCTTAACAATTACATCATCTGAAAGGCTCATGATTTTACCGAAAAGGTCCTCCGGCTTGTCAGTAAGACCGATTACATTGCCTTCAGATTTTCCAATTTTTGTACCTTTTGAGTCGGTAAGAAGTGGCGTTGTCATCACAAATTTCTCCCGGTTATTAATAGATCGTTGGAGTTTTCGACCAACAAGCATATTAAATGTTTGATCGGTTCCTCCTAACTCAAGATCGACATTCATGGCAACAGAATCATACCCTTGAAGAACCGGATAGATGAATTCCCTCATATTAATATCACTGTTTGCTTTTATCCTCTCCTGGAACATATCTCGTTCGATGAGTTGTTGATGGGTAATGTGTCCAAAAATCTCTAAGATTTGGGTAAGTGTAAGTTTGTTCAACCAGTCGCCGTTATAAAGGATTTCAACAGGATTGGGCCCTTCAAATTCAAGAAGCTTTTTTGCCTGCATTACATAGTCTTTAGCGTTTTTCTTTAACTCCTCTTCGTTAAAGAATTTTTCACGAGATGATAGCTTTCCGGATGGATCCCCAGCTTGCCCTGTTCCTGTTCCGATGAGAAAAATGACATGATGTCCCAATTTTTGCCATTGCGCCAATTTGCGAAGGCCTATCATGTGCCCAATGTGAAGATCTGTTCCTGTTGGATCAAACCCTTCATAAAGTTTTAATTTTTTGCCAGAACGGAGTTCTTTCTCCAAAGCGTCCTTTGAGGGGTATACCTTGTCAACGCCACGGGTCAGTAATTGCTCTATTTCGTCCATATATAGATTATAGTCAATTTAGATTTTTTTGCCATAACATTCTCATTTGGTATACTGCTGTACTATGAAACGTAAAGTTGGGATTGATTATATTGGAGTTACCATGAATTTTTATTGCATGGATGGAAAAGGCAACATCCTATTACATAAAAGGGGTAAAGCCTGTAGAGATGAGGTTGGACGGTGGGATAATGGGGGTGGACAATTAGAGTTTGGAGAGACGCCTGAGCAGGGAGTTTTGCGAGAGGTTAAAGAAGAATTGGGGTGTAAAGCAGAAATTCTGGAACAGATTCCGGCAATCTCGGCGATACGTATTCAAAAAGGAATAAAGACTCACTGGCTAGCAATTGGATTTATCGTTAAAGTTGATCCAAGGAATGTAAAAATCATGGAAAAGGATAAGATTGATGATATCGGATGGTTCACTCTCGACAATTTGCCCCGCCCACTCCACTCCGCTTTCAGAAGATACATCATCCAAACTGAAAGAATAAATTACCTCAAAAAATACATGAAATAAGCTTCATTTTTGATTGTTACTCTCAAAAATTGTATACTAGACTACTCATGCAGCATTATAGTCGTCTGCGCCGAACCGCACAAAGAAAACGTCCATTTTTCGCTTCAAAAACGGCATTTTTAGAAGCAAAGCTTGCTAAATACCTCTTCTTTGGTTTAGTGGGATTAATTTTATTTGGGTTTGTTTATGTTCTTTGGGTAAGCCGAGATCTTCCAACTCCCGGAAAATTAGCAAACGGAAACATAAAGGATTCGACAAGAATTTTGGACAAAAATGGAAAGCTCCTCTACTCTTTCTACAAAGACTACAATCGTATTTATGTAAAACTTGACCAAATTCCACAGGATTTACGAAATGCCACAATCGCAACTGAAGATAAGGACTTTATGCGCAATAAAGGATTTTCTCTGACCGGTATGTTCCGGGGAGTGATTTTAGATCCACTATTAAGAAAGCGTGCAACTGGAGGATCTACTATTACGCAACAATTAGTAAAAATTGCCCTTCTGACATCAGAGCGAAGTATCACAAGAAAACTGAAAGAACTCATTTTAGCCGTTCAGGTTGACAGTAAATATTCTAAAGATCAGATCTTGGAGATGTACCTTAACAACATTCCTTATGGAGGAACATCTGTAGGAATTGAGGCGGCGAGCAATTTATATTTTAACAAGCACGCAAAAGACCTGACACTCGCCCAAAGCGCATTCTTAGGAGGTCTTCCACAGTTACCTTCATATTATTCTCCTTTCTCAAACAGTGACAAGAATTACATTGGACGTTCCAAAGACGTTTTAAGACGCATGAAGGATGAAGGGTATATTTCCCAAAAACAAGCCGACGAATCGTTAAAGGAAATATCAAATTTCACATTCAAAGAGCATAAGACAGAAGCTATTAAGGCCCCCCATTTTGTTATGTGGGTACGACAACAATTAGTGGATATGTTTGGAGAGAATTATGTCAGTAATGGAAACTTAACTATCAAAACTACTCTGGATTCTGACATTCAGGATGATGCAGAGGGAATTGTTACAAAAGAATTTGAGGGATTTAAGAATTTTAAAGTCCAGAATGCAGCGGTTATGGTATTGGATGTCAAAACGGGAGGAATTCTTGCAATGCTTGGGAGTCGCGATTATTTTAATGACGATATCGACGGGCAATTCAACGCAGCAACTTCGCTTCGTCAACCGGGATCAAGTCTAAAGCCGATAATGTATGCTGTTGCCCTTGAAAAGGGTTATACCCCTTCAACTCTTATTATGGATGTAAAGACAGATTTTCCAGTCAACGATGGAAGCGGAAACAACACAGCGTATACCCCTGTCAATTACGACGGTAAATTTAGAGGACCTGTCCAACTACGCTTCTCACTAGGTAATTCTCTTAACATTCCAGCTGTGAAAATGCTTGCCCGGGTTGGAATAAAGCCTGTAATGCAAAAAGGTTTTGATATGGGAATCTCAAATTGGGAGCCAACCGCAGATCATCTTAAGAGTGTTGGATTGTCTCTTGTTTTGGGTGGACGTGAAGCAAGTCTTGTGCAGATAACCTCTGCTTACTCGGTGTTTGCGAGAGGCGGTCAAAAGAAGGAAACATTTGGAATAGAAGAAGTAAAAGACACTCATGGAAAGACTCTTTATAAGCATCAAGATAAAGGTCAACAGCAGGTTCTTGAGGAGTCAGTGGCATTTTTAATATCCCACATTCTTCTTGATAATAATGCTAGAACTGAAGCCTTTGGACCAAATTCATGGCTCAATGTCTCTGGGAGAACTGTTGCAGTCAAAACCGGTACAACTGACCAGAAAAGAGATAACTGGACAATCGGATATACTCCATCATTTGCAGTGGGTGTCTGGGTTGGAAATAATGACAACACACCACTCGATCCCCGTATTGCGTCAGGTGTAACAGGTGCATCTCCTATCTGGAATAAAGTTATGACACGAGTCCTTAAGGGAACCTCAAAAGAAGAATTCAAAAAGCCTGATAGCATTATTGATAAGCAAATTGATGCTTTCTCAGGGGGTCTTCCAATTGATGGACAACCAACAAGGGTTGAATATTTCATCAAAGGGACTGAGCCAACAACAAAATCTCCAATATTTAAAACGCTGAAAATGTCAAAACACGATCAAGGAAAATTGGCATCTGACGAAGAAGTGTCTCGCAATGATTACGATACAATTGAAGTGATAAATTTTGTCGAAGATGATCCGGTCTCAACTGACGGAAAGAATAGATGGCAAGAAGCGATTGATGCGTGGGTTAACGAGCACTATAAAGATGACAACAAATACAAAAGGCCATCTGACAAATCGAATTATCATTATGACAATAATAGTCCGACAAATACGCCGACGCCAAGTCCAACACCTACTCCATAAGGGATATTGAATGCTTTAACAATGTACCCTTCTTGTAAAAGAATTTCCCATTGAATAATTTACCTGAAAAAAGATACGGAAGAAAAAAATGATCACCTTCCCAAAGGTTTTTTTCCAAAACTTTCTCATTCTTTATCCATTCCAGGTTTCCCTCATCAGACTCAATTAACTTTCCGGAAAAATCTGAGCTTTTATAAACTACACAATACCAATCTTGATCATCAAAAATCTTAGGGAACGTAAGGATACCCGCAAACTGGAGCTTTTTAACCTTTAAATTGGATTCTTCATACACTTCACGTATCGCACATTCTTCAGGGGTCTCTCCATTCTGCACTTTTCCTCCCAATCCATTCCATTTCCCATTATATTCTGTGACTTTCTTTTTGTGGGGGCATATCATAAGTGTGCGCCCATTTTTTTGAAGATAGCAAAGAGTCGCAAGCTTATTCATGATTCAAAACCATAATCACTATAGTTAGTTCCAGCTGTAACATTCTTGATGACATCTGCAATGTAGTCTATTGTTCTTTCAGGAAGTTGATTTGGGTCAAACCACTCTGCGCTTTCTGCCTTATGCGGTTCGGCAATGATCGGTTCACCTACCCAAGTATCAGTTCTGAAAAATATTTCGAGTCTCTCGTCATTTTCTCTTTTATGGAGAGCATGAACAAATTGAAGATCCGAGTGCAAAATTTCAATGTTTGCTTCTTCTTTGGCCTCCCGAATCATCGCTTCTTTGAGAGTTTGGCCTCCATCATGATGACCGGCAATAAGCCCCCATTGTCCATCCCTAAATCCTGTACCTTTTCTTTTTTGAAGATAAATTTTTCCTTCCTTCATAAGAAGTAGATAAACAGAGACAATCATCTTAAATTTTTCCTTTTGCATATGTAGTTGATTTTACCACGGTGGTCAATTAGTGCTACTATAAATATATGTTCGAGTTCTTAGGATTTTCATCCTCAAACAACACAAAAAAATCCATTAATGAAAGTGAGCCTCAGGATGTAATCCAGACGAAGTTTACAAAGTTTGACGGAAATCCTATCATCACTCCGGATCCTAATTTTTCATGGCGGGCAAAAGCGACATTCAACCCGGCTGTAGTATATGAGGAAGGGAGAGTCCATCTTATATATAGAGCTCAAGGATATGATGGTGTAAGCTGTCTGGGATACGCTTCATCCGTTGATGGATTAACCATTAATGAAAATCTCGATGAGCCTATCTACCGTCCTACCCAGGATTTTGAGATGAGCACAAAACCGGGATGGAATTCAGGATGCGAAGATCCCCGCATTACAAAGATCGAGAACAGATTTTATATGACCTATACAGCATATGATGGAACCAATCCTCCAAGAGTCGCATTTACCTCCATCTCTGTCAGTGATTTTGTCGCCAAAAACTGGAATTGGGACAGTCCAAAGCTTATCTCACCGCCGGGGGTTGATGATAAAGATGCAAGCGTTTTTAAACTTGAAAATGGGTATTATGCTTTCCATAGACTTGGCCATTCTATTTGGTTTGATAAGTTGAGAGATTTATCATTTCCTGATGTCAAATTCTTAACCGGCGGCATTATGGCCCAAGCCAGACTAGACAACTGGGACAACATAAAGATTGGTATTGCAGGACCACCAATAGAGACTGAAAAAGGACTTCTTTTGTTCTACCATGCTGCTTGCAATCCAGGATTTGTTTATAAGATTGGAGCTATGCTACTTGACCCTTCTGACCCTCGTAAAATAATTTCAAGAACGAATGCTCCCCTTCTTGAGCCAGAAAAAGATTATGAGATGCAAGGAACAATTCCAAATCTTGTATTCTCATGTGGTGCTATTGTGAGAGATGACACTATATATCTTTACTATGGTGGTTGTGATTCGGTGATATGTGTTGCAACGATGTCTTTGTCAGGATTACTTGAAGTTCTTCAACCTAACTAACTTATGCTAAGAGTTTTTTGAATCAATTGCACAACTTCATTTGGTTCGTGATCACTCTTTATTAAGTAGTTGATAGCTCCACTATCAAGCGCAGTTTCTGCATCACTTTCGTGTGAGAGATTAGACAGGATTATTACTGGGATTGAGGCTGTTTGTGGATCAATCTTTAATTCTCTTAAGACTTCAAACCCATTTTTTTTAGGCAACATGATATCAAGTAGGATAAGATCCGGAAGATAAGTACGTGCCATTGTTATTCCCAATTCTCCATCTGATGCAATTTTTGTCTCAAACCCTGAAAATTGAAGTGCCTTTAAATAAAGCCGACGTATTAGTGGATCATCATCAATCAAGAGTATTTTTGTCACCCTAAAATTATACTCCTTTATGTGAATAATTATGAACTTGATTGTTTGTATTCCATAGTAATTTTACCTATACTTTTAGTATGACTCAAGTCGTATACCCCGCTTCAAATATAAATGTTCCTGCAAATACAGGCGCTGTTACCCTCATTAGAAGGATTTCAGATGTTAGTGGTGTTTTATCGGCGGGAGCAGCTTTTGTGATGTTTTTATTTGGTTTGATTCATCTATTTATTTTTGCAGGGGTTATTTCTTCAGCATTGTTTTTGTTAATCCAGAAGAAAAAGTATAGTACCATTCAACTTTCTAACGTACGCAAGATTATTAGTGTTGTTTTATTGGTTCTTATTATTCTTTTTGGAGTGTTATCTATTCTCAGTTCTCAAAGTAATTTCTATTATGGTGTCGCTCTTTGTGTTTTTGGTATTACCATGATTTTGCTTTACACTAAATTAGTCCATAGGCATTTTTTCAGTCAACTAATACTCTTTTTCACGATACTACTGGTTGCACTTACTTTTTATGAATCTGTTTATGCTGTCATAACAAAGCAAGATCTTCATACAAAAGTTAATCAACTCATGATTTCTGCACTATTTATCATAAGTTGCCAGTCCTTGTTGCTAAGTAAGCCTGATAGAGGATTTTTAGGTATGCTAACGATAGACAGTCCTAGCAGTAGATTGTCTCTCAGGTTTCTTATCTATTTGATTGTTGTTCCACCTGTTATGAGTTTTGCACTTTTGACTGCAGGTTATATGAAACTGTTTGATAAAGAATTGACGATTCCACTTCTTATCATTTTTCTGAATTTGATGTCTCTGACAGTGAACTGGCTAAACACGAAATTATTATATAAATTTGAACTGGAAAGGTATCTCATTGGAGAGGCACTTCGAGTCAACAATATTGAACTAGAGATAAAATCAGAAGACTTAAATATAAAAGTGAATGAACTTCAACGGGAAAAGGATGACGTAACGCAAAAGGTTAACAATAGCCAAAGTCTTTCCGAAATTGTTTCTGGTCAAAGGTAAAAATTGCTATAGTAGATATATGAAAAGATTATTCCTATTTGTAGTATTGATGTTTTTGGTTTTTGTAACGAACGTTGTAAAAATTGAAGCTCAGACTGCTACCCCTGCGGTTAATTCAACGACTGACACCGGGGCTACTTTGGGGGTTGCTCATATGGTTGATGTGAAGGATAAAAATGTGAAGGATGGTATTATTCTTTCGGCAGGGTCAAAGGGTGCAGTAGCAACCACAATACCATACGATTCTCAAGTCCTTGGAGTAGTTGCGCGGGATGCTGCAATTATTATAAACACCACAAATATCACAAATGGTGTGCCTGTCATTTCAACAGGAACAGTATATGTTTATGTCTCTTCACTGGAGGGGAATATAAAAAAGGGAGATCTGGTCACTTCATCAACAATGCCAGGGGTTGCTGTCAAAGCGACAAAAGAGGGATATGTATTGGGAACTGCGGCTGAGGACTATACAAACTCAAATAAGAAAGCGTCTGACAAGATAGCGATAAGTCTTGATCTTCACTATTTCAACTCTAAGCCAACCTTTCCAGGTACACTTTCTGATGTATTCAAGTTAGTACTGACTCCTACAAAAGAAGGACCTTCAGCAATATTTAAATACATAATGGCCGCAATTGTGGTCTTAGGTTCTATGATACTTGGATTTTTGAGTTTTGGACGTGCAGCTGCAAAAGGTGTTGAGGCGTTGGGTCGAAATCCCGCGGCGTCACGCATAATTCATCTCGGGATTATCTTTAATGTCACGATAGTAGCAGCAATTGCCCTTGCAGGTCTTGGTGTAGCATTTCTCATCCTCAGGCTGTAGTTGGTAGCATAGATTCGGGAATGAGGGGAATTTGGATACCATTGCCATGCTTCATCTTTGTAAAATATAGTCCAGCTAAAGCAAGTGACAAATTTTCACCTAAAAACTTTTCAGTTCTAGATGCGACTAACCTTTCCTCATCAGATCTCATTTCTATGAACGTTCCATACATGGGTTGCTCCCAAAATCTTTCAGAAATATCTATATGTATAGCTTCATGAACAAGAGACACAGCCTGTTGTCTTGGTGTATCTTTTCCGTTCAAGGCAATATAGTGTTTTGATCTACCTTTGCAATCTTTCTCTTTTTCTGCGGGGTCTTCAAATCCATTACCTGTCTTTAATTCACCATTTTTTATCTTTAGTTTGGATATCCTGTCCTTAATCACTTCCATGAAATGGTCTTCGGTAAGCTCGTAATCAGGAAAAATTTCTCTCATGCGGCGATTATACTACTGACCGCTATCAGATTCAAAAAAAAGCTCACGTAAAGTGAGCTTTTTAGTTATAGAATCAAGAAATTTTATTCTTTCTTGCCAGCTATATTTACCATCCAGTTGATACCGAATTTATCAGTCAACATTCCAAATGTATCTCCCCATGGAGCTTTTCCAAGTGGCATAAATGGTGTACCGCCAACAGACAGTTTGTTCCAATAATTGGTAAGTTGCTCTTCATCTGAGCTTTCACCACTCAAAGACATCCCGATTCCAGCAGCTGGTTTGTATTCCATATGAGATGGAGTGTCAGATGCCATAAGTGTCATTTCAGGTCCGACGATAAGCATGGCATGCATTATCAAATCTGCCTCAGGTCCGTCCTGGCCCATGCCCTCTTTAAAAGTGCTCATGGTAAGTTCTCCTCCAAATACTGATTTGTAGAATTCCATTGCCTCTCGCGTGTTGTCTTTAAAATTTATATAAGGATTAAGTTTTGTCATGTAGTTCACCCCCTTTCATGTGTAAGAAATTATAACTGATTGTTAGTAAAAAAGCTTCGAATTTTAGAATAAAGCTCGAATACCGTAAATCCATATTCATCATTTAAAAATAGCGCAACAGTACCCTTCCCTTCCTCCATAGGTTCTAAGAGGTGAATGACTTTTACTTCTGCTTGCATAACAGTAATTATACAGCATGCAACCTATAGGCTTGTGACATTTGTAAGGCGCGAAAAGTTATAGGTCTAATGACCTCAAAATTCAATTCTTCCTTCAGTTATATATACTGACATCTTCACAAAATTCACGTTTTACCGTACTATGGATGTATATGCCCAACCTGCTCTTCCAGGTTATTAGTGTTGTGTTTGACCTGGTAATCGTCGTTTTTGTTGTTTTTTACTTGCTTGGAGTAAGAAATAAAGAAAAAAACATCGACAAGCGTGAGAATAAGCTCGAAACTGACTACAGTGAGATAGTCGGCAATGGGATGGCCCGCGAGCGTCAGATACTAGACAACGCGGTCAATCAGTCCAATCAGATTATGCAGATTGCGACCCATCAGGCCAACCAAGTTCTTGCAGGAGCGCAGTATATCAGTCAGACTTCAAAGGCATCTTTGGACAATGCTTTGGAGCGGATGGTAGTTGACGTTGGCAATGTGAGCTCGAGTTCAAAAATGGCTTTAGACCAAGCATTGCAAAAGATAGTAGTTGATGTCCACAAGGAGGCATATGACACGGGAAATGCTTTTACAGCAAGCTACCAAGCCTCTTTAAAGCAGATAACAACTCTGTCTCTGAGCGGGTTTCAGAATGTCACAAGTGAATTAGAGCTTGCCCTACAGCAGCAGATAAGAGACTTTAGACAGACGTTACTGAACAATCTTGAGAAGGAAATAGAAACATACAAGACAGCAAAAATGCATAGGATCGAGCAAGCAAGTAATGGGATTGTTCAGAAAGTGGCTCAAGAGATCCTCAACAAATCACTGTCACTTGAGGATCATCAAAATCTAGTCATAAAGTCACTTGAACGAGCTAAAAAAGACGGATTATTCGACTAATATGGATACACTTGACCTATCAGAACTATTTAACACAAAGGCTCAAGCGGAGGATTTCTCAAACCGCCTCAACCTTATCTCTCAAAAGATATTTGCGACTCAGTTCAATCCGGAGGCTGCACTTTTGGATAATTTTGGGATCAAGAAAAAGGATGCTTTTATGACATTGCTTCGCAACAACAACGTAAATCCAGAGTCTCGGCTTGCCATTAAAGACTTTATAGAGAAGATACAGATAAAAATAACCGGTCTTCCTATCATCTCGCTCATTCTCGCTTTTGAGCCTAAAGAAGAGACACTACAAGCTTTCTCAAGATGGTTTGTCATAAATGTTAATAAGCAAGTCCTTTTTGAAGTAAGTGTAGATAAGTCCCTTGTTGCAGGCGCTGCTATCAAATCAGGTGGTAAATATCTGGACTTTTCGATACGGCCTATCCTTACAAAAGTCACAAGCGAAATGCTTGTCTCGTCAGGCATGGTGACATTGCCACCAAAACAATAATGAACGCTCAATTTGACGCTTTACTACAAAAATCAGGAGAATACGGTGTTGTTTATCAGGTTAGCCATCCTATCGCATTTATCGAGGGGCTACCAAAAGTCAGAACTCACGAGGTCATACTTTTTGAGACCGGTCAGAAGGCTGAGGTGTTTGCCATCAATAGGGGGAAAGTCGAGGCTCGTGTTTTTTCCCATGAGCCTGTCCGAGTGGGTACGATGGTAACAAGAACCGATACACTTTTATCTGTTCCGGTCGGTCCGGAACTTCTGGGACATGCCATAAATCCATTGGGAGAACCTCTAGATCCAAGTATTCCTTTCACTCCTCCAACAACAATGCGAGATATTGAGGCAAAACCGGTCGGAATATCTGGCCGTCAAAAGATTACAAAGCAATTGGTGACAGGAGTTGCACTTTTGGATCTTATGATTCCCTTAGGGCGAGGTCAACGGGAACTTCTTATCGGGGACAGAAAGACCGGAAAGACATCTCTTATCATGAATATCATAAAAACCCAGATATTTGAGGGTAATACAGTGATTTATGCAGCTATCGCCAAAAAGAAAAGCGATATCAAAAAGCTACAACAATTTTTTATCGAAGAGAAAATCATGAATAAAATAATAATTGTAGCGACAAGCTCCTATGACTCTCCGACTCTCATTTATCAGACACCTTATGCTGCAATGACCATTGCTGAATATTTTAAAGAACAAGGAACAGACACACTTTTGATACTGGATGATCTTTCATCTCATGCAAAATTTTACCGCGAGATTTCTCTTCTTGCCCGTAGATTTCCTGGTCGTGATTCATATCCTGGGGATATCTTTTATGTACATTCAAGATTACTCGAGCGTGGAGGAAATTTCAAACATAAAACAAAAGGAGAAGTGAGCCTGACTTGCCTTCCTGTCATTGAAATTGTTGAAGGTGATTTTACCGGATATATAACAACAAATGTTATGGGAATTACTGATGGTCACATCTATTTGGACAGCAATATCTATTTTCAAGGAATGAGGCCGGCTGTTAACATTCCACTTTCAGTTACCCGTGTTGGCCGTCAGACATTGGATAAATTGACACGGGAAATCAATAAAGAATTGACAGCATTCATCTCACAAAATGATAAATTGCAAAATATTTCCCACTTTGGGCAAGAGTTAACTGAGGATGTGAAGAAAAACTTAAGACTTGGAGAGCTTATCCAAAAATTCTTCAACCAGCCTTATCAGGAGTCAGTTCCACGAATTGTGCAGTTAGTAGTCATATCCCTGATACTACAAAACCTCATCGAAAAAGTTGAGGATCTCGAAGATGTAAAGAGGGGCTTGATAACAGCTTATTATGACAGAGGTAGGCAAAAAATATTGTATGATGTAACTGCTACGAATGACCTGAAGGAATTCAATAAAAAGATAATGGATAATAAAGATGCTCTTCTTGCCATGTCGATAAAAGGAGCAGAAATAGTCCAGCCACAATTTGCAGCACAAGCCCCACTACAACCTACTCATCAGGTTGCATCACCACCCCAATCCGCAGTTCCCCACGAGTCTACACCTCAACACGCTATGCCATCTGTAGCCCCAATTGCACCCATACCTCAAGAAGGAGGTCCAAAAAATTAACATATGCCACAAAAAAAGATAATCGCTGAAAATTTGGAAGCTTTAAATAGCCTTAAGGATCTAGCAGAAAGTTATGAGGAAATTGCTGTTATCCGTATGCAAAAAATAAAAGATTCGGTCTTAAAGACTCGTGATTTTTTAGCGGATCTTTCAGACGTTTTTGTTGACCTTAAGTCTTCATATGACCGTGATGTAAAAGAATTACTTGCTAAAAGGAAATCTGGTAACAAAACTATCTTGCCTCTACTTCAAAAAAACGGTAAGACTCTTATGGTGTATCTTTCCTCAAACGGTCGCCTCTATGGATCCGTGACCCAAAAAACATACAAACTATTTGTTGAGGATTTGAAAAAACCTGAATCAGCGAGTGCAGACCTTATGATAATTGGAACAGCAGGACGAGATATGTTTGAGAGTTCTGCCTACGTCAGACCTTACTCATATTTTGATATTCCAGATATTGGGGTTGAAGTTGATCATATAAAACAACTCATGTTGAAATTTCTCCAATATGAAAAGGTTCATGTTTATTACGGAAAATTTGATAATGTCATAAATCAGACCCCCATAGGAACAAGTATTACCGGAGAAAATATATTTGAGACCGAGACTCTAAAGCCGATTTCTCGCGAAGATAGATTTATCTTCGAGCCAATTCTTGAGAAAATCTTTTATTTTTTTGAGACACAGATCATCGCAAATCTTTTCAGCCAGACACTATTGGAAAATCAACTGGCACGTCATGCCTCGAGGGTTAATGCAATGGAGGAAGCACTTATTCATATTGACGAGGAATCAAAGAAATTAAATATCGCAAAAAATCTCATAAAGCGCCAAATGCAAAACAAAAAACAATTGGAGACGATATCTGGAGTCGCAATCTGGGGTTGATGTTATGCTTGTAGGTAAAGTTGTATCACTTAAAGGACAGATTATTGAAGTAGAATTTGCCGGGGAAAAGCCGCGCATCTATGACGTTCTTGTGTCAAAGGAGGACCAGGAGATCAAAATGGAGGTTTATACTTCAGCATCACCAAATTCATTCTTCTGTCTTTCCTTAACAAATGCAGTCATGCTTCATCACGGATCTGAAGTTGTAAGTACAGATCAGCCTATAAAAGTGCCAGTGGGTGTTGAGATGCTTGGGAGAGTTGTTGATACTCTTGGTGTGCCTCAGGATGGACTTGGTGACATTAAAGCGAAGGAATTGCGCCCTATCATTGCAAAAGACGTAACTTTTGCAGAAGTTCATATCCCAAGTGAATTACTTGAGACCGGTATCAAACCCGTGGACTTTTTTACACCAATAGTCAAAGGTGGAAAAGTCGGTCTATTCGGAGGAGCCGGAGTCGGTAAAACAGTTATTATATCTGAAATCATCCATAACCTAGTTATCCTCAATCCTGAAAAGAATGTGACTGTTTTTACTGGAGTCGGTGAGCGTACCCGTGAAGGAGAAGAACTTTTTGAGACGCTTAAGGAAAGTAAGGTTATGCAAGGGGTCAGTCTCATTTATGGAAGCATGGGTGAAAATCCGGCGTTAAGGTTCCGAACCGCTTTTACTGGCGTAACTCTCGCAGAATATTACAGAGATACTCTTGGAAAAGACGTGCTTTTCTTCATCGACAATATTTTCCGTTTTGCACAAAGCGGTTATGAACTTTCAACACTTATAAACGCTATTCCTTCAGAAGGTGGATATCAATCTACCCTTACATCTGAGATGGCATCATTTCACGAAAGGCTTGTATCTACACAAAAAAATGCGATAACTACTTTTGAGGCCATTTATGTTCCTGCAGACGACCTGACAGATAGCGGTGTCCAGGCCATCTTTCCATATCTCGACTCAGGCATCATTCTTTCGCGTGCAATATATCAGGAAGGTAGATTCCCAGCTATTGATCTTTTAGGGTCTAGTTCCTCATCCTTGAGTGTCGAAATTGTCGGGGAGACCCATTACCAAACCGCACTTGATGCACAAGCACTACTAAAAAAAGCTGTGGCTCTTGAGAGAATTGTATCTCTTATTGGAGAGTCAGAACTTTCTCAAGATGACCAGTTGATATATAAAAGGTCTAAGATGCTTAAGAACTTCATGACCCAAAATTTTACCGTTGTTGAAACCCAAACGGAGAAAAAAGGTGCGTATGTGTCGGTTAAAGACACAGTTAATGACGTAAGATCTATACTTGACGGTAAAGTTGATAGTCTGGTACCAGAAGATCTATTGTTCATAGGAACTCTTAAAGATATTGAGGAAAAATTAGCTGCAAAAGAAAAGGAAAAAGCTACTAGTTCAACATCAAATCAAATACCGGAAACGGGGACTGAAGCTTCCCCTGCTCAACCACAAGTTACACCACAACCCGTAACAAATCCACTACCACCAACACAACCGAATTAAATAGGATCTTATGAGTGAGAAAAAATTCAAAGTTAAAGTCAGAGATACTGAAAACATTATCTATGAAGGTGAGGTTGAACGTATAAGTTCTTTCAATGAAGTTGGACCATTTGATATATACCCGATGCATGCTAACTTCATCTCTATCATACGCCAAGAGTTAGTTCTTTACGATAACCGTCAGAAAGTAAAAGAGTTGAAATTCGAACAAGCTGTCATGAAAGTCAAACAAGACAGCGCTAATATCTTCTTAGGAATCGAAGTTCTCTTCATGGATAAATAAATTTGGCCTTGAATCCAAGCTAAATTACATTATGTACTACTAATAAACTCAATAATGCATTTTATTCTGTTATATCAAAGCAATTTATAATACCGTAAAATAATTAGCTTCAAATATCGCAATTCTGTGAAAAGTCAATTTTAATTTTGCGAAAAATGAAATATTTTTTTCTGCAATTTTGAGAAAATAAAAATATTAAAATTTGCTGAATAGTTACTATAAGATTAATGTGCGTGAAAAGTTTTTGTGAAATATATTCTGTTTTTTAAGATTTGATACGGTTTAGGATGACTACTACTTTCTATAACATAATGCATCATCATTTTTTTTCGCTTTTTAACCGCTTCTACACGTTATATATTTTTTTATGAAAAACAGTACAGTTTGTTACAGTACCTATCATTAACATACGTTGACTAGTTTTATCGAAAATAGATACATTAGATATACACCCGTTTTATATATACGCGATAGTCAAAACTCGTCAATGAAATTATTAACGTTAAAACAGGCAGCTCGTCAGCTTGGTGTTTCAGTAGAAACCCTTGTGTATCTCTGCGACCGCCACTCACTTACCCCATTTACCAACGAAAAAGGAGAATTTCAGTACAGGCAAGATGATCTTACCAAGCTCGTAGAAGCTAGCAAAGCTAAGGTGGATGCTGTTCCATCAGCTGATAAAACTATAAGCCCATTTCAGTCATTTATCAACAGTATGAGCCTCCTTTTTGAGGCTACAAGGCTATTCTTTCAATTCGCATACCTCAAACCAACAAAGAAAACCCTGGTTCTCGGTGTTTTAGCCTCAGCACTTTTCGTTACTGGTGTTTTTGCAAGGCAACAGCTAATAAAGAATTCAGCTCCAAAAATAATTAAATCTACAGATGTCGCAACCGAAACACCGGAAGTACTTGGAACCCAAACAAGCAAATTGAAGCTAACCGGTAGTGTGATTTTTGGACTGCCGGTTGTTGCTCGTGAGAACCTAACGATAAAGAAAAATCTTCTCGTTGAGGGTACGAGTCTTTTCAAAGGGAATATCACAGCTCCAAATGTAGTCTACAGTCTAACCGCTGGTGACAATGTGACTTTGAGTGGAGATCCACAGTCCCCCACGATTTCTGTGGATGCCAGTGGGGTTACTTCACTCCAGGGTCAGACAGGTGATATAGAGCTTCTTGCGGGTGATGGCATACAGATAACTGATCTCACCATTTCCGACATAACGACACTCGAAACTTTGGTTGCACGTGGACATTGTTCTTCATGTCTCACTGATCCAGATATTGCAAATACTTTAACAATTGGGTCTGGAGGATCGGTAGCCGGAGAAGCAATAAAGACGGGACTTATAAGTGTTGGTGTAGGTGGAACTGGACTTTCTACATACACGACCGGTGACATCATCTATGCAGCTTCCACTGACGTTCTTGCAGGGCTGCCGATCGGAACGACTGGACAGTTTTTAACAGTTGACCCATCAGGCATTCCTTCTTGGACTAATATCACATCTTTTGCTGTTGCAACTATCAAAGAGAATGATGTAGTCGTCTCGAATGTGATAAATGCTCTGGATTTTCTTGGTGGAGATTTTGATGTCACAGAAAGTCCATCAGGAGAAGCCAACATCCAATTATCTTCTACCTTGACATCAGTAACAGGCGTTGCTAACAACTTTAACCTAGGCGGTACAATCCTTAGTTTTACAGGTGCAGGGTCAGTGCTCTCTGCTGGAGCTAGCTCTTTGACGCTTGACAGTGGCACGACCGGCACAGTCAATCTTGGCACCGGAAACAATGCAAAAATCATCAATGTCGGCACAGGTACGGCTGGAAACGTCATAAATATTGCAACGGACAACACTGCCGCTGATATCATCAATATCGGTTCTGCCCTAGACACTGCGACGATTGGAGCGGGACTCGTCACGATTCCGAATGGCCGTCTCGGTATTGGTGTTGCACCAGATGACCTCGATGCTGATGGTAATCCTTTTAGGCTTGAGGTTGCTGGAAGTATCGGACCAAGTGCTGATGATACCTACGATCTCGGTTCTGCGCTCAGGCGTTATCGAAATCTTTATCTCACCGGTACAACTACAGCAGGCGGAGATATCACTATAGCCAATTCTGATCCTTCGGTATTTTTCGTGGATAGTGATGTGGGTCAGGATGATTATTCCGTGAATGTGGATACGTCACAATTCACGATATACAACACCACTACAGGAGCGCAAGCGCTCCTAATTGCGTCTGATGGGGATGTTTCTCTTGCAGGGGGATCAGGCACAACGGGATGTACAATTGATGACGCAACTGGCAATCTTGTATGTTCTGGAAATATAACAACAACCAATACTTCGGGTACTGTCGGATTTTTCACCCGCAACAATGGAACCTCTACAATCGCCCCAACAACTGCTGGAGATAATTTATCAACATCCGGCAATATCCTAACGACTGGTGCCGGCACAATTGTCTCTGCAACAACATTGACTGCTCAGGCTGTTACAAACCAGATAGTCTTGGGGACCGGTAACACGACAACTATTACCTCTCCTGCTCCGGGAGCTGCCAGAATTGCGACACTACCAGCACTTTCTGCGGATGACACATTTGTCTTTGCCAATGAAACACAGACTCTTTCCAACAAGACTATCGGTGCGACCGGCCTTACCTTTTCAGGAGCAGCGACTGATGTTTCAACGCTTGCCAATGAAGACTTCACCATTACTCCAAATGGGACAGGGCAAATCGTTCTTTCCAACACTACCCGTCTTTTAAATCTTCCAGGGCCTGGGGTAAGTGCTACAACTCTTTGTCGCGATAACGTCAGCAACGAGATAACTCAATGTCCAGCAAACGCTGGTGGCATTTCACTGCAACTTGCTTACAATTCCGGAAACACGATAAGCGTTTCAGATTCTATCGGCAACTTAGACTTTACGTTGGCATCTGATAGTGCCCGTGCATTAACCCTAACAAATGCAGGAACCGCCTCTTCAGCACTTGTTATCAATGATACAAATGCTGCTATCCAGAATGCATTGGAAGTGCAATCAGGTGGTTCAACGACACTTACCATCAACGAGAACGGTATTTTGTCAACGAGTGGAAATATCTTAACAACCGGAGCAGGTACTATTACTTCAGCCGGAACACTTACTGCATCAAACGGTCTTACATTAACAACCGGCACTCTTAACCTTACCGCTACTGCAGGTACGCTTAATTTGTCAGGCCTATCTGGTTCAAGTATATCAACTGGAGTAAATAACTTACTCATTACATCAGCAAACCTCAACACAACAGCTACCGGAATCAACAGTACTGCTGTGGGTAGTACTACCCCTTCAACGGGTGCTTTTACTAACCTGTCGGCAAATGGTGCTTTTACTCTTTCAAGCTTCATAACAGATGGAGTTGTAATCAATAATTCTTCGGGAGTTTTCTCAACTATCGCTCAACTCAATCCGGCTCGAGGAGGAACAGGCCTTGATACATCAGCAGCTTTGCCTGGGCAGATTTTAATAGGCAATGGTACCGGACTTAGTCTTAATTACATTTCAGGTACATCAAATCAGGTAAATGTTGTGAACGGTAGTGGAACAATTGTTCTTTCTACGCCTCAAGATATTGCCGCTACTTCGTCACCGACATTCGCATCGCAAACACTTTCAAACACAAGTAATCAGCTTACGCTAGGTGCTGCCGGTAATACGCTTGTTATAAACTCCAACTCACAGTCAGTCCCAAGGACAGCAACGATACCTGCTTTAAATGCGTCAGACACTTTTGTATTTGCAAACGAAACGCAGACATTAAGTAACAAGACAATCGGATCTACAGGTCTTATCTTTTCAGGTGCTGCCACAGACATAACGACCGCAAGCAATGAAGACCTGACTTTGTCTGCTTCAGGGATTGGGCAAATTGTTCTTTCGAATACAGTAAGACTTGGTAGTCTTCCTGCTGCCGGAGTTGCCGCAACTACCCTTTGTCGTGATAACGTCAGTAACGAGATTACACAATGTCCGGCAAATGCTAGCAACGTCTCATTGCAGCTTGCTTATGATTCAGGAAATACGATAACTACAACAGCAAATAGGAATATCGACTTTACATTAGGATCAGGTCTTTCGACTTCCCTCCTTCTAACAAACGTCGGAACAGCAAGTGCTTTTGTAATCAATGATACGAGCGGTTCTGTCAATAATTCACTCGTTATCCAAAGCAGTGGTAGCGCAACTCTTACCATCAATGAAAATGGGCTCCTATCAACGTCGGGAAATATCCTAACCACCGGAACCGGGTCTATCCTTTCAGCAACAACTTTGACAGCGCAAGCGGCAACCAATCAATTGGTTTTGGGATCTGGAAACACGACAACAATAAGTTCGGTTGCGCCTTCTGCCCCACGAATTGCAACATTACCAGCACTTACCGTCGATGATACATTTATTTTCGCGCAGCAAACTCAAACCCTCACCAATAAGACCATTGGTACGACTGGTCTTGTTTTCTCTGGTGCTGCAACAGACATCTCAACGCTTGCCAACGAGGACTTTACCATTACTCCAAATGGAACCGGCCAGATTGTTCTTTCCAATATCACGCGTCTTGAGAACCTGCCAGTCGCAGGTGTTGCCGCAACGACACTTTGCCGCGATGATTTATCTCATCAGGTCACCGAATGTCCAGCAAATGCAGCAAACATTTCCCTTCAGCTAGCGTACGAAGCTGGAAACACAATCAGCGCTTCTAACTCGTTTGGTGATATTTCACTAACTCTTGCAGATCTTTCATCACGACAGTTCCTGCTCACAAACGCAGGTACAGGAAGTGCTGCATTTGTCATAAATGATACAAATGCGTCCGTACAAAATGCCCTATCTATTCAAAGCAGTGGCTCTGCTACTCTTACCATTAATGAGAACGGGAATCTAACGACTGCAGGAGTTCTTACTTCCCTTGCGGCAACAAATCAATTGGTTTTGGGAACTGGGAACACAACGACTATCTCCTCGGTTGCGCCAGCAGCTTCAAGGATTGCTACGATCCCAGGACTTAGTGCAAATGACACATTTATCTTTGCCAACCAAAGCCAGACTCTAACAAACAAACTACTTACAGATAATTCAATCACATTCCAGGATGACGGTGATAATACAAAGCAATTCTTATTTGATCTTAGTCAAATAACAACTGGAACTTTGAGGACAATAAGTATTCCAGACTATGACGGGACAGTCTGTCTTACTGTCGGAAACTGTGCTGGAGCCGGTGGAGTTGTCGGAGGAGCTGGAACTCTTAATAGACTTGCCAAGTTTACCGTAACGGGATCAAATATCGGGGATTCTAATTTTACAGACGATGGTACGACGATAACTTCTCTGACAGCTTTTAATGTCGGCGACCAGACAGGAGTTGATACCCTCTCTCTTTTGAGACTTGCCACATCAACGAGTGGAGCAACATTGAATAATTCAAACCTATTGTCATTACAAGGATCCTACTGGAATGGGGCTTCGTCAAATAACCTGACATTCAGTCTCCAAAATCAGATCTTAACAACTGCACCGACATACCAATTGGCATTCGTGAATAATGCGGGAGACAACGCTGCGACACTTTCATATGCAGGAAATCTCGGACTTGCTGCAACGACAAACCAATTGTCATTAGGAACAATAAACACTACAACAATAAATTCTCCAGCACCGGGTGCTCCACGTATTGCAACACTTCCAGCGCTCACGTTTGATGACACCTTTATTTTTGCGGCACAAACGCAAACGTTGACTAACAAAACTATTGGAGCATCAGGACTCGTGTTCTCTGGAGCTGCAAATGACCTGATTACGGTCAGTAACGAAGATCTTACGCTTACACCTAATGGAACCGGTCAAATCGTACTTTCAAATATTGCACGATTAGAGAACTTACCATTAGCAGGTGTAAGTGGAACAACACTTTGCCGTGATGATTCTTCTCATGAAATCACTGAGTGTCCGGCAAATGCTGCTAATATTTCGCTTCAACTGGCATACGAAGCAGGAAACACTATAAGCGCAACCGATGGTGAAGGTAATATCGATTTCACTCTTGCTGACCTTTCATCTCGCCAATTCCTCCTTACCAATGCCGGTACTGGGTCAGCAGCATTTGTCATAAACGACACGAATGCCTCTATCCAAAATGCTCTATCTATTCAAAGTAGCGGTTCAGCAACGCTCACGATTTCTGAGAATGGAAATCTTATAACAACTGGTTCGATCACAAGCAATAGCTTGTCAACGGGAGCAATCACAGCGACAGGGTCACTAACCTTTAATGGTGTAGGGACCGATATCACAACCGTATCGAATCAAGACCTTACTATTACCCCTGATGGAACGGGTCAGATCGTCCTTTCAAATATAACCAAACTACTTAATCTTCCAGCTGCTGGACTAAGCGCGACCACCTTGTGCCGTGATGATATAACAAACGAGATAACTGAGTGTCCTGCAAATGCTGCTAATATTTCGCTCCAACTGGCTTACGAAGCAGGAAACACTATTAGCGCAACCGATGGTGAAGGTAATATCGACATTACTCTTGCTGACCTTTCATCCCGTCAATTTTTGCTTACAAATGCAGGGACTGGGTCAGCTGCTTTTGTCATAAACGACACGAATGCCTCACTTCAGGATGTATTCCAAGCTCAATCAAGTGGTAGCGCAACTCTTACTATCTCTGAGAACGGAAACTTAACGTCTGTTGGTAACCTTTCGACTAGCGGAAATATCCTGACTACTGGTACCGGTGCCATAACATCCGCAGGACTTCTTACAGCACAAAATGGATTTACCGTAACGACAGGGGCAGTCAATATCACAGGCACGTCAGGAGCCCTCAGTCTTTCAGGTCTATCTGCCTCATCTCTACAGTTTGGGGGAAATAATTTACTCATCGGAGCAGCAAACTTAAACGTCACGGCAACTGGAATCAATAGCACTGCTATTGGAGCCACTACTCCGTCAACTGCAGCATTCACAACAGTTACGGCAAATACATCTGTCACCATATCTCCGTTTACAACAGCTGGAGTTGTCATCAATAACGCATCAGGTGTTCTTGCCTCAGAACAACAACTCGCACCTTTGAGAGGTGGAACCGGGGTGGATAGTTCTGCTGCTCCAAATGGAGCTCTTCTCATAGGGAATGGGTCAGGGTTTAGTTTGAATACTATTACGGGTACTTCAAATCAAGTTCTCGTGGCTAATGGGTCTGGTACTATTTCTCTTTCATTACCTCAAAGTATCGCTGCGACATCATCGCCAACATTTGCGTCTCTAAATCTCACAAACACAACAAACCAGGTAGTACTTGGAACGACTAATACTACGACAATCACATCTCTTGCTCCCTCTGCGTCAAGATTTGCCACCATTCCAGCACTCACTGCAGATGACACATTCATTTTTGCTAATCAGACCCAGACTCTTTCAAATAAATCGATAGGATCTACAGGGCTCATATTCTCAGGTGCTGCAACAGATATCACAACCAATTCAAATGAGGATCTTACTCTTTCACCTGACGGAACGGGACAAATAGTACTAAATACTATAACAAGGATTCCAAATCTTTCAGGAACCGTTGGTGCGACAGTTGTTTGTCGAAATGGGGCAAACGAGCTTTCTATTTGTTCATCAAACGCTCTTAATGTTACCCTACAGCAGGCATACAATTCAGGAAATACCATAGTTGCTAACGATCTTCATGGGAATATTGACTTTACACTTGCTGATCTTTCATCACGTCAGTTCCTGCTCACCAATGCCGGAACCGGAAGTGCAGCATTTGTTATCAATGACACCAATGCTTCTATCCAAAATGCACTGTCTATTCAAAGTAGTGGTTCGGCTACGCTTACAATAAGTGAGAATGGAACTCTTTCAACTATTGACAATATCCTCACAACCTCAGGGGGAACAATAACATCTAACGGATTATTAACTGCTTCAAATGGCCTTACAGTCACAGCTGGAGCTGTAAACATAACTGGTTCTTCAGGCGCAATTGTTCTTACTGGACTTGGTGCGTCTACATTTGATTCAGGTGCAAATGCTCTGACATTCACCTCATCAAACTTCAATACAACTGCGACCGGAATCAACAATACTGCAATAGGAGCCACTACCCCTTCCACCGGTAATTTCACTACACTCACAACTACGGGGAATGCCTCATTCTCTGGGAATCTGACTCTTGCAGGTGCCCCACGCTCAATTCAGACGACCGACTTTAACACTCTGACTATCGGTGGTAATACGACTGGACTTGTGCAGATTGCTGGTAACACCGACATCACTGGCCTTTTGAGTGTACAAGGGGCTGCAACATTCAACAACAATATTAGCCAAGTTGGCACCGGTACATTCTCAACAGGGACTGGAACAGTTTCTTTGAATGGAAATACATCTGTCACAGGAAGCAATACGTTCTCAGTCGGAACTGGTGCGACAACGTTGGGCAGTACGCTTACAGTTGCTAGTACAGCAACATTTAATGGCAACGTATTTGTAACAACTGGTAACTCATTCAATGCTTCAGGATCAGCTGTATTTACACCTTCTACCGGCAATAATGTCGTATTTAATACATCCTCAAATGAAAGAATTCAAATCAATGGGTTACAGACTCAGAATGGGAACACCCTTTGTTTGGATGTAAGCAATAATCTTGCATACTGTAACGGTGCTCCATTTGGACTTCAAGCAGCATACAACACCGGAAACACGATAACGACAACTCCGGGTCGTGACCTTGCATTTACATTGGGTCAAGATCAGACAACATCTCTTACCCTGACTAATCTGGGTACTGCTTCAGCATTTATCATCAATGACAATAATGCCAATACTAATACATCTCTTGAAATCCAGTCTTCGGGATCTGCAACTTTGTCTATAAACGAGCTTGGAAATCTTACAACGAGTGGAAATATAGCAACTACCGGAACAGGCACTATAACATCTAATGCGCTATTGACAGCGTCAAACGGACTCAGCGTAACGACTGGTGCTGTTAATATCACCGGTACATCAGGAGCACTCAATTTGTCTGGTCTATCTGCTTCATCACTACAGTTTGGAGGAAATAATTTACTCATCGGATCCGGTAATTTTACCGTCACTGCTACTGGCATAAACAACACTGCCATCGGTGCTACTACTCCATCGACGGGTAATTTCACAAATCTAACAACAACTGGTACTGCATCATTCTCTGGAGATCTAACTCTTGCCGGTGCTCCCCGCTCGATCCAGACAACCGAGAACAACACTCTTACAATTGGTGGAAATACGACAGGAAATATTGTGGTATCCCCTCTTTCAGGTGCAGGTAACTTTACGGTCAATGGAAATTCAGCATTCAACGGTACATTGAATGTCTTAGGTGTATCCACATTTAATGACAACATAAGCCAGGTAGGTGCTAGCACATTCACAACTGGAACTGGCGCAATCACTCTAAACGGTAATACATCAGTTACAGGTACGAACACTTTAACTGTTGGAACCGGGCTTACAACACTCGGGGGAGCACTAACAGTTAATGGAGTCGGCACATTTACCAACAACATTTCCCAAACAGGGACAGGCACATTCTCAACAGGAACTGGTAATGTTTCACTCAATGGAAACACTTCAGTTACCGGATCCAATACCTTTACTGTCGGAACCGGTGCTACAACTCTTGGAAGCACTCTTGATGTTGCGGGCACTGCAACATTTAACAGTAACGTATTTATAACAACAGGTAATTCATTCAACGCTTCAGGCGCTGCTGTTTTTGCTCCTTCGTCTGGGAACAATGTAGTATTCAATACTACTGGTACTGAGAGGATACAGATAAATGGTCTACAGACTCAGAATGGTAATACTCTATGTCTTGACGTAAGTAACAACCTTGCGTACTGTAACGGAGCACCTTTCGGACTTCAAGCTGCATATAATACAGGAAATACGATAACGACAACTCCTGGACGAAATTTGGCATTCACATTGGGTCAGGATCAGACAACTTCACTCACACTAACAAACCTTGGTACAGCTAGTGCATTTATCATTAACGATAACAATGCAAATACCAATACGTCCCTTGAGATCCAGTCCTCGGGATCTGCTACACTCACTATCAATGAGCTTGGAAATCTAACAACTAGTGGCAATATTTCTACAACCGGCACTGGAACAATAACCTCTGCAGGTCTTTTGACAGCATCAAACGGACTGACATTAACAACAGGAGCACTCAATCTAACCGCAACTTCGGGAACATTAAATCTTTCTGGGCTTTCTGCATCAAGTATCAACACCGGAGGAAACAATTTGACTTTCACATCAAATAATTTCAATACTACCGCAACGGGTATCAACGGTACTGCAATTGGAGTAACTACTCCTTCAACCGGTAATTTCACTTTGCTTACGACGACCAGTAATGCATCTATCTCTGGTAATTTGACACTTGCAGGAGCACCACGTTCTATTCAGACCACAGAGCTTAGTGCACTCACCATCGGTGGTGACACAACAGGTGAAATCACACTAAGCCCATTAAATGGGATTGGGAACCTCAACATTAATGCACTGACTCTTCTGAATGGAAATACATCAGTAACGGGAGCAAATACATTTACCGTAGGAACCGGTCTTACGACTCTTGGAGGTGCATTGACTGTCAATGGAGTTGGAACTTTCAATAATAATATTACCCAAGTTGGAGCATACACGTTCTCCACGGGTACCGGTAACGTTTCGTTGAACGGGAATACAACGGTCACCGGTAGCAATACCTTTAGCGTTGGGACTGGAGCTACTACTCTTGGAAGTACTCTAGATGTTGCTGGGATCTCTACTTTCAACGGAAATGTGATTATCACAAATGGAAATTCATTTGATGCTTCAGGATCTGCTGTATTTACACCATCAACCGGTAACAACGTAGTGTTCAATACAACATCTAATGAGAGAATCCAGATCAATGGTCTACAGACTCAGAATGGGAACACCCTTTGTTTGGACGTAAGTAACAACCTTGCGTACTGTAACGGTGCACCATTTGGACTGCAGGCTGCTTACAACACTGGGAACTCTATAACAACGACTCCTGGAAGAAGTATTGACTTTACATTGGGTCAAGATCAGACGACCTCATTGACTCTCACAAACCAAGGGACAGCTTCTGCATTTATCATCAACGACAATAACGAGAATACAAATACTGCTCTTGAGATTCAGTCCTCCGGATCTGCAACTTTGACCATAAATGAGCTTGGAAATCTTACAACAAGTGGAAATATAGCAACAACCGGAACCGGTACTATAACATCTGCTGGTCTTTTGACAGCATCAAATGGGTTGACCCTGACGACCGGGGCAATCAATCTTACCGCAACTTCCGGGGTACTCAGTCTTTCAGGTTTGTCTGCATCATCTATCAATGCCGGAGTCAACAATTTACTGATCACTTCAGGCAACTTCACAGCAACCGCAACAGGTATAAATAGTACTGCAATTGGTGCAACAACCCCATCAACGGGAGCCTTTACAACTCTTTCATCAACAGGTACGACAAATCTTGGAACTTCAGGTGCATCCGATGTAAACATCGCAACAACCGGAACAGGAAATGTAGCAATTGGCAATGCTACCGGTACTTTTGCGGTCACATCAAACGGAGGATTAAATGTCACAACGCTTGGAGCATTAACGGGCGTCATTAGTCTTGACACAATTGGCGTTAGTGCAACCGATCTAACTTTTGCTGGAGTCGGAACGATATCTGCTACAGGTTCCAATTCCCTAACTCTTGATACAGGAACGACAGGAGACATTAATCTAGGTATTGGTAATAGTGCAAAGACTATCTATATAGGAACCGGAACCGGGGGAAATGTCATAAATATAGCAACAAATGATACCTTGGCCGATATTGTCAATATAGGGTCTTTGTTAGACACCATAAACCTTGTCGGGTCAGTTACAGCTAACAACTTCAACTCAAGCGGAGTGACTGTTACTGGAGGAACTATAAATGGAACGAGCGTTGGTGCTACCGTCCGCTCTTCTGGTGCATTCACAACACTTGCTGCCAATAGCACTGTCCTTATCGAAAATTTGACGACAAGCTCAGGAACTGCGCTATGTATAGATTCATTCGATAACATAATCAAATGTTCAATAGGATCAGGAACCGGAACCCTTCAGTCCTCATACAATAATGGAAATACAATCCTTACAAATGACGGACGAAATATTGCATTCACATTGGCTCCGGGTCTTAATCTTCCAACATCTTTCACTTTGGAAAATCAAAGTACTGCAAGTGCATTCATTCTCAATGACACATCAGCTGGGGGAGGCGGTACATTCTTTGATCTTCAGTCAAATGGCGCATCAACCCTTAAGGTGTCTGAGGCAGGAGTTATATATCTTGCCGGAGACAACACATCAGACATTACTACCCTCGTTGGTGGAACTGATATCACTATCAATCCGGCAAGCTCTACTGTTGATGCTACGGGTGGAAATCTCAGACTAGTTGCTGGGACATCTACTGCCGGAGGATCAACCGGTGGATCAGTCACAATTAATGCAGGAGCCGGAGCATCAGCCAATGGCTCAATCAATATTGGAACGTTGTCGACCGGTAACACCGTCAATATCGGAACAGACAACACGAGTCCAGACTTTATTAATATCGGATCCGGAACAGATACGGTAAATCTCGTTGGTGCAGTTACTGCAAACAATCTCTCTTCAAGTAACGCTGTTATAACGGGAGGATCTATAGACAATACACCAATCGGAAACACTACGCGCTCATCAGGAAAATTCACTACACTTGCAGCAAACAGTACGGTAACCATAGAGAACTTAGTTACTGTTGTTGGAAGTCCTCTTTGTACTAATGGAGATGATGAAGTAGTTCTCTGCGACGTTGGCTCATCAGCAGGCACCTTGCAATCATCCTATGACAACGGAAATACAATTCTTACAAACTCGGGTAGAAACATCGACTTTACTCTTGCTTCCGGTCTCAATGCTGCAACCTCACTTACTTTAACAAACGAAGGAACAGCATCGGCATTTATTATCAATGATAATAATGCCGCTCCAAACCAAGTAGCTCTTGAAATCCAGTCTGGTGGAAATAGAAGACTTACCATTGATGAAAGCGGAAATGCCTCAACGAGTGGTTACATTTCATCTTCAAATAGCATCCAGACAATCGGTTCAGGAACGATAACTTCAGCTAATGGACTATTTGTTACAGCTGGAGGGGCATCTATCAACGGTGGAATCAACAATAACACAGGTGGTATAACAAACACTGGTTCAATTACAGGAGCAACAAACATAACAGCATCTGGCACTAGCCAGGGGGATATACTAAATGCAGTAACTTCGATACAGACGAATGGAACGCAAAGGGTTGACGCATCAGGAAATCTTGTCAACATTGGAACAATAGCTTCTGGGGCTATCACCACCACAGGTACACTTACATTTAGTGGAGTTTCAACAGATATAACAACAGTATCAAATCAGGATCTTACACTGCTAGCAAATGGTACAGGTAAGATTGTACTTAACGATACAGTTGGAATTCCAATACTTGCAGGTGTTCAAGGCTTTACCGTCCTTTGTCAAAATGCAACGAATGAACTTTCACAATGTGACCCTACAGCATTTGGAGTAACCTTACAATCAGCATATAACGGTGGAAATACGATCCTTACAACTGCAGGAAAGAACATCGACTTCACTCTTGATTCCGGTCTTACGACTCAGTTAAGACTTACAAATGCAGGAAGCGCAAACGCTTTTGTGATCAATGACTCAAATGTTGGATCGGGTGGAATTGTTTTTGAGGTACAGTCTGCAAGTGTCTCTGCGTTAACAATTTCTGAGCTAGGTACTATATCAACATCAGGTAACATCGCGACAACTGGAACTGGAACTATAACCTCAGCAGGTGCCCTTACTGTTAGTGCGGGGGGCGCTTCAATAACAGGTGGAATCAACAACAACAATGGTGGAATCACAAACACCGGTGCAATAACAGGAGCAACAAATATCACTGCGTCGGGAACTATTCAGGGAGATACAATCAACGCATTGACAGCATTCCAGCTCAACGGAACAAGTATAAATGTGGGTGGAACACTATCAAATGTTGCCTATCTAGACCAAGCAAACGTATTTACTAATACCAACACCTTCTCCTCGGCTGCCCCACTCACTCTGTCTAACAGTGCTCCTGATATTACGCTTGCAACCGCAGGAAATAATGGAGTGTTGAGGATCAGGGATGCAGAAGGGTCACCAAATACCCTTCTTGCGCTTACCGACGCTGGTACCGTTGGAAATCTTGCAATAAGTGGCACAATAAATGCTGTTAGTGGATTCCAACTCAACGGAACAAACATCAACACAACCGGAACTCTCACAAACGTTGCGTACAAAGGACAAAACAACAACTTCACTGTTGGCCAAACCATCGGTGGAGCCTTAACCGTCACAACAGGTGGCGCTTCAATAACAGGTGGAATTAACAATAACACTGGTGGCATCACAAACACGGGTGCCATAACCGGTGCTACAAATATTACTGCATCAGGAACGACGCAAACAGATATATTAAATGCGATAACAGCAATTCAACTCAACGGTGTAAATATAAATACCGGTGGTACATTATCAAACGTTGCGTACCTTGATACTGCTAATACATTCACCTTGGGACAAACCATCAATACCGGCGGAATAACTGTTGTTGCGGGGGGTGCAAACATTTCTGGTGGAATCAACAATAATAATGGTGGCATCACAAACACAGGTGCAATCGCCGGAGCAACTACAATTGCTGCTTCAGGTGTAGTGACGCTATCAGGAGCCTCCCCACTTACGCTTTCAAACACTACTCCAATCATCACTTTGGGTGCTGGAAATGCTGCCGGTACGCTTACAATCAAAGATTCAAATGGAACACCAAATACACTTCTTACTCTTGTTGACAACGGAACTGTTGCAACTTTGACAGTTGGCACGATCAATGCGACAAGTGCTCTTCAATTGAATGGTGCAAATATAAATACTGCAAACACCCTCACAAACGTTGCATATAAAAACCAATCAAATACCTTCACTGCCGGTCAGATCATTACGACTGGGGGACTTGCAATCCAAGCCGGTGGGCTTGATGTTACCGGTGGTATCAACAACAACGCAGGGGGTATCACAAATGCCGGTGCGATAAGTGGCGCAACTTCAATTGACGCCTCTGGAGTTGTGACCCTTTCAAATGCCGCACCTCTAACTCTTTCAGATAGTGCTCCAGTAATTACTCTTGCTACAGCTGGCACGAATGGAGTCCTTACTATAAAAGATGCAGAAGGAGCTCCAAATACCCTTCTAACATTAACAGACACCGGTACTACAGGTAATCTTTCAGTGACAGGGTCCATAAATGCAGGAACAGGAATACTTTTGGGTGGAACTAACATCAACACAACCGGAACTCTCACAAACGTTGCGTACAAAGGACAAAACAATAACTTCACAGTTGGCCAAACCATCGGTGGAGCCTTAACCGTCACAACCGGTGGCGCATCAATAACCGGTGGAATTAACAACAATACTGGTGGTATCACAAACACAGGTGCTATAACCGGTGCTACAAATATTACTGCGTCAGGAACGATTCAGGGAGATATCATCAATGCTATTACTGCTCTTCAGCTGAACGGAACTGATATAAATACCGCAGGTATTCTCACAAATGTTGCATACAAGAATCAATCCAATACATTCACTGCAGCACAAATAATCTCATCAGGTGGGCTATCCGTCACTGGGGGTATTAATAACAACAATGGAGGTATAACAAATACCGGCGCTATTGGCAGTGCAACAACGATTGATGCATCTGGCCTTGTTACACTCTCAAGTAGTACCCCACTCGCACTTACTGCGACCACCTCTGCAATAACTGTGGCTGCAGCAGGATCCAATGGTACGCTCACGATAAGAGATGGAGAGGGTTCTCCAAACACGCTTCTTACATTAACCGATACTGGTACAGTAGGAAATCTTTCAGTGACTGGAACAATCAATGCAGTTGGAGGATATCTATTGAACGGAACAAACATCAACACAACCGGAACTCTCACAAACGTCGCATACAAAGGACAAAACAACAACTTCACGGTTGGCCAAACCATCGGTGGAGCTTTAACCGTCACAACCGGAGGCGCATCAATAACCGGAGGTATCAATAATAACGCTGGTGGAATAACAAGCACAGGAGCTATTTCTGGAGTAACAGATATCACTGCTTCGGGTGTCGTGACATTATCAGGTGCTTCCCCGCTTACTCTCTCAAATGCAGCACCAGTTCTAACATTGGCAACCACCGGAGTTGATGGTGTCCTCACTATTGCAGATGCTCAAGGGTCACCAAATACCCTTCTGACACTTACCGATAATGGAACAAATGCAACACTTGCAGTTGCCAACATCAATGCAACAACCGGATTTTTACTGAACGGTACCAACATAAATGTTGGTACAACTCTTTCAAACGTTGCATATCTTGATCAGGCAAATCTTTTTGCCATCGGCCAGACGATAAATACAGGAGGTATTACAATAAATGCTGGTGGTGCAAATATCACCGGAGGCATCAACAATAATACCGGTGGTATCACAAACACGGGTGCAATAACAGGAGCGACAAACATCACCGCTTCAGGCACAATTCAAGGTGCGACTATCAATGCTACCTCAGTGTTCCAATTGAATGGCACAAGCATCAACACAACCGGAACTCTCACAAATGTTGCTTACAAAGGCCAGAACAACAATTTCACAACTGCACAAAATATCGCAGGAACCGTTACTATAACTGGTGCTGCAACAGACATTACAACTGGAAGCAATGAAGATCTTACACTCGTTGCTAATGGATCGGGAGTTATCAACCTCAATGATACGATACAGATTCCAACTCTTGCTTCACCTGACGGCTCGACGGCTTTGTGCCGCAATGCAGGTGACTTCTTGTCTGCATGTGCACCAAATTCAAATGGCGTTACGCTTCAACTTGCTTATGATGCTGGGAATACAATTCTTACAACCTCCGGTCGAAATATCGACTTTACGCTTTACGATGAAAACACGGATTCGGGAACTCCAACGTCCTTCACTCTCATGAATGCCGGAAGCGCGAACGCGTTTGTCATAAATGACGTACGTACCGGATCAGGTGGAATCGCATTTGAAATACAGTCTGCAAGCGCTTCAGCTTTGACAATCACAGAACTTGGAACCATCACAACATCTGGAAACATCGCAACAACTGGAACTGGAACAATAACATCAGCAGGAGCATTAACCGTAAGTGCGGGTGGAGCGTCAATAACCGGGGGCATCAACAATAATACTGGTGGTATCACAAATGCCGGTGCTATCTCCGGTGCAACAACAATTGGAGCATCAGGACTTGTTACTTTATCTGCTGCATCTCCATTAACTTTTAGTAATACCAATCCGATAGTGACATTAGGAGCTGGTAATGCGAATGGTGTTTTGACAATAAGGGATTCTGCAGGTTCCCCCAACACACTTCTAACACTTACCGACGCCGGTACCGTTGGCAATCTTTCAGTCACAGGAACAATAAATGCTGGGACCGGTTATCTATTGAATGGAACCAACATAAATACTGCAGGTACGCTTACGAATGTTGCCTATCTCAACCAAGCTAATATTTTCACAGCAGGTCAAACAATCACAACAGGGGGACTTGCTATTCAAGCTGGTGGAGCCGATATAACTGGAGGTATTAATAATAATACCGGAGGCATTACAAATACGGGTGCAATTACGGGTGCTACAAATATTACAGCAAGTGGAACGACTCAGACCGATATACTCAATGCAATTACTGCAATTCAATTGAATGGAACAAATATTAACACAGCAGGCACTTTGTCCAATGTTGCATACAAAAATCAATCAAATACATTTACGGCTGCACAGATTATTTCTGCTGGTGGTCTTTCAGTCGTTGGTGGTATCAACAACAACAATGGCGGAATAATAAACACGGCTTCAATATCCGGAGCAACAACAATTGATGCATCAGGCGTCGTTACATTGTCAGGGGCAAATCCTCTTGCTCTTACCAACGGGACTCCAAATATCTCTCTGGCAACTGCTGGAGTTGATGGAGTATTAACAATAAAAGATGCAGAAGGTTCTCCAAATACACTTTTGACTCTTACCGATGCCGGTACAGTTGGAAATCTTTCGGTTACAGGAACAATAAATGCAGCGAACGGATTCTTACTAGGAGGAACAAACATCAACACAACCGGCACTCTTAGTAATGTCGCCTACAAAGGACAGGATAACAACTTCACCGTGGGTCAGACTATCGGTGGAGCTTTAACGGTTACAACGGGTGGCGCATCAATAACTGGAGGAATTAACAATAACACAGGTGGCATCACAAACACTGGTGCTATCTCAGGTGCTACAACAATCGGAGCATCTGGACTTGTAACACTCTCTGCTGGCTCCCCTCTTACATTTAGTAACACGAATCCGATTGTTACATTGGGTGCTGCAAATGCCAATGGAACATTTACGATCAAAGATTCTGCAGGTGTTCCAAATACTCTGCTAACCTTGACAGATGCTGGTTCTGTCGGGAATCTTTCTGTTACAGGATCAGTAAATGCTGGAACGACATTGCAGATCGGTGGGGTTGATATCAACACTGCAGGTACATTAACAAACGTTGCTTACCAAAATCAATCAAATACCTTTACGGCTCTTCAGACGATCACAACCGGCGGACTCACTATCAGTGCGGATGGAGCATCTATAACTGGAGGTATCAACAATAATACCGGTGGTATCACCAATACCGGCGCCATTACTGGTGCTACTAACATCACAGCCAGTGGCACTATTCAAGGAGCAACCATTAATGGTACGTCAGTTATTCAACTTAATGGAGTTGATATCAACACAGCAGGAACTCTCACAAACGTTGCATACCAAAATCAAGCCAATACTTTCACCGCTCTTCAAACAATATCATCGGGCGGTCTTACCATCAGTGCTGGTGGAGCAAATATCACTGGGGGTATAGACAATAATGTAGGTGGTATAACAAATACCGGTGCAATCGCCGGTGCAACAACGATTGCTGCTTCTGGAACGGTAACACTTTCCAGTGGTTCGCCATTAACCCTTTCAAATACAACTCCAATAATCACACTTGGAGCTGGAAATGCAGCCGGGGTTCTGACAATAAGAGATTCAAATGGAGCACCAAATACACTTCTCACTCTTACCGATAATGGTACAACTGCAACTCTTGCCGTAGCCAATATCAACGCAACTACAGCTTTCCTTCTCAATGGAACAAGCATTAATACAACCGGTACGCTTTCAAACGTTGCTTATAAGGGTCAAGATAACAACTTCACCGTCGGTCAAACCATCGGTGGAGCACTTACTGTCACAACAGGAGGTGCATCAATAACAGGAGGCATCAACAATAACGCAGGTGGAATCACAAATACCGGTGCAATAACAGGTGCAACAAACATTACAGCCAGTGGCACAATTGAGGGAGCTACCCTCAATGCTACAAATAATATTCAAACTAATGGAGTAACAAGATTAGATGTAATCGGTAACCTGACAAATATCAATACAATAAGCTCAGGTGCAATAACAACAAGTGGTGTTTTAACATTTAATGGAGTTCCAACCGATATCACAACAGGACCAAATGAGAACCTTACTTTGGCACCAAATGGAACGGGCGAAATACTCCTAAACAACTACGTCCAGGTTGCTACCCTTTCAGCAACGACCGGGTTAACAACAGTTTGCCGAAACGCGAGCAACCAACTCTCTACTTGTGCAGCAAACGCAAGTGCCGTTACATTACAGCAAGCATATGATGCCGGTAACACTATCCTTACGACCTCTGGACGCAACATTGACTTCACATTAGACTCTGGTCTTTCTACTCAATTCACTCTAACGAATGCCGGGTCTGCCAATGCATTTGTCATCAATGACACCAATGCTGGAACCGGAGGGGTTGCTCTTGATGTTCAATCTGCTGGTGTTTCAAAATTGTCGATTTCAGAGCTTGGAAATATTTCAACTAGCGGAAATATCACTACAACTGCTACCGGAACAATCACGTCTGCAGGTGCTCTCACTGTTAATTCAGGAGGAGCATACCTTAAGGGTGGTATTAATAACAATTCAGGAGGAATAATAAACACAGGTTCAATTACAGGAATAACAAACCTAACGGCAAGCGGAACAGCAACTCTTACCGGGTCATCACCTCTCACTCTTTCAAATGCAAATCCAAATATAAGGCTGGCAACTGCAGGTACAGATGGAACTCTGACAATATCTGATGCTGAAGGGTCTCCAAATACACTTCTTACGCTCACAGACAATGGAACTGTCGGCACCTTATCTGTTGGAACTGTCAATGCAAGTACAGGATTTACACTCGGAGGAACAGATATAAATACGACAGGTACTCTTACTAACGTTGCTTACAAGGGTCAAAATAATAACTTTACCGTAGGACAAACAATTGGAGGTCTTTTGACTGTTACGACTGGTGGTATTACGGTAAGTGCTGGTGGCGCATCAATCAATGGTGGTATCAATAATAACGCAGGCGGCATAACAAGCACAGGTGCAATTGCTGGTGCGACAACAATTGCAGCTTCTGGAACCGTGACCCTTTCATCAGCCGCGCCAATAACGTTAACCAATTCGGCACCAGATATAACACTCGGGGCAGGAGACGCCAATGGCACGCTTTCTATTAAAGATTCTGCCGGTTCACCAAATACGTTGTTGACTTTGGTTGACAATGGAACAGATGCAACCCTTACCGTTGGGACAGTTAATGCTCTTTCTGCTCTTCAAATAAATGGTGCAAATATAAATACGACAGGTACTCTTACTAACGTTGCTTACAAAGGCCAGAACAATAATTTCACTGTAGGTCAGACAATTGCTGGTCTTTTAACTGTATCATCAGGTGGCGCATCAATAACGGGGGGTATCAACAATAATACCGGTGGTATCACCAATACCGGCGCCATTACAGGTGCTACTAACATCACAGCCAGTGGCACTATTCAAGGTGCGACTCTTAATGCAACAAGCGTTATTCAACTTGCTGGTACAGACATAAATACTGCAGGTACACTCACAAATGTTGCATACCAAAATCAGGCCAATACTTTCACTGCTCTTCAGACGATCACAACTGGTGGTCTTACAATCAATGCCGGTGGAGCAAACATTACCGGTGGAATTGCAAATAATGCAGGTGGTATAACCGGAACCGGAGCTATTGCCGGGGCAACCACGATTGATGCATCAGGTACTGTTACTCTTTCAAGCGCAAGTCCACTTACTTTTAGTAATACAAATCCTATTGTGACGTTAGGAGCCGGAAATGCTGCCGGGGTTCTGACAATAAGAGATTCAAATGGAGCACCAAATACACTTCTCACTCTTACCGATAATGGTACAACTGCAACTCTTGCCGTAGCCAATATCAACGCAACTACTGCTTTCCTTCTCAATGGAACAAGCATTAACACTACAGGAACACTTTCAAATGTCGCCTACAAAGGACAGGATAATAACTTCACCGTCGGTCAGACCATCGGTGGAGCACTTACAGTCACAACAGGTGGTGCTTCAATAACTGGGGGAATAAACAACAATACAGGCGGAATAACAAGTGCCGGGGCGATAAGCGGGGCAACTACAATTGATGCTTCAGGAACTGTTACCTTATCTAGCGCTTCCCCTCTGACGTTGTCAAACAATGCGCCAGTACTTACCCTTGCAACAGCTGGAAACAATGGCGTTTTCACTATCAAAGATGCTGAAGTCTCTCCAAATACATTGCTCACCTTAACAGATAATGGAACAAACGGAACTTTAACTGTTGCTAATGTAAATGCAACGACAGCGCTACAATTCAACGGGACAAACATCAATACAACTGGAACACTATCAAATGTCGCTTATAAGGGTCAAAATAACAACTTCACAGTCGGTCAGACAATCGGAGGTTTGTTGACGGTGAGTGCAGGCGGGGCTAATATTACCGGTGGAATAAATAATAATGCAGGTGGAATCACAAACACTGGTGCCGTCTCTGGAGCTACAAACATCACAGCAAGTGGCACTATTCAAGGAGGGACACTTGATGCAACAACCTCAGTCCAGACCTCAGGTACAGACAGGATTGATGCATCAGGCAATTTGGTCAACATTGGAACAATCTCATCGGGTGCAATAACCACAACCGGTACTCTTACTTTTGATGGGGTTTCGACAGACATAACCACCGGTACGAATGAAGATCTGACACTGACCCCTAATGGCACAGGTCAAATTGTGCTTAGCAATCTTACACAAGTTCCAACTTTGGGGACGAACGGCACTATTGGGCTATGTCGAAATGCTCTGAACCAAATTGCTACTTGTAATGCTGCAACCGCTACGCTTCAGACAGCATATGACAATGGAAATACTATAACGACAACTACGGGAAGAAATATCGCCTTTACTTTAGCAGGTGGCCTTGGCTCTCCCACATCATTCACCCTTACAAATGCTGGAACAGCTAATGCCTTTATTCTCAACGACACCGCTGCCGGAACGGGAGGCATTGCTATCAATGTCAAATCTAATGGAACTTCTACTTTGACGATTGATGAGCTTGGAAATCTAACGACTTCAGGAAATATCGTGACAACCGGAACTGGTGCAATAACAGCTGCGGGACTACTTTCAGCGACGAATGGAGCAAGTATCTCTGCCGGTCTTGACAATAATTTGGGTGGTATAACAAATGCCGGTGCAATAACCGGGGCAACCAATATCACAGCCTCTGGAACTATTGAGGGGGATATTATAAATGCTGTTTCTGCGTTCCAGTTGAACGGAACAAGTATAAATACCGCAGGCACGCTCACAAATGTCGCATATAAGAACCAGAATAATAACTTTACCGTTGGTCAAACTATCGCTGGACTTCTTACTGTGTCGACCGGTGGTGCATCAATAACAGGAGGGATAAATAACAACACCGGTGGCTTAACAAACGCAGGTGCAATTTCAGGTGCTACAACTATTGCTGCATCCGGTACTGTCACATTGTCAGGGGTATCCCCTCTCACACTCTCAAACGCATCACCAATAGTGACACTTGCAACCCAGGGTACAAATGGAGTCCTTACAATAAGAGATGCTGAGCTTTCTCCAAATAATCTGTTGACATTAACTGACTATGGTGATGGTGGATCGCTATCTGTATCATCAATAAGTGCAACAACATCACTTCAATTGAATGGTGTTGATATAAACACAGCAGGTACTCTTACAAACGTTGCGTATAGAAATCAGAACAATAATTTCACAGTTGGTCAGACTATTGCAGGTCTTTTGACGGTATCATCAGGTGGAGCATCAATAACCGGTGGAATTAATAACAATACTGGTGGTATCTCAAACACGGGGGCGATCACTGGTGCAACCAACATAACTGCTTCAGGAACGATTCAGGGAGCAACAGTCAATGCAACGTCTGTCATACAATTGAACGGGACAGATATCAATACAGCTGGTACACTCACAAACGTCGCTTATCAGAATCAACAAAATACTTTCTCACAAAATAATATATTCTCGAATGCAAATCCGGTAACACTTTCTGACAACGCGCCGATTGTTACTCTTGCAACAATCGGAAACAACGGGGTACTGACAATAAAAGATGCTGAAGGTTCACCAAATACTCTTCTGACATTAACAGATGCTGGGACTGTTGGAAACCTATCGCTTTCAGGAACAATAAATGCAGTTTCCGGATTCTTGTTGAACGGAACAAATATCAACACAACGGGTACCCTCTCAAATGTTGCTTATAAGGGTCAGAACAATAACTTCACTGTCGGTCAAACAATCGCTGGCCTTTTGACTGTATCATCAGGTGGTGCATCCATAACAGGTGGTATCAACAATAACACCGGTGGAATCACAAATACTGGTGCTATTGCTGGTGCGACCAATATCACCGCTTCAGGGACAGTCACTCTTTCTGGAGCATCTCCGTTAACACTTACCAATGCCGCTCCAACAGCAATTTTGGGAACTGCTGGAGTTGATAGCACGCTTACAATAAATGATGGTGATGCAAATACCCTGCTCTCATTGACTGATGCAGGTACTGTCGGTAACTTGTCTCTTACCGGAAGCGTAAATGCTGTTACCGGATTCTTGTTCAACGGTACTAATATCAATACAACTGGAACGCTCACAAACGTTGCTTACAAGGGTCAAAACAATAACTTCACCGTTGGTCAGACCATTGGGGGAGCCTTAACAGTAACAACCGGTGGGGCTTCAATTACTGGTGGAATCGATAACAATAATGGTGGAGTAACAAATACTGGTGCAATTACCGGTGCAACTAATATAACTGCTTCAGGTACTACCCAAACGGATATCCTAAATGCCATTACTGCAATCCAACTCAATGGGGCTAACATCAACACAGCTGGAACTCTCACAAACGTTGCGTATCTCAATCAAGCCAATACTTTCACAAACACGAATACGTTCTCTTCAGCAACACCGGTTGTTCTCTCAAACACTAACCCGGTTATAACTTTGGGAGCCGGAAACGCGGCTGGAACTTTAACGATTAATGATTCAAACGGTTCCCCTAATACATTGTTGACATTAGTAGACAATGGAACAGTTGGTACTTTGACTGTAGGGACAGTCAATGCTTCATCAAATGTACAAACAAATGGTACAACAAGAATAGACGCTTCAGGCAACCTCACTAATATCGGTACAGTATCCTCTGGTGCAATAACTACGACCGGAACGCTTACCTTCAATGGCGTGAGTACAGATATCACGACCGGAACAAATGAGAATCTAACAATTGCTCCAAATGGAACAGGAGAAATAATTTTGAGTAATCTTGTACAGGTACCTACTTTAGGCACTAACGGGACTTCAGGGCTTTGTCGAAATGCTTCAAATCAAATTGCCTCGTGTAATGCAAACGTTAACAATGTTACGTTGCAACAAGCTTATGAGGCCGGAAACACTATCTCAGCAACAGACAATGAAGGAAACATTGACTTTACTCTTGCAAACCTCAACTCTAGACAATTTACAATAACCAACGCCGGAACAGGCTCTGCAGCTCTTGTCATTAATGACACGAATGCATCGATCCAAAACGCTTTACAGATCCAATCAAGTGGTTCGGCTACTCTTGCCATAAATGAGAATGGCAATCTGACGACCTCAGGCAATATCGTAACAACCGGAACTGGAACAATAACTGCTGCTAATGGGTTTGTAGCGACTGCGGGAGGTGCCAACATAACAGGAGGTATAAATAACAACACAGGTGGAATCACTAACACGGGTGCAATAGCTGGCGCTACAAATATAACAGCTTCTGGTACTGTTCAGACTGATGTTCTCAATGCGATAACCGCTATACAGCTTAATGGACTTAATATAAATACTGCTGGAACTCTCACAAACGTAGCGTATCTTAACCAGGCAAATACGTTCACCAACACGAATACGTTCTCATCTGCTACGCCAATCATCCTTTCAAACACGAATCCAGTTGTTACCGTTGGCGCAGGAGATGCAGCTGGAACCCTTACTATAAAAGACTCAGCCGGTTCACCAAATACATTGTTATCTCTCGTTGACAACGGCACAGTTGCTACACTTTCAGTAGACACAATTAATGCTCTCTCTCAACTTCAGGTTAATGGCGCCAATATAAACACAACCGGTACCTTATCTAATGTTGCGTACAAAGGCCAAAATAATAACTTTACAACTGCTCAAACTATCGGTGGGCTTTTGACGGTAAGTACCGGAGGTCTAACAGTATCAGCAGGGGGTGCTTCAATCACCGGTGGATTTAACAACAATAATGGTGGGATCACAAATGCCGGTGCTGTAAGCGGGGTAACAACGCTTGACGCGTCAGGTACTGTCACATTATCAGGCATCTCACCCCTGACACTTTCAAATACGACACCAACTATTACGCTTTCAACATTAGGGAACAATGGAACCTTAACGATAAAGGATGCTGAAGGATCACCAAATACTTTGCTTACACTCGTTGACAATGGTACAACAGCAACACTTTCTGCCTCTTCAATAAATGGAGTCACAGATATCCAGACAAATGGAGTCAGAAGAATTGATGCATCAGGTAACCTTACTAATATCGGAACAGTAAGTTCTGGTGCCATAACGACAACAGGTACTCTAACGTTCAATGGAGTATCAACAGATATCACAACCGGGACAAATGAAAATCTTACCATCGCGCCAAATGGATCCGGCCAAATCTTATTAAGTAACCTGACTCAGGTTTCAACTCTTGGGACAAATGGAAATGTTGCTCTTTGTAGAAATGGTAGTGACCAAATCTCTACCTGTAACGCAAATGTAAATGCTGTAACCCTTCAAGAAGCATATGAAGCTGGGAATACAATTTCAGCCAATGACAGTTTTGGAAACATAGCATTCACCCTCGCAAATCTTTCATCGCGTCAGTTCACCCTCAACAATGCCGGAACCGGTAGCGCTGCTTTTGTCATCAATGACACCAATGCATCTATCCAAAATGCACTTCAAATACAATCAAGTGGTTCAGCAACACTATCTATCTCTGAAGCAGGTAATCTTTCAACAAGCGGCAACATTGTAACGACAGGAACAGGATCTATAACATCTGCTAATGGTCTAACGGTAAGCGCCGGTGGAGCATCAATCGCAGGAGGAATCAACAATAATAATGGTGGCATCACAAACACAGGTGCAATAACCGGAGCTACGAATATCACTGCCAGCGGTACAGTTCAGACAGATGTTCTCAACGCAATTACTGCTATTCAATTGAATGGAGTAAATATTAATACAGCGGGTACTCTCGCAAATGTTGCTTACCTTAACCAAGCAAATGTATTTAGTAACACAAATACTTTCTCATCAGCTTCACCAATCATACTTTCAGATACAAATCCAATTCTGACTCTTGGAGCATCTGATGCCGCTGGGACTCTGACCATTAAAGATTCAGCAGGTTCGCCCAATACACTCTTAACTCTTGTTGATAACGGTACAACTGCAACCCTATCAACAAATATCTTAAATGCCCTCTCTCAGCTCCAACTGAATGGAACCAACATAAATACAACAGGAACACTTAGTAACGTTGCATATAAAGGTCAAGATAATAATTTCACAACGGGTCAAACTGTTGCGGGCGCGCTCACTGTAACGAGCGGTGGCGCGTCCATAACAGGAGGGATCAATAAT
>CAZAJO010000007.1:67655-70626 GCA_964485575.1 uncultured Gammaproteobacteria bacterium | reverse complement strand
AAGCAATGTGTTATCATTGTCTAATGGATGACTTCAAACGGGTTGCTATTGAAGCTGCAAAAGAGGCAGGCGCCCTCGCCCTTGGGCTATCAGGACAAGAAATCAAATTTCAAGAAAAAGGGCCGTATGACATCTTGGCTGAGGCAGATACCAAATCTGAAAGTCTTATCGTCAAAAAAATTAGAGAAAATTTCCCCGACCATGCTATCCTTTCTGAAGAAAGTGGACAAAATGACATTTCTTCAAATTACATGTGGGTCATCGACCCCGTTGATGGGACTATCAATTTTGAACGTCATATCAATGAGTATTGTGTCTCGATAGCTCTTGAAAAAGATGGGGTACTCGTCCTTGGAGTAATATATCAAGCTACGTATGATAAACTTTTTGTAGCAGTCAAAGGAGAAGGTGCGACATTGAATGGTAAAGAAATTCATGTTTCAACTGAGCTAAATCTTCTAAAGACTCTTTTTGCTACAGAAAACTCCTCAAAAATGGATGTTAGAATGGAGGATTTTGAGCTTCTCCTTAAAATTTGCCAAAAAATACGGGGGGTTAGGATTTTTGGAAGTGGCGCATTACACCTGGCAGCTGTTGCTGAAGGACATTTAGATTTTTACTTTAAAACCCGCTTTAATTACTGGGATATTGCAGCAGGCACTGTCATCATCCGCGAAGCTGGAGGAAAAGTAACTGACTTTGACGGAAATGATCTTGTAAGGACATCTCCAAATATTGTTGCTTCAAACGGTGTGCTTCACTCTCAAATTTTACAAATTCTTGCCGATAATAGAAGCTAACGTCAACACTTCAAGTTTTTTGAACATTTTATTTCGTCTAACCGGAATACTATCAGTAACAATTACTTTTTTTGCTAGCGATTTTTGTAATATTTGAGGCGCTTCGCCTGAAAAAACAGCATGGGTTGCTAGAACATATATATTTTTTGCACCACTCGCTTTCAATACCTTCATTGCACTAACAACAGTCCCACCACCGGCAATCTCATCATCTACTATGTAGCAATTCGGGGGTACTTTTTCCTTTAATTTGCCAATCTTTATTGTTCCTGTTGAGTGATTTCTTTTTTTCTCAAGAGTAATATATGGAGCTTTACCTATCGCTTCTGAGAGTGCTTTTATTCGTCTGAGTCCACCATTATCAGGACTTACTAAAATTGAATTTTTGGGATCAAATCCAAGGGATAAAATTTTTGCTGCAAAAAGGGAAAGTGCTGAAATATTTTCTGAAGGGATAGAAAGCATTTCACTAATTTTGATAGTATGGGGGTCGACAAATATCGCTTTTGTAAGCCCTGAGGCTTCAAAAATCTTGATTACAACCTCTAAAGGCACAGCCTCTCCATCACCAAACAAATGGTCTCCACGACTATATGGGAAGTGGGGAAAAATACCGATAATGGATTTGGCTCCGCTTCTCTTAAGAGCATCAATGATAAATGCTGATTCAACTACGAGAGAATCTACATTTGGAGTAACTGAAACAGTCTTTAGAAAAACTACATCCTTGCTAAGGACAGATTGCATAAGACGAACTCGTCTTTCCCCATCAGAAAACACGGTAATTTCAGGGAAGATAGGATTCGTTTTGAGATGTTGGGAAATCCCTATGGACAGTGATTTATTCTCAGAATCACCAAAAAAAATCATTTTTCTACTGACCGAGTCCGCCGAGTAAGTCCTGCAGTCCGGCTCCCATTTGTTGCATCTTTTGGGCAGATTTTTTCTGTGCCCGGTCGACTGCTTCGTTAAATGCTTCTCGAGCATCTTTCATTTCCTCACCATTGATTTCAACAGATTTTACTTTCATATCTCCAGACATGACTACTTTAACTCGTCCTTTTTCGGACTCGACTTCAATTTGTGCGAGTTCGTCTTGGATTTTTTTTGCTTGGTCTCGAAGTCTTTTGATTTCAGCTGCTTGTTTGAATGGATTCATCATAAAATACTAACACCACCCTTCTTATTCATGTAATTTATTATACACAAATCAAAGTAATTCTTCACGAAAATCACGCCTGTCTTCGTAGCTTTTGATGATTCTCTCTTGTAATTCTTTGAATTCTGAATAAGAGTAACCTGACAGATTACGTCTTTCAGGTGCTAAATCTACACTCGATTTGCCGTTTGATAGAATTCGTTCAAGATTTGCATCAAACATTATTCCATCCATCAGTCTGTCCGAATCCCGACTACTCTGGTGGTGTGGGGAAGGAATGCTTCTGTAAACATCGATAAAAAGTTGTCTTTCTGGTGCTGAAAGGCTTGCCCATCCGCCTATCGCCAAACAATTTGAGATAGTTTCCAAATAGTTGTTACCAGTCCTTGCATTGTCCCATTCTAGAAAGAGTACTTGCCCCCCAAATGAACCGCGGACATCATGAGACTGGATCATGTAACTCATGAAATTTGCGCGAACGAGCTTATCCCCGATTTGGTATGGCACCATAAATTCCGGAGTCGTCTGAAACTCCTCTATTGGAATACCACGTTCAGATATATTAGGTCTTACTGTTTCCATATGTGAAATCTGATTAGATTTTTAGCGTAAGGGTAACGATCTTGGTAAAGTCATCTCTTGCCCAATCGTCTATCGGCAAATCCTTTACATCTGCCAGCAATCCATTTTCAATATTTTTAAGTAACTGTCCTACTTCGTCAATTGTACCTGCACTCTTGAGAAAATCCAAGATTTCCCTGCTTTCAACCCCGGATGGCGGTTCTGCCTGCGGGGCAATAAGTTGCATAAATCGGTCATGCCCGGAAATGCCCACTTGCTCTTGAGCAAGAACAACTGGCAACGTTTTTTTCCTTTTTATAATATCAGATGGAATTTCTCCTGGATTTACTAACTCTCCAAGATCATCAGCTATCTGAAACCCTTTCCCAAGATTTTCACCAAATTCCTTCATAGCAGAAATAACTTTTTTGTCACGACCGGCAAGAAGTGC
>CAZAJO010000007.1:61423-67555 GCA_964485575.1 uncultured Gammaproteobacteria bacterium | reverse complement strand
TAACACATGAATTTTTACAATCATTTTAGAAAAAGCAGATATTTTTTACTATTAGATGTATAATCTAGTTAAATTTGAGGACAAACTAGTGGATATGCTCTCCTAGGACGTTTTCATTTTTATTTTATTTGCACATTGAAATTATTGGGAGAAGTCGTATCCGACAATCAGGTTATTAACTAGTAGCTTGGTTGTCGTATACGACACAGGAGGAAGTCAGTCTTGTTCAAAAAAAAGGTGGCCACCCCGCTGCCCCACTCAAGGTCTACTCGTAGAAAAAGTCGCGACAGGGAGACCCACATCGCCCTTGGCGTCTCATTGACACTGTTCTTTGTCTTCACGGCAGTCAGTGCCATCATCAACTAGTCGTCACCGTCCCTCGGGACGTTAAAAAAGACGAAAAGGAGGTAGCAAGCTCACCGAGCGCAAAGGGCTGGGAAAGCCACAACCACCCGTTGGGAGACGGACCTTATCCATTCGAACAAGCCCCGGATTTATCCGGGGCACCACCCCATTTGTGGGGAAAGGAATGACATGTCACTGTTAACCCTTTTCGGAGGGAAGAAAAAGACGCAGACGGCGACCAAGGTTGCTGAACCGGCATACGTGCCGATCAAACCGCCGTCAACTTTCAAGCCATTGGCACGACCCGAAGGCGCAACGGAGGAAGACCTCCGAGACGGCTACACGGGAATGCTCGTGAAGTCCAACAAGAGCTGCACGACATGCTACGGTACCGACCTCATGCCTGTCGAAAGCGGTATCAAAGTGGCGTATTGTCACTGCATGCGGGCCGACGACATCACTCGCGAATACAGCGCGAAGGGCCAGGCCAAACAGGCCCAAGACACAAGCGACGCGCTAGCTCGAAGGGCGGCCAGATCCTGAAGCGCGGCTTCCAACTCCCAAAGTTCTCTGTGCAAATCAGGCCACCTCCACCCAGGAGGTGGCCTTTTTTGTATGGAATGTTATGGATGGATCCCCGCATCCGCGAGGATGACATTAAGAGGTCTTTATTATTAGTGTCACTCTTTTCCCTGTGACAGTTTCTGCAGATTTTAAAAGATCTGGATACACTTTTTCAGATTTGAGACGCTCAGCATGAATAGGGAAAGGAGTTGTAATAACCAATGTTTCTTTGTCCAAAGTAGTATTTTTCGCAGACCGTAACAATGCAGCCCCAGGCTTGTTAACAACATTCAATTCCTCAATGAGATTTTTAAGCAAGTCATTGGTTTGATGTTTTTGCTCAAAAGTTTGTGATTTTGGTACTACAACTTCTACCTTTTCTCTATTGTCTACTGTCTTATAACTTGTAACTTCTGCCTTCGGCCCATCAATTATGCAATACTTTACCGTCATAAGCTCTAAAGGAAGCTGGGGAATCACAGACATTCTGAGCTCTCCGTATGCATCATTTGCTAACTCCAAAAGATCTTTAATGTCATTAGTATCCAAACCTTTTATGTCCATGACTTCACTTTCTATCCCGTTTCTTATCATAAGTAACCCCCTAAGATGATCAACTAATTTTTCAATAACTATTTTAAAATCCGCACCAGAATCATTAAGCGTGCTAATTGTACGAAGAGCCTCTCTTGCATTCTTTGAAGCATAAGCCTCGAGTAATGAAACTACTTCATCATTCATTCCCTTTGTCTTGAATGTTTTTTCGAAAAGATCTATGGTAATTTGCTTGCCTTTGGAAGAAAGGGATAACTCTTCCAGTATCTTTGCTCCATCCCGAAAGCTTCCTTCAGAAATTTTATATATCTCTTTCAGAACTTCTTCATCAATTTTTAATTTTTCTCCTTCAACAATCCTTTTCAATGAATGGACCAGCTCCTCTTCAGTTGGTTTTTCAAATTGGACTTGGAAAGTTCGTGATACTACTGTTGCTGGTAACTTCTGCAATTCTGTAGTTGCCAAAACAAAAACAACATGGGAAGGTGGTTCTTCCAAGGTCTTTAGCAATGCATTGAAGGCACCGGTAGACAACATATGCACTTCGTCGATGATGTATACCTTTTTTTTAAGGGTTGATGATGCAAATTTTACCCGTTCCCGAAGGGTCCGTATTTCCTCCACTCCTCCATTTGAAGCAGCATCAATTTCTAAAACATCAATATTTGAACCATTGGTTATTGAGATACAGTTATCACATTTGTTGCAGGGCTCAATTCCTATGGGCTTTGAACAATTGATTGCTTTTGCCAAGATACGGGCAGATGATGTCTTACCAAGACCCTTGCTGCCAGTAAATAGGTAGGCGTGTGGAATTTCTTTTGAGGAAAGAATGGCGGTCAACTTTTCCCGGACGCTAAATAGATCAAGATCTGAAATTGTTTGGGGGCGGTATTTTCGATAGTACACCATAGAAATATCGTTTAGTTGAGAGCGTTTAGTTTATATCCTAATTCTCTCAAATAATCAAACCAAACACTTGTTTATGCTGCAAGTTTTTTCTCGATTTCTTCTTTGATGATATCCTCAACAGGGATAGGGGGAAATTTAACGTTTTTAATATCAAAAAGTCCAATTTTGTGAAGTTCTGCCAACATTTCTAGATTAACCCCAGTAAGATAAAATATTGGCTCAAGAGGTGTACCACGAAGCTCTTTTGCCAATAACTCTTGCTCAAGATACTCTAAAGTCCCTCCACCACTATGAGTAAAGTACTTTGATGCTTCTGCTGTTTGACCACCGCTTCTAAATAACCTTAACGTTCTATCTGCTGCAAGCTCAGCAACTTTCCTTTTATCACTGTTTGGATTTTTTGCCATTTGACTCTCATAAAAAGCTTTTACGCAATCAGCATATCCTCCACCTTTAATACGGGCTTGCGCTGCACGAAGATAGTCTGTGTTTGGTGAACTGACTTGACCAAATAATTCACGCTGTGCCTTTCCTTCAACATAAATTCCGCCTCCTTCAGCAATAAGAGCTGATCTATCCATACCTACTCTTTCCGTAATGGTAAGTCCTAGGCGTTCCTTTTCTCCATGTTGCCAAACGTGATGTGTTTCGTGAATTAATCCAGGAACTGCACCTGCTGGCGAAACGGATGCCATTTTTCTTGGCTTGTTTGGCTGAAATTTCATTGCATTTTGCTTTGATTCAACTGAAAGTGACGTCGATTTTGGATTGAGAACTGCTTGCCATTTGCCATCTGGAGCTCTTCCTTGTCTTTCTGGATCATACTCAGTATGTGGCATTGAGCTTAGAATTCCCCAAGCATCCAGAACTTTTTCTCCCATAGCTCTAAATTCTTCGGCGCTAAATTCTGCGTCTTTCCATTTCTCCTCAAATCCTTTGTAACGATAATTTGTGGGTTTTGGTTCTTGTCTCTTCGTTACTTCATCGGCAAGGGTTAGGATTTCACCCGAAACTTGATTATAATTTCCTTTTTGCAATTCCCCTGCGCCATTTAAGAACATATCGATACGTGAAAAGTTCTTTAGAGATCGTCTTCCACTTATCGCTCTTATTCCAGACATAGCTTTTTCTATTCGAGTAGATAGTGCTTTATTTTTGTCTGTATTTGATGCTTGTGCCTGTTTTTGAAATGCGAAAGCCTCAGGATACAGGTTAGCAATCATCTCATTTACTCTTCGTCTGTGAATCGCAACCATTACTCTTGTTCCTTTTGTTACCTTGTCGTCGCCAGTAAGTGTTGCGTCATACGCTTTAAGGTACGTTTTGAGTCTTTTCAAACCCTCAACTTTGTCTGCTAACTTATCTGGATTTGTTGCAACAAGAAGCCTAGTTGGATTTGGGATTGCATCAACAGAACTAAATCCATTTTTCTCAAAAGCATCTACCATTCTTTTTTGAATGAACTCACTACTTTCGCGTTCACAATCTCCAAGTACTATTCCGTCAAGCTTTGAATAGTCTAGAACTAAGAGATTTTCTCTTACTTGATCTATTGTTGTTGCCTGATCTGCTGCTTCTTTCGAAACACCAAGGACAACTGCTCTTTTTTTCCCCTCTTCGGTTAAAAAATAATCAAGATAAAAAGTGTTGGAGTTGATTCTTGCATCATAAATATTTTCTATACCTTCAATTTTTGGATCATCATTTACTTTAATAAGATCCGAATTAAGGTTATGAGACTGAGTGAGGGTTTTTTCGATTCCTAAAACTTTTGCACGTTCTGCCTCAGAAAGTACAAATTCTGGTGGTTTTTTGAAAACTTCAATAAGAGATGGGATGTCTCCTCCTGCCCTTTCCGGATATATGTGTTGTGGTGCTCTTTCTTGGCTCATTTGATCCATATTATACCACAAATCAATTACTCTAGGCTATTATCGGTGGTGGAAACCCAAAAGGTGCATGAGGCTGTGCTCTACTAATTCATCAACGCGGTCGTCGATAAGCATGTTATCGCGCGCGCACTCCTCAATCACTTTAGGGTATGAAAGGACAATATCCCCTAAATAGAGCTTATCTGGGGGCTGAAGTGTAACATCCCCTTCTGTTTGGGAGAATGAAAGAACATTTGTAGACTTATCGATATCTCTATATTTTTTATTCAGAGCCCGCATCTTACGGTTACCAATCACAGCAATACTGACCTCAACAGGACTTGTTATATGTTGCTTGAGAAGCACTTTTATAACTGTTTCCTTGATCCTTTTCCGGTTGATCTTATACCGGCTTTCCACATAAATTGGGATAGAGATACTATTCATACTTAGGAAAACTAATGTCTAGTGTCTAATGACTAGTGACTAGTTTAGTACTGATTGTGCTTTGCCATTTTCTGTTTTAGAGCTTTTTTGAATTTTTTTGCCAATGAAGGCTTTAGATGAAATTCTCTTTTTTTCATCTCGTGAATAATACCCTCGCTCATAACTTTACGAGAAAATTTTCTGATCATGGCATCTGGGCTATCCCCAGGTTGTTTTTTAACAAAAACCATAGAATAAAAACACCTCCTAAAAATTCCTGTACTTACTACAAGATGCTGTAATTATACCTCAAAAGCTTTTCAAAAAAAACTAATAGATTTTGAGGTACAAGCTTTGCTTATATCTCAACTTCAACTAAATATAAATACGTGCGTTGAGATAGAGCACGACAGGGCTCATATCTTAATGCTGGCGAAATTAAAACTATATTGAAAACTCAGACCGATTGGCCTATAATTCCTCCTACCGTAAAGAGCGTTCCGCGCTTGGCGCGGGCTCTTTTACATACATTTGCATGTTTCACCGGGCAACCGGTGTTTCAGAATCCAACTGGAGAGGTTTGACATGGTGATACAGGCTTACAGCCACGGTCCTAACAAGGGGCCGCCGAGGCTCTAGTCCACCGAGCCTTCGGGCTCTAGCCAACGGCAGACACCGTAAGGGTCTGACCACCATTGAGGCCGCCAATAGGCGGTAACGACTTGGTCAAGCGACTGTTCTCCTTTTAAGGTGAGGGACGGGGGCACTGCCCCCGTCCTGATCCGAAATAGATTATGTACGGATACCTGATTGTGAAGATTGATTGGTAAGAGATTTCCGGCCCGGTCCCCCACCTCCGGTTTCTGACCTCTCAATCCTAGGGGTACCCGAACCCCGGCCGATGTTATGGGCTGGACACTGCCAGTGTTCAGCCCTCTTCGGTTTTCGGCGGTTGATATACCGCAGAATGTGGAGACTATGTTTCCTCTGTTAATCCGCCCGCCAGCAGATTAAGGAACATGGTCTTAGGAGCAGAAAGCTCGACCTCTGCTCCAGCCGGATTTACGGGCTGGACGCATGTCCAGCCCCTTCCGGTTTTCCCGCTGCAGATAAGCAGCAGATTGAGGAAACCGTCCTGACCAGACGGTTTCACGGAATGCATTGGGGCGCTCTGCATTCCACGGGACGGGCCGACTCTCCGACCGTCGGCTCGTCCCACCCAAGTTGGATCTTGTGTACGGGGGGCGTACACATTTTCCTCCCTCCAGGGGGAGAGGTGGCCGGTTCCACCTTTCCCCTTCGGGGGGGCATGCAAATGACAAGGATCATCCTGGTCTGCCATCGCAGCAACAGCGCACGCGATATCCGGCGGACCGTGATTGACCAGGAGCCTCCGGGCTCCCGCTTCGCTCCCGCCGGTTCCTTAAACAGAGGACCGGCGGGAGTTATACAAAAAATT
>CAZAJO010000007.1:0-61323 GCA_964485575.1 uncultured Gammaproteobacteria bacterium | reverse complement strand
GCTTGTAGCCCAGTCGGGCCAATGAGGTGAAAATGAAGATGGTTGATGACTTGCCCGCCACCACCGTTTGCCAGAACCTTGTATCCCTTACCAACAAGTTCTGTCTCCTCTACTATTTTTTGAATTCCTTTTCTTATAGAGGAAAGAACATCGTCATCGTGAAGATCTTCAAAAGCTCCATAATGCTCTTTGCTTATGAAAAGCACATGAACTTTTGCAACAGGATGGATATCATCAAATGCCAAGACATTCTCGTCTTTGAACCTAAAGTCCTTTGGAATTTCCCCTTTAACAATTTCGCAAAATATACAATCATTCATAATATAGTTATATTAACCAATACTACTAAATATGTCTACCACCCGCTACTTTTTTTTACTGGTTGATAAACTAAGGGATGTGGAGCGGTTTCAGAATAAGTAATGTCTTCTCGTCCTGAATCTCTAGCAAAAGCCAAATTTACATCCACAAGTTCGGGCAAATACAACATATCCCTTCTCAATACACTATTCAAAGCTTCTAACTCGACCACTGAAAGGGAAAGTGAAACATTGCCGTCTTCATTTTGAACTGCATCTGAGATGCAAGTTAACATGCTGCCTTTTCTACTTTCACAAAGTGAGTACTCTAGGTCTCTTCTCATCGGGTCATTTTTAGAACCGTATGTGGCATTTTTAATATTCGTATAAGTATCGTAACTTAAAGTAAAGGGAACTCTTACATCATCTCTATGGGGTTCAGTTATGAGGCTAACTCCTGTTTCAACACTTTTCTTCCACTCTTCCATCTGATCCTTAATTTTCTTGTCGACAGATTTTGAGGTTTCTTCCATTTCGTAGATGCCACTTGCAAGCTTTTCGGCTTCAGCAACTGCTCTTCTCTTTTCTCTTATTCTTTCAATTCCGAACATAATTATCTCCCTATTTTAAATTCAACTACATCACCGTCTTGCATAACATACTCTTTCCCTTGAAGACCAGCTTTTCCTTTTTCCCGTGCACCTTTCCAACCATTACATTCTACAAAATCATTGTAACTTACGACCTCTGCCTTGATAAATTTATCCATAAAGTCAGTGTGTATTTCCCCAGCTGCCTCAACTGCTGTGGTGCCAATTTTGACAGTCCATGCTCTTACTTCTTTTTCGCCACAAGTTAGAAATGACATAAGCCCTAATTTCTCGTATGCTTTTTGTATCAGTCTTTCAAGCCCAGACTTTTCAACTCCTAGTTCTTTGAGATATTCTTTCGCATCTACGTCTCCCAGTTCTGCTAACTCACTCTCTATCTTTGCTGATACTACAACCATGTTACTTTTTTCCATTCCTAAAAGTTTGCTGTATTCTGAGATGACAACATCAAATTTACTTTCAGAATACGAATCTTCACCAATATTCAGGACCATAATTTCAGGTTTTGATGTAAGAAGTGACAATTGCTTTACTACTTCCTCCTCACCGCTAGTAAGAAGTGCCGTTCTGGCCGGAAGCCCGATATCCATGTGTGTCCTGAGTTTTGTAACTGCAGAACTCAGAACGGTATCTGTTCTGAGAGTTTTTTCATTAATTTTAGAAAGCGTGTCTAGATCAGCTAATATAAGTTCTGTTATTATAGTTTCGTAATCCTCTTTAACCCCGACTGACCCTTCCCGGATCACATCTTTATCTTCAAAAGCACGAACAACGTGTGCTATAACCCTTACTTCCCTGATATGCGACAGGAATTTATTTCCCAATCCCTCACCAGAGGATGCGCCTTTGACAAGACCTGCAATATCGACAAACTCAACCATTGCGGGCTTTATTGGGGGAAGGTCACTCATACCAACTTCTTCTTTGGTAATTTCTGCCAAATGGGTAAGACGATCGTCGGGAACTGCAACAATTCCCACATTTGGTTCTATAGTTGCAAAAGGATAATTTGCAGCTAAAGCTGCCTGTTTTTTGAGAAGTGCATTGAACAACGTAGACTTTCCAACATTTGGCAATCCTACAATCCCAACAGAAATATTCATATTGGACGATTATATCACGCAGTGATACAAGGAAAACCTGGACGTATAACATGCAGTGATACAAGGAAGACTTGGACTATGGGAAGATCAGGTCCTCTAAGTCATTTGCAAAATCAGTAACCATTAGACTCAAGGTGCGATCCTCAAGGTTAGCTCTAAATTTTATATTCAGAATGGATAGAATCATGAGGTTTCTCACACCAGTCACTTCCCTGATTCTACCTATTAAGCCTGTACTTATAGTGCTTCTTAAAAAATCTGCTTTGAATTTTGGATCAGACATTCTCATTCCAATTTCCCCAAGAAGCCTACTCTCGGAAGTATCACCAAGTTCTGCAAGCTGCTTATATAACCTACCAGTGTGAACATTTGGTCCAGCTATCAAGTCGTTTCCATTCGGTCCTGGTACGTACCTACTGACAGCTCTTGCAACGTCTGAGGTATGTTGGGGTTGCAGTACTTCCAAGATAGGATTTGCAAAATATCTTGCTGTCCACTCTTCATCACCTATTAGCACTACATGAGTCAACGGGTCCGCAACTAATGAGGCTTCCACCTGACCTGTGGCTTTTTGATACTGCGAAAGTTGATCTATGTGGATAAAAGGCTTGTATTCCTTAACTACAAATCCTCCTACTTTGTGCACGACACTATCTCCACCTTCGGCAATGCGTGTCCCTTCGTTTAATGCATAAAATTGCGCAAGATCAGGCAGTGATCCCTCTGGTGAACTCATAACGGGTATTTTAACAAAAATAAAGATAATTGGAAGTTCAATCTGTTATCTCGACTGCACTCTCATGTGATGTGCTACGTATTTTTGAAACGGAAATCTACTGTTGTTTGTATGCATATGACCAAAATTCTCTGTATTGTCTTGAAAATTGTATAGAGAATAACTACTATTAATATTTTGCCATTTAATCGGAGGCACAAAATCTGATATTCCCATTCTTTCACTATGCCATTCTTGCATGACCCCAGCTACAACTGACTTCATAAAATATAATCCGGCTGCTGGTGCGGCCTTTAAATTTCCTTTCACTCTTTGATAAGACATATCCCGTATGGATCGAGCTCTTGCTCCAAGAATATTAATATTCGTGTTCTTGGCATTAACCCATGAGTTAACATCAAATCCGTTTCTTGGATTTGGATCCAACTGTTCGGTAGCAGCTGCAACGCGTGTGAGTGCTTCAGTTGTCAAATAGTTCGGTGAGATTCTATATGCTTCACCACTTATTTCTTCCAGTCTGTCTCTACCGACATCTTCAATTCCCCCTTGCTCTACAATCTTTGTCAATCTGTTGAGTAAGTATGCAGGAATAAGCAGTCTATGAAACCGACTTTCTTCAGATGCTCCAGTGTTTGTGTAGCTTTCAATGTCACTTGTGGGTTGAGTTGTCCATTCCCCTTCATAAAACCACTCTTCCATGGAGTTACGAAGTGATTCAAATAGATCTTTTTCACCAGGTGTTAATGGCTCATCGGATATGTGACGAGTAAAACGCGTTCTATAAAACTTAGTTAGTCCAATGATATCAACACGACCACTCTCACCGTTCAAAACATCTCTAAGTGCTTTACCAGTCCAGCCATCAGTAAACAATTTGTAATATTTTTTCGAAAAACCTAAATCCGAAACATCTATATCTTTCGGAGGCCAATTCCACGCTTTGCCACTTGGTTGTCCTCCATCTGGTCCAGTCAAACTAGAGTCTCTTTCAACACTCATGAGGTGAATTTTACCACAATTGGTGGTAAAATCACCCTCATGCCTGAGTTTGATAGACGAAAACTAATGGAGGCGTACGGAAATCCACAACAAACACGGGAACTCTTTCAAGAGGTACACGAATCTGGTGAAGAAATTGATGATTTTTTCTTGGATATGGCACTTGGAATCCCATTTTTCCATGAAGGACTTCAATTTGAAGGGAAACAATACTCAAATGTTTTTGTTCGCTCTTTTGATTATATTTACGAAGGATCAGATTATGAAACCATAAGAAAGACCATGCACTTTCTAAAGCCAACTGAAGAGGATGTCATATATGATATTGGGAGTGGATATGGTCGATTTGCACTGTATGGAGCGCTTACAACGAAAGCTACTCTTAAGGGAGTTGAGTTCGTCAAAAATAGAGTTGTTATGGCTGAGAGGATAAAAAGAAGATTAAAACAGGAAAATGTTTCATTTGTTAACGGAGATGCCGCAAAAACCGATATGTCTGACGGGACAATTTTTTATATGTACAACCCATTTTGGCCAGATGGTCATGCGGCACAATTTGCAGTTGAAAACAACCTTCGAATAATTTCAGATACAAAGCCAATTACTGTAGTTGCTAGTCAGATGAACCCAAGAGTTCCACGTTTTGACTCAGCGGATGGAATACCATTTCCGAAGATGTGGCCGGACAGATTTCGACTAATTGGGGAAATTGATACAGATAAGGGTGAAATACAAGTCTTTCGATCATCTCCACAAGAAAGTTAGAGTTTTAGCATTTCCAAAACTTTATAAAGTACTACTCCCGGCCAGAAAAATGCCTGAATTATACCAACAAGTCCATCGATAAAAGAAGTTGCGTGTTGGAGAAAATATATGAGTGCCCCCAAAACTCCGAGTCCATAAATTGCACCTGATCCTGCATTATTTTTCATACATACACCTCCCTTCTATCGTAACTTTATTATTCACCAATTCTTTAAAGAAGGCAAGAATGTTTTATTTTTTGCCACTTTGTAGGTAAACTTCAAAGTGGTAGAATACACAAAACATTATGAAGTATTCAAAAAAACAGCTTCTGAGAATCTCTAAGAAAATTTCAACGGGTGGCAAGATAACACCAAACGAAATGGAACTTATCCTTTCTTTTGAGAAGAAAGACGAGGAAGTAAAATTCGTTGGTCTTTTAAAAAAATCTGCTGTTCCCCTTGGACTCACTTTAGGATTTGCAATGGCAGTCTTTCCACAAATTGCTGACAGTGTTTCGCACTCTCTCCCATCATGGACCAATCTTCCAGACCCAATTCATGATGGACTTAACTACATTTGGAATATCATCGGGGATACTGTTGACCAAAAAAATATTTTGTATCATATACCAAATGTCATCCTCTACTCATTCGGTTTTTTGGGAATCAAAAAATTGTTTGATGCTATTGACAGGCGTACATGGGTTGATAAAGTAAATTTTTCAAAAGGAATGCTTACCAAAAGATTATCTAATGGAACTCTTGATCTTGATCTTTCAAGGGGTCATTCAGTTCTTTTCTCAGGAAATGGAGATTTTATCGCAACCCAATTCGTACTCAATCACAAGGCATCTGAAGCCGTGACCATAGCAGGATCAAGACCGATTTATACTAATGTATGGAATTACTATGATGCGAATTCTTCATTTGATGCTTTAGAAAAAGTAATTAAAAGAGTTTGTGACAAAGCGACAGGTGAATATATATTCTTTCCCGTTAAGGACGATCAAATTTTTCTTCCTGGAGTTAATTCTTATGATCTCTCCCCACATAAATTAGATATATTGTGTCAAGATCTTCGGACTATTGAAAAGAAAAATAAGTGGAAAGCAAAAAGAATACTTATTGTCGGTGATAGATTTCATAAGTCCTTTGTCCAATCTGAGGATAGGCGCGGAAAAATAAAAAAGAGCGAAGATGTCATATCTTTGGAGACGATATCAAAGAAGTATCAGAATGTGACTATCATAGATCCGACAGATATAGTTCTTAAAAAAGTTATTGAAATAGCAAAAGGAAGAGTAATTGCATTTCGAGCAACTAAAGAAGGAATATCAGAATACAAGAAAAGATTTTATGAAAGACTTGATATTTTAAAGTATCAACCAAAGAAAAATGTTAAAGGGATACTAACCATCGGTTACGATCTTTTGGAGGACCAAACAGAACAACAGACATTATCTCGAAAAATTGATGACTACTACCCTGTCGTTCTTTCAAAAAGTGTCTCAGATGCTTTACTTCGAAATGGATACTTAAATGATGACTTTATCTATGTACCAGATCTTGTCATAGAATATCTCAGCAAAGAAGCTTCTGCTCAATAAGAACTTCCTAGCAAAAATGTTTTGTTTCCTTCGATATTTCTTCTTTTCGCTTCCTCTAAAATTTCTTGCGATAACGTCTTTGCATGTTCTACTTCTTCAGCTGTAAGTCCATTATTCATTTGAATATCAACTATTTCCTCTTTGTCCTCATCTACTATATCTGATCGGGCAAAAATCCAAGAGAGCTGTCTAACCGTTAGATGTTGACCTTTTGCAGCTTCACGGGCAGCATACCTATTTGGATGCGAAATACCAGCATCTACAAGAACACTTGTCAATTTAACATTACCTCTTCTTGCGTTTTTTAAATCCTGCTGTGCGATAAGAGGTTTATCCCAATGCTTTGGAACCAACCCTGAAAAATAATATGCCCACAATGCCTCCTCTGAAAGTTCAGCGTGTCTTTTTAACAGTTCCGCGCCTCGTTCTTCTCCTGTAAGAATAGATCCACTTAAAGATGTTGCTTTTGACTGCATAATCTCATTGGCTTTTTCTTCTACTTCACTTACATTAAATTCAAGAGTACCGTCCAAAAACAACCCCAACTCAAATTCTGTGGGAACATCTGAATTACTCTTTACTAATGATTTTTCTACATTACCTTTCGAAAGTTCATCATCCATACTATTTGTATTATAGATTAATTCTCATAAATTGGGGTGAGTTCCTGATTGCTATTGCATGTTTCGGTTATATCCAACCGAATAACTTTATCACGCTTTGTAACTTGTATGTCGGCGACTCTTCCCGAATGGTTATCAAACACTACTATCTCCTCCTGTGGAATGATTTCTTGTGGTACATCCTTTACGAACCATTCTAGTTCGCCTGAGTCTCGATTTCTAAGAAATTTATTTTCCCCTAGAGTTAGTTCGTAATTTGTTCCTAGTCTGTTCTGACGTAGGTAGATAGGTCTGTCACCTGTACTTTGAGGGCTACTATCACGTTCTGTACACCAAGTAAAATTAGTCTCCCGCTCGCTTACACATCCCGAAAGCATAGTTCCGGAAAAAACGATTGCACCAATTGCCAATTTTCTTATTTCAGACATAGGGAACAATTATATTACTTTGGAAGAACTTTTACCCGAGGAAGAGGAACAATAAATTTTGTTCCATTATTTACTAATTCTTTTTCTCGAGCTATAAACCCATCGACAAAACTATATGGGAGTGCCAATAGATAGTCTGGCTTTGTTTTACGAAGTGCCTTCTCATCTTTTATCAAAATGTCAGCTCCTATAATATATTTTCCAAATTTAAAGGGATTACTGTCAGCTGCTGCATCAATCTCTTTATTCGTGATATCACAATATTGTAGGATTGTACTGCCTTTTGTCGATGCGCCATAAATCCAAATGCTTTTATTTTCTTGCTTTAATTTAGCGATGAGTTTTTGAAGGTCAGTCTTGGTCTTTTCTATCCTTTGCATAAAGTCCTTATATGTTTTTACACTGTTTAGTTTTTGCTTTTTTTCATCACTCAATATTTTCTTAAGCCTTTTTGTTTTTTTAAGCTTGGTGTTTGTTTTTTTCTTTACAAAAATTCGAAAACTTCCTCCATACACATCGTTGAGCATCACATCAAATACCTCAAGTCCAGCTTTTTCCATGATCCATACCATATTTGTAGCTGTGTAATACCCAGCGTGTTCGTGCACGATATTGTCATACATATTTGTTGTTATCATCGTAGGCAGATATGCCATCTGAATAACCCACACACTTTCCTCATCCATGACATCTCTCACTTCTTTTGAAAAAGACACAGGATCTGATAGATGATAAAACATAGCGATACTAAAAATTAACTTTGCCTTTTTGGAAGTTACCTTATCGTATGTTTTTTTATTGAAGAAATCACAAATATAACGGTATCTGGGGGATTTAAAAACCTGCTTTATCTTCTGAGCGGGATCAATTGTTAAAAGATCCAATTTTTCTTTTGCAAAAAAAGAAAGAAGTGTCCCATCATTGCCACCGATATCTAAAACAAGATCATCCTTCTTCAACTGAACTAACGGATATGCGCTGTCCACTATGTCCTTTAATATCCCTACCATGGAAGAGTTAGTCGAACTTGAATAGGGGTACAGCTCGTACATTGAATCGAGATTAATGAAATGCGCAAGCTGCAAGGCCCCGCAGGTATTTTTATTTTTTTTACAAAGGACAAGATCTAAGGGATACCTATCTGATTTTTTCCTGTATGACAAATTTTCCGGAAATACAGATGAAAGATATTGGTCACCAAGATCTATGACCGGCACAAGATCTGTATTTTTACAGACTCTACATTTTTTGACTTTTGTAACGTTGATCATATATTTTTTATTCTTTCATTTAGATACTTTAGGATTTCTCTCGCATCTGGAAATTCGGGCAATGGATTTTGGACAATTTGATGATCCAATTTCCCTTGAAATGGTACAACAATTTTTAAGTGTTTTGCAATTCTTTCAAGTGATAGTGAATTTCTTGCACCTACCTCCGCAATCCCAGTCCTATCCAAATTTTTTGCGATCCAATTTGTCACAAAATCAAGACTGGCAAAGCTATACCTACTTTTCCCGTCAACCCAAACTTTCTGCTTATTGAGTATATCAATTACAGATCCTTTCGAAAGCGTGTCTCCAAATGTTGATGTCAGACGCACTATTAAATTATTGTCAAACAAACTTATATCCTCGGCCGCCGCTTTATTTCTACCATATACTTTATCCAATTCTGAACGAGCGGAGATTGTACTTATCTGGATAAATTTTTTGTATTTCCAAGTGTATACAAGATCTGCTGTTTTCTTGACCGTCTCTATGAAATCTTTCTTTGGATTTTGCTCTGCCCAAAGACGTTTTGATGGCATCGCGGAATTTATCACAATATCATAAGATCTTTTTGAAAAGTATGAATAGTTGTCCCGTGTTACTCCTGTGACTTTGTATTTTTTGTCTTTTTGTAATTTCTCAAAAAGAGCACTTCCAACATAACCCCTGCAACCTATGACTGCTACCTGCTTCATGAAGACTTCTGGATGACGTCAATCCTAACAATAGGCGTCTTGCAATCATCCCATGGCTTTGTAAGTAACGCAATTGCCGTAACATTTGTTATCGCTTGAAAAGCATGCGCAACTCCGGGAGGAGTCCTTACACAAGTACCCCTACTCATATGTACCACGTTTTCTGGAGTTCCTTTCTCTGCCTTATAAACCATGGCACCGGATCCTTCAACGACCAAGAAGTATTCAACAAATTCCGGATGATAATGATTTCCACGAATTATTCCTGTATTGAAGTATAGGAGATTGAATTCTCTTATGGCATCTTGAGGTACCCACGTAAATATTCCACCTCGTCCGTCTAACAATGTCTTAGTATCACAACTAGGTCTAAAAAGGGTTGGTTTTTCTTTCTTTGGAAGACTTTTTTTCATTAAAGCAAGTCCCAGTATAGCAAGAGGTTATTAATAATACAAATGAGATTTTCTAGACGCAGCAAGGAGAATCTATCTAGTATCCGCTGTCATCAGGAGCACTGTCATATTGTCCTTCTTCTGGTGCATATTGTTGATACTTCATCATATCTCCCGTGTTTTGTTTCATCATGCTGTTAACATCTGAAAATGTTACATCTGATGGTGGATTGAAAATACTGTCACTAACTACAGCTGGTTTGCAAGCATCTTTGTATGCTTCAAGTGACTTCATAAGGTCCTCTTTTTGAGTCGACTGTGAATCTACTGTCTTCCCATTTTCATCAACCTCATCAGGAATGTCATAGACATAACCCTCAGTTCCGCGCCACATATACATCTTTTTTCCTTTCAGAATTATGCTGCCATTCTGATCTTCAGTTTGACCCGTGCTATCTACCCTTACAGCACCATTTTTGATATCAACTTTTGAATGCATATTGTTCTCATCATATTCACAGTGCATGCTGACAGAAGCTGTCAACATGTCTTTAGCTGATGTTATCTTGTTGACAGCAGAACCCATCATAGAATTCTTGCCATTACCCAAAACAAAATATGCACCAACACCAAGAAGGAGAAGAATAACAACAATGATGATTATTTTAGGAGTGTTGGAGGACTTTTTTGTGGCAGCCATAAATTAAGCATAGCAATCCTACAATTTCTGTCAAGAGGGAAAATCATTACCATCTTCTATTGCATTGTTTTGGATTGCTCCTATTACTATTTCATTGTCCGGAAGGAGGGGTTTTGGACCTTCAAGAAGACGCATTGGTTCTTCCTGCACTTCCTCTTTCTTCCAAAAAGCAACTTTTCTGTACGCTTCTTTTGTAGCGTCATATATATCATGTGCAGTTTCGCCAGTAAATATTTTCTTTGCAGGAGTAAAAAGGTAAATAAGGCCAAGTGTAGCAACATCATCTGCTCCACCAGTCAATGCAGAATATCTGCTGCCAAAAGCATAGAGGCTTGAAGCCCATAGACCGAATACCGCTGCTTGTCCCGTCGCTTGATCCAACATAAGACGTCTCGCCTCACCGGCAATAGACCTACGGGTTCTTTTATTCTCTAGCATTTCAACATGAGCCCTCATAAATGCCGGGACAGAAACGTTTTCTGGTTGATCGGGATGAAATTCAGAAACTCTCTTGTGAAGTTTTTTGGCTATATCAATCCGGGGATCTCCATTATATATTGCATTCATCCGACCTTTTTCAACCCATCTGTCAACTTCACCTGATGTAACAGGTACTTCAGGGGCGATACTTAGAAGGTCGCGGACAGCCTCCCTCACTTGGGCCAACTTAATTTCGTCACTTGGTGCCTTTAGTGGTGCATCAAGAGTTTTAGTACCTTCTGCTATTACTCGGTTGCGATGAAATCTTGTTGCAAGCTTTGTTGTTTCACCCAAGACCATCCCTCCAACTACATTAACCGGGATTGAAGAAATCAATGTAAAACTTTCATTTCCTATTAATTGATGAGCTCCAAACACCCCAAGAATACCACCAAAAAGGAGAGCACTATTTTTTTTTGAGTGTGTTATAGATTCTGCAGCGTGGGTTATTCCTTCAGCAACTGCAAGCTCAGTGTTTGATTCACGGGCAATTTTAAGATGATCAAGTTCGTTTTTAGCTCTTGAATAATAACCACGAGCTTCTTTAGCATTTTTTGGATTCATCATATGAGGAGGAATTATCTCATATTATGGGTCTAAATTCAATGAATTTAGAACCCGCTACGATGGAATGTAATTCAAGTTTTTTGAGGTTAGTATTTACCAATGCATGCGGAGATGTTGCATCGAATAGTCCATAGTCACTCCCACCTTTTTCCGAGGGTTAAAAATATTTTCTGGATCAAAGATCTCTTTTGTCTTCTCAAATAACTCATAGACCTTAGACCCATACATTTGCCGTAAATACGGTGTCCTCACAAGACCGTCATTGTGCTCTCCAGTTATGGATCCTCCATATTTTATGATCAACTCATACACTTCTTTTGAGATCTGTGGGATTGCATCTCTGATAGATTTTTTGGTGATATCAACGAGTGGAATGATATGAAAATTTCCATCCCCCACATGCCCGGCTACCGTATAGATGAAATTCTTGTGGCGTTGTATAATTTTGTTTATTTGAGGCATTACTTCAGCGATATATTCAGGCTTTATGACAAAATCATCGATAAATGGAGCTGTATGCTTATTCTTTATCTTTTTCCTTAACAGGTTGAAGCTTTCCCGTCTTATCAACCAATACTTCTCTTCTTGTGATTCTATTGCAATTTTTATCTGAGGATGAAATGGTGACAATTTTTCTTTAAGCGTTGCTATCTTTTGGGCAAGCTCTGCTGGATCATTTCCGGTAAAATCTATCTGCAACACCAATTTTGGAAGCCCACTACTCATTACCATCAAAAATTCAGGGAAAAATGCAATACCACTTCCAATAAATCCTTTAGCTCCCAGTTGTTTCGCAAACTCTGGGAAATATTTAAGAGCAAGCTTTAGAGTATTGTCATCGTATGATTCAAAACTTTCGGGCTTGAGAGGAAGCGCAGCGTTTATTATTTCCCCTAAATGCGTCAGCTCATGAAGAAAAATAACCATCATCTCTCGGTGAGTGTGAATTGGCACAAGCTCAATGTCAGCTTCTAAAAGAAGTCCCAAAGTACCCTGAGCGCCTACCCACAATTTTGTCAGATCAAAGGTTTTTTCCTCCTTGTCCCACACATTCCACAGATAGTATCCGGCAGAATTCTTACTTACCTGTGGCTTTGCAGCCATTATCTCATCGTAATTATTTTTAATAAGATGGAACATCTCCCGATAGATCTCACCTTCCAGGTCTTTTTGTTCCATTTTTTTCTCAAGTGTTGCTTCAGAAATCTTTTTGAACTCATACGTATTACCGTCTCGAAGAACCACCTTCACACTTTTTACATACCGCTCAGTTTTTCCATATTGTAAGGATTTTTCTCCACCGGAATTATTGTTGACAATTCCGCCCATGGCACATAACCCACGGGATGCAGGATATGAAGGGAATAAAAGCCCTTCCTTCAATGTTTCTTTTTCAAAGTCACGATAATATACTCCCGGTTGCGTTGTAGCGATCCTTTCTTTGATTGTTGGAGTTAGATTGAAGTATTTTGTGAATGCAACGATTATAGAATCGTTGATGGATCCTCCACCCATATCAGTCCCTGCACTTCTCCCAGTTAGTGATAATTTCGGATATTTCTTCTTGTTGTCGGCTACGAATTTGACGAGATTTTCGACATCTTTATTTGTTTTTGGGAATACTACTGCTTGTGGAATGACCTCAAACAAAGATGCGTCATGACTAAATTCGTGAAGGGTTGTCTGGTCTGAGGAGACATCTCCTTCAACAACCTTAGTTAACTGGGACAGTAATTGTGGATCCATATGAACAATAAATGAGTTCTATTACCATGATGCAGGAATTCAGGTTTTAAATCAAGTACCCTACAACCCCAATCATTCCTTCTCCAAGCGTTCTTGCATCTCGTAGAGAGCAACAATAAATAAAGATTCAGACCAGCCTAAAGGTGTGTTTGCATTATATTCAGGAGAATTTGAAAAGTATAACTCAGGAAGACCATCTGGAGTATCATTTGCGATAAGGTCTTTTATACATTCCATGGCCTTTTCTTTTTGTCCTATATGTTGATAGATTATGGCAAGCCAGGAAAGACCAAATGTCCACTCCGCCTCTTCGCTTCTCTCATCTTCATTCTTATTGTAATACGCGTCTCCCTTATACCTGATGACTCCCCTTCCACGTAAAAGATGGTACTCTACATTCTCCAGAATTTGATCTCGCTGTTCATCTGTTACTACATTATATGGCCAAATAAGAGACAACAGGGCTAGATCAACAAATTTTCCTTCAGATTCACGAGGTAATAATGCGTCAAGCGACTCTTGGCCCTTTTGGATCAAATCATCTGGTACTTCGATACTTTGCAATCTATTGATCGATTTAAGTCCGGCAACGCATGCTCCAACTGAGGAAGCATGGAGCTCTTCGCCTTCCTCCCACATACCACTGTCCCCGTTTTGCCAATATTCAACGGCTTCCAGATATTTAACCAATTTGTTAACGATGCGGATATGGGCCTCGTCTTTGAGAATGGTCCGCCTCTGATGCGCCTCAAGTTCCCCTATACGAAAAAGGATGCATCCAATGGCATCATTCTGTTTGTTGCCCCATGACTCCCAGAATTCATCAAACGTCTCTGGATGGAACCGTGCATGGATATATTGGAAAGATTCGGTAGGTTTATTTTCGATTGCCCAATCTATTTTTTCTTCGTGCTTGATCAAAATCTGTAAAATTGCTTCGTAAGTCTTTTCAACGGTATCCCAATCGCCAACTACTTCAAAAGCTATCGTCTCGTAAAAATTGTCCCGAAGCCATGATTTGTCATATCCGGTCTCAACATTTTTGCCCGCTGCTGCAAAAAGACCAGAATCATATTGGAGTGACTTGAGAATGTCTAGGTGCTTTGCTATGAGTTGATCGTATGAAAGTCTTGCCATGAAGTTTAGAATATAGAATTTAGAATAAAGAAGCAAGAGGAATTACTTTCCAAGCATGCTTCCGATCCCTCCTACTAAAGCAGCTATTGTAATGGCAAGTCCAGATCCAACAAGCAAGATATTTTGGAGCTTTGTGTTTTTATGCTTACCCATAAGTTCTTTGTCATTAGCGAATTTATATAGGAAGAAGAAGATAACAGGTAAGAATATTCCATTAATGTAGTCGGCATAAAGCGTAATCTTAAATAATGAGAAATTCGGAAAACTGATGACCAAAAGTCCTAAGAGTATCTGAAATATGAAAAACCCATAAAATAATCTACTTTTTGAAAAACTGACATCAAGACTTCCTTCGTATCCAAAAAATTCTGAGAAGGCATAAGCTGTAGCAAGTGGCACGATGGCTGCCCCGATAAATCCAGCGATAAGAAGGCCTCCTCCAAACATAACACCAGCCAGATCTCCTGCAAAGGGCTTTATTGCCAGTGCAGCATCAGCAGCTCCAGATATCTGAACTTTATTTACAAAAATTGTGGCCGCGACAGCCACCATCATGAATAGCGTTATTATGTCAGTCAGAAATGCTCCAGCATAAATTTCTATCTGGTTGTATTTGAGCCTATCAACCGTCAATTTTTTATCCTTAACATAACTATTAATAAAGAACTGTCCCCATGCAGTAACCGTTGTTCCAAGCACAGCAACAGCAGTATATAGGTACCCAAATGAAATTTTTCCTTGCGGAACCACAAGTGACTTTCCAACTAGTCCCCAATCAGGTTTGGCAAGAACTGCGCTTATTAAGTAAGCAACGTAGAAAAATATCAAAAATAGAAAGAACTTCTCAACCTTTGCATATGAGGCTTTGGTGATAAGCAAGAAAAGAAATGCAATCACTATCGGCATAAATATCCATAAGTTAAGATTAAAAAGCGCAAGACCATCTTTAAGACCACCAAGATTCTGGATAATTACACCAAAATTTACAAAGAAAAGGATGCTAAAGATCAGAACTGACACTCTTATCCCAAATTTTTCACGAATCAAATCGCCCAATCCTTTCCCAGTCACAACAGCAAGTCTACTTCCAATTTCTTGCGTTACCATCAGAACTACTGTTATCGGGATTAGTGTCGTGAGCATTGAATAACCAAATCTCGATGCTGCTACAGAATAAGTTGCCACTCCACCCGCATCATTGTCAGCAAAAGCCGTAATGAGTCCTGGACCCATGACGGCAATCAAAATCAAAAACTTAATTCTTACTTGTCTCCAAATCTTCATCATAATATTTTTATAGTTTGTCCACTACATCTTCTATCATGTCATCAAACGTCACTACCCCAATCATCTTTTGGCTATCTTCGATAATGGGAAGCGCATACAATTTATATTTGAGCATGCGCTTGAGAGCTATTTCTTGAGGAGTCGTGAGATGAGCTACAACAACATCTTGCTCCATGAATTTAAACACCTGCTCGTCTCCCTCATGCATTAAAAGGTCTGATAATTCAACTACTCCTACCAGATGCCCTTCTTGGTTGAGTGCATATATATAGGAAGAGAATGGGGATTCAGGAAGTTTCTCTTTCACTATTGAAAGAGCTTGGGATCCGGTTGCTTCAGAACTGACCGTGATAAAATCAGGATTGAGAAGTTTTCCGACAGAAGTCTTTGAATACTTCATCAACTCGCGCAATTCATCGTTTTTGCCTTTAGGCAAGCTATCTAATATTTCGTTTCTCTTTTCCCTAGGCAACGTCAATAGAATATCAACTGCCTCATCAGGTTCTAAAAAGTCTATAAGTCTTGTTGCCTGTTCCGGCTCGAAGCGCTTGAAAAGTGCTGTCTGATAGTTGATATTCAAATCCTCGATAACGTCAGCTGCGTATTCGTCATCAAGACCGGTGATGATCTTATTGACGTTTCTAATGTTAGTCTTTTCTAAGTAATCAGCCAGATCCTCTGGGCGCATCCGTTCAAGATCCCCAATATCTTTTTTCAGCTGGACATTACCCCGTGCAAGTTCCAATGGCTCTATGTCCCCCCATGACAGAAAATGTGGATGGGAATATAATTTGAATAATTTGTAAAGAGGAACCGTAGGCTTTTCTAATTTGAACCACCGCAAAATGGCTCTAAATCCAACATCAACACCAGCTATATAATATTCTTGACCCTCCTCTTTATTGGTTCCGGACGATACACTCTGCTTGTCCTGTATCGCTATATCATTTACCCTAACAACCTTTCCTCCTTTAACATCAATGATCTGGCGGTTAAGAAGATTTTTGGCTATGGAAAACTCGCGCTCTGCTATGTCCTTTTCAACAAAATCTTTATTGACAACTATATGATCATTTATCTCTTTTACCTCTTTAATAAATATGGCAAAGCTTCGTCGTGGGCTTTTTTTTATGAAAATTTTTGTTATCTTTGGGGATTCTTCAGCAAGAAAAAGAAAGTCTTTCAACTTTCCTACAGTCTTACCATTCTCATTGACTACTTTTTTATTGATGAGTTCTGAAAAGTAAAACATGCTAAATTGGTGATTTCAAATGTTGCATTCCTTGGCTTTTGCACTGTTCAGTTCAAAAGCTAAAACATAGGAAGTCCTTCATTCATTGTAGCCACCTAAAAAAACTGAAGTCAACCCGCAAAATGGAGGTTAGAAATGGGGAGATGCTTTTTTCTACCAAAGAGGGGGATATTTTTCCATTCTTCTGTATGCTTCTGAGATCAATTCTTGTAGATAGTTCATTTCTCCTTCTTTATACTGCGCTTGAGCTTCATCTGATGCTAAGTGGATTGCCATCCCATTAACAAGCGGGCGCACCACATGAACTAAATTTCTGTACCTTTGCTCTTCTTCAGACAAAACGTCAGGAAACCAATCAGGTGCACCAAGTTTTGATCTTTCATCTCTATCTACCATAAACGTAGGAAATTATAGCATAGAATTTTTTTGAATTGGGAATGAATTTTAAAGGGTTCCCTCCGCGCAAGCGAAGGGAACCCAGCTTGGGTTGCCCGCTATACGCGGAGGGGGTGTCTGCTCGTTAGAGTCAGACGGGATGTCCGACCGTGCGGTCGGCCTTATTTGGTTTCGTATTGATGTTCCGCGTCAGACGCGGTCTAAACGGCGGCCTCTTGCTGCATCTTGAGTGCCGCGTGTGCTGCTGCCAGCCGCGCGATAGGCACGCGATACGGCGAACAGGAGACGTAGTCAAGACCAGTGCGTGCGAAGAACTGCACGGAGGATGGCTCACCGCCATGCTCACCGCAGACTCCCACTTTGAGGTTCGGGCGGGTCTTGCGACCACGCTCGGTACCGATCTCGACCAATTGACCGACGCCCTTCTGGTCGAGGACCTGGAAGGGGTCGTCGGCGAAGATCTTCGCTTCGATGTAGTGCGGAATGAACCGACCTGCATCGTCACGAGAGATGCCCATCGCCATCTGCGTCAGGTCATTGGTGCCGAAAGAGAAGAACTCAGCCTCTTCGGCGATCTCGTCGGCAACCAGGGCTGCTCGCGGGATCTCGATCATCGTGCCTATGAGGTGGTCGGTAAAACCAACTTCCTCAGCTACGAGCCTGACGATCGTCTTTTGGGACCGAAACTCTTGAACGGTGCTGACCAGGGGGATCATCACCTCGGGATGAACCTCGATCCCTTCACCACTTACCTGCACGGCCGCTTCGAAGATCGCGCGCGTCTGCATTTCAGTGATCTCGGGGAACAAGATACCAAGCCGGCAACCACGCGTGCCAAGCATTGGGTTTGCTTCACGCAGACTATGCACCTTGCCCATGAGCAAAGCGAAGTCCACGCCCATCTTTTCGGCCAGTTCACGAATGTCCTTCTCTTCATGAGGGAGGAACTCGTGCAAAGGCGGGTCGAGAGTCCGGATGGTCACTGGGAACCCGTCCATAGCGCGGAAGATTCCGACGAAATCCTCTCGCTGGTAGGGTTCGATTTTGGCGAGCGCTGCTTCGCGCTCTTCGAGCGTCTCTGCCAGGATCATCTCGCGGACAGCGTCGATCCGGTCGCCTTGGAAGAACATGTGCTCGGTGCGACAAAGACCAATGCCTTCGGCGCCAAACTCACGCGCTTTGAGTGCGTCTTCTGGCGTGTCTGCATTGGTCCTGACACCCATCGTGCGGAACTCGTCTGCCCAGCCCATCAGGGTGTGGTAGTACTCGTCCAGCACCGGGTCTTGTGTTGGGAGATGACCCACGAACACCTCGCCGGTTGAACCGTCGAGAGTGATGAAGTCACCTTTATTGATGATTGTGCCGTTGACGCTGAACGACTGGACACCGTAATTGATGCTCAGTGCGCCCGCGCCAGCGACGCAGGGTTTGCCCATGCCGCGTGCCACGACGGCAGCGTGGCTGGTCATGCCCCCGCGTGCGGTAAGCACCGCTTGGGCAGCAACCATTCCATGGAAATCCTCGGGTGCAGTTTCGGTCCGCACCAGGATCACCGGACCGACCTTAGCCAGCTCTACTGCTTCGTCGGGATCAAACACTACCTTCCCCGACGCTGCGCCGGGTGAGGCGGGAAGTCCCTTGGTCAGAAAGCCGGCTTTTTGCTTGGCAGCAGGAACGATCATCGGGTGCAGGAGTTGGTCGAGCTGTTGAGGCTCAACACGTTGGACTGCCGTTACCCGATCGATCACTTCTTCGCGGACGAGGTCCACGGCAATACGAATCGCCGCTTTGCCCGTGCGCTTGCCGGTACGGGTTTGGAGCATGTAAAGTCTGCCGCGTTCGACGGTGAACTCCATGTCCTGAACGTCGCGGTAGTGCCTTTCCAGGCCGCTGGCGATGTCACAGAACTGGCGATACACCTCCGGCATATCACGCTCCATTTCTTGGATGGGACGTGGGGTGCGTACACCCGCTACAACGTCCTCACCCTGAGCGTTTACCAGGTATTCTCCGTAGAGGCCTGGTTCGCCGGTCGAAGGGTTGCGTGAGAACGCAACCCCCGTTGCGGAATCATTGCCCATGTTGCCGAATACCATCGACTGGACATTGACCGCGGTGCCGAGCAGGTCCGAGATCTTGTTGAGACGGCGGTAGTCGCGTGCGCGTCGGCCATTCCAGGAACGGAAGACCGCGGCGATCGCTTCTACCAACTGCTTGTGAGGATCTTCTGGAAATGCTACGCCGGTTACTTCGAGAACGATCGCCTTGAATCTCTCGACGATCGCAATCAGTTCTTTGGTGCTCAGGTCGGTGTCTTGACGATCACCACCCTTCGCTTCGTTCATGACGTGCTCGAAGAGTTCTCCGTCCACATCAAGAACGATCTTGCCATAGAGCTGAACGAAGCGGCGATACGCATCCGCAGCAAAGCGCGGGTTGTTGGTCAACCGCGCCATGCCCTCGCTTGTCTGGGTGTTGAGACCCAGGTTGAGGACGGTGTCCATCATGCCCGGCATCGAGAACTTCGCGCCGGAACGGACGGATACCAGAAGCGGGTTGGTGGGATCACCGAACCGCTTTCCGGTCTGCCTCTCCACCTCGGCCAGCGCAACCATAACTTGATCCATCATCCCATCAGGGAATTGGTCGGTCGCGGAAAACGCATTGCAAGCTTCGGTGGTGATGGTGAAGCCGGGAGGAACAGGCGCGCCTGAATTGGTCATCTCGGCCAGGCCAGTTCCTTTGCCGCCGAGAAGGTCTCGCATGGTTGCGTTGCCTTCGCGGAACGGATAGACGTACGTCGTCGGGGCTGCTGCCCCGCTCTTGACGGCTTCCCCATCTTGGGCTGTAATAAGCTGAGTCAACTAGGTAGTTCCTTCTGTCCCTTAGGACACTAGTCCGCCACGCGAAGCGTTGCGGAGTGAAGTATCGGAACCGTTTTGTTGTTGGCGGTTCCTGAATTTGCGGATCTTGCCGATTTTCGGCGACCCGCGCGTACCATGAGACTCACGCCTCTTCTTTGTCTTTTTTCTGACGTGTTGTGACATCGTCAATCTCTCCTTGCCTTGGTTTGGGTGGTTACAGTAACCCGTCTTAGTTGGCGGGCTTGTCGTTGACGATGGCGGGATGGGCTTTGTCGGCTTTTTCCCTGTGCATGCGGCTTGCTGCCGCGCGTTCGATGTCGTGGACACTGTGTCCGAATTCCATAGCAGCATGCCCAACATCGTGAGCGCGCCGGCTAAGAAGTCTTCCGACTCGATCAAATATCTTGTTCGTCAATACGAACTCCTTCCCAGACAAGACTAATATAGGAAATCTTGATCGTGGGTCGCGAGTGGGATAACCCACCCCTGATCCACGATCAAATACCTAGTAGATCCCGCATCGAGTGCGGGATAAAATAAAAAACTATCTAAAAATACGAAACCAAATTTTCAAAGTGCAGGTTTTTGGAACCAAAAAAATCTACATGCGAAACGTAGACTATACGTAGTAAGAGTGATTTAAACACCTACTACGTTCGCGTGATAAAATCACACTATAGGTTTAAAACCGAACATGTAGTATAGCATATTTTCGGTGTATTTTAAAGGTACTGAGGAGTTGACAAATTAGGCTTTTTCGGGAGTTTCAAGCTCTACTTGGATGTACTTTACCGATGGCACTTGGATCTGGATGCTCTCTTTTACTTTGTCCATGAGATGCTCAAGCTCATCTGTATTTAGATTATTATTCATATTGACCTCAAGATTAACGAGAAGTTTTTCTGAGCCTACGTGTAATGTTTTGAGGTCAAGGACCTTGGCAACCTCATCAACAGCAAGAGCAGCCTCACGGATTTTAGCCTCAGTCTCTGGCGAGGCGCTTCTGCCTATCAGTAAGTCACGTATTCCCAGTAGAAGTATAAAAGCGAAAAAAGCGAGAGCAACACCCACTACCATAGCTCCAATACCATCAAACCGAGCATCCCCCGTAAGAACGTATGCGGTCAAAGCTAAAATTCTTAGTACAGCCGCAACCGTCCCCATTAGGTCGAGCGTGAAGGTCGTTTTTGTTTCTATAAGAGATGACCGGTAAAAAATCCTAATAATCTGCTTTATGCTCCTTTTTTTCATTAATCTCTTGAAGCTTAAGTAAAATGCGTAACCGTTAGTGATCACCCCAAAAAAGAGAATAATAAAAGCCAAGTGTATATCATGAAGTGCGTGCGGATTCCAAAACCTTTCCCAACCTAAATAGATAGAGACAGAAGACGTGATACCAAACATTACCAAAGCAGCAAGAAGGGTCCAGAAATAAATTTCCCTACCATACCCAAATGGGTGTGCCCTATCATCCTTTCTTGACGACCTTTTAAGACCAATGAGAAGAAGGCCTGAAGAGATTAGATCAGAAACCCCTTCAAGGGCTTCTGTAAACATCACAATACTTCCAGTGATTACTGCAGCACCCAGTGAAAGCAATATGTCTAACAGATCAACTGCAAATGACCAAATAATGACTTTTTTTGCTGTAATTTTCTTTTCTTTTTTCATCACTTAAAAGTATACAATATGACTAGCAGTGAGTTGCGAGTTAACGGGTTAACAGGTTAAAATGTAATGTGAAATTTTCTTTGGTACAACTTGTGATTTGTGTTGGGCTGATTCTTATAATCTCTATTCTTTTAATTCAAAACATAAGATCCAAACAAACAAAAGTTACTCAACCTCCGCAACCTGGAGTAACTATCCCGTTCATGAATATTAAGATGAAATAGGAGTTAGGAGTTAGGAGTTAGGATCCTGTGGTTTTTTCCCCAATCATGCATAGTCTCAAGAACTGGAAGGAGGGTTTTGCCATACGCTGTTATTGAATACTCTACCTTGGGGGGTACCTGCGGATATACTTTCCTCGATATCATTCCATCGCGCTCTAATTCTCTCAATTGCTCAGTCAACATTTTTTGGGTAATACCAGTAATGCTTCTTTGGAGTTCCGAAAATCTCATGGTCCTCTCCACTAAAAGAAACATTATAAGAGGCTTCCATTTTCCACCCATAACTTCCAATGTTACTTTGACGGATGAACAACTCGTGATGTCTTTGGTCTGCATATCTTTATCAATCATATTTTTGCTAGCTTAAAATAAACTGAATATATCCTTACTTACTTTTTAGTATGTATATGACAATATAGTGTGTACTTGTTGAAAGTAAAGTTAGTATATATAGTGTACTATAGATATGAATAAAAACAAGTTCTCAACACTCGCAACAACAGCATCAATCCAAAAAGCCACCACTGCTCTTTCTTCTCATGGTATTACTGTCTATGTAGCAGATAATTCTTCCCAAACAAGAAAATTAGTTCATTCCCTCATCCCAAAAGGAGTAGAAGTTATGACCGCAACATCAACGACACTTAATCAATTAGGACTTACCGATGTAATAAATGATAGTGGGATGCATAACTCCGTAAAATCACAATTGTCAAAACTTGATCGCAACATAGATAGCTTGGTTATGCAAAAATTGGGAGCTGGTCCTGACTATATAATAGGAAGCGTTCATGCAGTGACCGAAGATGGGAAAGTTATCGTAGCGTCAGGATCCGGAAGCCAACTACCCGCTTACACATATGGCGCTTCTCACGTCATTTGGGTTGTGTCTACAAAAAAGATTGTCAAAAATCTCGAGGAAGGACTGGCACGAATATATGAGCATGTTCTTCCCCAGGAGGATAAGCGTATGAAATCTGTCTATGGGCCTGAAGCATCAAGTAATGTGAATAAGCTTTTTATTCTCAATAATGAATTGAATAAGTCGCGCATCAATCTTATTTTCATAAAAGAGGACCTCGGATTTTAATTTCCTATTGACTTATATTTTACTAACCGCTACTATGAATTCCATGGCTGAAGAAATGTGTCCCAAATGCGGCAACCCACTTGCAGAAATAACAACAACCCCAACCGGACGTCGACTACAAAGATGCTCTACTGGTTCATGGGATAAAGAAGCAAAGAAGAATGTAGGATGTGACTATGTAAAATGGCTCGAGACTCCTCCGGAAGAGTTAAATGAAAAATGTCCAAAGTGTGGTAATCCACTTGTCATGGTAGTTACCCGTTTTGGAAAGAAAATGAAGAAGTGCTCAACAAACCAGTGGAATGCTGAGACAAAGCAAGCAACTGGGTGCGACTTTGTAGAATGGATAAATGGAACCACAGAACCATTGGATGAGGATTGTCCAACGTGTGGCAATAAATTAGTTCTCTACACTACCGCAGCCGGCAAGAAAATGAAGAAATGCTCAATGAGCGGTTGGGATGCAAAGGCAAGACAGGCCACGGGATGCACATACGTCGAATGGTTAAAACCTGGTGAATATGTCAAGAATGAAGACCACGGCGGTGAAGAATTTCTTCCTCCAGATCCAAACGCTTAGATAAGGTATAATATAAGCCTCTTTCCGTAGTAAGAAAAGTTCGAAGTAAAGAGTCTTGCCTTCGTTCCTATGCAGTCACTACGGTTGTCCTATGATTCAGGTAAAAAATCTTACGTTTGCTCACCTTCGCCCCATCTTTACTGATGTAAGTTTTACCGTGGGTGATGACCAGATCGTGGGGATTGCCGGCCCAAATGGCGCAGGCAAAAGCACACTCTTCAAACTCTTGATGCGCGAAGAGCATCCAAAAGAAGGAAACATCATAATTGATGGGTCTATTGTTCTTGTCCCACAGGAAATTAAGTATGACCCGATTCTTGAAAAAAGTTTTACCATCCGCGAATATCTGGACCAACATTACGTAAAAGATGACCGCGAGATTATATCGATGCTCCATGGACTTGAGATGAATGATATTGACCTCTATGGAGATCCGCATGGCCTTTCAGGTGGGCAAAAGACAAAACTAGCCATCATCCGCGCCCTACTTTTAGAACCGGATATTCTTTTACTTGACGAGCCAACAAACTTTTTAGATACAAAAGGAAAAGCTTGGGTCTCAAAATTCTTAAGCACCTATCCCAAAACATTGCTTCTTGTTAGTCATGACTTGGAGTTAATGGATAGTTCTATTGATAAGGTGATTGCAATAAATCCAGCAAAAGCTCAGATCGAAGAATATAAAGGAAATTACACAACCTATTTGAAATTAAAAGCACAGCACGACACACTTTTGACCCGTCAGATAGTCAACGAAACAAAACATGTCAAAAGAATGGAAAAAAGTTTGGTGGGTCTTATGAGTAGAAAGTCAGAAAAAGGAGTCAGACAACGCGTTCAACTCCAGAAAAGGATTGAGAGGATAAAAGAATCCCTTCCCCCACTTCCAAAGGAAGCGCGTGGATTTAAGCTCACACTTCCAGAACCACAAAACATGAGTGATATTCCAGTCAGAATCGTTGATATCTCAAAATCGTATGAAGATAAAGTGATTTTAGAGGACTTTTCAATGATTGTAGGTCGTGGAGAAAAAATTGCACTCATTGGACACAACGGCGCAGGAAAAAGTACTTTCATTAAAATAATTGTGGGAGACACGACTCCCACAAAAGGAGAGGTTATAAAAGCTGAAAAGTTAAAAATTGGTTACTACTCTCAAGAACTTGAAGCACTTGACTTCTCTCTAAATCTTATTGAAACAATTGAAACTGTAAAAGCCATGCCAATTGAAAAAATACGACAGCATTTGTCTGCCTTTCTTTTTTCTGGAGACAGAGTTTTTCAAAAAGTGGGATCTTTATCGGGTGGTGAAAAAACAAGACTTTCAATAGCTCTTCTACTTCTAGAAAACTACAACATGCTTATTCTTGATGAGCCAACAACCTACTTAGACGTTATGTCTCAGAGGATAATTCTTGAAGCAATCAAGAAATATACAGGAACGCTTCTTATCGTAAGTCACACAGAAGATTTTATAAAAGAGCTTAAGCCTACAAAGGCGTTATTACTGCCGGAACAAAAAGTTACCCATTGGGAAGATGAGTTGCTTGAAAAAGTGAGTTATATTTAGTTACCTTTTCAGTAACATTTTTGCAAAGAGTATAAATGATACATCAAGCAAAAAGGGAACAGCTAAAAAGATCGCAGACATCCTGAAAAAGCTCTCTACTCCGCTTCCTCTCAAAGATTCAAGAGTAAATCCCGGAATCCTTACTCCAATGAAATAAAGAAAAATTATTGGTACAACTACTAAAAGAAAAAATTCCACTGCTCCTTCCATGTCTTTTCTCGAAGAATACATCGTGTTTGAGATAACGAAAGTAAAAAATAAAACTACAAACGTCAACAGATTAAAGCCAAAAATATTGTTTGTGAATGAATAGTAAAGAACTAAAAGTAATAGACCCGTCCCTACAATAAATGGAGCAATACCGATTAAGAAATTTCTGACAATATCTGTCTTTCCGACTTCAACACTCCCCAACTTCAGACTTTCATCGTGTAACTGTGGCATCAACTCCATATGGCCAACATAAACAAACAATAGTTTTGCCATAATAGCGTGTGCAAATTCGTGAATAATTGTTCCAGGAAGAAAAATAATTGCCATCAAAATTATCGTTACCCTATTACTCCTAACTATTGCACGAAGCAAAAAAGAGAGATGAGAAGTCAGTGATCTTGAGAGAAAAAAAAGTACCAAAAGCTCTAGGAAAAATAGTAATATCACTCATTTAGTTTATCAGATCTATTATCTTTTCTTGAAAATGGCATAAACAGATCCCTTTTTCCTAGACACGTCTTCATCTTTAGCAGGATCAAAACCCTTTGAAATTAATTTTTTGCCAATCCAAGTTTGACTTGCAGCGTAACCAGGTTCTGCACCTTGAGCCCAAAGAGAATTATAATCATCCAAATTTTTACCATTTAACCAATCTGAGAAATGAGATTCGATAGTTGTTCCGTTATTTGCAAAATAATCTAGAATAAAATCAACAAACTTTCCTGCAAATAAATCAGGGTGTCTAGGTGATTCATGATTGTCGTCGGGTGTAGGATGTAAAGAAAGCGTTAACACCTTATCACTAACATTGGCCATAAGGCTGTTAGCAACACTCATGTCAGGATCCCAGACATAAACGGTATCAGACTCAAGTGTGTAATTTAATGTTCTCCCCTGAGCTGTGTGGATAGAATCACCACCTATCACCATTTTGGAAAATGGAATACCATGACTTCCCTCAACAAATGGATAACCAAACTGCTCTACCATGTGGGAATTGTACACCTAAAGAGGTCTTATTTCACCTGAAAGATACTCTGGCACTCTTTCCTTCCAGGGTTTTTTCTCACGCATCAATTTCCGGATTCTATAACCTTCGAGCTCTTCTCTCTTAAACATACCTGTGTAGATAACATCGATTCCGTGTCTTTTTATGATGCCGTTATTCCAATCATTATTACCCAGCGTTACATCAAAAGGCCCAGTTTTTTTGTATAGTTTTTCAAACCATACATCATCATCTGGATAGTCATCAGCGTTTACAATTTTCAAAATTCGATTTTCAAATTCATGATGCTCTACAAATAGCTGAAGCATTTTCCTCCGTTCATGGGAAGACCAAGGATTGTCTTTGTTTTTTTTATTTGAACTTCCAACACCAATAATAATTTTTTCTGAAATTTTTAGAGCTTCTTCTATAAGAAATTTGTGTCCTAAATGAAAAGGTTGAAAACGCCCTATGACTAACCCTACTTTATATTTTTTAAAATCACTTTGTTTCATTGTTTTTTATTATAGCTTTTTTTATCAACGTTCTTTGCCGTGTGGATTTCCTTCCTGAAATATTCTACCTAAATCTACCTCTCGAAGTCTTTTACCCTCTCTTATTGGCACTAATTTTTCCGGATCCTTCCAATCAAAAACTTTGCCAAGAAGTTCTAGTGAGTTAGGCGAAATGATATCAAAATGTATTGCCATACTCCTCTCTGGTTTTCTGGTAAGTTTTTCAAATCCGTGGAAAAGACTGAAGGGATGGTTGAAATGCCACCTTCCATCAGGGTCAAGGGCTAACATTGCAGCAGATGCAGCCGGGAATTCCGTCGAATGGGCAAGTCGAACCATTGCTCTTGTTGTTTTTTTTGCGATATCATCAAGCGGAATTTCTGGCTGGAAGCGAAGTCCCATTTCAGTTACTCTGGACAAATCTTCCTCAAGTGTAGCACCTGTGTATCCCTCACGTTGTTGTCCATAAGAAAAAACCTCGCTTTCCAAAAAGGGGGCATGACTAAATTCCATTACCGCAAGATTGGGATCTTGGAAAAAGTCCCGAGGATCAGTAAAAGTTCCGTACGCTTTTATGACTTCCCCTTGATTTGGTATGCGTTTGTCGATACCACTCATATAATTTGACCAATTTTCAAAATGGATGTACATAATTAGATCTGACCCTTGAGGTATTTGTCTCTTTCTTCTTTGGGAAAATGTTCTATAGAATATCTCAGTGCTGTCCTCCCCATTTTTTTGTAGTTCTTTTTTAGATAACTCTTTAGTTCTTTCTCAGAGACTCTCTTTCCAGTCTCACGCAGCATCCAACCAACTGCTTTTTGTAGAAGATCATGTTTTTCATCTAACAAGAGGTCGGCAATTAAATATGTTTCTTTCGTTCTTCCATGGTAAATGAATGCAAATGTTGATATCATAGCGATTCTTTTCTCCCACAGATCTCCTGATTTGGCATACATGATAAGAAGCGTAATTTTTTTATCGAGTAAATACTCACCTACTATTCTAGACGCAGATCCATCAACTAGATCCCAATTATTTATATACTTTGAATGCGAAACATAAAATTCAAATATTTCGTCCCGTCTTTTATCATCCGCCTTTTCAAATTGTTTGCATAATATTATCAGCGAAACACTTCTCTCTTCATGAATTGGTGATGCAAGAAGTTTTTCAATATCGGTTAAAGTAAGATCAGGATATTTTTTTGCAACTATTCTTTGCTCTGGCATTGTGACGCCGATAAATTTGTCACCATACCCATATTGCCCTTTTTCAGTTTTAAAAAACCATGCACTTTTCTTTGCTTTCTCAGGGGAACTTGCCTTTTTTAAATCACTTCGTACGTTTGAAAGCTTGCCCATGTTGGATTTTACTACTTTTTTACAAAAAACTGCCACCCTTCTGGTTTGGCTATTTCTGTTGGACCTTCTCTAACAATCCAACCAGCAAAAAATATTGATCCATCAGGTCGCTCGTTAATAGTATCGACATCAACAAAACCACAAACTGAAAGATCATTAAGTTTTCTAACAAAGGATTCATCATCTCTTGCAGCACCGGCAAAAGGTGCACCTTTTTGACTATGTGTATCAAATTCTGACATATTTATTCACCACCTTCCCACAAAAAAACCTCCCTAAAAGAGAGGTTTTATTTTTCCTTGGCGTATAGCTTAGGACTAATCCTTCCCTTAATAGGGTTGGGTGTAGCACCCTTCAAGTTTCCTCAGGGTTGCTGGAGGGATCAACGAGCCAATACTCTACTCCTCCTCTTGATTTATAGTGTCAAAATAATTCTACACAAATCACTTAACTTTTTCTAGTGTCTACTATCACTTCTTGCGTACCTGCTTCAATCTCACGCTTTGTTAAGTACTCGGCGTGGGAAGAAATAATTTTTCCTTTCAAAAGATACCCAACAATTGCAGCAACAAAAACTATCACAGAACCGGTGCGAATAGCTATCTGGGGTCCAAATTGCTCTGTGAGTATACCGATCTGAAGGTTACCGACGGGAAAAAGCCCAACAAACATTAAAAGATAAATACTTAACACCCGACCCCTAAAATGGGGTTCTACTAAATGTTGAATCCGCGCATTTATGATAGAAAATGCCGACAACAATCCAAACCCTCCTAAAAATAACGTCAGGTATGCTATCCAAATATTTGATGTGTATGAGAAAAAGATCATTGTTACTGCATATAAAAGTATTCCTCCATTGATAAATACTGATGATGCAAATTTACTTCCAAACCCCGACACAACAAATGTAGCAACCAAAGCCCCTGCTCCTGCTGCTGCATATAAATACCCAAGTCCTGCCGCTCCTTGATGAAATATTTTGTCAGCAACATAAGGCATGATGGTTGTATACGACCACCCAAAAACACTTACAACAGCTGTCAAAATTACAAGTGATCGTATTACCGGATGCGTCCATGTGTAGGCAACTCCTTGCTTTATTGCAGTGAAAGGATGGGGATGTTTTGGTTTTGGGACAAGTATCGGGATGATCAAAAACTGAACGATTATTGCAGCTATGTAGCTTGCTCCATTGAGAAGAAAAGCTCCACCAGTTCCTACGACAGCTATCAGAATTCCTGCAACTGACGGACCAACAACGCGTGCAGAATTAAAAATTCCTGCGTTAAGTGCTATCGCTGACGGAACTTTCCCGGGTGGCACCATCTCGCTCACAAAAGCTTGACGAGCGGGCATATCAACTGCGTTGACAATTCCCAAAAGGAATGATATGAGCATAATTTCCCAAACATTTACGATTCTAAAAACTGTTAGTACTCCCAGAAGAAGGGCAAGAACCATCGAAGCTGTCTGAGTCGCAACAATCGTCATTTTTTTATCAAACCTATCAACAATAACTCCTCCAAAAAGAGAAAATAATAACGAAGGGAGAGTTGCTGCAGCTGCTACAAGACCGATAAGAAATGCTGAATTTGTTAGTTGTAGAACTAGCCAACCCTGAGCAACAATTTGTAGCCATGTACCTATTTGCGAGATGAGTTGTCCCAAAAAATAATATCTATAATTTCTTTCTCCGAAAGCCGGAAATAATGATAGAAGCTTTTTTGACATAAGAAAACTAACAGCTAGCAACTATTAACTAGTAGATTTTGACCCTGGGTGTACCGGATTTTCCCGCTGTTTGGCTCGGGCGTATTGACAACCTTCCGGACATATTTGTCCGAATTTATCGATGCATTTTTCACATAATATAAAATGTCTGTGACATCCTATGGTGTCACAATTTATATAGTGTTCTGATTTTTCTTTGCATTTCTCGCATTTACCTACTATCTCATGCGATGGATCAGTTATATTAAAACCCATGAGAATTCTTTGATCAAAAACATATAACTTACCTTTAAAGTGCTCATTCGGATACTTCTCCATATATGACACTATTCCTCCATATAACTGGTACACGTCAGAAAAACCATTGCTCACCAAAAAACCCGATGCTTTCTCGCACCTCACTCCTCCAGTGCATACTGTGAGGACCTTTTTATCTTTCAAATCTTTTAGCATCGGTAATAATTTCGGAAGATCTCTGTAGTTAGTGAGTGGTGGCAATATTGATCCTTCAAAATATCCGGATTGGTGCTCGTAGTCATTTCTCATGTCCACTATGTAAAATTCCACCTTATTTTCAAACCAAGAATGTAACTCTTCAGGAGTCAGATATTTTCCCGTGACAGACCATGGTTTTATATCGTTCTCATGCAGATGCATGCTCACAATCTCCTCTCTGACTTTTATCGAAAGTTTTGGAAATGCCATACCAGTGCCTTCTGATTTTTTCCAATGAATGCCTGTAAAACGTGGATCTTTTTCTGTCGTTTTTATAAACTTTTCAGTGTCTTTTATTGTCCCTTCCACTGTCCCATTAATTCCCTCTGACGCAATTATTATTCTCCCTTTAAGATTTAGAGCTTCACACAAGCGCCTCAGTTCCCGCATTTCGTGAACAGGATTTTCAATCGGCACATATTTATACCAGAGCAAAATTTGATATTTCATGAGTTCTAATTTTACCACATAGCCTTGACTAATCGCTATTTACTATTTAATATATCCTAAACAATGTCAGCAAAGTACCGCCAACTATTTTTGGAGATGATGGAAGAACACCGAGATACTATGCTCGATTTCAAAGAAGTTCATGATAAATTTGTCAACGACGAAGAATCTTTTAAAAAGGATTTTAATGAAAAGGGTGCAAAAGTCGTTGAGATTATCCGCGAATATGAAAGGAAATTGACGTCTCAGCAAGATAAAGGTCAGTACTCCAAATTTTCGACCGGACTTTCAGATAAATTTTGGGATCAAATCCGCGCCTTCCTCCCCCGCATTGATTTTGTAGGAGTAAAATAAGAGGAAAATCTCCAAGAAATACTGTATACTAATTTTCTGATGAAAACAAAAATCTCAGAATTCAAAATTGAAGAAATTTTAGAAGGAACAGGTCCTGAGGTAAAATCTGGTGATACTGTTGTTATACACTACACTGGTATGTTTGATGATGGAGAAAAGTTTGATAGCTCTGTTGATAAAGGTGTACCCTTCCAAACAAAAATTGGTGTCGGTCATGTCATCGCCGGCTGGGACAAAGGTGTTCCTGGTATGAAAAAAGGTGGCAAAAGAAAACTCTATATTCCATATACAATGGGGTACGGAGAAGAAGGTGCCGGAGATGTCATCCCACCCCTTGCCGATCTAATCTTCGAAGTCGAGCTTCTTGATATTAAAAGCTAGAACCTGAAACCTAGACCCTAAACCCTTCCCTATCCTATCTCTTCCCTCTTGGAGTGTAAGAAGAAAAACCATTGGTCAAAGAACGCAACGAGTCCTTTGTAGGGTGCTTCGATAATAAAGTCTAAAATAAACAAGAAAATATTTATTTGAGAAATTCCAGCAGTTAGATATTGCCCAACTCGTGCAATAGGCATGAAGAAAAAGTCAACAATTGGGGTTAATATCCCTTGCCTACTTTCAACGCTATACTCATGAGCAGTTATATTGATTCTGTATGCTAAAAAGCTGACAATTGCCAAGAAGAATATGAATATCATTTGACTTACTGCGCTAAAGTGAAGGAATGAAAGTCCCAATGAAACAGCTCCAAAACTCAAAAGAAAGGCTGCTACCCAAAGGATACCAAATATCCACTCCATAACTGACCTTGGCTTTTTACTATCTGGGAGCGGAAATGCAATAGAACGTCCGACTTTCGGCATCTCATCGAAAAGCAGCGAATGTATTCGGGATAAAATTAACCGTGAGTTCTTTTCCCCAGGAGTACGAATAGAAAACCCAACGACTATCATAAATAAAGTAGGTATCGCAACATTTAATGCTAAAGTCATCCACTGGATGTGTCCCAAAAATATCCTTTCATATGTTCCTTCGATACCAAAAGCGATAAGAGTTTTTGAAAGAAGAATAAATATGACACTTCTGATGATTGCACGTCTAACTTTTTCAGAGATTGTCTTGTATTTTTTCTTACAAGCAGCCAGCACACTTTCATTGAGTTCTGCTTCGTTTTGAGCCAGCTCCCGGATGTTCTCGTGACTAGCAAAAATATCTTCGATGATAAGGAAAGGAGGTATTTGTCTTTTTACATATGAGAGTATTTTAAATCGTGCCGGGTGGGTCAACTGGCTCTCTATTTGGCGGTGGGCTTCAGCAAATCTTTCAGAAACGGAAGAAGCTTCTTGGACGCTCATTTTACCGAAGTACTGCGTGTATAATTTGAATCTCAGAAAAGCCAAATCGTCTTTTGAATACGCGCGTCTTATGGCAATAAATAACTGTACATCCCTCTCCTCTTCCATGCCCTCTTCAATGGTTATGTTATTTTGTAAAACGTAAAAGATATAATTACCAACCGCCTCTTCTACTCTGTTTGGATGAAGGGTTTGCTCAACATCTGAAGACATCAGTTGAAACATGAGATGACGCATCTCCCCTTCCTTCAGAATATGATTTTTTACCACTTCAACTTTTAACTGCAGATAAAAGTTGATGATCTTTTCTATGCTGCTTATTGTCTCTTCTGTGTATAGACTCTCTGGAAAATAACGTGCCCATACAAGTTCTTTTAAAAGGGGCTTTGCAGCTGTGGCACCACTACCTCCGAGAGCAAGTCGTCTTTTCAGAATTCTTTCTATTGATGCCCGCAATATCACTTCCTCATCCCGGTACTCTATAGAGTTCCTAAATTTCTCATACCACGACGCGAGCTCACTGACTAATGGATTTACTATGTTGGCACTCTCAATAGGAACCTCTTTTGCTTTCTCAAATAGATGAATGAGATTCTCTGAGAATTTATTCAACTGCATGTTACTAATTATATGCATCTAACACTACGCATACAAGCTCCCAAACCCTGACATATTATGATCTACTTTAAAAAATTGTCATTGCGGTAATTATATTTCCGCAAGCTTCTAAACTTAAAACTTCAAATGTAAAACTTAAAATCAACAAAAAAATTATTTTTTGCGGGTTTTTATCACCCAAAATGCAAATGTGTTTATGCAATTTCTACTTATATTGAACACTTGTTTCGAAACTAGATTTTGTTCAATTTGTTACAACCTACAACCTGCCCACTACAGCCTACAATTTGCTCCGTAACTGTCCTGCGGTAATTAGACAATATAGGCTGTCGATGATAACATAGGAGTTCATGAAATCATCAAATAAGCATTCTATTTCCGATCTTGAAAAATTAGAAACTATAGCAAAGGAAATCATAACAATTAAAAAAACCCTGCGCCTTGGAAACACATCTCTCACCCCGTTAAATTATGCCGAGGAAAAAGAAAAGTTTTTTGCAGACCCATCATATAATCCGCAATTCGTATATAGAACCCAAGATCTTCCCGATTTTGCTTCTGAAATTGATGATTATAAATTAAGGGTTGATGCACTCGAAATTCCAGGGGATTTAAAGCAGCACGTTCTGGAATTTCTAGACGATCAGATAGAACTTTATAAAACTAAATTATCTGTTGGGCAGGAAGAATTCTCAGAGAATGTTCATAACCTTTTTGATTGGGGAACAGATAGACTTGACTTACTTCTCACAAATACTCCAAATGTGGAATTTAAATTACATATAAAACATGAATTAAAGAATGCAGAAGATATAAAGAAAAGATTTGAAAAAACGCTAGCCAGATATAATATTGATAGTTTTAAGATTAATGTTAATGATTTTGCCCCCCACATGATCAATGTTGGATACAATCTTATTAATATAGGTAGCGAGATAAAAAGATTTGAGTGCAATGTTGATAGGCTTGTCGTACACGAGATTGAATCTCATGTCCTTCAGACTGAGAACACAAAAAACTCCCATACTGCCCTTGCTGAATTTACGAAATATGGGAACCAAAATCTGTATGGGGAGGGACTTGCTATATATAATGAAATAACTACCCGAAAAATTACTCCCAGTGCTTTTGAGATGTACTACTACAGAATAAAGGCTGTCAGAAATCTGCATAAAAGTTTTTCTGAGATATATGAGTTATTACTTGAAAATCTAAATCCACAACGGGCTTTCATCATGACATACCGGGTCAAAAGAGGCATGACTGACACATCCCGTCCAGGAGGATTTCCAAAAGACGCGTGCTATTTATTGGGATACCATGAAATTGAGAATTTGCGTGCCGAAAAATATCCGAGAAAATTACTGTACGCTACCAAATCCCCAATCCTTTCAACGATACTGGATAAGTATGGTCTTATCGATACAAAAAAAATATTAGTCCCACGATTTTGATACAATCCGAGTATGAATATTGTAACTGTAAAAACCCACAAGATAACTCGCGAAGACAAAGACATTTTAAAAATTATTGACCAATATGTACCAACTCTTTCAGAAAATTCTATTCTTGTTGTAACAAGTAAGATAATTGCTATTTGCGAAGGGAACACAGTTCCTATTGGATCAATTGAAAAGGAAGAGCTTGTCATATCTCAAGCAGATTATTATCTTCCGAAAGAAACAAATACATTTCACGTAACAGTAACTTTGAAAAATAATGTCTTGGCAGTCAATGCAGGTATCGATGAATCTAATACTAAAGAAGGTTATGTTCTATGGCCGAAAGATCCTCAAGAAAGCGCCAACAGAATAAGGGAACATCTTGTACAAAAACATGATTTAAAAAATATTGGAGTACTTATAACTGATAGTAAAACCACACCACTTCGCTATGGCATAACTGGAATTGGAATAGCACATAGTGGTTTTTTAGCACTCAACAATCAGGTTGGAACCCCTGACATCTTTGGGAGAATTTTGAAAATGACTCAAGTTGGTGTGATGGATGGGATATCTGCTGGAGCAGTTGTTGTCATGGGTGAAGGAGCAAACCAAACTCCATTTGCAATTATCACTGATATTCCGTTTGTCCAATTTCAGGACCGTAATCCATCTGAGGAGGAACTGGAACTTCTTGATATTGACCCAACAACAGATGTGTATGGAGTTGTATTACAAAGCGCCCCATGGAAAAAGGGCGGAAACTCTTGACAATCCAACCCCTTTTCCTGTAACTTAGTTTGTAATGGATATTCAGACAGAATCCCCCAATACTACATCTAGTGCACCAACGGTTGATGCTGCTCCTGCAACTACACTAACTCAAGATATGGAAGCTGATGGACAGCACCCTGCCGTTCTACCTGAAGCAAAACCTTTGACTGGACTTGAAGCTGTGGGTACTCCTCAAATGCCTGAAATACTCGCTACTGCAAATACTAAAGCCGCTGAAGTTGCTGCACAAAAAACAGCACCACAAGAACCAGGGAGATTTCATAAAATTTTGGGCGCATTGGGTCTTCGTGCAAGCGTAACTACTGAAACTGTCACTCCACAACCCACCCCTGACCATCTAACTACAACACCAAATGGCACTCTTGAAACTCCACCAGTTGCCAATCTTAACGGTGCAACTGCCGATGGTCCTGCAGTAACGAGAGACTTTAGTACTCCTGCAGCAAATAACTATGCTGGGCTCTCAACTCCCGATGCCATGGCTGCTGGTGCTGCAACAGGTGTACCATTCCAAAATTCAATTCCAAGTCCAGAAAATGGCGGAATGGTCGCATCAACACCTGCTTCTGCTGAAGTTGTAGCAACCCCTGCTCCTTCACTTGGTACAACTCAACCAGAAGTTGTCCCAGCACCTGTAGTTGAAGCAGCTGCAACTACCTTGACACAAGATATGGAAAATGCGGGAGAGCATCCTGCTGTCCTTGAGACAGATGCACCTGAGACTCCAGCAGTTTTTACTCCAAGTGCTGACGTTGCACCAGCTGAGGAAGTAAGCGCTTTGCCAGAAGCACCTGCTGCTGCTATCCCAGTGGAAGGACTAGGAGACCCAAGTAAAACCGCCGCAACTTCAGTTGAAACAACTCCAGTCGTAGAGCCAGGAACTGAAGAGGTTGCTACTGAAGATGCTCCAGCAGAAGAATTACCAGTTGGTCAGTCCGCAGATGCAAATGCTGAAGCAGTTCATGCGGGTCCCGGGGCAGTTGCAGATGGTACTATGGCTCCACCAGATTGGTCAGTCGATGGAACAGCTTCACATCCTGATGCACCTGTTGTTAGTGGTGATGCTGCTGTTGATGGTGACGCTCTTGGTCAAGCTATGGCTGATGGAGCCGCAGTCGCCGCTGAAAGACCTCCATTCTCTGCTGCTGCACTTGCTGAACCATCTGATCAAACAGCAGAAGTTGGTCATGATATTCCGATAGAAACCGGTTCTGAAACGTCAACTGTTGGTGAAATTGCGGATGATGCTGCTCCGGTCGCAAATGATGTTGACAATGAACCCACAGCTCCTACTGTTGCTGTTCCAGGAACAATGTCGCCAACTAACCCTGTACTACCAACACCTCTTGCAACTGAAGCTGGAATCGTAGATGATACTGCTTCTCTTAGTGCAGGTTTACCAACTACCCCTCCTACTCCTGAAGCTAGCGATTCTGTTACACAATTTCCAGCACAACCTGGTCAAGCATCTGCAACTGATGATCTAGCAAAAGCTGCTTAGTATTCGCTTCTTCCCTCCAAAGCACGTCCCAATGTCACTTCATCAGCGTATTCGATGTCTGCACCAACTGGAAGGCCTCTTCCAATCCTACTTAGCTTAATCCCTGATTCCTCATTCTTTATTCCTTTCGCTATATACATTGCTGTTGCCTCGCCTTCCATCGTGGGATTTGTTGCAATAATCAATTCCTTAACTTTTGATTCCTTCTCCCTAATTCGATTCATTAACTGTGGTATATATATGTCGTCAGGACCGATAGAATTAAGCGGATCAACAACACCATGCAAAACATGATAGACCCCTTTAAATTTATCAGACCTCTCAAATGCAAGAACGTCTAATGCATCCTCAACAATGCAGACCGTTGATACGTCGCGTTCTGGATCTGCACACACATCACAAAGTTCTGTTGTGCCGATATTGAAGCATATCGCACACATTTTAGTATTCTTTTTAAGGTTGATTAGCGCATCCGCGAAGTCTTCAAGATCACTTTGAGGAACATGGAGTAAATAAAACCCAAGTCTTTGAGCAGACTTTGGACCGATACCGGGAAGCCGCTCAAAGCTTTCGACAACACGCTCTAATGCTTTTGGAATTTTCATGTGGGGAACTACACAGTCATCAACTCTTGCTCTTTCATTTTCTCTATCTCATCAATCTTTTCAACATACTCATCTGTCAATTTTTGAACCTCTTTTTCCAGCCTTTTTTCATCATCTTCTGTAATTTCGTTATCCTTCTTCATTTTACCTATCTCATCATTTGACTCAGCTCTTGCTTGTCTTATCATGATTTTTCCATTCTCTGCTTTTTTATGTATTAATTTTACGAATTCCTCACGTCTCTCTTGAGTCAATGGAGGAACGGTGATTCTTATGATACTTCCATCAACTGATATCCCAAGTCCCATTTGACTGTCAGATATTCCTCTTTCTATATCTCCTAGAACAGAATGATCGAAAGGAGTTATGATAACAGTTGATGCATCCTGGACATGGATAGTTGCTAGCTCATTTACCTTAAGCATTGCCGAGCCGCCATAAGCCTTTATGACTATACTTTCGACAAGTTGAGGGTTTGCTTTGCCGGTTTTGACTGTCCCAAAATCATCTTTAAGAACCTGAAGCGCTCGCTCCATTCTTTGCTTTGTTGATGCTTGAATTTGATTGTCCATATCGAGTTAAGACTACCAGAATGCTTATTTGATTTCAACTAACCAAACGCTATTCTACGGAATTATGCTTTTTCCTTGGGCAAGCCTTGTGATATCAAGGATCGTAACAACAGCCATAAGCCCAAGCAATAAAAAGAGTCCTATTGCATGGGCGTACGCTTCGTATTTCGGACTCACTTTCTTTCCGGTTAACATTTCAATTATCATGAAGAAAAATCTTCCTCCATCAAGTGCTGGGATCGGCAAAATATTAAGAACTGCAAGATTTAGTGACAACAGTGCCATGAACCATAGTACCGCAAACCATCCGGCTCTCACAGCTTCCCCGGTCAGCTGAGCAACCCCAATTGGACCAGCAACTCCTTGAGGTTTTACTCCGTGCAATACAAAATCCCCTATCATACTCCCAAGCCCACTTGCTATCATCCATGAGAATTTTGCAGCCTCTAATGTCCCAAAAAATGGAGCCTCCCACCACGAATATTTCTTAACTTCTATATTTGAGATCGCTACCCCCATTGCCCCTTGGTTTTTTGGTGAATTTACACGTGGAGTTAGTTTTGTAGTGAACTGTTGGTCACCTCTTTTGACGATAAGCGTAACCTCTAGTCCCTTTAGTTTTTTTGTCTCTGAAATAAACAAACTTGTATCTGTGATTTTCTTGTCATTAATACTTAGTATCCTATCGTTTTTTCGAAGTCCTGCGATTTCAGCCGGTGAGCTATGGGCAACTTCAGTAACGATGATATTGTCCGTTGGAAGCGGCACTCCTTGAGTCCCAAAAAGGAAAGAGATGAGAACGATTGCCAAAATGACATTCATGATAACCCCGGCAGTTACTACTGCCATTCTCTGCCAAAGAGGCCGCGCATAATATGCTCTTTCAACTTCATCACCCTGACTTCCAGCTCCTAACTTCTGACGTCCAATTTTTCCTCCTCCGGCCTCATCTTCACCAAATAGTTTTACAAACCCCCCAACGGGAAGCCAGTTGATGGAATACACAGTCTCTCCGATTTTTTTACTGAAAGCTCTTGGGGGGAATCCAATTCCGAACTCCTCAACTTTAATGCCCAATTTTTTGGCAACCAAAAAATGCCCTAATTCATGGACGACTACAAGAACGGAAAGAATTACGACAAAAGCAATAACAGTAACAAGCATTGAGATTTATTATATCGGAAGTTATGTCAAAACTAAAGACTGAGGACTACTAGATTTCAGATCTCTTGAATTCACCGATCTGAATATTTTCACCAAGTTTTGCAATTGCTTCGGTAACTAAATCATTTATGGTTTTTGAACCATCTCTTATGTATTCTTGCTTTAAAAGTGCCGCTGTGTCTTTTGGATTCATTGCAGCAACCTGCATAGCTACTTCGTGTGCTAGAGATTTAAATTCATCAGTTCTTGCAACAAAATCAGTCTCGCAAAGAAGTGATACGAGTACTCCAACTTTCCCAGTTTGGTGAACATATGACTCAACAAGTCCTTGTCCTGTTTCGCGGTCAGATTTTTTTGCAGCTTTTTCAAATCCTTTTTTTCGAAGTATCTCCTCTGCTTTTTTCATGTCTCCCCCTGCCTCTTCCAAAGCATTTTTACAATCGGCAAACCCTGCTTGTGTTTTTTCTCGAAGATCTTTAATTTGTTGTGCTGTAACTGTCATATGACTTTGTCATCCCTGGCTTGACCAGGGATCCATTCTATTTATATTCTGGTTCCCGGATCGAGTCCGGGATGACAGCCTTTAGGCTGTCACTTTGTCTGCTGCCTTTGCTTTTTTTGCTACTTCTTTTGCTGCTTTTTCAGCTGCGACTGCATCTGCTTTACCTTTCTCTTTTGATCCTTCGATCCATGCGTCAATAAGATAAGAAGTTATTAATTTTATTGATCCGACTGCATCATCATTTGCAGGAATTGAATAAGTAACCTCAGATGGATCAGCATTCGTATCAGTTATTCCGATTGTGGTAAGTCCGACTCTTCCAGCTTCTCTTACTGCAGTGTTTTCCCCGTGAGTATCAATGATAAATACAGCAGCAGGTGCTTCCTTAATAGTATAAAGTCCGCCATAGATATCTTTAAGTTTTGCAAGTTCTTTTTCAAAAATTCCAACTTCTCTTTTTGTATATCCTCCGCGGTCTTCAGAAGTTACAATTTTTTCCAAATCAACTAATTTTTTGAAATTTTTCTTTACTTCTTCAAAATTTGTGAAGATTCCACCGATCCATCGGGATATGATGTAGTGGATTGTGTCTGGAGTTACCTCTCGAGCACGTTCTACTTCTTCCTTAACGATAGTTTGAGCTTGTCTTTTTGTACCGACAACGACAAAACTTCCACCTTTTGAAGCCAAGTCTTTGACGTATTCTGCTGCAGCGATAAGTCCCTCCTGAGTTGCCTCAAGATTGATGATATTAACTCCACTTCGGGCTTCAAAAATATAGCGGTTAGCTTTTGGATTTCGGCGGTTGACCTGATGTCCAAAGTGACAACCTGCTTCCAATAATTCTTCTAATGTGATTTGACGCATATTTTATTCCTTACTTGCCTCTGCTTTGTGGGCGTATTTCAGCCAGGAAGTAATCCAAAGCATGTGTAATATAGGTATTATAGCAAAGAGTTTGTGCTTAGGCAAGGATTGTGAGGGTTTAGTTAAAAATTTGCTTAGGGTTTAGCGTTTAGTTTCAGGATCATGGAGTGTAGCATTCTTGAAACTTCATCTGCTTGTTTTTCGATTGCTGTAAATGGACCATCTAAAATATAGCCGAAGTCATGCGCGAGGATAATCTGAGTTTCGAGTTCTAGAACCGAACCATATGCAATTGAATAGAATTGAAGATACTCTTTCCGCGATTTTCGCCCGTAACCTTCTGCTATATTAGACGGGATTGAAACAGAAGCTCTTCTAATTTGTGATGTTAACCCATACATTTCATCTTTAGGAAATAGTTTGGTTTCTTTATAGATAAGTCTGGATAAATCCATAGCTTTTTTCCAAACAATTAATTCTTTATAAGAATTTATCATTTTATTAATTATAACTATACCCTAAACCCTTCCTCCAACTAAACGCTCAATTTGACATCATTCAAATTTACAATCTAAAATAAAATGATGGCAAACAATAGGAAGCGTGGTGGAATATTTGGTAATGGCACCTCTTCTGGTGGAAGATTTGGGATGAGTCTTACAGGACCTGGGACCATGTTCACTGTTGCCTTTATCGCATTGGCAATTGGAATGGGTGTGTTACTCTCCCGCGGGGTCACACCAAAATCTGTCCTCTCTGATCCCGGGGAAACTGGAGAATTAGAATTGGTTCTTGAAACCCCTGCTCCATATGGATCAAGACTTCAACTAAAGACGATCAAATTCAAAGAGTGCGCCAGTAAAGCTGCAGTTGGACTTATCATCGACCGCTCGGGATCAATGAGAGGAGCAAAAGTTGTTAACATGCAAGATGCCTTAACTGCCTTTACGACTGGGCTTGGAGGCCAGTCAGTGATAGGAATGGTTTCTTTTAGTAGTGAACCACGCGAGGTATCTGAAGATGTTCCCTTCTCACGATATCAAGATGTAAAAGGTCAAGTAGCTTCAGCAATAAGAAGCTACAACCCTCCCGGGGGATCAACTCATACTCGGGCAGCATTTTTACTTATGAAAGACAAAATTATTGCTGCTCAAAAAAAATTCCCTGAAAATGATTTTGCAATGATTCTTCTTTCTGACGGAATTCCTGAGAATCAATCGGAAGCACCTTCGTGTCCAAGCGGGCGCAAATTCCAAAACAGATGCTTTGCTCTCACCCAAGATCCTACACAGTTACCAAGTGTCGCCAAAGAGATAAGGGACGCCGGTATTAATGTCTACGCTATAGCCATCTATGACAAAAATGATGAAAGTGATATATTCTTCCTCCCCGATATGCGCAATATGATGACAAATATAGTAAGCGACCCAGCAAATTTTTATGAGACTCCAGACCCTACAAAGTTAAAACAGATCTACAAAGAAATCGCACAAAGAATCTGCAGCGACCTGTAAATATTATGCCCAACCTTCAAAGAGGTCAGTCAACAGTCTACATAATTCTTGTGATTGTTGTAATTATTTTTGCAGTAATGCTTTCTGGCGGTGGGGGCTCACTTTTTACAGGGAATGAACCCACTTCAGTAACGGATGAGCCAACTCCACCAACAGACCCTCTTGCAACAACCACCCCAGGCTCCTCAACTCCAACTGCAGGTGCATGGAATATAACGGTTACATTGGGTAGTTGCCAACCAGGAAAAACTGCCTTTGTGACAGGTAATGTAAAAATTGAAGGACCTACTAATGGAACTGTAGAGTTATGGCTTGGATCAAAAGAAATAGGTACTCCTCAACCTTTTACCTCTCCTATCACAAATTATCCACTTACTTTACCTAATGATATTGGATTTGGAACGGGGAGTTGGGAAATAAGAGTCCTATCCTCAGGAACAGTTCTTAAAAAATACAACGGAAATCCAACAGGCTGTACATAATTGACTTTATTTGCGGGATATGACATTCTATTCATACTCATTATGAAAGCCAAATGGCCTTATTTATTTTCGTTTTTTGTGACCATATTTTTCTTATTTCTTCTAACGACAGGTCCTGGCTATGCAAACTATACAAGAGGAACTTATGTGTGCACTCCAGGAACGGGGAACCCGGAAGATATAGAATTAGATAAAACAAATCCACGTGTTCCAAATAAGCATGATGACAATACCACTTGCTGGTGCTATGACGATGGAGAATGTGCTGGAAGTCCGAATGTCTGTATCAATAACATTTGCAGGGCACACACAAGCGGAATTGGTGGAACTTGTGGTCATACGCCAGATTGTAACGCAGATTTGTCATGTGACGACAACATATGTAGACCTAAATCATGCGGTTCAATTGGCGATCCAAACACTTGTAATAGCACTGCAAATAAATGTTTTTGGTATGCAGGGTGGTATGGCAACAATGAACAACCTAAGTGTGTGAGCCAAGATGATACGCGATGGGGAGAAGCTTGTAATGACACTCACGCAGGCGCTGGGTGCTACTCTGACCAGTCATGTGATCATAATTCTGGAACCTGCTATTACAAAAACCAAACTCCTCCCCCGAAAATATCTTCAACACCTCAAGAATCACCACCTTCAAGTGGTAGTTCGCTGAAAGTTTGTAAAGAAACTTCTGAATGCAATGGCAATGAGGTTTGTGGTGGCGAAAATTATGCTAAGCAGCGCCTTTGCGTTCTCCCAAGAAGTATACCGAATGGAGGGGCGTGTTTTGAAAATACTGCTTGCGTGTCTGGTCTTTGTGGAGGGATAGTAGCAATAGGACGCCATACATGTATCGATCCAAGAAGCCAGGGATTGGGTGAACCATGTAGCGATGATCTGGCCTGTAGACAAGGTTATTGTATTGGCTACGATCCAAGATCCGGCACATTAACTTGCCAATTTAAAAAAAGCATGAAGGAAGGAGATTTCTGTTATTTTGATAGTGTATGTGAAGACGGATTGGTTTGTCCTGATGTCAATTGCGTCAAAAAGACACCAGAAAGCACAGCACTTAAAAAGAACGGTGATCAATGTGAAGCTCTAAAACCAGAACTATGCGAGGGAGGAGCATGTATACCAAACCCTTCGTTAGGACACCATGTATGTGCTACTAAGCCACTGGCTAATGGTTCTTATTGTGACTCTGGACACGGCGATGCCTGCCAGAGCAAAAGTTGTACAAAACCTAGTACCAGCAGTGAATTTGTGTGCACGGCAGCATCAGGTCCATCGGGTAATACAGATCCGAATAGAAATTCGTGTGAATTGGATGACAATAATGACTCTGCCTTTAAATGCTTGAGTTCTGCCGAAACACCAAGCGGGGACCCTTCAACTACTTATAGCACTCCTACCACAAACACTGGTCTTTATAGCTGTGGAAGCAAGGGTGGCAGTTGCTTTAGAAACGACAGTATTTATTCAAAACGTAGTGGATTGGGTTCACCTAATTCCGGTGGTGGCACTACTACTCCTGGTTCTTCGACAAGCCCCGCTCCTACAAGTGATGTGTGTTCACAGTCTGGAAAAGGAAATGTTGATACAGTATTTAGCAAACCAAATGGATACGAAGGCCCTACTTGTGACCATAGGCTCATTGGTGCTACCGATCCTAAGACTGCTCAACCCGGAAGAGTCTATGCTGACCGCTACCGCTGCACAAAAACAGGCGCTGATGGAACTAATTATGTTGATGTGCTTGTCCCATCTGCTGATAAATCATGCGATAGTTATCCATGGATTGATGCGTCTGTAACCCCGGTATGTAAAGCTGGCCTTGGAGGGGCAGTTGTTGATTGTGCAAAAGTCCATGGACCAAATTACACCTGTACTTTCAACTACAATTCTTCAAACACCCAAAATAGCAGTACTCTTACTACTTGTTGTCCTGATAACAAAAGATTTTGCGATGTAGCCGGAACTTGTGTTGATGCTGGACAGGGGTGTTATAGGAAATTAGGTCTTGGGGATGTTTGCTATAAGGGTGGAGACACAGACTGTTCTGATTATCCAGCAGGAGCCAGATGCCTTGATCCGGACCTTAACGGCGTATTCACCTGCCAGTACCCTGCTGGCAAACCAACTCCTACTCCTACCCCAGGCGCTTCCAATAATTGCACGTCTGGATTTAAAGGGACTGGATGTCCTTGTACAACTGCTTCCGCATGTGGTTGCGCTTCTTCACACAATCCAGAGCCATCCCTTGATGATCCATCCAAATATTTCTGTGTGCCATTCCCTGCAACCAACCTTTGGTGCGACCGGACAAAATCACTTATGCCAAAGAGTATTGATCCCGCAATCTGTACAGGATCTACTCCATACTCTACACCGACACCTGTCTCAAAAGGATGTCCAAATGACGGAAATCATTTATGCGTAGCAGCAAACGCGTGCCAAGTGGGATATGGACCCACTAATGATAGTGTTGCAAATACAGCATGTGCTGACTGGAATCCGGACACCCCACAATGCTACAGAAGAGGTAATACCCCTCTTTCTAGCTGCTCTACTCCTTCCCCTGTTGTCACAAGTGCTCCTGGAACAACTACTACTCCTGCCCCTACAAAAGGGCCTGCAGCAACGGGTTGTCCACTGGACAATGGCGATGGTAGAGTAAATAGTTGCCAAGCATCATGTTTTGGCTCTTATCCAAATGCTAGACCTGTTGGAAATGCAGATTGTGCGGCTGCATATGGCACCGTAAGAGGAGCTTGTTGTACGTCAAATTAATATGGAAAATAATGAAATAACTCAGAACTCAGAACTCACAAATCAGAACCCTGAAACAGGCTTGCAAAAACTTCTTAAGAATAAGGTTATTCTTTTGGCTGGAGCAATAGTTATTTTCTTAGCTATTATTTTTGTCGTGACATTAATTACTGGAAAAGGCGGGAAGAATGGGATCTTCTCCAGCCCTACTCCGACTGTCAATCTTACTTCACCTGAAGCGACTGTTTATTTTGACCCGACAACTATAAATGCTCCTTTGGGGAAAGTCCAAACTATTGATGTGTACGTTAATACCTGGGGCAAAGAGATTTCGGGAGCTAATATTTCGATATCCTACAATCCAAATGTTGTCGGAAATGTAACGCTTACCCAGTTCAAAGACAAAAATTCGACAGTTTCTCTCGCCTTTGAACCGTCATCTTCTCATAATGACACGGTAAATGGTGTCATAACATTGCCTCTTCAGATGGCTTCTACCACCCCTCTACAAAAAGGTCTAGGAAAAGTAGCTGTTCTTACTTTTATCCCTAAAAGTACCAATATAACGAAGACATCAATCGCTTTTTCCCCATCAACGGCACTTATCTCACGTGAGGGAGGCAAAGTTATCGTACTTCAGAAAAGTACTCTTATTGTAAACTACCCAATAAATGGAGTCTTTCCTACAGAGCAACCCCCAGTAGTTTATAAATAGCTAGAAGATTTAAAATATTCTATACTAATAGTATGTCCAAAGGTTTTTCTGCTTTGTCTCTTTTTTTCATGGGGCTTATTCTACTTGTCATCATGAACTTTACCGGATTTTTCAAACATCCAAAATCACCAATTACAGATACTAATGTCTACAATGCTTCCGGAAGCAAACAAATTGACAGTACGGGCCTTCACATGGTGGATATTGATTTTGAATCTCCAACTCCAACGCCTACATCAATACCCGTACCAACCCTACCGGGAGTTACAAGAACTCCAACTCCAACAAGCAATTATTGTCCTCACTATGGAGAACGTGTTGGATGTATGTGCGACCCAAATCTTCCACTCGGTCTCTATTGCAATGGTAATTTTCCTCCTTTAGCAAATCCTGTATGTATGGGAGATACAATTCAGTGCCAAGCTCGAGCATCTGAGGACTCATCCTGCAAATGGTTCTGCATGGGAAAACCTGTAATTTATCTGTATCCCACAAAACCTACGTACGTTGATGTAACTGTGTCTGGAAACATCGTTGAAAGCATTCCGGAATATAATAATGGATGGTTTGGGGTATTGGCGATGCCCGGCGGAGTGTTGTTTTACAAAAACAATTATTATAGGGAACTCTATTATGAAAGTTCGCAAGAAGAATTAAATCCTCCAGATAATGGAATCTTTCTAGAAACAACAACATTAAGACAGGAATTGAAAAACCAGGTATTAAAACTTGGACTAATTGACATTGAAGCCCAAGAATTTGTTGACTACTGGACACCTCGACTACAAGCTCTTAACAAAAAATATATTCTGTTTTCTATTCTTGATAAGGAAGAAAAGGAGCGAACCGATCATGTTGAAATTAACCCAAAACCAGATACATTTATTGAATTTATCGCATACTTTAAAGGGGCTGATGAAAAATTCGAAATTAAATTGTTTAACCCTTCTACTCCACCAAGACGCATCGGGTTTACAGCCGTAGAATGGGGAGGCGTCATCGACAGGAATTAGACACTAGACAAAAGTCATTAGACAATAAGCAGAGCTTGGCGCATCACGCTAGCTAGAAGTAAAAAGATAAAAGCTCTATACTATTAATATGGTTAGACTTCTGTCTTTTGTCTACTGTCTTATGTCTTCTAGGTGGCAGAAGGGTTTTTCTGCTCTTTCACTTTTTTTCATGGGACTCGTCCTTCTGGTGATCATGAACTTCACTGGATTTTTTAAACACCCCAAGTCCACCGTTACAGACACTAACGTTTACACAGCCACAGATGCTAAAAAATTAGACTACAAAGAAGGACTTCATATGGTGGATTTGGATTTCCAATCCCCCACAGCCCCTCCGACAACAGTAACACCAACAGGAACGACAACAGAAACGCCAGTCCCAACATCAACCATGTGCATATCAGATAGTGGTAAGAAGACTGATCCCAGCGTATGTAAATGTCCCAACTTTACATTTCTTTGTATCAACGGAAAAGCCGTTATAATAAATGGCCATCCAAATGAATTTCCATACAATGACAGCCTGTGCAAGGCTTATGCAAAAGAGGGAGATGGTTACTATTGTATCGGGAAACCCGTTATCTATCTCTATCCGGAAAAATCTACCTATGTAGATGTGACTGTCTCTGGCAACATAGTTGAGAGTATTCCAGAATACAATAATGGTTGGTTTGGGGTACTTGCAATGCCTGGTGGAATTTTGTATTACAAAAACAATTATTATAGGGAGCTTTATTATGAAAGTTCGCAACAAGAACTCAAAGCCCCAGACAGCGGAATTTTCATAGAAAGCAAAAACCTAGTTGAACAACTCAGGACTCAAACAACAAGGCTAGGATTGGATTTAATGGAATCAAATGAGTTTATTGAATATTGGACTCCCCGCCTCCTGGCTCTTAACAAGAGATACATCTTCTTCTCAATTCTTGACAAAGAAGAGAAGGAGCGTACTGATCATGTCGAGATAGTGCCTACCCCTAACGTTTTTATCCAATTTATTGCATACTTTAAAGGGGTTGATGAAAAATTCGAAACTAAATTGTTTAACCCGTCTACTCCACCAAAACGTGCAGGTTTTACAGCCGTAGAATGGGGAGGTGTCATCGACAGATGACAACGACCCACAAATTAGAATGCGCCACCATGAAATGGCAAGTGCTCTTGGGGCAGGGAGGCGTCATCGACAGGAATTAGACAAAAAAAACAAAAGAATATGCTTAGAACAAAACAATCGGGACAGATTTTAATTCCACTACTTTTTATTGTTATCGCGTTTGGAATTCTTATGACTAGTGGCGCTATGGTAAATAAATCTGCCACAAATCCAAATGAACAGTACGGGCAGGATAGCACAGATTCTGGACCGGCAAATCAAAATCTACAGCTAAAAACTCTTAAATTCAAAAGGTTTGTTCCTCCCACTCTTGACTGTGGAAATGGAAAGATACAAGGCATTTCAGAACCATATATATTGTGGGCAATAGATCCAGCGCCTGGGACAATCGTACAAAAAGATGGAAAGATAAAAGTCTTTTACCAAGACGAGTGGCCTATTACTTTAGGAAAAGGCGCAGTCACACCACCTAAAAGCTCCCAGGACCACGCCGTAAATCCGGTTGTTGGGGATGAAACTGCAAAAGATTCTAATGGTTTTCCTTTCTTCCCTGCGATATTTATCAGTGATATTACAACTGATCCCAACAACACGTCAGGAGATGCTCAAAGTGGTGGAAAAGCCTACAAGCCCGATGAAATTTTCGGAGCGTGGAAAGCACTCAACGCCAATACCGCACCCTTCCCTGCCAACGCGCTTGATCTAGGCCCAGGAGCGGATCCATTTCCAAAAGATTCTAACGTTAAATTTGAAGGTGTTAATCCGAGATTTGAACCAAGCTTTGGCGCAGAGATGATATGGGATGTAAAGAACCTCGGTCTTACTGACGGTCACGTCTATAGAGCACAGATCATACTTCATGATGGGGATCGTGGTGAGGGAGATATCAGTGAAGCATGTACTACGATACAGTACTGATCTAGCGAAGACTTATCAGTAATTTAACAAAATTCCGCTCTATTTCAGTATCTATTCCATCACTAGAATAGGTCAAAGTTATTTTAACAATCGAGTTATCCTTCTCGATAAAATCAATTTTCTTGTGGATCAGTGGATCCTCTACTTTCGTAGGAATAAATTCAACAGAAGTAGGAAATTCCAAAGGTTGAGCCTCAGGCTCGTAATCACTAAGTAGATATGGCTTTATCAACGCTTCATAAGTATTTTGTGGTTTTGCAAAGACCTCTACAAAAATACTTGCATTACTGTTGTTATTCACAAATAGGACACTATTTTTAGTACCCTTGCTTGGTTCTGCACTCTTAGTGGTGAAATCTGAAGGATATTTCAGCTGATAATCAGGTGTGACATAAGGCTTAAATTCAATGTCTGTAAAACCCCCACCTTTAGTACTATTGGTGCGTGATTGTTGCTTTTCTATCTCAATTTTCTTTTTGATGACATCCGTCTGCTTCTTATCAATATTTGCAAAAGAAAGAAGTGCAAAGCCCAAGAGAATAAAGCAGAGAACCACAACTATTATTCCGAATTTCTTCCAACCAATTTTTTCAATCAACTCTTCCACAATTCAATATTATCAGAATAAAGGGTTTAGGGTCTAGTTAATAGCGTTTAGATAATTTAAATCTATTGACAAAATACAATAAGTAAACTATTCTTTTCTAAACTAAACCCTATACCTATGTTGTCGCAAAAAGATCCTTATGTATATGCCCTACTCCAAAAAGAAGACAAAAGACAAAGAGATACGCTAACGCTCATCCCATCTGAAAATTACGCATCTCTTGAAGTCAGGGCAACTCTATCCTCAGTCCTTACCAATAAATATTCCGAAGGGTATTCAAAAAAAAGATACTATCAGGGAAATGCAAATGCTGACGGGATTGAGCTTTTGGCAATTGAGCGTGCCAAAAAATTATTTGGTGTCCCACACGTCAATGTCCAACCATATTCAGGAAGCCCGGCAAATACTGCAGTCTACTTTGCACTACTGACTCCTTTGAAAGACAAAATTATGGGACTTGCACTCTCATCAGGTGGACATCTAACTCATGGGTCTCCAGTCTCTTTTTCTGGAAAATATTTTAAGACTGTTTCATTCCCTGTCACCAAGAATGGAACACTTGATTATGATGCCATTGAAAAACTGGCCATCAAAGAAAAACCACAAATCATAGTCTGCGGATTTACTGCATATCCACAGGTCATTGATTTTGAAAGGTTTGGGAAAATTGCTGATAAGGTTGGGTGTTATCTCCTAGCTGACATTTCGCACATCGCCGGTCTTGTTGTTGGAGGAGCTCATCCTTCCCCAGTTCCTTATGCTCATATTGTCATGACCACAACTCATAAGTCACTTCGAGGACCCCGAGGAGCGATGCTGATGGTGACTGAAAAAGGAATAAAAAAAGACCCCGAGTTGGCACAAAAAATCGACAAGGCAGTCTTTCCAGGACTTCAAGGAGGACCTCATGACAACCAAACAGCGGCAATTGCAGTAGCTTTGCACGAAGCAGAAACTACGGAGTTTAAAAAATACGCAAAGCAAATCGTTACCAACTCGAAAGCACTTGCGAATGAATTGCTAAGACTTGGTTTTTCTCTGACAACCGGAGGAAGCGAGAACCACTTACTCGTTGTTGATCTTTCGAATAAGGGGGTAAATGGAGCACTTGCAGCATATGCACTCGAGCAGGCAGGAATTGTCACAAATAAAAATACAGTGCCTTACGACAAAATGCCACCCTTCTACCCATCTGGAATTAGAATCGGAACGCCAGCTGCAACAACAAGGGGCATGCGCGAAAAAGATATGGTAGTTTTGGCTCATTGGATCAATGATGTAATTGAAGAGATAAAAGGAAATGCCCTTCCTGATGTTAAAGAAGAACGAAGTCCCTTCTTCAAAGAATTCCGAAAGAAGGTTGATGGTAATAAAAATATAAAAAAAATTGCACTTGAAGTGAAAAAGGCAATGCGCAATTTCCCTTTGCCTTGACACTTGAAAATTAGATAAAAAGTTTGTAAACTGTCCCAGTCTACGATGACAAAGACAAAAAATAGCCTCAATAAAGTCCCTCATTTCATAGATTTATTTCTTTTCGCAAATGCCTCTAAAAAAACCCGAAGAAGTGGATGGTTACGTGAAAAAATAGACAACTCAGAAAGCCTGGCAGAGCATATATTCAGTCTTTCTTTTCTAGCGCTTCAACTTGGAACAGAGCTCTCTGAAAGACTTCAGTACCCTCTCAATAAAGGAAAATTAGTCAAAATGGCACTCATCCATGATATCGGCGAGCTTGAAACCGGGGACATAGTAACGTCCCGAGGTACAATCATCGACCAACAAAGACTTAAAGCAAAAGAAGCAGAGCAAAAAGCAAGCATCAAGAAATTGTTCAAAAAAACAGACCCTTCAAATTTTTCACTCGCCCTTTTCCAAGAACTTTTGGACAGAAAGACATTAGAGTCCCAATTACTATGGCAATTGGACAAACTTGACATGGCCCTTCAGGCCCTAGAGTATGAGCGCGAACACGGGAAAGATCTATCTGAATTCTTTGAAAATGCGAAGGCAAATATCTCTGACGAATTTTTGAAAGAATTACTAGAAGAAACGATAAGCCGCCGCCCCTAATCTTCCGGTTGACACCCTACCCGAAGTTCACTACTATTAAACTGCACGTCGTATTTTGTATGGGAAAGAAATTGTTAGTCTTCTTGTTTTTTGTCCTCTTTTTTGTATTTTCTGTTGCTCAGTCGCAAGCTCAAGTACAGACCTGTACAACCACCGGCGCCTGTGGTGGGAATACAAGGTGCTGCGTTGAGCAACCACCAAGTGCGAACACTATGGGCACGCAGCAGGGTGTATGCACAGGACCGGGTGCTCTGGAAAGTACTCAGTATTGTACAGGGTCACGTCCCTATCGTGCTGAGTGTGCATATCAAGGACAAAGCCCTGATCCGACACAACAGATTGCTTGCTGTACAGGACTAACATCAGTTTATGCATCTGGGTTTGCAGTTTGCCAAAATTGCAGTGTTGCTACTTATAAAGCAAACGGGTGTGGGTGTAGTGAAAATTCTCAATGTTCGACAAACTACTGTGACGTTCTAACACCCTCAAACCTAAAGGGTAGTAATACATGCGTCAACAAACCATTACCCACGGCCACGCCCACCGTCGCTCAAACAAACCCAACCCCAACAAGAACACCAACACCAACCTCAACTGAAGGTGGAACTGCCAATGGACCAACCCCAACAACTTCAAACTGTAATTCCAACGGTATCATGGCAAAGACCTATGATAGAACTGGTTGTTTCCGCTCTTCTCAAGCAAAATCAATAACAGTTACCTGTAATGATGGAACCCAAAAAACATTTACAAGCTCTTTCCAGTGCACGGATACATTTAGACTAGACTTTGAAGCACAGAATTTTTGCTCTACTCATAAAACTTGCCCACCTTCCGCTCCATCTATTACCCCAACCTCAACACCACAACAATTATCCTGTGATCCAGTAAAAGATGGGTACATAAATAGATTAGATTATGAATTGTGGCTTAAAGAATACACTCATCAAGTAAATACAACCTTAACCTCATGTTTTGTTCCAGGAGACAACACTGTCAACATTTTGGACTTTCAGGTTTGGAAAGATATAAATTACGGCCTCCGTACAGCAAATAGTCCTGTTTCACAAACCCCACCTATTGATACGCGGGAAACTACACCAATTCCATCACCAACTCATGTACCACCACCAACGAGCCCACCAATCCCAAATCCAGACCGTCAGCAAACCGACAAAGTAGACAATAACTGATTAATAAAATATGGAAAAAATAAAGACGATATTTAGAAGTAAACCGAAATTGATGGTTGGTCTAGTTATTGCCCTGGCACTCTCATTACCATTTGTTATCAATCAAGTGCTCAAACAGCAAGACGTCAGACAACGTGCTGACACAGCCCCTGCAATTTCTTTGAATTTCAGTCCACAATCAAATTCAACACCAATTGTTGTCGGTTCTACTTTTGAAGTTAGTCTCTTACTCAATACTGCTCCCAATGAAGATATAGGCGCACTTCAATTCTTGTTGGGATATGATACAGCAAAGCTTTCGGCACCAACCATTATAAAACAAGATACTGCACTCAAAATCATCTACAATGCCCCAGTGGGAGCCGGCAAATATGCGGCAACAATGATCAATACGAATCTTAATCCAAAAGTCACTGGAAATAATTTGAATGTCATTACTTTTAAATTCACCGCCTTAGCTGCAGGGGAATCAAAGATTTTTCTGGATTCAACAACAAAAGCAACAGCTGCGACCTACTCGACGTATGTTCCTATTACCAATAGCAATGGAATAATCGGGACCTACACTATAACAACACCAATTGACTCCTCAGCTACTCCAACCGTAACCACAACAACTGCCCCAAGTCCAACGCAAGCTGTTGCTACATCACCAACACCTACAAATACACCGACTCCAAGTCCAACGCCAACCACCGCCCCTACCCCACTTCCAACCGCGACTCCTATCCCAATCCCAACAATAGGCAGCGACCAAACAGGACTTAAGGTTTCTTTAGCTTTACCTGGAATTGGTACTAAAACTAACCTGGGAGAAAAGAATGCACCTAATAGAGCGACAAGGGTCGCTACTGCAATTGTTCTTGATTCATCAAACACTCCAGTAACTACAGAAAAGACAGGGGTATTGACGTATAGCACAACAACAGGAAGGTATGATGGATATATAAGTCTAGGCTCTTCGATAGCTACTCAGAGTGGTTCTTACATTGTCAAAATTAAGATGGATAATACACTATACAAACGTACACCTGGTATTGTTACTATTAACAAATTGTCTCCTGACAATACTGTACCTGCTGTAGAATTAGTTTCTGGAGATTTGACCGGACCTAATAATACTTCTGATAATACCCTAGATATTCTCGACTATAATCTGTTCCAGGCATGTTATCGTGGACAGGCGGCTTGCACAACTGCAGTTGCTCAAAAGGCAGACTTTAATGATGATGGAGTTGTCAAAGGTGATGACATAGACGCTAATATTTTGTCCCGTGGATTTTATATCAGAAACGGGGACTAGCAACCAATAGTTGATAGTTAAAAGTTGATAGTTAATATGCCATAATATTATTAATAACTCTCTATATGCCTAAAAAAACAACCATACTCATTGTCATTCTAGCTATCATCACTGGTGTCCTGATTTATTTAGCAGTCAGATCAGATCAATCCCTTCAGACAAATACCAACTCTACTCCTCCAACTCCATCTCCGGTTGTTGTTAAAGCCTATGCGGATTTGTCATTTTCAACTAATCCAGTCGACGTTTCAAAAAGTTCAACGGCACAAGTAATTGATATTATGATCAACACTAATGGAAAACCTGTTAGTGGTGCTCAGATAGAACTGTCCTATGACCCAAAAGTTTTGACCAATGTCACTCTAACCCCTGCTCTTAGAAATCCATTTTTTGGTACAAATCCAGTCGTTCTCATAAATAACGTCGACTCTGCTCAAGGAAGAATTTCTTACGCGATAGCAGTTTCAAATACAGATTCTGAAAAAACAGGCTCAGGATCAATTGCAACATTGGGTTTCACAGTAAATAAATTCTCAGGGGCAACTTTTTCACAAATTACGTTCCTACCAAAATCTGCTGTGACCACATTTAGCTCCCAAGCATCGGTTCTTAACATCAGCACTCCATTACAGATAGTTGTCAGTCAGCCGGTTGCTTCACCTACAATCGGTGGACGCTAAGAATTCTATGGCAGAAATACCTCAAAATTCATTTCAGGGGCCGTTGGCACCGAAAATTGGACTCAATGACAATTTTCAAAACCCTATTCCTGGGGGAGGATCAAAGATGCCTAAAAAAAGGAATTATTCCAGCCTTTTACCAGTGGGAGCCCTTGCTCTTGCCCTTCTTATACTTCCACTTACAATTTCTCAAATGAGCCAGCAACAAGATACAAGGCAACAGGCCTCAGAACCAACTCCCACACTAGTTCTGCCGACATCTGTTGTCAAAACACCCACCCCTGCACAGGGGCAAGCTCCGCTTACGCCCACTCCAACTCCAACACTAGAGCCAACACCTACGAGCACTGTATCTCCAACCATATTTGAAACGAAAGTTATGTAATTCTCAGAAGTTTTGCCACATTTCTTATCATTCTTCTTTTCACCCGTGGTTCTATCGATTTATAGACTGTTTTTGTAATAAGTTCAGTCACAGCAACCCCCTTTTTAAGAGGTTCTATGTATTTATATTTCTCACTCATGAGGCGCGGAAGGGAATCGAACCCTCGCATAAAAGTTTTGCAGACTCCCGCGTTACCACTTCGCCACCGCGCCTTACGGTCGTAGGCTTGAGTTTACCAGAAATAGGCATATATTCCAACTTTTCGGGTGGCACAACTGGGGGACCCCCATTGAGAACTTCGAGCAAACGATCACTATGAATATTCGATATTTAGAGCGGGCGAGAAGGAGCGCAAATGGGGGTGAGGAGTGACAGGACCCGGATAGCTTGCTAAGATGAATTGTGAAGAAAAAATTCATCCTCATAGGAGCGATTGTTTTTGTGTTGGCTGCAATAGGCATCACCACATTTCTTGTAAAGCAAAACCAGGATAACCGTCAGCGCGCAAGCGGAACTGAAACAGGAACCCCAACAGTTACTGCAACTCCATCAACAACCATCACTCCAACTCCAACAGATGTGATGCTTGACCAGGAAGAATGGAACTTTGTAAGAATAATTAATGAATATAGAGCTACATTCAATCTCCAACCTTTAAAACCTTCAAAATCACTCACAAAAGCGGCTGCATGGATGGCTGAGGACATGGCAAGACTACATAAATTGAGTCACATCGACTCACTCAATAGAAATCCCGCACAACGTGCTACTTTTTTTGGTTATCCAGGACAAGCTAGCGAGAATGCGGCTGTCACAGGGAATGGTCTTGCACAAACAGTTTTTGTAGCATGGAGGGACGGGTGCGATCCTGACAGCAGCGGCAATTGTACCTATGCGCATCGCGAAGGGATGAAAACTCCTTCTGACCGTGCCATTGGAATTGCACGTCATCAGGACTCAAATGGCCAAAATTGGTGGTGGACTGCTGACTTTGGACCGACATTGGATGCAGAGATCACCCAAACCCCCACTCCATCAGTAACTGAAGTACCAACTCCAACTACAACAACTCCGCCAGCTGGCGGATCAACAACAACGGTCACCCCTACCGTCGTTACGCTACCCACAAATACTCCAACCCCTACACCTACCAGGACGCCAACACCAACTCCTACCAACACCCCTACGCCAACACCAAGTCCCACGCCTACAACGCCAATAACTCCAACCCCAACGGTAATTGTGATCACACAGCAACCAACTCCTACACCTACAAACACTCCAACCCCTTCGCCTACCCCAACTCCATCCCCAACAGTTGCTGTAGCTACTGCTACCAATACACCTACAGCTACAAATATCCCAACTGCAACGCCAACCATCGCAAAACCAGGCGGATTGGCTCAGACATTTGGAGTTATTGGTGGAATACTTATCGTAGTACTTGCCGGAATCTTCTTGCTAGCACTCTAATATCTATTATTTAAAAGTTAATAGTTGATAGTTTTTTTACTAACTACTAACTACTAACTACTAACTACTAACTACTAACTACTAACTATTTATCCAAATTGTAGCGGCTTTCATCAGGTCCTTTTTGGAATCGGTATTTTGCTTCTTTGCGAGCGGTATATGGAACTTCTGCAGGTGAGGAAAGTTGTTCAAATGCCATCGCACAAATCCTCATGCCAGGATACAGAGCTACTGCCATTCTACCTAAGTTTCCAAGCTCTAATACACAATTCCCATCCCAACCAGCATCAAAGATACTTGCAGTTGAGTGCACGACAATACCGAGGCGTCCCAGTGACGATCTGCCCTCTAACCTTCCCAAAAGGTCATTGGGAATCTTTACGCGTTCTAAGGTCACAGCCAAAACAAAATCCCCAGGCTGCATTATAAATGGGGATCCTTTTTTGACTTTCACCTCAGTAGTTATCTCATTTGTGTAGTCTTTTTTCGTTGGATCAAGATAGGCATTCTTACTGTGATCAAAAATACGAAATTTTGTGCCGAGCCGAAGGTCTAGGGAACAGGTTCCAAGCTGAGTTTTGAAATCAGGAGTCGGGGTTATAACAATCTTTTTCTTCTTAATATAATCTTTGATATCTCTATCGGATAAAACCATAATTGGCAGTAGGGCTTGCGGTTATTTAACCATTCTACAGAAGGCAAGATCATTTGGCAAGGACTATCATTCTACAAAATAACTGATTTCAATTGCTGTTAACCCTACTCTTCTTATCGGGATTACCGTCGGTTCTTTTGGAGTTTGTTCAGGCAATACTACGAGTTTTTTAACATAAAAAACAATATTTCTATACGTATCAGGTGTTGGATCAAAATAGAGAGGGAGTATATTTTGGGATGTTTCGTGGTCGAAATAACTTAAAAGGATATTTGGTGAATTGATGCTTCTGATAAATTTAACAACATCTTCAGTTTCTTTTTGATTGAACCCAAACTTTTTCGCAATTTTTTCTACACTACTTTCTTTTTCCTTATTCGTAATAATCCATCCGCCCACGGGACGTGAGATGTTTTTAATACGGGAGATATAATCAAAGGTAAGTGTGTTGCCATCTTTTTCTAGTGTTTGCGAAATTATATTATTGACGACTTTAGTATTTGCATTTGAAATTGAAGTATCCACCTTAATATTGATTCTTGTCCCAGGATTTCCATACAAATATAGAGGACTATCAAGACATGTTGAACTAGCCTCGCCTGCCTGTTGGAATTTCCATACGCAATCAGAAAATGCCTTGTCATTAAGATCCCCTATATCTTTATCCGTCGGGTAATTAGTTCCAAGCAATTGATTGCATTGCGGGTACGTTATTGTTCTGCAAAGTGGCAAGTCTACCGGTGTTGTGGGTGACTCAGGTCTTAGTGGTGGCGGATCACTTTGCTGGTTTGTTCGTTGAGGCGCCAATGATGGTTTTATTTCAAATGTTTGGAGACTCAGTCTTTGAGAATCATTTTTAGAATCCTTTCCATTTTTTTCAACGATAGGGAAATATCCAGCAGGTTTTAACGCGATGAACTGTATCGGAGCAATTCCGATAGGAATTGCACTTTGTTCAAAGGTACTCTTATCAACAACGTAAAATTTATTTACTGATTGATTGTAAGATGATCCCAGATTTCCAACTCCCGAAGTATCCTGAAATTTCTGCCCCATCAACATTTTTCCATCATCAAGATCAGCAAAAAAATCGAGAGCTGGATTTTCGGTTAATTTCGTAACGAGCGCCAAACTCGGTGAATAAGAAAATGTAGCACTAATAATTGAATCAGTTTTTCTTTGTATAGAATGAAAAAGCAGGTTGCCTGTCAAATGATCCCATGCTACGGAAGAATATAATGCTCCTGATAACCCTGTTGCTATTTTTTTTCTTAGAAGCGTTTGTGTATCAATGATTTCAACCGTATCAGGAACAGTCAGTGCCTTCCTGAATCCATCAACTAAAATTGTTCCATCTGTTCCTGAATATCCAGCAAATCCCAAGTATTTTCCGTCAGGACTCTCAGCTGGCTGCGTGCTATATGTTCCATTTTTCATAGTAGTAATATCACTTCTAACAACCCCGTCAAAGTCAGAAACACTCATACCGTAACCCCATCCTGCCCCTGAATTTGGAACAAATTGGTCAGTCAATAATTTACCGTTGTCCAAAATTGCAATTGGGTAATGAACAGGATATGACTTTGCAGAAGTCTCGTCGTAGATAAGATGATGTTCATTGTTTGAAATATTTATCGTATAGACTCTTGATGGGGAACCAAAAAATTGATTACCTGAACCATCTCCTACCATCCATACAGCAAAAAAATCACCATTTGGTGAAACTGTATAGTCATCTATGCCAAAATTGGAATCGGCGGCAATCACTTTTTTATCTATATTCTGTTCTATGTCTCTAATCACTAGCTCTTTCCCATAATCATGAGCGTCAGTGTCTTTGATATAGGAGATAGTATGATTGTTGATGACTCTGACATGCTTTATATTCTTTCCAAGATCTGCGATAGTAGCCTCACTCCCGGAGGAAAGGTCAAACGCTCTGATGACAGATGACTTATTTGTCCAATATCCATATACGATAGTGCTTTTTGTGAGGGATTTAAATTGTTCTTTTGGTGACTCGCTTTTCTTTGTTTCCTGAATCTTTTGGACTCCAAATACTGCACCAGCAATTATCAGAAGAAGCATGGTCAGAAAAGCTGCTGCCAATGAAATGTTTCTGCGAGTATTACCAGAAGTAGTCTCTTCTACTACAGATACCTCCGGTTGAGTAGGTAATTGATCTTCCACCTATTTAGTTTAGAAGTTATGTAAAGATAAAGTCAACGGAGGGATGAAATCATCAAAATAAAATGTGTGGCTCTTTTGAGGCAATTTTGATATAATTGTCTATTGTGTGAGTTGGGCGCATGGCTCAGTGGTAGAGCGCGTTCCTGATAAGAACGAGGTCCATGGTTCGATCCCATGTGCGCCCACCCAAACAGACACCCCCCCCATTTTTTCCACAAAAAAACCCCGCATGTGTTGCGAGGTTTCTGTATTTAATAAGTGAACAATTAGACGCTTGAAAAGTGGCAGGAAAGACTAATTAACTTAGTCCTTCCATTGCTGGATGGCCTGAGAGTTTAATTAGAAAGGAGGTGATCCATCCCCAGCTTCGGCTAGGGATACCTTGTTACGACTTAAGCCTCATCATCAATCTCTATCTCGTCCGCATACGCGACCTTCGATAGTTATCGACTTTGCTGCCTTGACGGGCGGTGTGTACAAGACCCGAGAACGTATTCACCGCGGCCTGCTGATCCGCGATTACTACCAATTCCAACTTCAAGAGGTCGAGTTTCAGACCTCTATCTGAACTGAGGCGAAATTTCTGAGATTAGCTTGCTCTTACGAGCTCGCAACCCATTGTTATTCGCCATTGTAGGGTGTGTGTAGCCCAAGGCATAAGGGCCATGCTGACTTGACGTCCGCCTTTCCTTCCTCCTGACAAAAGTCAGGCAGTCTCTAATGAATATTTAACATTAGACAAGGGTTGCACTCGTTTCCCCACTTAAGGGAACACCTCACGGCACGAGCTGACGACAGCCATGCAGCACCTGTGCTAGTCTCCTTACGGATTGCTTCCTTTTGGGGAAGCTAGAACTCTAGCATGTCAAGCCTTGGTGAGGTTTTTCGCTTCGTCTCGAATTAAACCACACGCTCCACTGGTTGTGCGGGTCCCCGTCAATTCCTTTGAGTTTTAACCTTGCGGTCGTACTCCCCAGGCGGGATGCTTAACGCGTTAGCTTACGCCAGTGCTTGCACACTAGCTAGCATCCATCGTTTACGGCTAGGACTACACAGGTCTCTAATCTGTTTCGCTACCCTAGCTTTCGTGTCTCAGCGTCAGGAAAATCCTAGGTACTTGCCTTCGCCTTCGGTGTTCCAGTTGATATCAACGTATTTCACCACTACACCAACTGTTCCAGTACCCCGAATAATCTTCTAGTCTTCCAGTATCGTAACCAAGACCGGGGTTGAGCCCCGGGATTTAAGCTACGACTTGGTAGACCGCCTACACACTCTTTACGCCCAGTAAATCCGGATAACGCTTGCACCCTACGTATTACCGAGACTTCTGGCACGTAGTTAGTAGGTGCTTATTCTATAGTCCGTGAAGGGACTATTAAAAGGAGTTTACGACCCTAAAGCCTTCATCCTCCACGCGGCGTCGCTGGGTCAGGGTTTCCCCCATTGCCCAATATTCCTGGTTGCTGCCATCCGTAGATGTGGAGCCCGTGTCTCAGTGCCCCTGTGTCTGTTCAACCTCTCAGTCCAGATACCCGTCATAGCCTTGGTAAGCCATTACCTCACCAACTAGCTGATAGGACGCATGCTCCTCCAGAAGCGGATTACTCCTTTACTTCGGAAAGACT